>LCKS01000021.1 GCA_001001555.1 Candidatus Amesbacteria bacterium GW2011_GWC2_45_19 | reverse complement strand
GCGTATTCCCTCTATTTTAATAACAACCGTAGGAAGCATTGAAGAAGATATAATGAAAGCCTCTGGAGAATTTCTCGCTGCAGGAGAGAAAGAGAACGATGCCGAATTGAGGGAGCAAGGCCTGAACAGGATCTACAATATCCTCGTATCAAATGAGCACTACACCAAATTTGAATCTTTCATGGAACAGGCACTGGAGAAAACTTATGTGAATCAAAAGAAAGAGGGAAGGCAACTCACTCCCAGTGAGCTCTTCCACAATCTGGGAAAGGAACTAGATGATGAGAATTCAATCCTCTTCCAAGCCTCTAAGAATGGAATCCCTAACTTCTGTCCTGCTGTCACAGATGGCAGTTTTGGCATCGCACTCATGATGATGCAAGAGAAACACAAAGATTTCGGCCTGGATATAGTAAGGGATATGAAAAAGCTTTATGAGATCACTACAGAAAAACAAAATGAAAAAGAGCGGAAGACAGCTGCCATCGTCCTCGGCGGAGGAGTGCCAAAGCATCATGCAATCCTTTTCAATTCACTGAAAGGCGGACTTGATTACGCAATATACATTACAACATCCTCTCCGGAATCAGGATCGCTCTCTGGCGCACCGCCAGAAGAGGCGATGAGCTGGGGCAAAGTAAAGGCAGGAGCTTCCTTTGCGAGAGTCAAGGGAGATGCAACAATCCTTTTCCCATTACTGGCATATTGTATGAAAAAGATTTGGAAAGAGTAAAGCTGAGTGAAGGAAGATTTATAAATATGTAATACATGTAATACACATGGGAGATATGCTTACGGTGAGGAATGTCGATGAAGAAATTTATAGAAAATTTAGAGAGAGGGCTCTTGCTGAAAAAATGAAAATTGGGAGGGCTTTAGCAGAAGCCATGAATCTGTGGGTAGAGTTTGGAAGAAAAGAAGTTGAAAAAGACCCAAAAAATTTAATTAGGATAACAGGAATAATCAAAACAAAGAAAAAAGTGAGATGGAGTGAAGAGGTCGATGAAATTCTGTATGGTTGGAAAAAATGATTTTTTTGGATACTAGCTATTTGGTAGCGATAGAAGTTGAAAAAGACCATAATCATCAACAAGCTGTTAAAATAAGAGATGATATAATTAGGGGGAAGTTTGGAAAGCTGTTTATTTCTGATTATATTTTTGATGAGACCGTAACAGTTACTTTGGGAAGAACAAAAGATATAAAAAAAGTTATTTTTATCGGAGAACACCTGAAGGCATCTTCAAAAATATTTAAAGTGGACGAGAAGATTTTTCGGAAAGCATGGACCATATTTAAGGAGCAAAAAGAAACTTACTTTAGCTTTACAGATTGCACAACGATAGGAATAATGGATGAGAATGATATAACTAATATAGCAACATTCGATAAAGAATTCAGGAACGTTCCATGGATAAAGGTTATTGGGTAATATCTGCTTTTATAATTTCTTGCATACTGCATGAGGGGGATTTGGAGATAATAGGGTTCATTTACTCGCGCCGTCAAAGGGCACAAACTTTCTCCCGCATATTAGTAGTTAAGAGCTGCTCCATCTTTTCTCTGATATCCCTGGGTATGGGGGTTGGCTTTTTAGATTCGTTATCTAGAAACAAGGCAGTCTGATAGTGAGTTCCAAGTAGAGCATCATTTCCATCGTAGATTCCTTGTGATAGGTCATAGCTGCTATTGCCTATTCGTGCAAAAGAAGATTCTATCCTGATATCTTTACCCGTAGTTACTTCACCAAGATACTGTATGTGCGACTCCAACGTCATCCTGGTCAATCCTTCTTTTTCCTGCAAGAGCTTTAATGGAAATCCAAGTTTTTCCCAAAGATAGTTAATTGCCAATCGGTATAAAAAAACAATGCTTTCGATGCCTAAGTGATTATTATCATCGTATAGCTCTTCCGTAATGGTTGGGTGGAATATTGACTTTTTTGTATTTTCTCCCATTGTAGTCTTATAGGATTATATTTTTGATTTCTTCTTCCAAAAATTATTTTCTAAGTACTCATCTCGCTTAAATGCGACTCCTTTCCAGAATGCCTTGTAAACAGAATTATGCCACCGGAAGTTTTCCTTATCCTCATCGACCTCTATCTTAATTGGATTTCTGCCCCAATCTACAGTAACAACCTTGTTATCGTAAAGCCATATGTATCTTTTCCCGAAATCGTATTCTGGCGCAACCCATTTAATGTTCCCAGTCACAAAAGAGAAATCAGGGTGCTCTCTTTTGCCTTCATTCAGGATAACACGACATTTGACACCAAGCTTCCTTTTTAGCTCCTGCGAGAACTTATAGTAATCGAGACTGGTAAAGTTGCTCACATGCCCCCCATTGCCTAAAAAGCTGTATGTCTCTTCAGTTTTGCGGCTGTTCTGGAACAGGTTCAGAAAGAAATTTTTGAATGCGGGAACTCCTTGCAAGACTTTGACTTGCCCATCTAATTCCCCTTCAGAAAATTTGGCTAGTTTTATCCTCTTCTTTACTTCCCTCATCAAAGTACTTTTTTCCATAAGCCTCGCTCTCTCATCTGCCAAATCACTCAAGAATCCTTGCTGATTCGGCCCATAAATCTTCACGCCATCATTGTCGGAGGTATAAACAAGCCCTTTCTGAATCAGCCTCTGCAAAGTGTTATACACAGTGCCCCTATGGAGCTGGCTCTTCTTGATAACATTGCCAATGCCAGAGCTTCCGCCTTGCACAAGTGTAGAAAAAACAAGAATTTCAGCCTTTGTCAGGCCCAGCTTCTCTAGGATAAATCCTAAATCAGTGTCCATTCTTAGCCTTATTTTATAGGGGCGCTAAACTATTTAATCCTTTCTAGGTGTCGCCGTGCGGCACGGTAGCCAGGGTATTTATCGTTGAGGTACACAAAAGAGATATGGTGGTTAGGGTAGCAGGGCGTTGTAGTTCTAAAGATAGGGCAGGAAATCCATGCCTTGGCCATGCCAAATATCCCGATGGAAAATGCTGGAGGCATACAGAATGCAGGGCATGAGGTTTGGGGATCCATCAGAGAGAGCAAGGGCTCTGGAAGCGGCAGCCAATTTAGAAGATAGGCATTTAGATATAAATCGTTCTCCTATCCTCATTAACTCCATACTTGCGAAACATGAATTGCTTTCAGAGGTCCGAAATTTCTTTAGCAGGCCATAGAGCATTCTGTCCCGCACATAGTTTCAAAAACAGGTGCATGCGAAAGCCATGACAGGATATTCAGCTTCGACTATTATGGCAAAGAAGCCTACCTTTTGCAATCATGTCAGCTTCACCAAGAATGTTTCCTGCCACACTTCGGGGAAGTCTATAGCATCAACTCTTCTTTCAGGAAAGAGCATTATTTTGATACAAATAATCATCTTTCAGAAAGCACACTCATAGAAAGTCTTTGCAAAGATGTTCCTCTTGAAAGGGAATTGGGATTCATAGAGGGAATGTACAAGAAGATAGCAAAGAATATATTGGAAAGAGGATCAAAATCATTTGAGTTCTTCGGACTCTCAAATCTTGAGGCACTCCTTAAGCCGTTTGAAAGAGTTACTTATGAGGAAGCGGCGAAAATCTGCGGAATCCGAGAAGGAGATGATTTCTCCCCAGAAGATGAAAGAAGAATACACACAGAGATCGGAAAAGCAGTCTATGTGATGTATCACCCAGAACAGATAAAATTCTTCAGCACGAAAAGAAATGGCAAGCATGCAGTCTCCGCAGATCTTTATCTTGATGGATGCGGTGAGGTCACAGGAATTACAGAGACTGAAAGTGATCCTAAAGTTCTGGAGGCGCAGTTCATGCGCTCTCCCCTGAAAGATTCAAGGGATCAATACGAATGGTATTTTGAGCTACATCGAGAGTTTGATTTTCACCAAAGCGGATTCGGCATGGGTGCTGAAAGGCTTCTCAAGTACGCTTGTGGCTTACCTCACATCGCTCTTGCGGTTCCTTTCGCAAGATTATCCGGACATCTTAATCCCTAATTTAAAATGGATTCAACTGAAGCTAGAGAACCAAAAGTAAACAATTTCTATAAGAACGGATTTGATAATTTTCTTGAGTTTAGAAAGGCCTCCAAAGTGGAATATGGCGGGTTAACGGCCATGGTGCTAGAGAGACTAGAAAGAAGTCTACCTACAGGTAAAATTGCGAATATCTTAGATGTCGGATGCGGGGATGGATATATTACTTCCTTGCTAATGAGGGATCCATATATAAGTGAAATGACTAACTTCTATTTGCTTGATCAGAGTAGAATGGCTATAGAAGAAGCAAGAAAAAGAGTTCCGAGAGCAAAGGGGTTCATAAACAAAGAGATCATAGAATATCTTTCAACAACTGTAGATAAAGAGTTTGACGCGATATTGGCTCTTAACAGCTTATACGGGATAAAAATAGATATCGAATTTGTTAATAAATTAATGTCAAAGCTAGAACCTGATGGGGTATTTATACTAGCACTCGCAACTGGAAGGAGTCATTTTGTCGAATTGCAGAAGAAGTATTGGTCAAAGGCTCATGCAGACCCGTTCTATAGGAAAAATGTTTTCGATGATGCCGAGCAAATTTTTGGAAATGTGGAAGGAAAAATCATTAGAACTCCGCTAGAGACTACCGATCTTAGTATAGAGCAATGTCAGAAAATAGCGTTATTCATGCTTTACGCAGATAAGGTAACAGATACCATTGAAGAGCTTGCAGAAGAATTAAAAGAACTTGGAGAGATAGGGTTAGAATACGGATTTTTATCTGTTAAAAGGGAGGATTGGGAAAAATCACAGAATAAAGAGAATCTTGAAAGAAGGCTGTTCAGAGGGGTGAGGGAGGGCGATTTTGGAGAGGTGAGAAATCTTATCGAAAAGGAAGAAGTAGATGTTAATGCTAGAGATGACATAGGAGGTACATTACTAAGTAGGGCGATAAGTCGTTTAAATTTCTACCGCGGGGAATATGAGCTGATTGTACAAGTACTCTTAGAATCTGGTGCTGATGTTAATGCGAAAGGTGTACATGGTGAGACACCGTTGATTGAGGCGGCACGTTATGATGATATTAAGACGGTAAAGCGATTACTAGAAGCTGGCGCAGATAGTAACGCGCTTGTAGAGTACGGAAAGGAAAGAGGAGTGGGTGAATTTGTTCCGCCCTGGGGAATTGGAGCTACTGCACTGATTTTCGCATGCGCAAATGGGGATGAGCAGATGGTAGAATTACTATTAGAACATGGAGCTAATGTTAATGTAACGAGTGAGAGGCATGGCACAACAGCCTTGAACATGGCATATGGAAGGGAGCTCAATGGGCTTGTAGAGTTACTTATCGGGCGTGTAGATATTAAAAATGAAATCGAGCAAGCAATAAAGAAGAAGAACTCTAAATTGATTAAATTCCTTGAAGAGTACACAAGAGATTACGGGCTCTTATCCTTAAGTAAATCTGACCGGTTAAAGGGAGCAATGGAAAATCTATTATTTATCCCATGAATCTCACGATGAAAAAAATCCTCGTAACAGGAGCAGGAGGCCAGATCGGAACAGAGCTCGTGCCCGCACTTA
>LCKS01000020.1 GCA_001001555.1 Candidatus Amesbacteria bacterium GW2011_GWC2_45_19 | reverse complement strand
TAAGGAACCGGGTTTATACGCTAAACTTCCCGATCCCTTCCAAAACCTGATTCGTTTGGATAAACGCGTACAAGTTTACAATATAACCCAGACGGAATTCTTAACCAAAGACAAGAAGAATGTGTTGGTTGAAGCCTATGCCACTTGGCAGATAGACGATCCGGTGCAATTTTTCAAAAGTGTTCAAGATGCCCAAGGAGCCTCCTCTCGACTCTCAGATATTCTGACATCAGAACTCGGTGTTGCTCTTTCGCAGTATGAGCTGACCAATTTAGTAACAACTGAGCCAGATCAAATGAAGCTTGATCAGATGCTCTCTGGACTCACCAAACAGACCGATGAGCGTACTCGTGCCTATGGCTTTAAAGGATGAGCGTACTCGTGCCTATGGCTTTAAAGTTGCCGACGTGAGGCTTAAACAGCTTAACTTCCCAGAAGCGAATAGACAGAGCGTCTTCCAACGCATGCGAGCAGAACGTCAACAAATTGCTAGACAACTGCGATCTGAAGGAACAGAAGAGGCCACCAAAATTCGTGCCGAAGCCGATGCTGAAAAAACAACCCTTCTTTCCAAAGCTCAGGAAGAATCCAACAGGATTATAGGAGAAGGAGAGGCTACGGCCATTCGTATCTATGCTCAATCTTTTGGCAAAGATCCAGCGTTCTATCAGTTCTTACGGACGCTTGAGTCATACGATAAGGTTATTAACAGTGGCACAACACTCATTCTTCCCTCAGATTCCGAGCTCTTGAAATATCTTAACCCCTAAAAAGGAAGTTGAGATACTAGGGAGCTTGGAGGTATGGGTGAGAATTGTATGGACAATGACTATGGAGCAAACAAAAAACATAAAACACTATATTGAGAACCTTTCAAAGCAAGCACTTACGGCTGTAGCGTTCTTGGTTCGCTTTGCTCAAAGATTGTTAACAACTATTCGCTCGGCCGACGGCTCATCTGCGATGATCGATATACGACAAGCCTTTAAACATGTTGATGCGCGATTTGTCTCAAAAAATATCGTCCTAATTATTATTGCTATTTATTTTTTGTCCGGGGTTTATATTGTTAAATCAGGAGAAGCAGCAGTTATTACCCGTTTTGGGAAAGTAATTAATCCTAAAGTGACCGAAGGACTTCATTATCGCCTCCCTTGGCCAATTGATAAAGAGACGGTAGTTAATGTCTCTGAGGTCAGGCGGGAAAGTGTTGGACTTGCAAGCTCTGAACCAGATCATCCAAAGCATGTTGAGACACCTGGAAAGCTTCAAGTCTTAAGCGGCGACACCAATATTGTTGACTATGAGGTTATCGTCCAATATCAAGTCCGAGAACCAGCCGATTATTTATTCAATATTGACTACGCTGCGTATCAAACGGTACGCGATGCAGTTCGAGCAGCCGTGACAAAAGTCAGTGCCGAAACGGCAGTTGATAATATTTTAACTTCTGAGCGCCAGAGCGTTTTGAACCGATTGCAAAAAGAAACACAGACCCTTTTGGATTCATATAAAAGTGGGCTAGCAGTTGTCAGCGTCAATTTTCAAAAAGCCTATCCACCCGATGAGGTGGCGGATGCTTTTCGTGATGTCTCAAGTGCCAGAGAGGACAAAAGCAAGATAATGAACGAAGCGGAAGGATACAAAAATAGTGTTATTCCAGAAGCTCGTGGTCAAGCCCAAAAGTTGATCACGGAGGCGAGCAGTTCCGCCCAGGCTCAAATCAATGAAGCTAGTGGTTCGGCAGTGGCGTTTACTGGAGTTTTGGCGGAATATAGAACTAACAGTAGTATTTACGGAGAACAAGTAACACGTTTCCGTTTATACTTGGAACGCATGGAGAAGATATTTCCCAAAATCATTACCTATATTGTCAAACCAGGAGAACGAGTTAATCTAAAATTACTTGAGAACAATGAAACAAAAGTCAGCGTCTTCCCACCGCAAACCGAAAACGGTCGATAAAGGCAGCACAAGCGACAACTGGCGCCAAGTGCTTGCCGATATAGGCCAATCTTTGGGTTTTTCTGGTGGTAGCAAATCAAAGTCAACAAAAATCCTCCCTGTACAGAAAGAAAAACAACCAGAGGTAACTGAAGCATCTAAGAAACTCCAGTTGGATAAACCTGTTAAACAAGATATTAAAAAAGCAGAACTAGTTCAAGTTTCAGAAGAGCAAAAACAAGAATCTGAAGTCAAAAAATCATTACTACCCATCCCTCATATCCATCTTTCCAGACGTAAGAAAATCATTTTAGGATTAGGTGTAGTTTTAGTAATTCTTCTTACTGTGTTTCGGGAAGACATCTTTGCCCCCTGGCCACCAGCACCGAATGTGGTTGCCAGCTATGATGGCGGTCGTATAACAATTGAAGATGTTGAAAAACACTTAACATCGCTTGTTGAAGATGAAGCAACTCAAAAACAACTCAAGAGCCCTGAGGGTTATGGGTTGATTGTTCAGGAAATGATCACCGATGAAATTGTCCGGCGGTGGCAAACAAATCGAAAACCTGACCAGGATAAAGAATTTTCTCACGTCATGAAGCATATTACGGAGGAGATAAACCTCAACGAACTACACGCTCAGATGCACAAAGGCCAGCTTGGAGTGACTGAAGGCGATATTGGAGCCTACTACGAAGCAAACAAGAAAGACTTTGGCGAAAAAACACTGACCGACACACGTGAGGAAATCAAAACCAAGCTGCAAAGCGAAAAAGAAGACCAATTTGTCCAAAATTATATCACTGGACTTAAAAACAAAGCCTCCATTACAAGAGATGTGGCCACCTTGGCTGTTCCTGAGCCTGCCGACTGGGAATTACGTAACTACTATGATACCAACAAGAATCAATATCTTGTCAAAGCTCAAGCAGTAGTGCATGAAATTCGTATTCCGAAGACGGCAGATGAGAAAAAAGCTAAAGAAAAAGCCGAGCAGGCTCTGTCTAAAATCCGCTCTGGTGGTGATTTTGCTCAAATCTATCAGGAGATAATGGGCTCACCTCTCCCGCAAACAGGCGGGACCAAAATCAAAGGAGAGCAAGACGCTTCTTTCGAAGAAGCTATCTTTCGTTTAGACCCAGAACAAATAAGCGATGTTATTACCGACAAAGACGCATTCGTTATCGTTCGCTTAGTTTCAAAAACATCGGAACGTCAGCAAAGCTTCGAAGAAGTCCGTTCAAGCGTGCAAACCACAGTGATGACTGAAGCTGAAAAGAAGTACTATACCGATAATGCCGATAGAACACTCTTTACCGTTAATGGTAAGCGGTTTACGCTGGGTGAATTTTGGGAAGAATATCAGGAACTCCCGCTTTCTTTCCTGACTTCTTATTCAGGCACCGAAGGTAAACAGGCTCTCGTTGAAAAGATTATTGAACGGCTCCTTCTCTATGAAGACAGTTTAAGTCAGGTATCCCAGACAGACACCAAAGAACGTAAAGATGAGATGAGACTAAAGGTCTTGGCGCAAATGCTTGAACAAGAAGAAGTCGATGACAAGATCAAAATTGAGGATAAAGACTTGCAGGATTACTATAACCGGAGTAAAGCAGAGCTGGTAATGCCGGCAAAATCTAAGGTTCGTCAAATTGTGATTCGCGCAGGCAGTTCTGATAGCGCCACTGATGATGAACACAACAAAGCCTTTGAGAAAGCTTCCGAAGCATATAAAAAACTTGTTCCAGGACCACTCAAGAAAGGTGAGGACTTTGCCAGTGTAGCCAAACAGTATTCTGAAGATGAAGCGACCAAGGAAAAGGGTGGTGAAGTGACAGAGTGGATACAAGAAGAAATGGACTTTATGGGTGAGATTACTAAGCACCAGTATCATGAGCAAGTACAAGCTATCCCCAAAGGTCAAATTGGTCAGCCGTTTGAAGCCAATGGTTACATTTACATTGTTGAAGTGACTGATCGATCTGAGCCAGAACAACTTAGCTTTGAAGACTCAAAAGAGTTTATCCGTGAACGCTTGACCCAAGAGAAGCATCAGGAGCTTTCGGAGCAACTGTCTTCAAAGTTGATGAAGGATGCAAAAGTAGTGATTTACACACGAACCCTAAAGAAAATAACCCAGGGAAACAAACAATAAATTTTAAATGAATTTTTTTGACGCAACAATTTTAAGCCTTATCGAAGGTTTTACAGAGTTTCTGCCGATTTCTTCCACTGGGCATATGATCTTAGCGTCTTCTGTTTTACAATTATCAGATCAGGAATTTGTGAAAACCTTCGAGATTGCTATTCAGCTTGGAGCGATTCTTGCAATCGTATGTCTGTACGCAAATAGGTTCCTTAGTAGTATTCAGTTATACAAAAGATTGGTTGTAGCATTTTTGCCTACGGCAGTAATAGGTTTTTTATTCTACCAAATTATCAAGACATTTTTGTTTAGTCCATTGGTCGTTTCGATAACTCTTATTCTTGGAGGAATAGCACTAATCATAGTTGATAAAAATAAGTCACTGAACAAAAGTGAAGGCATAAAGATTGAGAATATTTCGTACAAGAGCGCTTTTATTATTGGCTTAGTTCAAAGTGTTTCCATAATCCCAGGCGTTTCGCGAGCGGCAGCAACCATACTAGGTGGTATGTATACTGGGTTTTCAAAAAAACAAGCCACAGAGTTTTCCTTTTTGCTTGCCGTTCCTACCATGTTTGCGGCAACCAGTTTTGATTTGCTCAAAACGTCAGCGTCTCTCCAAAGCTACGAGTTTCTGCTACTCGGAATAGGCGGGGTCATTTCTTTTATTTCAGCTTGGATTGCTGTCAAACTGTTTATGAATCTAATCGAAAAACACGGCTTTACTTTTTTTGGATACTACAGAATAGTCCTAGGGCTGTTCTTTCTACTATATTTTATGAAACAAGGATGAGGTGAGATGTTTGACTGACTTAAGTAGTAAGCATTTTTCCTAAACCTGGAATTTTCCCAATCAGCTCTCTGATTATGTTTTTGTTGGCTACAGGTGGTGTATTGCTTGTTTCAGGTGATAAAGCGTCGCTAGAAGGCGCTACGGGGGCTACGGGCTCATCATTTGATGGCGTTTCTACCATTTCTTCTTGTTTTTGCACCAATTCAGGACCAAGTAGGATATCAACATACTGATCCAGGTTCGTTTGCGTATTAGCCAAAGCTTGACATCCTCAGGACTATTGGGATCTGGCTTATCTTGAGCAATAAGTTTGTCATATAAAAGTAGTATTTGATTGAGCCGGGCTTGTTTATCCGGTGGAATAACAGGCTCTACTTCAACAATAGCATCAACCTGGACCTTCTTGTCTTCAGACTTAAATTCTTTAAAGTCGACAATGTTGCCAACAATCCGGTACAGCTTGTCTTCACCTATAAACTCTCGGTTTAACTGAATTAGGATATTAGCAACCGTAGTAAGGGCATTGGATATGTTCTGGGCATTCATGCTTAATCTGAGGTTGCTTTGACCCAGAAGCATAGCTACCTTACCAAGTGGTTCACTGGATGATTGTGGTAACCCCTGCAAATACTCACCAAGAGCTAGTGTCCTAGAAATTTCATCTCGCAAGAGTCTGTCTTCATTAACACCCATGAGACTTATATCTGGCGGTCGCTCAATCACTACATCATCCATTTTGCGTAGCTCCCAAACTGCTCCAGGCGAGAAAATGATATCGTTTTTGGTAATGCCAGTATCCTTACGAATCTTAACCACTGGATCGAGCATTAAGATCACATCGTCCATACGCTGGTTGCGAAGATCTGCAATTTCCATGATGGTACTCTCAACTGGCTCAACATGGCCGGTTGCCCAAAATTCCCAAAGCAGTGAC
>LCKS01000019.1 GCA_001001555.1 Candidatus Amesbacteria bacterium GW2011_GWC2_45_19 | reverse complement strand
TTGCTGACTGGCTACACGAATACA
This sequence comes from Candidatus Amesbacteria bacterium GW2011_GWC2_45_19, assembly GCA_001001555.1. Classification (GTDB taxonomy): domain Bacteria; phylum Patescibacteriota; class Microgenomatia; order CAZETR01; family Amesbacteraceae; genus GWC2-45-19. Next base: position 5,009 of record LCKS01000019.1, on the reverse strand, counting down.
ACTACGAAAGACCCCACCTCAGCCTTGACCTCAAAACACCTTACCAGATTGTCGCAAATGTCCTGTCAGAATAAGTACGACACATGTACATGAATTACATCTTTGGGATTTTTTAGTTTCATTATTCTGTTCGCCTCAAAAAACAGCCCATTTTGATATTCTCCTACCGTCCCACCCAGTTCCACCACTACCACTTCTGCTTTATTTACTTCTCCCGCCTTTTTGACCCTGGCTATAATTTCGTCGGTTACGTGGGGAATTGCTTCCACATCTTCTCCGTTATATCCAAAAGACCTCTCGCGGTCTATAACCGCCTTGTATACCATACCTGTCGTCATGTAATTTTCCCGGCGTAGTGACACATTTAGAAACCGCTCATAGTGTCCGATATCTTGATCTGTTTCAATCCCGTCATCTGTCACAAATACTTCCCCGTGTTCCTGCGGCCTAATCGTCCCCGCGTCCACATTCAAATACATATCAATTTTCAAATTAGTAGTTTTTATCCCTCTGGATTTAAGCAGTAGCCCAATTGAAGCGGCCGTTATCCCCTTCCCCAGTCCCGAAATCACTCCCCCGCTCACAAAAATATATTTTGTCCCCCGCACTATCAGTTTTTACCAGTGTTTCTCCCAAAAATCAATACCCCTCATCTATACTCAGGTTTGCAACCGCCCCTTGTCCACTTTCACGGTCGTGATTTTGGACAAATGCAAATAGTTGGCGAATTCGAGCTGACAGAGAGTTTTTTGATATATTCAGGATCGCGGTTTGCTCGGCAAATCGGGGTAAGTTGGGTATAATACCTCTAGCATAAAATTTTCTCGTCTCAATCTAAAACCCCAGATGTTTTCGGCGCAAGTCCAGATAAGTTTAAATACCTGCCCTGGCTTTTCCGATTAGACCTAATTCAAAAATGGGCAAGTTTATCCAATAGAGATTGGGCAATATTCATATCAGTCACCAGGGTGGTACCGGTGTCTATCGCGGCTTGCCTTATCAGTTGACCATCGGTTGATTCCCCCGTGGTGGTTTTAGTACCAGTGGGAATATTGATAATTAGGTCAAACATATCCTTTTTAAGTAGATCTCCAAGATTGGGTTTGCCAGCCTCGCTTATTTTGTAAACCCGAGTGCTGGGAACACCGTATTTCTCCAGAAAAATATGGGTCTGGTTAGTAGTGTAAAGAATGTGGCCATTATGTTTAATCTTTTTAAGGTAAATGAGAAGTTTCTGCTTATTTTCTTCCCGGCCTACGGATAGGAGCACTGTCTTACGGTGTTCGATCATAGGGAGAACCCCACGGCGGCCCAAGTTCCAGTCGCCAGTTTGTTGACTCATTAGACTAAACAATGAGCACTTCCGGATGTCAGACGAACCAAGGATAAATTGGATGACGCGTTCATTGCCGATGCCGTAACCAGCGTGGGGCAAGGTTTTTTGGGCCAGAATCATATCTTCAGTGTACCAACGGAAGTCTTCATACTTGCCTCCCCTTTGCTCATGTAGGCGGTACATATTGGAGGTTAGCAGGCGGACAATGAGCTTAATCCCATCATGCTCACGCACCGCCGAACCAACTCCCTCACCCGAGTAAGGAAAGATACAATCTGCCGAGAGAACGACCCGGGGATCTTGACTTGAAACCTTCATATTAAAGAATTTTATTTCTTTCGGGTAACGCATAATTAAGACGGGGGAAAAGCGGTCGATAGAAGCACCGTAGCTTTTGGCCCGCAAATTAACCAGCTCGACAATTTTGGCTTCGTGTTCAGCTTCCAAATCAGAGCCAAAAACCAGGTCAGAATAGCCAGCTCGGTGGAGAAGATCGATTGCCTCCTCATAGGCAATCCGCAAATATGGCCGAACCGCAATCTCTCTAAGAATTCCCGGATCCCGTTTATATTTTGAGGTCAGAACTTTTTGGTGATTTGCAATAACAGCCGAAATCATAGCCTTAGTAGCCTTCTCAATGTGAGTCAGAAGCGCAAGAAACATCTTTTCCTCGTCATAAGTTTCCCTGGTCATGCCAGCAAGGGTACAATCGAATTCCTCCTCAGTTAGGCGAAACTGCCGCAGATGTCTCTCATCTTCAATCTCTTCATCGCGACCACTATGAATAATGGTGTAAGCCCCATGGGAATTTTGGAGAACTTGTTCGAGAGCCAGTTGTCCGGTCTGGGTAAAAAAGAGGGGTAGATTAAGACGGTTACCAACCTTAAACAAGGTATCAACGTTCTCGCAAGCGCCGGTAATACCAACTATGGCAGGAACATCAGCATACTGCAGGCCAATTTTTTTGAAGTGATCGATAGTACCGTAAAAGATGGAGGAGTTAATACCAATAAGATTCTGGGAACTTTCCTGGTCGGTCAAAATTAAAAAAAAGGAGCCTTACGGCTCAAAGGTAAAATTTTGGCCCTAAAAAAATCAGGCGGCATGTTTAGCTCCTGAGGTATCAGTCTAATAAAGAACTCCTGGAGTTGTCAAGGACCAAAATACCTGCGGAAGAATTCCACGTCTCTGCGCACTACCCTATCCCAGGCTCCCACCAGATTGTGATCGGCCCCGGGATAAAGATAATAACTAATTTTTAATTTTTCCTGCAAAGCTGGATCCCGCTTCGCGGGAAAATTTTTAATTTTAAATCCTTTTATAAATTCATCGGACCATTTCTGGGGCACGGCTTCGTCGGCGGTTCCTTGGTGAATTTGTAATGGGGCAGTAATGCGATCTAAATAATTGGTTAAAGAATATAAATCCACATCGTAATCTTGTTCAAATTTAGCCAATTTTTTGCGCAACAATTTACCTTTATCTTCGGCTTCATCGGTGTAATATAAAATGGAATAGGGAAAGGGTTTAGATACCGGCGCCCACAACACCGTCGGGTATTCCTTTTGCGATATCTCCAGAACTGTCAAGGCAATCTGCCCTCCATTGCTATGTCCCCAGATTCCAATGCTTCCCGCCTTTTCCCAACTTTCTATCCCTGCCAACAAATTCAAGCCTGTCACGTATGTTAAAAACCTTTCTGCAAATACATCATCCGGTGGATTATCCGATTCTCCATATCCCAAAAAATCCGGCGCCAAACTAATAAATCCGTTCTTGGCAAATGCTTCCGCCGTTCTTTTTGTCCCCATTCCAGGTTGATAAATATCCCTCTCTACATATCCCCTAAATTGGACTATTACCGGGCACTTTTTACACCCATTAGGAACATGCGCCAATCCCGTCACTTTCTTGCCATCAGAATCAAAGTGAAATTTAAATACACCGGGAGATACCTCATCATCAATAAAAATCTGCGACTGATATTCCCTCTTCCCCAAATTCTCAATCGTATACTTATCCAGCGGCCTGTCTCTCCGTTTTATCACTGGAGTGATCATTGGAACCGAACGGCTCCACAGCCATACCCCCATCCCTAACCCGCCCAGGAAAATTACCAACGGAACCATCCACAGCTTTTGCCGCATTGCTTCTTATTTTACTATTTAAAGCCGGGCAACCGCGATGCAACTTCATACCCCACTTACACCCGGCACACATATGGCCCAGGCCAAAATGCGGGTTTTCTGCTAACATGTTACTTTTGTGGACCGGTCGGACCGATAGAAATAATCTCTTGGGGATCACCGTAGACCTTTTTCTCCCACCAACCCCGCGCATACTTGATTGCCGCTATTATCCCCAATACCATCAGTCCTCCGGCTATCATCCATTCCACTGTTGGGATATTTATTACTTCTTTCATTTGTTTCACCTCCTTCCGGGAAACAAAAAACACCCCCAACAAAAACATTGGAAGTGTTATGTGTGCCTATATCAATTAATTTTCCCAACGGCACATTGGGATATTTTTGCTGTACCTACACACTAGCAAATACCGGCAATTTCTGCAAGTACTCATAATTTTCGCTAAATTTGTCTCCCTGTTTAAACACCGCCGCCATGCCCACGTACACGGCCCCGGCTTTATCCAGCAGCCGGCGGACCATGGCAAAACTTCCCCCCGTAAATACCACGTCGTCAATTATCACCGTCTTCTTACCTTGTAAATACTCCCTATCCCTGCCATCAATAGCCATAGCCTTAACCCTTTGATTTTGCCTTTCCCTCGGCTCAACCACTATCGGATTGACCATATACGCTTGAATCCCTTTTCGGCATACCACATATCGCGGTAAACGCATAATTTCACTCATTTTTTGCAATAGTGGCACCACTTTTGTCTCCGGTCCTACTAGTACCTCCGGCTTCCACATCGTTATCCGTTCCACCAACTCTTTAGAAACAGTCTCCACCAATTCCACATCTCCCAAAAGAGATACCGAAGCCACTCTTAACTTTGGCCCCATCGACACCACAGGAAACTCACGTTTTAGTCCGCACACTTTTATTTCCACAAAATCCATCTCTCCATATTACCACCAAAAAAGGCAAGTAATTCCCGGCCATGACCTACCTTCACACCGCTGAGAAGCGGTACTATTATCGGCGCTGGCGCGTTTTACGGCTCTGTTCGGAATGGAAAGAGGTAGTTCCACGCCGCTCAAATGACCGAGAAATACTTGCCTTTTAAAAGTGCACCCTGAAAAGTGAAGAGAAATGTTAGTAGAGCGCGTTAATATAATTGACCGATTAGTACTGGTTAGCTAAAACGCTTACGCGCCTTACACCGCCAGCCTATCAACGTGGTAGTCTGCCACGGGTCTATATGGATTCCTAATCTTGGGTAGGGCTTCCCACTTAGATGCTTTCAGCGGTTATCCCGTAGATACTTAGCTACCCGGCGCTGCAGCTGACGCCACAACCGGCACACCAGAGGTACCTCCACTCTGGTCCTCTCGTACTGAGAGCAGACCCCCTCAAGAATCCCACGCCCCTACTGGATAGAGACCGAACTGTCTTACGACGTTCTGAACCCAGCTCGCGTACCGCTTTAATGGGCGAACAGCCCAACCCTTGGGAGGTACTGCCCCCCCAGGATGCAGTGAGCCGA
>LCKS01000018.1 GCA_001001555.1 Candidatus Amesbacteria bacterium GW2011_GWC2_45_19 | reverse complement strand
AAAGTTATTCTTCCGAAGACATTTGACTATTAGCTTTGGTCTTACTCTCATGACAACAGTTTATATCTGTTGTCGCATATGTGTTGTCAGATTACGCCCTCCAGAGTTTTTCAAACCGGGTAGGCGATAATCAGTAAGCGCTTCCAGGTGGTCCCCGGGGGCCAGCAGGTTTGTAAAACAATACGCTCCTGGCCAAGATTTTTTAAATCCGAAAGATCATCGGCGGCGACTATTTTTTTCTCCTCGACCTGGTAATTGAAGGACCGGCCATGGTAATCGAGAGTAATCCTGTCGCCTTTTTCAAGCTCTTTTAGATTATAAAAAAGCGCATTGAAACTCTTGATATTAAAAGCATAATCGGTTGAATGGGCGAAAAGGTAAATCAGCTCGCCACCGCCTGGAAAATAGCTGCCTTGGGCGTGAGCAACCCCTGTTTTCAGAGCGGGAAGATAATCGGATTCATCAGCCGGATTGACATTCGGCAGAATGCCGGCGGTGAGGCCAATTTTAGGAATGGTAATGGTGAAGGGATCGTTTAACAAGAGATCGCCGAAAGTTTTTCTTTGGCCGATGACTTGGACTCCCTGGATTTGATTTGACCGGGAAAGCCGGTAAGAAAGTTCAGAAACAATAATTGGAGACCCTAAAGACAGAAAGCCTACCACTGCAAGCGCGGAGAAAAATACGCCCAGTTTGTGTTGGCGGCGGAACAGCATTAGTGCTTTCCAGACTTTGGCATCAAAAATTACAGTCGAATTACCTTCGCGGTATGGTAGGTGGAGATGTTGATTCACGCCTGCATTCTATCACTAATTGTCCAAAATTAAGCTATTTTGGCCTTTTTTTGCTGCAGGGCTTGTTCTATTAAAAACACCTGATTACTTCTAAGCAGAGGCATTTTGTCCTGTGAATAGAAATCATGTTCAGATACTTCTTTGCACATGTCAAGCCGGGCTCCATCCCGATCGGTACGGGTTTTGAGCAGATCGTCGGCGCTGACGACAAGACCAGACTCTTCTCACTCCAACCAGGAACTGACTCTGAAACAGACGCATGATGAACAGCTGTATATTTTTATCGGCTTGTTACCTAAAGCGTAATTATTTTGATTGATAGTTCCACCGGCAACAAACTCTGGAGCTATTCTACAGGTAAAGAAAGGATTGCTCGGGGAGAGAGTGATATGATAAAAATATGAAAGGGAATGACTGGAGGTGGCTGGGAGTAGGAGCGGTGGTACTTATTGGCCTGATTGGTTTAGCTTTCTATCGTGGGTTGTTTCGGTACGTACTCTTTGATCCGGCGTGGAACTATAAAGGGATGGTTGTCGTGCCGGATGATTGCTCGGCGGGAAACCCGGAGATTGTGGAGCTTCCCAACGGTTGCCTGATGATGTACACCCATGGGCAAACGAAGGAAAGCCATCCGTCAGAGAATAATACCTATGCCCGGTCATCGTGCGATGGCAAAAACTGGAAATGGGAAGGATTGGTCTTGAAAAATGCCAGCATGCCTACGGCAACAAGGCTTCCGGACGGGAGAATCAGACTATATTTTATGAGGGGAGGGATTAAGAGTGCGGTGGCTAAGGAGGGGCTGAAGTTTGTGGAAGAGGAGGGGTACCGGTTTGAAGCGGGAGCGGGGGCGCCACGGCCGGATGAGATGGACAAAGTTAGGGAATACTACAAAGTGGAAGGAGAAGGAAAGGTTGAAGATATTCAGAGTGTGGCTCATTTGAGCGTCGCGGCAGCAGAAGGAAGATATCGGATTTATTTTGACGAGAGCATGAAGGCGGATTCCAGGAAATATGGTGATAAGGCATGGCCGTTGTGGCGGATAAGGAGTATTTCTTCGTCGGACGGGATAAATTGGCGGTTGGATCCGGGAGTGAGGATCGATGTGGGACAGGCGCCGTTAACCTTGCTACAGCGATCGAGTAACGCGACGGTGGTAAAACTTAAGGATGGGTATCACCTGTTCTTTTTTGGCGGGTTTTCGCCGTGGGAAGATTTGACCGCCTGGAAGCGATGGGCGTGGAGCGGGACGTATGAAGCAGTATCAAAAGACGGGTTGAATTTTGAAATTAGTAATTGGCCCGAATTTCCGGGTAATGATGCCGCGGTCATCAGACGGGGAGAGAAGTTGCTAGCCTATCCGGGGCGGGCACAGGCAGCGCGGCCGGGGTGCAGTGATATTATGTTGTTTGAGAGGAAATTAACCGCGAAGGAGAAATGATGAAAAACAAAACATTGGCGGGATTCTTATCGTTGATATTTCCCGGATTAGGACATTTGTACGTCGGCAGACACGCAGACGGAATGGGGTTTTTGTTGGGAGCCGGGGCGTTGTGGGTAGCCATAGTTCTCAAGGGATCTTATTTGTTTGAGATGGGAGGCCTGCGGGCGCTCATTTTTTGGGGAGGATTCATTGCGGTTTACCTCTATGCTTTGATAGATATCGTAAGAAAAGTGGAGCAGGCCAAATAAAGCGAAGACGATAATTGTTTTATAATATATAATGCCGGTATGGAAAAAACTGCGGAAGCATTAAAGAGAAACGAAATGGAGGCCTTTGTGGTGGAGAATGGGGCGGCGGCGAAAGCGAAGGTAATGGAAATGGTCCCTGTGGGAGCGGAAGTGATGTGTATGAGTTCGGCAACTTTGGAAGTGAAGACGATTTTAGTGGATCTCCCAAAGAGAATCTGACCATACAAATTTGGATTCTGCCTGCGTAGTCGCATTTGTCCAAAATCACGACCGTGAAAGTGGACAAGAGATGGTTGCGAACAAGGTTTATTGATTATAGAATCAAATAGTGAATGTAAAAACGGAAGCTGTACTAACTTGTCCAAAATGTGGCACTCCTCAAAAAGTAGAGATGCCGACCGATGCCTGCCAGCATTTCTATAAATGCACAAACTGTGGGGAGACACTCAAGCCAAAAGAGGGGGATTGCTGCGTGTTTTGCTCCTATGCGGATAGCAGATGTCCGTCTAAGCAAGTAGAAGCGGTCTAAAATGACAATTTTTAAAACTCCCAAGATGCAGATGGTGGCGGCGCTGGCAGCCATCTGGCTGGCAAGTTTTTTTCACACCGGGGAAATAAAACTACTGCTTGCATTATTATTATCTCTGGCGGCCACTATTGGTTCAGACTTCCTGTTTGCCAGATTACGTGGCAAGCCCTTTTTCTTTCCCAGCGCGGCCATGGTATCCGGAATTATTATTGCCTTGCTAGTTTCACCCTGGTATCAAATTTTCTTGACCGGGTTATTGGCTATGCTGGCCAAAAATTTCCTGCGGGTGGGAGACAGGCATATTTTTAACCCGGCGGCTTTCGGCCTGCTGGCGGGGGGAATAATTTTGGGACAAAATATCTCCTGGTGGGGGGTGTCCTGGCAGCAGTTAACCAATTATCCGTTGGCCCTCTTTATCTTGCTGATTCCCTTTTTGATTTCGGCGCTACGCATGCGCCGCTATTTTATCCAGTTGGCATTTTTGTCTCTCATAATCTTGTTTGGGGCCTCACTGCTGGATCCGGCTCTGCTTTTTTTCGTGGCGGTTCTGCTGCCGGAACCCATGACCACGCCGGCTAAACCCATCGTACAATTGGCTTTTGGAGTAATAGTGGCGCTTCTTTCACTAATTCCCTATTTTCCTGACCCATTACTATTTGCACTACTGGCAAGCAACATGTTATTCTTTAAGCGATGAACACCAAAGTAATTCTGGGCGGAGTCGCTGTTTTGGCAGTTATCGGAGTGGGGGCAGTATTTTTAGGGAGGTCGAGCCAGCCTACCAGCCAGCCAACTCAATCGGAAAGTTCCACTCCGGCAGTGGTGTTAACCGCCTCCGGATTTGCGCCTCAAAGCGTAACGGTGGCGGTGGGAACAAAAGTGACCTGGACCAATAACAGCGGGGCAACCGCTACTGTCAATTCAGTAAATCATCCTACCCATTTGGCCTACTCACCCCTGAATCTGGGCAGTTTTGGCGGCGGGGAAACACTGTCGCTGGTATTTGACCGGCCGGGCACATATAAATATCACAACCATTTAAACGCCAGCCAGACAGGGGTAGTGGTAGTAGATCAATAGTTAATCCCTCTTTTTCGCGGTCGCGGGAAATTGGGATTAGTGATTAGAGGTGAAGTTTTAGGGGAGGGACTTGGAGACGTTGATGGTGCCACCGGAGCGGAGGGTGAAAGTGGCGTCCAGAGACACGTTTTTGACATTTTTGTGATATACGCAGCGAGCTGAAGAGCAGGTGCCTAAGATCTGACGGCGGGAGGAGCGGGAAATTTTGGGTTTGAGCTTGAAACCGCCCTCCAGGCCTTTCTGGCCGGTGGCAGAGTTGTAAATTAAGGTGTAATTGACTTTGGCAACGTCCCTTAGACCACCGAAGTTGAGATATACATAGTGGCGGTCGCGGGAGAGAGACAGGCTGACGAAAGGGACGAGGAGAAGCAATGGTAAAATATGTCTCATATCATGAGTATACCAAACAGACCCTTGTTGTTGGTTGTTGGTTCATTGTTGATAGTAGGAATAGGGTTTACCGTGTGGGATTATAAGCTGTGGAGGATTGAAGAGACGAAGAATTATGGGCAGGGGTGGGAAGAGAATAAGGGGGTAGCCCCGGCGCAAAAATTGGCAGGAGTGTATACCAACAAACTTTTGAAATTCAGAATCAAGTATCCCCAAGACTGGGAAGCAAAAGACATGACATTTAGTGAGCCGTTTGGGAGAGCTAAAATTACGGTGACAGTGGAAAAGGATACCCGGGACTTGCCGATAATTGCGGACGAAATGGCCGGGGGAATTACCCGGGAGAGAAATTATATTAATACTGAATCGGCTAGCCTGGTTATTCTGACTTGGGCAGGAGTGAAAGAAACGAAACAGGTGGCTTTGGCCAAAAAAGAGGACCGGCTGTATAAAATCGAGATTATTTGCGAGAGTGGGATTTGGAAAGCTTGGAGCGCGACTTTCGAAGAGATTTACCGGTCTTTGGTTTTACTGTAGAGACAAAATAGAGAGTTAGGGCGAGAGACAGGAAAGCTATGACGATGGGAGTAAGTAGTGAGAGCTGGGTAGTGAGGAGAGATGGAGATGCCGTGGTAAAAGTAACGGAAGTGGTAGTGATGGGGGTAAGTGAAGAGTGATCATTGGCCACCAGTTCGGCGATGAGGATATGAGTCCCGGGTTTGACGTTTTCAAAAGTGTAGGCGGGAGAAACTGCCTTGACGGCAGAAGTCTTGGTGGGCTTAGTTTGGTCGAGCCAGAGGTGAAGATGACCCTGGCCGGGAACCAGTTTGGGATGAGTCTTGTAATCTACCAGGGCGAAGTTGGCTACGGCGATTTTGACGGCGATTTTGGGACCGGTAATAGTTTGACCGGGGGCGGGGGAGACGAAAGAGAGGGACGGGATGCCCAGAGCCAGGGCGGCGGCTATAAGCAGGGCAGGAATCATGTTTTTATTGTGCGGGAAGAATGGGGGGAATGTCAAGGGGGGCGTAATCTGACAACACATATGCGACAACAGATATAAACTGTTGTCATGAGAGTAAGACCAAAGCTAATAGTCAAATGTCTTCGGAAGAATAACTTT
>LCKS01000017.1 GCA_001001555.1 Candidatus Amesbacteria bacterium GW2011_GWC2_45_19 | reverse complement strand
CTCCATTCCGGCGGAAAAGTTTGTCTTCAGCCCGGAATATATTTCCGCCCTGCCCGCCGGCCTGTGGGAACAAAACCGCTACAGCCAGGAACTGGCTCCGTAAAATATGTTATAATGTGGCCAAGTCCTAATTCTCGTAGACCCTCCTTTCCGGAGAAGTACGAATTATGTAGGAATCTCGAAGGAGGTGATTTAAGTGCAAGATCAAACATTAACCTGTAAGGATTGCGGCAAGCAATTTACCTGGACGGCAGGGGAGCAACAGTTTTACCAAGACAAAGGTTTTACCAACCCTCCCATGCGGTGTCCGGATTGCCGCCAAGCTAAAAAGGCAGCCACTCAAGGCCAAAGACAGGACTATCCCATTACCTGCAGCAAATGCGGGAAGCAAGATACTGTCCCCTTTGAACCCAGAGGTGACAAACCGGTACTGTGCCGGGACTGCTTTAAAGCTTCCAGAACCAACTAAAAAGGTCTGGGGACAAAAAAAGAGGCGCTGCTTGATTGCTCAAGGCGCCTTTTTTGGTGGACCCGAGGGGAATTGAACCCCTTACTTCTGACTGCCAGCCAGATATTTTACCGGTAAACTACGGGCCCAAACAAAGCTAATTATACTGGTTTACCCTGAGCTTGTCGAAGGGTGGACCGTGGGGGAATCGAACCCCCGTATCCGCAATGCGAATGCGGCGCACGACCACTATGCTAACGGCCCAATTTATTTGGGATTTCGAAGTTAGTGCTTAGATTTTACTATGGGGAAAGGGACTCGTCGAGCCGGAGGGGGGGATTGACTTTGGGAGTGGGCAGAGGCTCGGGCTGGGTCAGCTGGGAAGCGGCGGGAGTGGCCGGGGCGGCGTTGAGGTCGGCCAGTTCCTGGGCGACTTTGGTGTAATCGGCGGAAGATTTGTCCACCAGGGTGAGGACGGTTTCCAGGGAAGCGACGGCCTGGGGGCGTTCACCTTTTTCGCGGTAAGCGGCGGCTAAATTGTAGTGGGCGTTGGCCAGGTCCGGCTTGAGGTCAACGGCCTGTTGAAAGAGACGGATGGCATCGTCATAGTTTTTTTGGGCGTACAATACTCCGCCCAAGGCGATGCGCAGATTAGGATTGACGGGGTCGAGAGCGATAGCTTGACGGTAAGAAGCGACGGTCCAGGCGTCCGCACCCTGGGCAAAATTGAGCAGGTTCCGGTAGACACCGGCCAGATTTTCCAGATTGGCAACTTGAGCGGGATTAACAGCCACGGCATTTTTGGCTTCCCGGATAGCTTGCTGGACCAGCTGGGTGATGGTGTTTTTGTCGGCGTCGGTGAGCCCCGCAGCTGCGGGGTTAGAAGCCAGGGAGTTAGCTAAAAGCAGGTTAGTTTGGGAGTAAACTACCCGGTAGGAGTCGCGGTAAGGGTTGGCGGAAATGGCTTTGATCAGGGTTTCGTAGGTGGCCTTGCCGTCATTTTTGGCGGCAGCTGTAAGGGCCGCTTGGAAAAGAACTTCGGCCAAATATGAGCGGGCAAAGAAGTAACCCGCGGGGAGAGCGGTAGCGATGGCTAGAATCAGAGAAATAATGGGTAAAAACGAGGATTTGGAGCTGGCGGCGACGATATCAACGCTAGATTCTTGGATGAGAGACGATCCGGCCAGTTTAAGGGAAGCTACGGCTAAGATGAGAAAAAGAAACAGAAAGACGGTTTGGATGAAATAGGCAGGGAGAAAAAGCTGGGTGGCAAAGATGACCAGAACGGGGACTAATTGGAGGCTGCCGGATTTTTTAAGAGCGGCGGCGGCGCGGTAAATTAGCCACAGGTAGGCTACAGTACCCAGGAGGCCGAGAGTGGCCAAAAGATGGAGATAGTAGTTGCTGGCGGAGGTGAAACGCACGGACCAGTTGGGGGTCAGATTGTAGGTGACGGGGCGGAATTGAGTGAAATCGGCCAGGTATGATCCCGGGCCGGTGCCCAAAAATGGAGAGACTTTGAGCGACTCGAGAGCTATGGCCCAGCTGAAACGATGAGAGAGAAAAATTGGGCGGTCGGAACGATAGATGAGCAGACCGGAGGCCGTCAGGATCAGGGCGAAACAGACGGCCAAGAGCAAGGATTTAAAATTAAAGGTTTTTTCGCGTATAAGTTGCAGAGCCAGGAAGGGCAGGAAAGCGATGAACAAAGACAGGGTAGCTAGAGGGGAACCGGTGGGGGACCAAGTAACGGAGTTTAGAAATTGGATATTAGAAATTAGAGGAATTTTGGCAGCCAGGCCGGAAGTCCACAAAATAGTTATAAGTCCTAAAAGGGCGGCCGAGACTGCTAGCGAGGTGGAAAAAATGTCCAGCTGACTTTTGGTACGAATAAAATTGATAGCACAGAAAAAAATGACGGCCAATCCCAAGTAAGTGCCAACTTGACCAGGATCGATGAGGGCGTCCAGACGATTAGGGGATCTGAAGACGGTGGAGAGAACCAGAGACACAAGAATGGCTAAGATAGGCAGGCCGAAGGGGGAAAAAGTGAGAGTGACTTGGCGTTCGGCTACAAAGGAGCCGGTAAGAAGGAGCAGGCTGGCCAGGGCCAGAAAGATAACCAGGGCCTGCTTGTTAAAGTCATAAAATTCCGAAGTGATAGGCAGAAAGAAAAAGGGGAGGAGAAAAGCCCCGATTGCGGTGGCAATGAAGCCAATTTTACAGAAGATAGCTGCGAGTTTCATATATTTATTAAAGAGGATTGACGGTGATGAGTCAAGAGCACAAACGCACAAGGTCTCTCCTTGTGCGCACAAGGTTGCACCTTGTGCGTTTACTCCAGAGTCAGGTTTTCGACGAAGGATTGGGAATCCAGTTTATAATCTTCTACGAATCCGGAGTAGGAGGTGTGGCGGAAGTGGGCCAGAATCAGGGAGGTGTTGAGCCACTGGGGAGGACAGGGGTCGAGATACCAGTGGTAACTGGAATAAGGGTAGTTAACGGGCGATTGGGAAGTAGACAGGGGGCCAAGTTTGGTGGTTTTGACGGGGTTAAGGTGAATGTAGCGGGAAAGGTGTAAAAAATAGGGTTCTCCTGTGATCAGAACGGCCTTGTATACTCCCTCGAAAAGAGTACCGGAACGTTCGTATTTGGTGTTGAAATAGGTGACGTAGCTGGTACATACCCGGCGCATGAGTTTGACCATTCCGCGAGTGGTGTTTTGACGGATCAGGAGGTGAAAGTGATTTGGCATCAGACAGTAGGCCAGAAGTTGAATTTCTGCCCGCAGGTTCATGTCCCGGCGGCGGCGGATGCGGTAGGGGCGTCCGGACTTGAAGGGGGAGCTGGGATCCGGCTTGACGGGAGGGGACAGATAAGTTTTGAGCAGAGACAGGAAAGTCTGATAGTCGTGGTCGTCCAGGAAAATATCCCGTTTGTCGACGCCCCTATTATAAATGTGGTAGTGGCCGTGTTCGGTGTAAGTTTTGATAGTATTTTTAGCAGGCATTTATTTATGGTAGCACCAGGGAAGCCACAAATCCACCGATGATAGATAGGGATATAGTAAGTAGTATAAATAGAGCAAAGCGATAGTTAAAGCGGGGTTTTGCGATGGGTATAATGAAAGAGGTAAATTTGTTCAGGGAGGAGATGCGGCGTTTAACAGTAGGGGGAGGGAAATTAGAAATTAGATATTGGTGGTACGAGAAAATATTAGAGCCGGAAAGTTGATGAGGAAGAGTGAGCAGGGACACCGGCCGGTCGTGATTTTTTAAGTAACGGAAAAAGAGATTGATATCTGCCAGATAGTTTTTGACGGTACTGGCGGATGCGTTTTGGGCCGCCAAATGTTGGGCGAAATTTTGCAGCAGGATGTGGACAACTTCCATATGCGGTAAATATAATCAGCTTTGATTATATAAATTATACTATGAAATTTAGTTTACACTAAAACGTTTGTCAATAAGCTGTTAACAGTTGGCCCTGTAGTAAAGACAAAAAAATTCGATTAGCGGTCGGGTCTTGTGATCGACAGAAATTAAAAAAGTATATTATGTCCGATATGCCCAATGTATTTCTGTCCCGCACCGCGGGACCACATTGGGCATATATTCGTCAGTTCTTCGCTGCGCGAGCGAACATGACGGTTATAGACCGAGTGTGTAAAGAGTGTATAATTTGGGTATGGCAGAGGGGAAATACGATCACCAAAAATCTGAAGAAAAGTGGGCTAGGATCTGGCAGGAAAAGGATTTATATCTGGCGGTGGACGGCGATAAAAAGAAAAAGTTTTATCTGTTAGTAGAGTTTCCTTATCCGTCAGGCGCAGGGTTGCATGTTGGCCACGCTCGATCATGGTTGGCGATGGATGCCTACGCGCGCAAGAAACGGATGGAGGGGTACAACGTGTTGTATCCGATGGGTTGGGATGCTTTTGGCTTGCCGGCAGAAAATTATGCCCTGAAGACGGGAGTGCACCCTTCCCAGGTCGTGCCTAAAAATATCGCCACTTTCAGGAAACAATGTCAGGCTTTAGGCTTGTCTTTTGACTGGAGCCGGGAGATAGATACCACGGATCCACAGTATTATAAGTGGACACAATGGATTTTTGTGCAGCTGTTTAAGAAGGGGCTGGCGTATCAGGCGGAGGTGCCGGTAAACTGGTGTCCGGCGTGCAAAACCAACTTGGCGGATGAGGAAGTGTTGGCGAACGGGACGCATGAGCGGTGCGGTAAGCCGACCCAGCGGCGGCCGCAGAAGCAATGGTTACTGAAAATTACAGCTTATGCAGATAAACTCCTGGAGGGGCTAGGGACGGTTGATTACTCTGAAGATGTAAAAAGGCAGCAGATAAATTGGATTGGGAAAAAAGAGGGGATGAAGATCAGATTTGATGATGTTGAAGTATTTACTACCCGGCCGGATACTTTGGCGGGGGCGACTTTCGTGGCTATTCCGGCTGAGCAGTCAAATCAGCAAGGAGATAAAACTAAGTGGGGTGAGTTTACGGGCAAATATGTGACTAACCCGCTGACCAAAAAGAAAATTCCGGTGTGGAGAGCCAACTATGTAACCGCCCAATATGGCTCCGGAGCCATTATGGGAGTGCCGGCCCATGATCTTCGTGATCTGGAATTTGCCACTAAATATGAGATTGAGATAGTAGAAATGGAGCCCGATCCCGGTTTGTGGGGAAAAATTGAGATGGAAGGATGGGGATTCAAGGCTGTCAGCTATCATTTGCATGATTGGGTATTTAGCCGGCAGCATTATTGGGGGGAGCCGATTCCGATCGTGCATTGTTCTAAGTGTGGACCAGTGATGGTACCGGAGAGCCAGTTGCCAGTAGAGCTGCCGTATTTGGAGAAATACGAACCGTCGGGGACGGGTGGATCTCCATTGGTCAAAGCGGAGGAATGGGTAAAAACTAAATGTCCAAAGTGTGGCGGACAAGCTAAACGTGAGACCGATACGATGCCAAATTGGGCGGGATCCAATTGGTATTTCATCAGGTATTTGGACAATAAAAATGAACGGAAATTGGCCTCAAAAGGGAAAATGAAATATTGGCTGCCGGTGGATATGTATCAAGGCGGGGCGGAGCATATTACCCTGCACCTGCTGTACTCCCGTTTTATTTACAGGTTTTTACATGAGATTGGAGTGGTGCCAACAGCGGAGCCGTATATGAAGCGACGAACCCATGGAATAGTGTTGGGCGCCGATGGGCGGAAGATGAGCAAGTCTTTTGGGAATGTGATTAACCCCGATGAGATCGTGCGTAAGTACGGCGCCGATACTCTAAGGCTGTATGAGATGTTTATGGGGCCGTTTGGGCAGACGGTAGCTTGGAGCGATACCGCGGTGGAGGGGATATACCGGTTTTTGAAGCGGGTGTGGAGATTAGCACAAAGTTCAAAGTTCAAAGTTCAAAGTTCCTCGGAGGCAAAGCGGCGGGCGGCCAGGTTGGTGACTAAAATCGGAACGGATATTGAGGCTCTGAAGTTCAATACAATGGTGGCGGCGGCCATGGAGTATGTAAATTGGTGGCAGGAGCATCAGGGCAAGGTGGGCCAGGATGTGATGGAAGACTTTATATTGGGACTGGCTCCGATGGCGCCATTTTTAGCCGAAGAACTCTGGCACAAACTGGGTCATAAGGATTCAGTACATATGCAACCGTGGCCGGAGTATGATGCCAGGCTGGTGGCAGACGAAAGAAAGATTATGGTGGTCCAGGTGAATGGCAAGGTCAGGGATAGATTGGAAAATGGCCCGGACGTTCAGCAGAGAGCAAGGCAGAGTGATAAAGTCAAGAAATATCTGGGCGGGGCCAAGTACCGCACTATTTATGTACCGGGGAAAATTATTAACTTTGTATGTTTGACTTAAGAGCCTGGGTGGAAGTCCACCGCTGGGCGGTGCTGGCGGCCTTAGTGGGGGCGGCCTTGATCGGGGTGGGGGTGTTTTGGAATAAAACTCAAGAAGAGTCGGCGCCGGTACAAATTCTGTCAGCTACGGCTTCGGCGGAGTTGACGGTAGATATAGGCGGGGAAGTGGCCAGGCCGGGGGTGTATAAATTATCTGGCGGAGCCAGAATAGAGGACGCCCTTCGCTTCGCCGGAGGCTTGACTGGAGACGCCGATACAGAGTATATAAATAAGTATCTAAATAAGGCAGCCAAGGTCAGTGATGGGCAGAAGTTATATATTCCGAAGCAAAATGCGGAAAAAACCAGTGACGGGTTAGTAAATATAAATTCCGCAAGCCAGGGAGAACTGGAGGGGTTGCCGGGAATAGGGCCGGTGACGGCGGGCAAGATTATGGCCGGCCGTCCCTATCAAAATATATCAGAACTGGTCGGGAGAAAAATAGTGGGGACAAAGGTGTTTGAGCAAATAAAGGACCAGATTAGCGTATGGTAATTATCGCTCTGTGGTTGGGAGTGCTGAATGCCGAAAGTTGGCGGAATTGGGCCATACTGCGAACCGAAAGGTGGCTGCCGGGAGACGCGGGGGTGTTGGCCGGGGGCATGTTGTGGGGCGGGAGCAGCGGGTTAAGCTACCGGACAAAAGAGGCCTACCGGCGGGTGGGCCTCTTACATATAGTAGCGGCGTCGGGATACAATGTGACTTTAGTGACCGGTTGGATGTTAAGCGCTAGTTTGATATGGTTATCCAGGCGGTGGGCGTTGGGGTTGACCGTGGTGGGAGTGGTCATTTATATGGCTATCGCCGGCTGGCAGCCGTCGATTATACGTGCGGGAATTATGGCGATACTGGCTATGGTGGGATTGATTTTGGGAAGGCAGCGGGATGCCAAGTGGCTGTTAATATTAACCGGAGCGGCCATGTTGATTGTGAATCCGAAATTGATTTCGGATATCGGTTTCCAGCTGTCGTTTGCGGCGACGTGGGGAATTCTTTTTATATCACCCCCGGTGAATAGGGTGGAACCTCGTCCGGGTCCGAACGGACAAGGTTCCACCCTGTCCGTTCTGGGTGCCGATCTGAAAACGACTTTGGCTGCCCAGGCCATGACTACCCCTCTGATCCTGCACCACTTCGGTAATTTGAGCGTCATTTCGCCGCTGGTGAATGCGGCCCTGTTGTGGACGGTGCCGCCCATTATGCAAATTACGGCGGCGGGAATGGTGTGGGGACCCATAAATTACTTGGCCTGGCCTTTGTTGTTGGCCGATTAGTAATTGGGAAGTAGGGAAAATGTCTTGGGCTTGGGTAGCAGTGTATTATCTGGTGTTGGCGATATGTATAAAATACTGGCCTTGGCGGCGGCAGCCATCTGGTTAGCGGTATTGGCTTTGCCGGATAACAAATTACATTTGGTAGTGTGCGATGTGGGGCAGGGAGATGCTATTTTGGTGACTTACAAGACGACACAAATGCTGGTGGACGGCGGGCCTAATTCCTCGGTATTAAAGTGTCTGGGCGAGCACATGCCCTTTTATGATCATAGAATTGAGGTGGTGGTATCTACGCATGATCACATGGATCACACAGGGGGATTGGCAAATGTGCGTAAACGATATACTATATTACAGTTTGTTGGTAAAAATAATTATGCCGGAGATGTAGTGAAGGCGGGAGAAATAATGTTGAGGTTAGTGTGGCCGCCGAGAGGGGAAGTGATGGAGGATGAAAATAACAATAGCCGGGTGGGCTTACTGACTTATGGAAATTTTAGAGTCTGGTTGACCGGGGATGTAAATACTGGATTGTTGCCGGAGAGCCAGGCGGCAGACGTCCTCAAAGTGCCGCATCACGGCAGTAAATACGGCATGACCCGTGAGTGGCTGGAGGCGGTCCGGCCCCAGCTGGCCATAATCTCGGCGGGCCAGCGCAACTCTTATGGCCATCCGGCGCCGGAGGCCCTGCGGCTTTTGCAAGATATAGGGGCGAAGGTTCTGCGCACGGACCGGGACGGGACGGTGGAAGTGGTAAGCGACGGCCTCAAGTGGTGGGTTAGAAATTAGAAATTAGATACTAGATATTAGGGGTTATCGGCGATAGTATGAGATTAAGCTATTAAGTTGTTTAAGAAGGGAAAATAGTTTTTCTCGAATTGCCAATTTATCATTTTCGCTCATAAATTTTGTGGTTCCTCTGTGGTTCCTCTAATTTCTAATTAACGATCCACCAATTAACTTTCTCATGGTGATCCCGAAGCCGGGCCGAATCTCACGGCGCTTCCTTCGTTGTACAGGCGTTGGATTTGGGCGGAGGTCATTTCGTAGGGATAAATCTGAACATTGTCGATAAGGCCGTCGAAGGTGGCTGTACCGGAAGTGCTATCGTTGCCGATAATAAGATTGGCAGTGTCAGCGGAAGGATCCCCGACGCCGTCTGCAGAAGACCCCACATTTTTGCCGTTCACCCAAATAGTAATTTCATCATCGGCATCGTTGGTCCAGGTCATAACCACGTGGTTCCAGGTGCCGGTGGTTACGGCGGCAGAGATGTTGAGGGTGGCATCAGTGGCCAAATCCAAACTACATTGAACATCGAGATTACTGCCGGAAAGAGTATCGACACGGCACCAGGTGGCCGCATTTTTGGTCAATATCCGTCCACCCGTGCCTTCTCCGGCATTATTTGCATAAATCCAGGCAGAAGCGGTCACGCCATTGACCAGCCCCGTGTTTTGGTCGATGGGATTTGAGTTGGTAACCGTAATGTAGTCATCAGCGCCGTCAAATCCAAGAGCAGAATTGTATTTTCCGGTGGTGCCGTCATTCCACATTTCTGTACTCGTGCCGGAACCACAAGATCCGACGGTGGTATTGCCCAAGGATCCGGGAGTGATTGTCCCGTTCATGCCGGCAGCCTGGCCGTTTGAGTTGAGGGCGGCGTTGTAGGCGGTAGCTCCGGAACATTCGTCGAATTTGTACCAGGCCACCGGCACGCCACGGTTGAAGCTCCATGCAACTTGAGCTTGAGAAAGAGCATAATCGTAAAGTCTTACATTGTCGATTGTTCCTTCCAGATAGTTTGCGTCTTGAGTTCTTCCGATGTCAAGATTGCTGGCATTTTCGGCAGTGCCAGTTGTGACTACAACATGTTGCCATGAACCTGCAGAAATTGTTGATGAAACAACACCATTGACATAGATAGTTGGGCTAGTTAAACCCGTGGCAGTAACTGTTCCAGAGCTTGCCCAGATGTAATCGGTCGTACTGGTTAGGTTGACGAAATATTCGGTTGTCGTTACCGGCTTTACCCAGAACTCAATTGATTTTACGCTGGTTGGACCGGTGCCAATATCGATATATTTATTACTGCCGTCAAGCTGCAAGGTTGAACCTATTTTACCTGGCGTCCAATCTGCATTTTCAATATTTGTCAAAGTTCCATTGCGACCATTTCCAGATGTATCATAAGTTGTTGATGTACCTGTATTCTCATCCATCTTCCACCACCCCACCGGCGGGTCGCCGCCGAAGCCTTCGGAGTCGTGGGTGCCTAAGACCCCGCCTAAGGCCGCAGCGGAGCCGGCGTTGGCGTCGATGAGGATTTCCGAGGGGGATAGAGCAAAGTTATAAATTTTGACTTCGTCCATATAGGTTATGAGTCCTTCGGAACCGGTGACGTCCGAGTCTCCAAGCCGGAACGCCGTGGTGGAGGCAGAATCCATGGACGTGGGGATGGTGTTGGTAACCGAACCGCCGACCACCCTTCCGCCTTTGTAGACTTTGACCCGATCAGCGGCGGCTGCGGTGCCTTCGTAGACAATGGTGACCTGCTGCCAATTGGCGTATGTGGCGGCGGCCGTCAGGTCTAAATTATTGGTGGTGTAGAAGTCGCCGCTGTCGGCGTTGTCACCGATATACACCCTGATTTCGTCCGAATTGGTCGAGTCGGTGCGGACTAAGAATGAGTGGTTGGTGGCGGACAGATCGGATTTGGAAATGATGGTGTCGTCTACCGAGAGCGTCTGGGGGTTGATCCAGAAAGAGAGCGTCATACCGGTTAAGGAGTCAAAGAGGGCAGGGTCGCCTCCGGTGACTGAATCCGCCTGGGC
This sequence comes from Candidatus Amesbacteria bacterium GW2011_GWC2_45_19, assembly GCA_001001555.1. Lineage (GTDB taxonomy): Bacteria > Patescibacteriota > Microgenomatia > CAZETR01 > Amesbacteraceae > GWC2-45-19. The sequence goes on along the minus strand of LCKS01000017.1, from coordinate 5,607 downwards.
GTTGAAGTCCAGGCAACCATTGAGCTTGCAGCCGCCGCTAGCACTGTTTTCCAGTCGCCAGCCGGTACTGGAAGTTGTGCCGGTGAGGGAAGATTGCTGGGAGTTGGTGTTGTTGAGGGTGCTGCCGTTTTGTTCATCCATTTTCCAGTGGATAATGGGGGAGGAGATGGGGCTGCCTCCCGCCGGGTGGCCGGCATTCATATCTTCAATGATTTGCTTGGGGGTGCGCACATAATTGTATACACGCACGTCGTCGATGAGGCCACTGAATTCTCCAGTGCTCGTGGGGGAGGCACCGATCGCGAGTTCTTGAGTAGCGCTGGCGTCGGAAACTCTATCGCCAACCGCATCTTGTTGTTGGGCATAGACTGCTGGTTCGACTCCGTCGACATATAAATGAACTGCAGTTGTGGCAGTTTTGGTACCGTCCCACGTGACAGCCACGAAATACCACGTGTTGGCATTCAAAGCGGAGTGTCTGGATATCAGATCTGTGGTTGTATAATCCGCATCGAGCCGGATGCGGCCAAAGGTATCCCATGCTAAGTGCCAGCCGGTGTTATTGCCGCCTTTCTGATTGCTGACGATGCGCATCGTTGTCCCAGGGGTGGGATCGCCGGTATTGTATATCCAGGCGGTAGCTGTCAATTGAGGTAAGTCGTCGAACAACGTCACTGATGGATCCAGCTCAGCCGAGGCATTGGTGCCATCAAATTTAAGACAGCTCCCATACCTACAGCTGGACCAATCGCTAGAACTCAGAGATCCTTGCATAACCATGCTATTGCCGTTTCCGGAACTATCAGAGATCGAGGTTCCGGTGTTTTCATCCAACTTCCACCATCCGACTGGTCCTGGGGCCCAGTTGTAGAGGGCGGAGACTTCGGCGGGGGACAGGGCGCGGTTGTAAAATCTGACCTCGTCTTCTTTGCCAGTAATGACTTCACCGCCAGCGGTGTTGCTGCCGATTTTGAGTCCGGTTTGGTTAAAGGTGGGAGGCGGGGATGAATTTGAGGCAACTCGTTCCCCGTTAAAATAAAGGATGGAGCCGGCCTTTTGGTCCCAGGTTAGAGTAACCAAGGTCCAGGTATTGAGGGCCGGGTCGGTTGCGTAGCTTACTCGGTACTCGGAGGAGATGAAGAAGCCATATAAATTGTTCACCGGACTTAATCTGAAGTCATTAGTGGTCACACCGGCTGAAAGTATGTCGTAGCCCGTAGCTGAGGTAGGGTAAACCCAGACGGAGGAGGTGCCCTCTAGTGAAGGTACGGAGAAAGAGGTGGAGATGTCGATATAGTCGTTTGAGCCGTCGAAATTTCCTCCATTGCCAAATTTGGCGCTGGCTGGATCCGGACCGGTAGTGGAGGGGCAGGATTTACCACTATAACCGTTACCCGATGAGTCTGTGATTGAATTAGTTGAACAGTCGTTGGTCCAGTCTGTCTCGTCCATCTTCCACCAGCCGACGAGGCCAGTGGAAAGCGATTTGTTGGTGTCGGGGCCGAATTGGGCGGCGGCGCCTTTGGCGGTACCGCGGGAGGCGAATTCGGCGGCGATTTGGGCAACAGTTTTGGCGAAGTTGTAGTATTTGACTTCGTCGATGAAGCCGTTCCAGCCGTTGGTGCCGTTGTCAAAGTCATTGCCAACCGTCATAGGAGCGTTGGTGCCGTCTATGGTGGTGGCGGTAATACTGGCATCCTGGGCGATTTGGGCGCCGTCGATATAAATGGTAATACTGGAGGTGGTGGATTTGACTGCAGTCACATAGTGCCACTTCGAATCAGCGTAGCTCGTAGTGGAACAAGCCGAGTCATTGGGAAATGTTCCGGCCACCGCGTCGATGCCAAAACAGAGATAACCTGACGAGTCCATGTACACTTTCCAACCCACCCCGTTGACCGCGTCGACGCGGGAGATAGCGGTATCGGCCCCGGCGGTACTGGTGTGTTTGAGCCAGGCAGAGATAGTAAAGGATCCCGTGCCGGGGAGAAGTTCGGTATCCGAAGAGTAGGATTTGGTGGCGTAGTCGGTACTGCCGTCAAAATACAGGCAGTTGCCGGAGACGCACAGGTCGCCGGTTTTCCAGACGGCATTGGTGATAGTTAAATCGTTATTGGATCCGGTGGAGTAGTCGTTGGCGGTTGAGCCTTGGGCCTCGTCGAAGTTCCAGTAGGAGATGGGGGCGGGGCCTTGTTCGTCGCTGGCGGTAGGAGCGGTGTTTGAAGGATCTCCGCCGGATGGAGTAAGGGCTGTATAGCTCGTGGAGACAATTTCGGCATTGGCAGCACTGGGATTGCCGTAATACACATATGCCAGGTTGGTACCGTTAACTATTGAGGGAAAGATAACTTCATAGGTAGTGGCGGCGTTGTTGCAGGTACCGGTGAGATCGTAAAGAAGAGGTTTGCCGTTGCCGTCGGTGAATCTGGTGTCGTCACAATCGGATTGCATAATGCTGGCGGCGATCAGCTCTGCCGTATCCAGGGTGAAAGTAACCGATCTCTCGGCAGCGATATCAGCGTTGTGGGTAAAGGTAAATTTGAGTCTATATGAATAAGTATCGTCAAACCAGGCGGCCAAGGCGGGGCGGGTGAACCAGACCGCAGTTGCCGCGAACGCGGCGGCTATAACGATTATAAAGGTTATAAGCTTTATAATTTTTGTATGGTTTTTGGTTTTTTTAGTTTTCATTTTTGTATTGTAAACGCTTTTTGAAGAGGTTTTCATTGTTCCTCGGTCCAGCGCAGTTTTTGGTCTAGGAGTGAATTGGTCTGGTTGATGAGGATGATCATGGCGTTGGCGGCTTCTTCGGGGGTCCTCATATAAATTTTATAATCGTTATAATTTTTATTGGTATCGGTAGTCATATTAGTTAACAATCCACCATTGGAATTTGAGATCAGTAGATAACGCTTGGGGGATGCGGACCGTAAGTTGACCGGATTGAGTGGATTGGCCGGAGACAGCAACAGGATCTTCGGGAGTAACGAAAATGGCGGAAGTAGTGGAGGCCAGGGAATTGTCGATACTGAGATCCAAACTTCCAGCTGGAATAATGGCTTTGCCGGCAGAGGCCCCCAAAACTTTGATAGATCCGCTGACGGCTAGGTCGCCTTTGACGGTGATGGTGCCGGTCAGAGAGGAAATGGAGGCTTCCAGGTCGTCAAAAGACAGGAGACCGACCTGCAGTTTGCCGGTAATGGTGAGTGAGGGAACTTGGGTATCAAAAATAGAAGTTAATTTGCCAGACTCGGTAGCGTACACCCATATCTCTCCCCCTGACCCCTCTCCTATTATAGGAGAGGGGAACGAAAGGGGTGAGGTATTTAATTTTAGCTGGGCCAGTTCGGCGGAAATGCTGGCAATGTCAGTCCTCAAATTGGCGATTTCAGGGGCCAGAGTGTCCACGGGATTGTCTTTGACAACTACATTTTGCGCCGTGATAGTACCGGAAACAGTCAGGTTGCCACTTTCATCGAAAGCCAAGAACTGTCCGGGGTCAGACCAAGAGTTGGCAATAAACATCAATATCCGGTCTTTACCGGAGTTGGGCGTCCAACTCTCCAGAGCTTTGCCAATGGTGCGACCAGGACGGGTAGCTTTAGTGGCTTTGCCAGGTTCCTGGCTGGCGGTGAGAGTATCACCAATCTGGATCGGGGCTGACGAAGCGGAGATTTTGACCGGGGTCCGGCCAGCTAGGGCCACGGGGATTTTGCCGGTGGTGGTGTCAAATTCTTCACCGATGGTAAAGGCGGGACTGGTGGAGGTGACGCCGATTACCCGATCAACGTTAGCAGTCGAACCCCGTTCTACCTTCAGCGCTTCACTGGCACCGAGAGCCACTACTTCTGCCGATTCAACGTCGTCGGCTCTTAAGAATTGCTCGGAGTAGTCAGCAGAATCCGAGCTGCCGGTAGAGCCCACGATCTTCCAGCCATCGTAACTTCTGACGATGGTGTAGCTTTCTTTAACCGTGGAGGCGGCGGTTCCGGTTGCTGTAGGCACGGAGCTGACTTGAGTGCCGTTGATCTGCACGGTCACGGTGTGGGTCCTGGACCCAGTACTGATGCCCTTTTCGGCTACCGAGTTGATAAACATCACTGTGCCAAAAGTATCTGGCACGCCGGTGACATTGTAAGTGGTGGTAAAGTCTAAGTCAGTAGTATTGCTATCCGCATGTAGATAGTAGACCATGCCCCGGCCGGTGATAGTGTTAGTCGAGGCCGCGGTTTCATCGTCCCGGCTGGTGATGTTTGTCCCATTGAATGAGCTATCAGTAACTACTTGGCCCGTCCCATAAGTTCTAAGCGTCAAGTTATTGTTTTCAAAACTTTCTCCAGCCTCTATATATAAGGGGGCATTAGATTTGATGTAACTGGCGGTTTGGTTGGTAAAGAGCAAGTCATAGGCAACAGACACGTCGCCGGCGGCGGTGAAACTGTGGGGGAGTGACGAAGTAATGGCCGTTTCGGAGACAGAGAACAGATCACTGCCGGCGTCTCCAACTACAAACAGGTCTCCGGTAGTGGTGCCGTTGGTGCCGATATTGATCTTAAATAGATCCCCGGTGGCGGTGGTGGCGGATCCGGGTGACCAGTCGAAAACAGCCAGACTCCCCGAAGTGAGTGATGTGGCGGTAGTGGCCAAGTTAAAGAGCGTGCCGGTAGTAAGAGAGGAGGAGTTGATGTAGGCGCCGGTGCCGGAGGTTAAAGAGTTGCCTGTAAACACCCAGGCAGAGGAGGTGGTGCCGGTGGTGGCAACAGAGGAAGCAAAAGTCTGGGAGCCAGTGCCGGAGGTGAAGTTGAGGGCAGTGGAGGTGGTGGAGTTGCCGATAGTGGTGCTGTTGGAGTTGGGGCCAATGGCGATATTGCCGGTATTAGCATCCCCGATAGTCAGAGTCTGTTTCTTGGTAGTGGCGATGACCCCGGCGGCGTCTAAAGTCAGATTGCCCGACACAGAAGCGGTGGGCGTGCCGGAGTTGACGTTTAAGAAGGCGAATTTGGCCGAGGCAGAAGCACTATTTCCAATTAGGACATCCAGAGTATCGTTAATGGGGGACAAGGCTCCGTTAGTGATACGCCAGTTGGAGGAGCCGCCGCCGCCGGAGTTTTGATCAGTGCCACAGGAGAATTTGTTGGTGGTTGTGTCCCACAACAGTTTTGAAGTAGCAGCGGTATCACAATCCGTCAAGCCTCCACCGGACAGACCTTCGGAGGCGTCGGAGGAGAGAGTCAGGTGGCCGGAGAGAGTGACGGCGTTGAGATTGGTGGTGGCGGCTCCTCCCAGGTTTAAAGTGGTGACTGTAGAGTTAAATAGATTGACGGTAGTGGCAGTTGAGGTGACGTCGGCTCCATTGACGGCCAAATCACCGGAGACGACGGTATTGGCGTTGTTGATGGTGGTAGTGCCGGTGGCGGCCCCCAGGTTGAGAGCCGTAGCCGCGCCGGCAAAGTTGACGGTGGTAGCGGTGGTGTTGAGCAGGGCGAAAGTGGTGGAGGGAGTGGTCAGGCTGGTGGTTATCGCAGGTGATGTTCCAAAGACTGCTACTCCAGATCCGGTCTCATCACTTAATGAGGTCAGCAGTTGAGATGAAGTAATTGAATCAGT
>LCKS01000016.1 GCA_001001555.1 Candidatus Amesbacteria bacterium GW2011_GWC2_45_19 | reverse complement strand
TGCTTTTGATTTTATACTGGAGGCGCCGTTTAAGGTGATTTTGGGCTTTCTGGACAGCTGGGTGCAGTTTTTGGGAGCCAAAAAAGAGGAAGTGGTGGGCTAGGTGTAGTAAAATTGCTGGGAGGATCGCCCTCGTAGCTCAATGGATAGAGCAAATCCCTTCTAAGGATAAGATGAAGGTTCGATTCCTCCCGAGGGCACATTGGGTTCGTAGTCCCGACTCAGTCGGGAACGGTCGAGAGTTCGAATCTCTCTGGGCCCACCATCGTGCACGAATGGTCGCAAGAGCTTCTGATTATGCCGTGCCCCTTTCCCAGATAATGTCCATATGTCTCAAATCGAAAGGATGACACCATTTACTTGTCTCTTTCCAGCTGATCTCGCGCCCCCTCCAAACTCAATATAATGATCCCCGGCAGAAGATTCGGCTACGTTTACTTCAACTGCTTCTTTTTCAACGGAGATATTCTTCGATTTTAGTCTCTCTAGAAACATATCGGTTGAAATTCCTCCTGTTGAAATAGCTGTGTCAGAAACAAGGACCACTAACTTTATATCAGGGAATCTTTGTTTAGTAATCCTGTATTTTTTAGTACTACTTCAACATGATTTCCCAAAATTGTAGGTGTATTGGTGCCATAGATACGATCGAGGACAAACGACATTACTTGAGAGCCGTTTGCTCTAGTGATTGGTTCTACAAAGACCAGTTCATCGGATATACTGCCTCTTTCTTGGGTTTCGGTTTGGCTATATAGATACAATTTATTCATCTCACCGAAAGTCAAATTAGTATCATTATTACTTCCTTCTTGCGTACACGATAGACACGCACGAATGTTTTCAATAATAGTATTTAGGTTGTTTGTGACTGTACTGGTAATAGCCTGTTGCGTAGTCTGGACATTAATGATGCTATCGATCTGGGCTAACTTATTCTGAAGCAAAGAATTGCTTGACCCAACTCCTCCCTGTTTTAAGCCACCAAACTTATTTTTAATTTGACTATAGATACTTTCAAGTTTTATTATTTTGGTTCTAATCCCAGAAGTATATTCCGTTAGTAAGACTTTTTCCTCCGGTTTCAGCTCGCTCTCTCTTTTTACGATTAAATTATCTAAGTAGCTCAGGTCCTGCGATAAGGCCATAGCTCCCGATGTAGGCTTGAAGTCTTCTCCTAATCTTCTAAATATTTCTATCACTTCATTCGAAGGCTCTAAAAGCCGTCTTAATGACTCTACTTCCGGTTCGGCCCCAGTTTCCCCAATAAAGCTAAGTAAATTTACTACAGTTGCTAGAGGTCTAATTCCGTCCTGAAAATGTTCCTTTAGAGTTTGGGGGCTAAGAGTCAATCCTCTTTCTTGAATTATTCTGTTAATTTCACTTTGAATATGACTATCTTCTTCCGAAAATTGCATCGTCCTAGCAGGATTGGCTAATTGTTGATACATTCTAGCCACAACAGAACCTACTTTTTTATTCCCCCAGTTCAACAAAAGACCCATTCTCTGTTTGTCCAGAGAATCTGGATATAAGTCTAAATCTTCGAGTCCACGAAGATTAAGAATAATATTGTTCAGTTTTACGTCAATAGTTTCGATGTTTCCAATAACAACGTTTTGCGTTTCCTGTTGTAATAGCTTCAGAAATTCGGGCATATCTTCTTGTGGGATACCTAAATTTTCGGCCGTTAAAGGATTAAGCCTTTGTCTCTCTTGTAAGAATTTTTTTATATATTCGCTTTTTTCTGGAACTAAGTATTCATTTGGATTAATTTCTTGACCTCTTCTAAAATCATCCCAACGGCTATTTACCATCAGCGACAAATAAAATCCTAATACAGTTTCTTTTTCTGGGGTTCTCCCATGAAGATTCGCTAAATAGGTGGATACATTCGTAAATGATCTCATTTGTTCTGAGCTAAAACTTTCAGGAATTTTGATGATTCCAAAACGTTCCTTGAATAATCCGGTTATCTCTCCATGAAGTTTTCCTTTTTGATCCGCAAAAGCATTCTCTCCCGCATTAAATACATCAGCAAAATTCCTAATGTCTTTTCTCAAACCCATTAATTGTTCCTTTGCATAAGTTTTGCGTCCTTGTTCATCTTTCTTCTCCATCAATACTAACTTCGTTCTGTATAAAGGATATATCTCCTTGGAAAACTGACGCAATTGTGAAGGAGATAATTTTCCAAACAAACTAAGATAATCTGAAAATATACTTGGGGCAGCTCCTAAAATATCCCGTGAAATATTATAAAAATCAGTTCTATCTTCATTGGACCATCTTTCTCTGGCAAACCTTTCTTCCATTGATGCCAAACCTTGACTGATTTCGAGCTTTGTTCTTCCAACAGTTGTCTCCCTAGAAAACGCTGAATTAACACTGCTTATCAAGGTATTAAGGGAATCAACTTGGCTTAAGGGTCCTGCGCCCCCAGAAAAGTTAATAAACTCAGACATTAGGTTCAACGAAAAAGGCACTTCTTCGGGTTTTCCTGATTTAAGATATGTGATATATGAATCTCGTAATCCCTTCAGACACTTATCGCGGACTTTTGGATCGTTAAATAATGTATTAATCTTATCTGCAGAAATCTGAGATAGTTTAGGTAGAGAGTAAACTTCATTTTGAGATCTAACAAAACCCATTAAAAGCTGTTGCCAACCTAGTTGTTCAGCTTCGACCACGGAGCCTGACGATAATAATTTGTTAATTTGCTCTATTTCACGAGGAACAATTTTTATCAACAATTCATTGAAGCGTAGGTCACCGCCTCGTTGTAAAGCTCGAATTCTTTCGCCAATTCTAGCCTCTAAATCCTTGTCTAAAGAAAACAAACTAGCAGAGGTTGATTGGGTAAAAAACTCCAAACCATCGTTTGTCTCAAGGAAAAGCTTGGGGAATCCTATGGCTAAAGAAAAAGATGGTGAATCGAGAACATCTTCGGCTTTCGCTGGAAGTTCTAATGCTCTCTCCTTTGTTAAAGCGTTACTCCCAACAAGTTTTATTATTTCCAGAAGTTGTTTGTCTTTGCCAAAATAGACAGTAGTCATGTCTCTGAAAAATAAAACAGTATCTTTGCCGACAAATTGTTCGAAAAACTCGCTCCTCAACGAAAAATCTTCTTTTAGTTGAGGTAATTCCTTAAATGCAGATAATAAAAGGTCGGTATTTTCTTGGTTTAGGGAATTATCTTTTAACTTCTCGAAAAGATCGTAAGCAAGTAAATATTCTAACGCATCCGGTCCATCTTTGTTGTCCATAATTGCTTCAGAAAGTAGCGCTAGCCTTTTAATCGCAGCAATATCTGATTTTTTCAAATTCTCATCTCCTTCTCCAAATAACGAGGCTGAATTTTGAAAGACATGTTCTCTGAAAAAGAATTCATCGTGATGTTTACCGGGGATTGCAGCCCGCTCTCGAAGAAAATCTGCAGTTTGTATTAATGCGGTAAATTCATTATCTGAAAGATCACCTGTTTGATGCAGTGCTTCTACAGTATGTTTGATATTTGATCGTTGAACCTCGCGGGCAAGCTCTGTAAGTCGTGTGTCATTGGGCGCGCTATCAATTACTTGTTGGGTAAATTCAAAGGCGGAGTCTTGCATAACGGGAGAAACAAAAAGTCCTTCATTTGCAAATCTATCTATTATTGGCCTCATTTCCCCCAAAGCCGGATACTGATGTTGGGCTCTCTCAAATATTTCTTGAAGATCCTCTTTTCTATATAAAGACTGGGTAGCCGTTGTCAGCTCCTCAAAACTATATCTTTTGGAAGCCATAAGCGTCCAGTTTCTAATAGCCTCTGGGGTCGGATAATACTCGATAAGATTTACTAAGCTTTGGTGATGGTGGGGATGGTCGACTAAAGAATCAGCCAACAAGGCTTCATAGTTTTCTCGATCTTGTCTTTCAATCAATTCACTGAAAATTCCCATGGCGGTTGTTGAGCTTTTTAAAGCTCTTTGGAAAGAAAGTTCCTGCCAAGAAGGAACATCTTTTTCTTTACTTGTTAAATTTCTTAAAATATTACCGCCTAAACCTTGGCTCCGGCTGCCCACAGCCTTTTCAATTGTTCTACGAAATTTCCAACCCCAATTCCAATCCAGTACATTAAAATGGGATTCGGCAACCTCTTTTATTGGAGCAATGTCTTCTGCTGCCATTTTTGCTACTAACTGTTGCACCACTTTCTTATCACCACCATCAAAAAGTGGTTTACAGTCGTATTCTACTGGATAAAACCCTACTTCGTAAGTAAATAAGTGATCTAATTCTTGTCGATAAGTTTGTCTTTGAGCTTCTGGTTCTTCTCTATGGTCGATATAAGCCTGTAATGCAATATAAAATTCGTCTTTCTGGCTGGCTGGTAATTTTCACTCTTCGATAATTTTGTCTACTTTAGGTGCTATTACTTGTTGGATATAAGCCTCTCGTATTTCAGCTGTTGTTACACCATCTTGGAGAACCTCCTGATTTAGTCTTTCATATTCGCTGCGAATAGCTTGGATTTCTTCTCCTATTTCAGTGAGTATTGTCTCTTCTTGTTTCAGACGAATTGGCTTTTCTTGTTCGGCGATTTGATCTATAAGTTGTCGTTTTGCTTCAACCTGGGGTGTCAGTTGGTCGATTTGTCTTTGTGCAGCAGCTTTTTGTCCTTCCAGGCGTCTCTTTTCTAACGCTGCTGGGATTCTTTTAACACCTTTTACGCGATCGAGTTCTCTAATCCTTTCGTCAATTTTCCATCTAATATCTCTTTGGTGAGAAGAAACTTGTTCTTCTAAGGTTCTTTGATCAGTCACAGTTTGATCCCTTAGCCGAGCTGAAGTTTGCAAAACCTGTCTGCTTCTGGAAATAAATTCAGCTGAAGGAACACCTTCCTCTTTAGCCAGAGCTTCCAATTGACTACGAGCAGCTTCTGGAATAACTCTGTTTTGAGCTTCTTGGTTTTCTGCTTCAGGAATATGTGCCTCAATATGTGCCTCAAGAAGTTGGGTCGCTTTTTGGGCGTGGGCTTTGGCATCTGCCCTTACTTCCGTTAGCCTAATGGTTAACCTGCTCTTTTGCTCAGTTTGTTGCTCTAGCAGTGGTTGAACTACGGTTTTCGCTAATTGTTGACTTTCGCCTATGGGAGTAGTTTCAGTTGTGCTTCTTTCCATTTTTTATTCCTTTATTGGAGCAATTTTCATTTTAATTTATACTCCTTGTATAAGTTTACAAAATTCGGAATGAAATTGCTATGCAAGTTACAGGATATTATAATCAAGATCTCGTGAGTTAGGGGGTCTTGTAGCTCAACGGTAGAGCAGTCCCGACTTAGTCGGGAACGGTTGTGGGTTCGGTTCCCATAAATAATATGCACCTTTATATCCTAAAAAATAACTCCTCTGGCAAATATTATATTGGAGTTACTAACAATATTGAACGAAGGTTAAGAGAACACAATAATGCAAATAAGCATTTTACGGGACGAGCAGATGGGAAGTGGGTCGTTTTGTTTTCGAAAGTGTTTAATAGTAAAATTGAAGCTAGACGAGAAGAATTAAGGCTTAAGAAAGCTAAAAATAAAAAATATATAGATTGGTACATTTTAAACCAGGGTCCATAGCTCAGTTGGTAGAGCAGCTCCCTCTTAAGGAGACGGTCGAGAGTTCGAATCTCTCTGGGCCCACAGGTCTTGTAGCTCAACGGTAGAGCAGTCCCGACTTAGTCGGGAACGGTTGTGGGTTCGATTCCCACCGAGCCCACTCTTACCGGGTCGTCTAATGGTAGGACAACAGACTTTGGATCTGTTTATCTAGGTCCGAATCCTAGCCCGGTAGCCAGTAAGAATTGGAGAGAGGTCGGGAGGCAGCGCTTTCCGCGCCCGCCTCCGCGGCAAGCGCGTCAAATCCGCCTTTTTTGAAACTTGCGGACAGCCGCCGTAAAAAGAAAGGGAAAAACGCAAAAATTTTACCTGTCCGCCTCTGGCGGAAAGAACTTTTATAACTCAAATGGCCGCCCTGGTGTACTCAAACCCTTTCGGATCTGTCCAAAACGGCCATTAAAAAACCCGAAGGTTATTTCTGAGTACAACTAAAATATACAAATTTTTCAAAAGAAAAACAATAGCAATTAAACTTTAAAATTTGTATAATAACGACAGGGACATATAAATATGAGCGAAATAACAAGAAGAGATTTTATAAAGTTGATGGGAACAGCAGCTGGAGCAGTGGTTTTAAATAGCTTTGGTTTAGCTAAGGCTGAAGGTCAAAGTAACAAAATAGAGACAGCCGAGCAACTTCTCTCGAGAAAAGAGCATTTTAAGCCATTCAACAGAGGAAATGCTGAGTGGCAATATGTGGAATTTCAGTATTCTAATGCCGGAAACGAGCGCATTGGCATAACTACTTCTATAAGCGAATTAACTAATCCTCATACTGGTGAAAAGACTCAACAACTTTTGGTAATGCGTCATAATCTTAATACAGGAGAAACTAAAAAGAATGTGTATGACGGCACGCGCACTTTTGATGAAGCTACTTCTAAATACACATTTATTGATGGTGAAAATAATCAACTGGCCGAGTTTTCCTACGACGAAAACGGCGATAAGTATTTACTCAAGATAAAAACGGGAGAGTTTGATTCTGACGAGATAGACAGTAGTGGTTTGGTATTAAGACCTCAAGGAAATTTGATTCCCGTTTCTAAAGATGGCAATTTTACAGTTGCTAGTTTTGAAGGAGGAAAAGTAGTTACTAATTATTTTGCCGATCACGTTAGAGTTGAAAAACAAAACGGAGATATTGTCGGTTATGGCAGACGTGATTCGGAAAATTTAGAACTCGAGGGCTTACCTCCCACACAGCTAGATATTGACCACACATGGGTTCATACATCAGGACTGAGAGCAGACGGTAAGCGGTTCTTTATTACGGCTTGGGGAAGCAAAACCGGCGGTCAATTTAATTTTGTAGATGTTCTCATTGTTGATCCGGCGACGGGATACCAAGAAAGTTTTGTACAGTTCAATGAGGAAGACACTGACTTTATTATAAATTTTACTTCGAGCTCGGCAGAACAAGAAACTCCAGCTGGGCAAAGTAAAAAACCAGAATTTCAAATGGCTCACGGCGGTAAGGTAATAACAACCGCAGGAAACGAAACTCTGTTTGAACTTGAAGTAGATGGTAATCCTGGCCAAATAATAGACAGTAAGGGTTTTTTAAGTATGGTTGAGGCACACGGAAGAGTAATAGCAGGATCAGTTCTCGGTTCTGCGGTTACATCCAGTGACAGTGCAATCTGGGAAACGACAGATGAGAAGTATTCTACTTTTTTACCGATAATTCAGAAATGAAAACAGTAAAGAAACTTTTCAAATAAAAAATGTTGGAGAATTTCATTTTTAAATGCTATGATGATTTTAGTAAAAAAGATTAATTAATCGAAATGAAAAATAATATCAATAAACTATTACTCATTATATTGTCTGGTTTGTTTTTAACATTTGTAATCACCTTGTTTTACGGGTTTTTTATTTTACCTCGATTAAACAGAAATGTTATTTGTATCCAATCTCTCTCGCGATCATGTTTTCTCGGCACACCGATGTGTTTTAATTTTCCTAATCCTTGTTTTACTCCACCGCTTTGGTTTCCTGCAAAAAATAGTAATCTCAATTTTTAAACCGAAAGATAAGGGAGTTCTTGTCCGCGCACGGGCGGGAGGAACAAGGACAACTCTCCCGAAAGGAGAGAAAATAAGCGATTGCTCCGCAATCGCAAAATCGCGCGCGCAAAAAATAGCCCCAGAACCAGTCCCGCTAAGCGGGACGATTCGGGGTAAACATCGGCGCGGTTGGCTAACACATTGAAGTTCGACATTTTCGATAAACGGCCAGCCGCGTACCATTCGGTACACGGCTTCGCAATTTGATAAACGAGGCCGTTGTATTTACTCGAGTCGTTTGAACAGGATAGCGAGAGATGCACCGACTGGTGCGTCTCTCCATATGACATTTTATTACGTCTACGTATTAAAGAGTATTAATCTTGATTTCATATATGTTGGTTTTACTCATGATCTCAAACGAAGATTCAAAGAACACAATAAGCGCGAGAATTTATCGACCAAACATTACGCACCTTTTGAGCTAATTCATTATGAAGCCTATAAAAATATTAAAGATGCCAAAAGAAGGGAGGGTTATTTTAAAACAACCAAAGGCAAAACTACCTTAAAGCTAATATTAAAAGAGTATTTCAGCTAAACATATTGAATCCTAAGCGATAGCCGAAGGACGCAAAAATTTTAAAGAACAAAACTCAAATGCCCTCACTGGTGTGCTCACATTCTTGCGAATATATTCAATGAGGGCATTAAAAATCCCTTCGGTTTGCATTTTCAAGCGGGGAAAAACGCTCAGTGGTATAGAGAGAGGGTCCTCAGCGATTATAACGAAGGGATTCGAGAAGAATCCTCGCAGAGGTCTCTTCAATATGCAGAAGAAGAAGAGCGAGCTTTATCCGCGTCTCCGGGAGAAGTTCTTGCCAGGGCAAAAACTTTTTACGATCGTACAGTTGCGCTCGCTAGTTCGGGAGTTGATGGGGAGCAGTTGGCATTACAATTGGGCGATGAATTTCCCAATCTTATGAATTTTTACGGACTGCTTCGTAGGACAATTTGGGGAGACAATCTTACAGAATCAGTGTCAGCAGCTGCAACTAGAAAAGCATTAAGATTAAGAGGTAAATAATTTCTTAAGGGCAGTGAAGCTACCAAATCGCGCACAAAAAAATAGCCTTGAAAGGCGTGGCCTTTTTGATATCTTTTGATACAGCAAATGAGATTGACTTTTGTTGCAGGAAAAACTACAGTTGGAGTATGTTAACCCAGACTGACTTGAGCCAAATCAGAGGTGTGGTGAAAGAAGAGGTGAATGGGGCTATTCAATCTCAAGTGCCGGGGGCCAAAGCTATTCAATCTCAAGTGCCGGGAATGATGGCCAAAGCTATTCAATCTCAAGTGCCGGGAATGATGGCCAAAGCTATTCAATCTCAAGTGCCATCCATAGTTACAGGTATTTTGCAGAAGGGGCTGAAACCGATTAAAAAAGATTTGAAAAAAATTAGGAAGGATTTGGAGTTTGCGGTGGGAGTTTTGGATCGGGACCGGTGGAAGTTGGAGAAACGGGTGGATGTGATTGAATCTCACATAGGTTTGTCAAGCGCAAATTAGATTTGAAAGGCGTGGCCTTTTAAAGGCGGGAGATGAAGTAAGTGGTAGGGTGGTAGAGGAAGATGACGGGCAGTTCTTCACTGATGAATTTCTGAAACTCAAAATAGATATCTTTGCGGGCCTGGGGGTCAAGAGTTTTGCGCCCGTCCTCCAGCAATTTGTCCGCCCGGGGATGATTGAAGCGGGAAATGTTGGTCTCCTGGGTGGAGTGCCAGAGAGAATATTGGTCGGGGTCGGTGGGGATTTTTTGACCGATGATGAGAGCGGTAAAGTCGGAGGGGAGCTCGGGGACAACCTGGATCTCGGTGGGCACCCCTAGAGCCTGCCAGTCGGCTCTGACCGCCTCAGCCGTCGGTAAGTAGACGGATAAGGTGGTGAGAATTATTTTGTCCGGTTTTTTGCCAACTTTGGCCAGCAGTTGTTTGGCCCGGGCCAGATCCAGGTCGTAGGGTTTGACGTCGGGGTTGTAAGCCCAGGAGGTAGGGGCCAGGGGGCTGTAGGCCCGGTTGGACCAGCGGGATTTGTCGATGGCGTAAGCCAGAGCCTGGCGCAGGCTTTTCTCAAATTGCTGGGTGTTGAAAAAGATACCAACATAGCGGTCCTTTTGGACAGTGGTGGAAATGCGGATCGAGGGCCATTCGGCCAGATCGGCCGGGTCCTGAATATCTTCCAGATAATTGACGGTGCCTAATTTAAATGCCAGGCGGGCCTGCTGTTCAGACGGGTAGAAGTAGTAGCGCAGGCGGGGCAGGCGGGACGGGCTGTCCGGGGGAACCAGAGTCAGGGAGTCGATAGTTTGACCGGTTTTTTTGAGACGGGAAACTTTATATGATCCGGCTCCCAGCAGGCCGGTTTTGAAGGCCGGACGGGACAAAACAACGGGCAGCGGAGAGTAAGGTTCTTTAAGATTGACTACAATTTGCGTGTCGGAGGGATAGACAAAATCAGTATCTTTGAAACGGTAATTGATATCCCGGCTTTTGACGGCAGAGCCGTTTTGCCAACGTAATCCCTCGGCCAGAGTGAAAGTGTAGCTTTGGCCGGTGGCGTCCGCTTTCCAGGAAGTGGCCAGGCCGGCCACCGGCTGGCCGGAAGGGGAAATGGTGGTTAGGCCGAGGCTGATTTTTTGCTGGAGGCTATAGGGAATTTCGCTGGGAGTGTAGCGGCCGACGATGGCGATAATTTGGGTGGAGCGGTAGCGCGGCAGGTAAGGCAGAAGACGGGGCGAGAGGACAAGAACCACCGCCCCCAAGACCACGCCGAGCGAGGTGGCCAGGTAGTATTTACGAAAGTAGGCTACCAGCAAACGCAACCCGAAACGCAGCTGTTTAAAAGGTGAGGACATTGAGTATGGATAGGGCGACGAATATGACGGCTATGAGAATTGTCGAGCGGAAAACCATTTTTTCCACTCCCCTTTTGGAGTGGTAAGCGATGGAACCGAAAGCCCGGCCCAGGCCGGTGCCCTTGGCCTGCAAGAGAACTAAACTAATGAGAACGATACCGGTAATAATTTGAGCCAGTATCAGCCAGGTTTTCATTAATCCTGAAGCAGCCAATAAATAAGGTGAAAAGTGAAAGTCAGGGTGATAGTGGCGACGACGAAAGCGCCGAAGGCGGTGAAATACATGGAGGGAATGATAACATATTTGAGGTCTAATCCGGGAAAGGTGAAGGCGTGAATTTGCAAATTGGGAACCATGAGGGTAACTAAATAAAGAGTCACCAGGTTGGCTATCCAGCGGAAAATACCTAAAGTGACCAGATGAATGGGTAACAGAAGTAAATTGATGACCGGACGGACAAAAAGATTAACCAGGGCGATGGCCAGTGAGGCCAGAAGGAGGGTTTGGTAGCCGCCGACGTAAGTAATGACTCCGGACAGGATTTGGGCGGCCAGATAAACGCTGGCCAGATTGATGGCGACGGAACGCAGCAGCAGACGCAACATTGGTTCTATTATTCACTATACTTACAGGTTTTTCAAGATTTCTTCTTCTGTAAAACCCAGATTTTTGATTTGACGGACGTAGCTGCTTGCGGTGTGAGGGTCGTAGACTTTTCTCCCTTCAATGACAATGATAAACGGTCTAGTTCCTAGTGGAATTTTCTTGTTAGTGATTTTATATTTGAGATGACTTGACCCGACCCGCCTTTGGGGCGTGAAGCTTAGTTTAATTAGACACTTCTCCAGCTCTTTACTTCCAAATGACGATTTCATTGAAAGAAATAGTTAAAAGTTTCCGGAGATGTGAGGGCGGTAAAGTGATAGGGATCAGACTGATTAATTCTTGGGGTCACCGTTTTCTCAGGTCGGTACCAAATTTTGTTTTGTAGCCGTTTTGGAATATCAAAGTGGGTAAAAATTAAATCGTTTACGTGGGGATCTATGTCTTCTAGCGAATCACATTCAGTAAAAATATTTAACTCAGGCAGTTCAGCAATATAAACGCCGGACTGTCCCCGCTTAACATGGACTTCTATTCGTCTCGGAAGTTGGGTCAATACCATCTTTTTCATAGTTTGATTATTGCACTTCAATGTTTGTGATGCAAGCGACGGGAAAAGCGTTTGATTTGCAGATATAGACTCCCGGTGATAAGGGTAAGTGAGATAAGGACAGCCAAGCTGATTTGCCAGGGAAGAAATAAAGTTGTGGGGATATTATACGTCATATTTATGAGGGTTATAGATTTGGGACTAAAATCAAAAGGGCGGGTAAGAGTGTACCGGGCTGTCAGGATCTTTGATCCATAAGGAGGTAAAGTTACGGGGTTGGCGTAGATAGCTTGAGAGTTGGGGTTAGTAATTTGCAAACGGAAAGTGGCCGGAATAAAAGGCAGAATGAATAATGGGGGTTGCCATTTGAAAATGGCGGGCCGGACAGGGTATTCTTTGTATGAGGCGTAGCTAACCTGAACTTCTGGAGTGGGTGTGAGGCCTGAACTCCAGGATTGGGCCCATGAGCCGGGAGAGACAGATGGGGTAAGTACGTGAGCTTGACCGGTGACGACGATTTCACCGGGCTGGAAGCTGGCCAGCCAGTTGCCGTTTGCATCCGCAGTCACAGAATCGGGCGGAGGTGAGATCGAGTCAAAGAAAATCCTTTGGTAAGCGGTATCGCTGGGTAATGCGATTTGAGACGGCTGTGCGGTTTTGTATTTGAGTTTAAAGGAAAAAGTTTGGAAATTACCAAAGGCGGCGGCGACACCGATTTGGGAGAGTTCGTTTTTACCGAAAACATAAATGTTCCCTTCGGATGATGCGGGAGGGGGAGATAGGTAAATCGGCTGGCCGAAAGCGGGCGGGATAATTAAATTCAGGGTATATTCATCAACAGCCGCGGGGTTGGCTAGTTTGGGCAGGCTTATTTCCCAAACTTGGCCGTTGCGGACGGCCGGTCGGCCTTGATATTTGAGCCAAAACTCGGTTACTTTGTCTTTGCCGATGGCCGGTTTGTCAATGGTGACAGTGACTAAAGTTGAATCCGGACTCCGGGGTTCGGTAGTAACGGGAAGTGTCCCGGAAACATTTTGCGGGTTCTCCCCTACTAGTTCTAATTCGTATCTGGAGGCATAATAATTGGCGGTCTTGTTGGTCAAGGAAATGTGAAGGGTGACGGTGGAGCGGCCTAAGGAGTCGAATTTATAATCGACGTTTTGTTTGACGAAAAACTCTCCGGAAGCCGAGGCCAATGCCGGAAACAAGTACCAATAGACACCCAGAAATACCAGCAAAATTTTACGCATTTTGTGTTATTATAACGACAGTGAGTGTCATCCGACAGAGCTATATTATTCATGGGACAGTGGGAAAAGTATGGGAGGCGATGATGGATCCGGCCGGACCGACTAAACTTTTCCGGGAAATGGCGCGCTTCAAAAACCTGGAGATAAAACCCAAGAAAACCTGGGTGCAATTCTGCTGGATGGGAAAGCAAACTAAGCCGTCGCGGGTACAAATTTCTTTGACTTATGAAAATCAAAGAACTTATATCGACCTGCTGCACGAAGACGTGCCGGATAATGATAGGGATAAAATTAACAAGTTGTGGAAAGATAGCTACTTCGGACCTCTGCGGGATTGGGTGGAAAGAAATAGTCCGGTGGTTCGAGTGGGGTTTGGGTATTGACATTTGGGAAATATTCGGATTATAGTATAATTATGCCAATAGTATTGTACAAGAGGCAAAGACAGATTTTGGATTTCATCTCCCAGTATATCCAAAGAAACGGCTATGCGCCGACTTTAGCGGAAATTGCCCAAGCCCTGGGAGTGTCCAGTTTGGCCACGGTGCATGAACATCTGGAGACGATGGAGAAAAAGGGAGTGATTAAACGCCGGGAAGGAACGGTGCGGTCGATTGAAATTACGGACAAAGACATGGCCCACAGATCACAAACTCCGGCTTGTGTAGAATTACCGGTGTTAGGATTTATCGCGGCCGGAGCCCCCATTGAGCCGTACACCGACCCCAATGCCGTATTAGGAATTCCCCCAACCATGGTTTCACCTAAAAAGAGAGCTTTTGTACTGCAGGTCAAAGGCGACTCGATGATCGAGGCGGGGATATTGGACCGGGACTTCGTGGTCATTGAACAAACTGAAGAGGCGAAAAACGGCGAAGTAGTGGTGGCCCTTTTAGATAATGGCTTTGCCACCTTGAAACGCTATTTCAAGGAAACTACCCGCATCCGTCTGGAACCGGCCAACTCCGCCATGTCCCCTATTTTTACCACCAAAGTCCGTATTCAAGGTAAATGCGTGGGGGTAATTCGCAGGTATTCTGGAGTTTCTAACTGATATAGTGTAAATATTATGGAGGTGTCGCAGGAGCCAAACGAGAAAGGTAGACATCTCCACTTTCTTCAAACCGTTATTCGGTGTTGAGTGCGCCAAGCTTAAAGCCTTTGTCTACCGTTGTTATTATATCACCTTGTCAAGTACTACGTAATCTGACAACACATATGCGACAACAGATATAAACTGTTGTCATGAGAGTAAGACCAAAGCTAATAGTCAAATGTCTTCGGAAGAATAACTTTGAT
>LCKS01000015.1 GCA_001001555.1 Candidatus Amesbacteria bacterium GW2011_GWC2_45_19 | reverse complement strand
GCTGACTGGCTACACGAATACAACTACGAAAGACCCCACCTCAGCCTTGACCTCAAAACACCTTACCAGATTGTCGCAAATGTCCTGTCAGAATAAGGGAGGGTTGACAGGCTCGTTAAAAGCTGTTACTATCGTCCCAATCTCTGCCCAGGCGGAGATTTTGTTTTTTATGAAACACCCACTAGCCCTTTCCTTCTTACTTCTCCTGCCGCTTCTCTTGCCTGCATCCGTTTCTGCTGCCGTCGATTGTGAAACCCAATATGGCGGTGGGGAAGTTTGTGTCAAAACCGGTCAGCTCCAAATCGACAAAAAGGTTTTTGATCCCCAAAGTCAAAAGTTCATTGATAATTTAGGAATTACTTCTTGGAAATTCACTTCCGGAGACGAAATTACCTTCAAATTGATGGTTAAAAACGTCGGTGATGCTACTTACAATACTGTCGACGTTACCGATATTCTCCCCGACTTCCTGGAGCTGGTTTCAGGCAATGTAAACTTTAGAATTACCGATCTTACTTCGGAAGAAACAGAAGAAAGAGAAATAAAAGTTAAAGTTGTCTCAGCCGAAAAATTCCCGGCCGATAAAAGCGTACTGTGTGTCGTCAATGCTGCTAAAGCCGTCTCTGGAGACGAACGCAACCGGGATACCGCCCAAGTTTGTTTAGAAAAGAAAGTTCTGGGTATCAAAAAGTCGCCCGAGGTCGGACCCAAGAACTCTACTTGGGTAATTTTAGGATCAACAATGTTAGGGCTCCTAGGCCTCATTTTTATTAACAAAAGTGATTACTCAAAACAGACTTTATTTAAAAAGGGAGGTGAAAATCAATGACAGATATATTAAATACTCACATCAGCAGAAGACAATTTCTAGGTGCAGGTGTTGCTGCAGGGTTAGCAGCTCTCGCTGCTGTTTTTGATCCAGATCAAGTTTGGGCTAACAGGGTTGATTCAATTCCATCACACCCTGAAATGTTACCGCCCGTTGCTGCGACCGAAACGCCTCCGGTTGTCATTGAAGTAGGAGAAGTTCGAATGCAGGGTATTCCCAAAGAAGTGAATCCTGAAGTAGTAGATTCAGCCAAGGGAGACTTCATAAATAAAACCGGCGTTGCTCCTCACATTTTTGCCGATCCGGGTGGATTACTGGTCGGACCAGATTTTGGTTATACCGGCACTGGTAATCCTTGGAGTGCAAGCCCTGAAGGTTGGAAGACAATGTACGAGGCTAATGGAGGTATTCAACCGTTTAGTCCAGTTACCCAAGAAGTAGTCAGATGGTCTGGCGAAGCTTACCAAAATTTACCCGAGGGAGGTTTTGGTATTTACACCGGTGGCCAGATGACTGTTACTATTGGAGATGCAGTCATAGAGATGCCTCCTCAAGGTCCCGGGCACATCTACATGTTTGCCGCCCGAGGTTTGTATCCAGATGGTAAACAAGATACAGACCACAATACTACGGTTCAGATAACCGATTACAGACCAGGTCACC
Organism: Candidatus Amesbacteria bacterium GW2011_GWC2_45_19; assembly: GCA_001001555.1. GTDB lineage: Bacteria > Patescibacteriota > Microgenomatia > CAZETR01 > Amesbacteraceae > GWC2-45-19. Next base: position 27,233 of record LCKS01000015.1, on the reverse strand, counting down.
TTCAGCTGTTAATGTATCAAAGCCGCCAGAAAACTGGCTTAGCTTTCATTTCTGAAGATCAATTTTTACAGATGGTGGCCACAGCACACACCATGGGCACAAATTGTGGTGCCGAAGGTTGTTCTAAACTAACACTGGTCGCTTACGATTCAAACACCGGAGCAATGGAAATTTTGTCACACTCCCAAGGTCGCTCTTTAGATGTTGCTAAAGCCAAGGAAAACTGGAGAGTATTTTTCAGCAATTGGCGCACTTTTTAACCAGGGGGTAATTTATGCTTTACCCTCTGGTTTTAACCGTGTTGGCCGTGTTGTTGTCTTGGGTCAATTTTCAACCCGGCACCTGGCTTTCGGGTTGGGATACTATACATCCCGAGCTAAACTTTGCCCTTTATTTTCAAAGGTCAATTTTTGGCGCCTGGCAAGAAGTTCAAGGCTTGGGATCAGTTGCCTCTCAAGCCCACGCGGCCGAACTCCCCCGAATGTTCCTATACTATCCCCTCTCATTTGTCTTACCAGATATTTTTCTACGGTATGCCTACTTTTTTTCGACATTAATTTTAGGACCCTTAGGTGTCTATTTTTTTCCTCAAAAGAATACTTTCTAAAAAAATTGCTGCTTTCTGTGGCGCCTTACTATATCTTTTGAATTTAGGCACCCTTCAACAATTCTACTTACCTTTAGAGATGTTTGCCACGCATTTTGCCTCACTTCCTTGGCTCTTCTTATTCGCCACCCGATATCTAGAAACCAGTGAAAAAAGAAGCTTGTGGCTGTTTGTTGTAACCACCCTTTTCTCAGCTTCAATGGCCCACACAAGCACACTCTTTTTTGTCTACGTTTTAGGGCTGGCTTCATATTTAGGAGTTTTGGCCATCTTTTCTTGGCGAAATTCCTGGCCCCGGCTTTTAGGTATTTTTTTACTCGTTTTTCTTCTAAATAGCTTTTGGTTATTACCCAACCTTTATTTCATCAAAAACCATGGACCGGAAGTCAGTCTTTCCAAGATACATACTCAATTCTCACAGAAAGCTTTTTTAACCAGCAAAAAATTCGGCACCTTAAAAGATACAGCCACTCTAAAGAATTTTCTCTTTGATTGGGGGAGGTACGATGAAAAACAGAGACAATTCGTAGAGGTTTTTAGTGAATGGACTCCCCATCTTAATAACCCGGTCACCCAAACGGTGAGCGGTGGTATTTTTTTGATGATTTTGCTGGGCGTTGTTGTCGCTTTTAGACAAAAATCAAAATATGGAATTGCTCTTTTTCCTTTGGGTGTGGGTGCCTTTTTGATAATTGCCAATGATTTACCAATTATCAACTACTTTTTTAGTTTGCTACAAAACAAAGTTCCGCTTTTAAAAGAAGCCCTGCGCTTTCCGTTTACTAAATTTTCGATTCTGTTAATGCTGGTTTATGCTGTTTATTTTGGTATGGCCCTAAACGCTATTACCCAACTCTGGACCAAGTGCTGGAAAATCTTGGCGTCAGTACCTGGGATCATAGTCACAATCTCCTTAATTTACTATATGTTACCCGCCTTTCGGGGAAACCTCATAAGTCCGAGTGTAAAAGTTAAGTTTCCCGAAGAATACTTCCAGACTATCAATTGGTTTTCTAAACAGAAGAAAGATGGTCGCGTAGCCCATTTTCCTATCCACACCTTTTGGGGTTGGGTTTACTATAGCTGGGGTTATGAGGGAGCCGGATTTTGGTGGTTTGGTTTAAACCAACCTTTAATGGATCGGGAATTTGATCGTTGGTCATCTTACAACGAAAACTATTATTGGGAAGCCTCTTACGCCGTTTATTCTCATAATTTAGAATTATTGGAAAATGTTTTTGAAAAATACCAGATACGTTGGCTGATCGTTGATGGAAATATTATTAGTCCCTCCTCTCCCAAATCGTTGGCGACCGAAGAGCTGAGAGATTTACTGTCTTCCTCAAATAAAATATCACTTGTCCAAACATTCGGCAAAATTAAGGTTTATCAGATAGATTTAAAAACCCCGGCAACCAACTTCGTCTTTTTGGCTAAAGATTTACCAACGGTAGAACCAGTTTATCAATGGAACAACTACGACCGGGCCTACTTGGAAAATGGAACTTACCTTACATCAGTTGGAGATTCTGTTTACTATCCCTTCCGCTCTCTCTTTACTGGCCGGAGGCAAGAGGAGTTGGAATTTACAGTTGAGGACAAAGGAGATTACTTTCTTTTCCACAAGGTTTTACCAGCCAAAGTTCGGGATTATTACTTGGCCATTCCTGAAATTAAAAGGGAAGACTTAGCCTTGATAGATCCCGATAATCTCAACTTTGTTCTTTATGCAAACCCTGAAATCTATTTTAATGGCGAGACCCTCCAGGTTAAAATTCCCAAAATTAATGGTTATTTAAGCGCCAAAATAAATCCGGCCACCGACCCGGTTTTAAAAGAAACTTTTCAAACCAACATCGACATCTGCAATGCCACTGAAACTGGCACCATCAAAAATAGCGTCAGTCAGCTGGATGGCCAAACCGTCCTGCAGCTTCAGGCTCTCGGGGCCAACAACTGCAGCGCTTCCTTCTGGCTGCCAAATTTACCACATAAAATTAGCTATCTCATTACCTCGCAATCTCACAACCAGACCGGACAAAGTCTTCTCTTCTGGCTGGAAAACTTAAATAGCCGCAAGGCCGATATTGAAACCTATCTGCCTCAAACCGCAAACTCCGGACTCCAAACTAATTACTTCGTTCAGCCGCCAATGGAAAACGACGGACTGGGCTATACTCTCCATTTCGACAGCACCTCCATAGGTCGACAGCCAGCCGTCAACCATCTGGGTGAAATTACCATTAACCCCATTCCTTATAGTTTTTTGACTGAGTTAAATCTCAGAAGCACGAATCCCAAATCACCTCCCCAAACTTTCAGACTAGAAACCACCCATCCAAATCCCAGTCTATATCGAGTAACAATTGAACCTTCAAAGAATTCTGTTCTTGTTCTTTTCCAGTCTTTTGAATCCGGCTGGCTAGCTTATCAAACGACCAACTCTTTTTTTCCCTTTTTTGGCAAAAGAATTAAATCTCACATCCTAGTCAACAATTGGGCCAATGGTTGGATTTTAGACTCTGATAGCTTTGGAAAAATAGTTTTGATTTTTTGGCCGCAATACTTAGAATACCTAGGCTTTGCTTTAATGGGATCTGCCCTATTACTCCTTTTGCTTAAGAGAAGATCGAGAAAACCGACACTATCTTCTCCATATAACTATTTCTTTATTGTTAGAGGATACAGGTGGCCCAGTAGTGCTGCTGTCAAAAACAGCCCTCCCCACCTCACCGGGTGCGCACCCGCCAGCGGATAGGTCAGAAGGATCCCAATTCCCACCCCCACTAACACATGCACAGCCGAATTATAATAAGCGTGTTTTTTAAAATAGGCTTCAATCTTTTTATACATCCGTCTCACCTCTTTCCCCCAGTATAACATTCTCTTATTCACTACTTAGAAAACAAGTTTACTGACCCAGCCCGGGACTTTGGCATTTTTAACCTCGTCATATTGAGGAGTATAGGGTTTGATATCCAGAATAGGCGTGCCATTAACAATATCCAGACTCTTAACTGTTATGATGTTACCTTTTCTTCCGACTAACTCCACTGTGGATATGGCAATTCTGTTTGGTCTTTGCGGACAACGGCAGGCAAAAATTCCAATATATGGGATATCTTCTCTGCCTTGAGGATGATGTTTGAGGTGACATTCTTTTTCCTTGTCCATCCAGTAGACAACTATGACATGTGAATACTCCTCAATACCGTCTAAGCCTTTAGTATATGTTTTATCAATAACAATCTCGGTGACCACATCTTTCCAGTCGGGTAGGGTTGGTTTAGTAACGCTATTTTTTGCTTTTCCCAGCGGTTTAATTTTAATCGCACCATTTTTGTCTTGACTGTCGAGAAACTCGCAGAAAATTGTTTTCATATTGTATCTACCTAAGTTACTTTATTTTAGCATAAACGAGCCTAAAATTTACACACAACAGCTTAAGTTAGCTATATCAGTAGTAAGTGACAAAGCAGCGATTTTTATGCTCTCTGAAAGTGTCGGAAATACAGGTAAACTGTCTATCACATCATCAACTGTCATACCCCCTTTTAGGATGTAAATTCCTTGGTTGATGATATCTGCCGCTTCAGGGGCTACCATATGGATACCTAAGATTTTTCTACTTTCAGCGTTAATGACCATCTTGATAGCTCCTCTGGTATCTTTAATTGCACCCGCCTTGGGAACTTTAGAAAAGTCAATTGTCTTGCAATTACATCTCCCACCGCTTTCAATAACCTCCGCGTCAGTCATCCCTATCCCGGCCACAGCCGGATGAGTAAAAACAGCGTAAGGGACCTGCCAATAATTGATACTGTCTTTATTTCCTGTCAGAGCGTTTTTGGCGGCTAAAGTTCAATTCCTTCATCGGATAAGTACTTTTGTAAGGCCGAGACAATCTCTGGTTCAACTCTTGGTAAAATAGTGTTCCCTCTTTGCAAAACAGTAACTTTAGTACCAAAATGGTGAAACATTAGCAGTTGAACCTGTGGCAATAACAAACTTCTGGCCCTGATATTTTTGCCCGCCGATTTCGATTTCAGCAGGCGATACGAATCTGGCCCTGCCGTCAATAAAAGTGACATTCTGTAGGTTCTTCAAAACATCTTCATATTTTTCTTTTCTCATCGTCGCCGCCACATCCAATTCCTCCTGAACGGTTTTGCCAAAATCAAATTCATCTACTCGAAGTTTGATGCCATTGAAATTATGATATTGGCTGTAATACAGCACTTCGCCAGCTTTAAGTAAGTTCTTAGAAGGAATACAACCGACATTGACGCAAGTTCCGCCTAAAGGCAAGCCATGGTTAACCATTAAAGTTTTGGCTTGAAGTTCATTGGCTTTAATGGCAGCCGCAAATGCCCCTGCTCCGCCGCCAATGATGATTAAATCATATTCATCCATAAAAAATCGGGTCGGTCTTAATCATATTCCAGCCAATAAGTATTAAAACAGCAACCAACACCAAAGAGACCAAGAGATAAGGCTTATCTTTTGCTTGGAATGAGGTTGGGCGTGGCGTAGGACAGCTTTTGTCTCCACAGCTTAATGTTTTTAGCTCTCTCGTTGTTAACCACACAGGAAGCGCCATCAAACCAAAAGAAAGTGCCTTCAGCTCTAATCCTTGAAGCGGAAAAACTGCCAGTCCTCCGGCAATACCAATAGCTGATAAAAGGACAGAGCCGCAGACCGGACAAGCAGAGGCCGCCACCCCTACCAAAGCTCCTAAACCATTTCCGCCTTGAACCTTGAGCCTAGGCGGTCCGAACTTCCTCCAACGATAAACAAAAAGTACGGCGTTAACACCAAACAAGAAAATAGTGCCGAAAGTAAGAAGCGTGTAGACCCAAAGATAAACAGGTTCGCCTTTGGTGTTGTTGATAAGGCTGTCAATACTTGAATTAAGGCTTAAACTCCAGTAGAAGACAAGGAATAGAAATAGAGAAGCTGCCAGCCCGATTGAACCGTAAAATAAAACAGTCAATAATTTTTTCTTAAATCTGTTCATTCTTCTCATATTTACGTGGCGTGATGATGTTCGCTATCTCCGCCGCATCCATCAGATAAATTCCACACTTGGGTAACCTGTTGTCCAGTAAATTTGTAATTTTTAATCAAGATTTTACCTAGGCCACCATAAACATTCCATCTCCTTGCATGGCGTAATCATAAGCTTTCTGTTCTTCTGCGGACAACTGAATACTGTCATAATCTGCCATTAACTTTTTAGCCAGCTTTGCCTCAATGTCATAAGGGTCAGGCGGAATCTCAGGGATATTTTGATATTTCTTCAATCCTTCAACTTGTTCACCATAGCGGTGCATACTCATGGGGCTACAACAAGAACCTTGCAGACGGGCATTATCAGGCATTGAAGCGATAGAGTCTCGGAACGTTCCCGAACAGGAAGAATTACCATGTTTTGAGAGATAATCAAATTTTGCAGCCAACGCTTCATTAACCAAACCTTTTGTTTCTTGTTGAGATGATTGCTTAGGAGAAAAATTGAACAAAGGCTTAGATAAGGCGAAATAAAAATAGCCAGCAATAAAAGCCGTAATGGTTAATACTAATATCAGCGTCTTTTTATTCATTATTGCCTAATAAAAGTATATAGGAATTTATTTTACATTTGTCAATGACAAAATGTAAACCAAAAATAAGGTCGAAGATATGAAGAACTAACATCTTTCATCGTTTCCATGAGGAACGTCTGTTTTGAAGGCTTTAGAGAGGGAAATCATGAAATTTCAGACAAGTCTTTCTGTAGATGGAAAAATCCCATAAATTGGCATCCCTGGTAATCTTCTTCTGAAACACGATTTAGCCTCAGAAATTTTTTTATTTTGCAAAAAATTTATCCACGGGTCCATCCATAAATTATTCCAACGAACCAGATAATGGCCACTAGGATATTTCTTCGACCTTTTGACAAAAACTATTACTCCATTTTTATATATTCCTCTTTTCAAGTGCGGTCTTAAGTACTTGTAGGAATATACAAATCCAAATTTATATAAAATTTCAGATAGTTCTTTACAATTAAATCCTTCATTGTTTGCCTTAAACCTGCCCAAAACCGATGAGATTTCTAAATAATCCCTTTTCAGAATAAAGGCAATGCAGGCAATCCCGCAACCAAGATTGTCTTTTTGGCTAACCGATCTCATACCTGAAGTGTAGAATTTATAATTTTATTAACAAGTAATAAGGCTTAAAATCCGAAGAAATCCGTAGAAATTGCTCCCTGGGGGAGGTGTCCTTTGTTAAGTTTTCAAAAATTCTTTCAGCATTGTCTTGAGAGTCGTCTTTCCCTTATTTCCCTTCAGGTATTTCTCCCTTCTTTTTGCATCAGTCATATTTCTGTAAGCTTCATAATGGATAATTTCAAATGGTAAATAAGATTTTGTTGAAGTATTTTGACCCAAATTGTGTTCTGAAAGTCTATTTCGAAGATTTTCCGTATACCCGATGTAAATAAATTCCTTTACCAAACTTTTGAGGACATAAACATAATAAAATTTCATGGGTTTGCGCAGGTACCATTCGGTACCTGGCTGCGGTCCAATTTTTTCCTTGTGGCTGGCGCCAGCAAGGTGCAGAATTGTACCTTGCTCCGCAGGTAGGATTCATTCTCCCTCGGTCGAACCTGGCTGCGGCCAGCTACAACCTTCTCCTTAAAAAGTGGAACCACGTGCTCCGGCGGCAGGATTCGAACCTGCAATCTTCTCCTTAACAGGGAGCCGCGATACCGTTTCGCTACGCCGGAGCGCGCGGTTTCACCGATTAACAAGGCTATTTTATCACCCCGAACGCGGACTGTCCCTCTCATTTATTAAGGAGAGGGGAACGAAAGGAGTGAGGTATTAAAAAAGAAAATATGGTATCCTCTTTTTATGGCCGATGATGAAAGATGTCCCAAATGCGGAGCGCCCCTGGGTGAAGTCATTGAGACCCAGTCCGGAAAGAGGCTGCAAAGATGCAGCACGGCCGGACCCTGGGATCCCAAGGTCAAACCCACCGGCTGTGATTATGTGAAGTGGCTGGCAATTGAACCGGTTACCCTGGACGAGACATGTCCCAAATGCGGTTCTCTTCTAGTTTTACAAGTCACCCGTTTTGGCAAAAAGCTCAAAAAATGCAGCACCGGAGGCTGGGACAAAGCCACCAAAAAAGCCACCGGTTGTGATTACGTAGAGTGGATTGGCAGCTCCAGTGAGCCTCTGGACGAAAAATGCCCCAAGTGTGGAGAAAATCTGGTTTTGTTTACTACCAGCTCCGGCAAAAAAATGAAAAAATGCTCCACTTCCGGCTGGGACAAAGACAAACGCCAGGCTACCGGCTGCGACTATATTCACTGGCTTTAATCATCAATCCAAATAATCCTGCAGTTTCTTGCGCCGGGACGGGTGTTTGAGTTTCCGCAGCGCCTTGGCCTCAATTTGCCGGATGCGCTCGCGGGTTACCCCAAATTCCCGCCCCACCTCTTCCAGGGTCATGGGGTTTTTCCCCTCCAATCCAAACCGCATTTTCAGGACTCTGGATTCTCTGTCGGTCAGAGTGGACAGCACCTCTTCCAGGTTTTCCTTCAGCAGTTCTCTTGAAGCCGCTTCGATTGGGCTGGGTTGAGACTTATCCGCGATAAAATCGCCCAACATTGAATCATCTTCATCCCCCACCGGCGTCTCCAGGCTGGTAGTTTCTTGGGCAATTTTCAGAATTTCCCGTACCCGGTTGGGCGTCATTCCTTCTGCCATGATCGTAGCGATCTCTTCCGCCGTCGGCTCCCGCCCCAGCTCCTGCATCAACCGCCGCTGCGTCCGCACCAGTTTATTAATCGTCTCCACCATATGTACCGGGATGCGGATAGTCCTGGCCTGGTCGGCAATAGCCCGGGTAATGGCTTGCCGGATCCACCAGGTAGCGTAGGTAGAAAACTTATACCCCTTTCTCCAATCATACTTTTCCACAGCCCGGATCAACCCCTGGTTTCCCTCCTGGATCAAGTCGAGTAAAGATAATCCCCGCATGACGTATTTCTTGGCTATAGATACTACTAATCTCAAGTTAGATTCCGTCAGTTTCCGTTTGGATTTGCGGTCTCCCTTTTCGATTTTTTGGGCCAGCTCCACCTCCTCCGGAGATTTTAAAAGCGGGATCCGTCCAATCTCCCGCAAATACATTCTTACCGGGTCGGTAGTAATTCCTCCCTCCATTTTAGTCAGCGACTCGATTTCCTTTTCCAGCTCCACTACCGCTTTCTCATCGGATTTAATTTCTTCTTCCGTCACCGTCTCAAACACATCCACATTGCTCTCCAGCAGTTTCTGATACAATGCGTCCAGTTCTTCTACCCTGTCCTCGGCGTTAATAAAAACTTTCAGAATATCGTCCAGCGTCAAAAACCCCTGGTGTTTCCCCAAGTCAATCAAATTTTTTGCTTCAGGCGTTAGTTTCACCATACGGAAATATAACCCGCTACTTGTCTTTCGTCAACTCCGAAAGCCTCTTAATTAGTCCTCTGAGTTGATTTTCGTCTCCTTCATTACTTAATCCCTTAATCTCTTCTCTAACTTCAATCTCCTCCAGCTCCCGCAGGGCCGTCGCCCACCCCTTTTCTTCAAACTCGCCCTCTTTTAATAAAAGTATTTGCGTCTTTTCCCGCAGTTCCTCCGGCAATTTCCTGGGATCGCCGTTCTTGACCAGCTCCTCCGCCACTCTCCCCCAGAAATCGGTCTTCATCTCCGGCAGCTCCCCCGTCTTGCCGCCTTTCAAGGCCAACTCGATCACATATTCTTCCAGTATCTCCCTTCGGGTGCTAGGTGCTAGGTGCTGGGTGCTAGGTTCACTTAGTCCTTGGCCCTTAGCCCTTAGCACTTTTCCCATTTGTGCTCGCACGTCTTCTTCCTCTACTCCCAGCGTCTTGGCCAGCAGTTTAATATAGTGAGCCTTAACTATCTCGTCAGAAATATTAGCCCAAACCGGCAGTAGTTCCTGACCGATTTTTTTCTTCCCCGCCACCTCTAGCCCATATCTTTCTACTGCCGACTGCAGATAAAAGTCATAAACGGGAATCGCTTCTCTTACCGCCTTTTTCCACCCGTCGGGATCCTCAACGGCCCAATCTCCAGGGTCTTTAAAATGTTTAGGATTTAGTATTTCGGATTTAGAGTTTATTACCTTGACCATCAAGCCGACGGAGTCGGCGATAGAAATACCTCGTCTTGCAGCCGCATCCCCCGCTATGTCCGTATCCAGAGCCAAAACTATGGTATCGCAAATCCGCCGCAGCAGCTCCACTTGTTTCTCCGTCAGGGCTGACCCCTTGATGGCCACCACATTTCTGACCCCCGCCTGCCACGAAGCAATGGCGTCAATTTCTCCTTCCACCACCACCGCCCACCCGGCATTTTTTATCTCCGCCCGGGTGATATCCAATCCGTACAACAACTCACTCTTGTGATAAATCTCCGTCTCCGGAGTATTCACGTATTTGCCACCTTGGCTCGCCGTAGCCTCGGCGGAGGCGGCCGGCAAAACTCTTCCCGCATATCCCACGATCTGTCCCCGTCCATTTGTCAAAGGAAACATAATCCTATTTCTAAACCGGTCATAATTTTTTACCGCTAGCCCGGCTCTGGTTAGGTCGTCTAAGGTATACTTCTTTTTCCCCACCAGAAACTTAAATAAGAAATCCCAATTATCCGGCGCAAAGCCAATATTAAATTTCTTAATCACTTCATCAGACAGCCCCCTTTGTTTTAAATATTCCAGCGCCTCTTTACCTGTCTTTTGTTCCGTCAGCAGCCAATGGTATACCTGCCCGGTCAGCGCGTTTATTCCTACCAGTTTCTCCTTCATCTGCTCGCCTTGAGTCGGCCGGTAGGACACCAGTTTTACTCCCACCCGGTCTGCCAAATGCTGCAGGGCTTCCCCGAATTCCATGCCCTCGATTTTTTGTAGGAAAGTGTATGCGTCACCTCCCAAATTACATCCAAAACATTTAAATATCTGCAGCTCCGGATTGACCATAAACGACGGGGTTTTCTCTCCATGGAACGGGCACAAGCCCTTGAAATTTCTCCCGGCTCTCTTCAACGGCACATATTCCTGCACTAATTCCACCATATCCACTTTGCTTTTAATCTCTTCTACTTGGTCCATGTGTACTCCTTGTCGCGGTCAATTGTATCAGATACCACCACTTTTCCCTCCACTATCAATTTATAGGGAAAACTTTCTATCCCAGGCTGGCGCTTGACCAAAATCGATGAGTAGTTCGCGTCGGGCAGCTGGTAACTGGCTTGGATCGTGAGTGACTGTTGAGCCAAAACTACGGCCCAGAAACCGATGATTTTAAATCTATCCTTTTCTTCCACCTGGTATCTATCGTCTTGTATTCCATATTGATAATCTAATGGCTTTTCCACTAGGAGTTTACTTTCCGCCATGACCGACTGAATACGGGCGGATTTAGGCAATATTATTCTTAAATAATCAACATAATTTCCACCCCAAAATACCGGCGGCTTGGGATCAGAAAACTCACTCGTATTTGTCCACTTGATTGTTAATTTTTCTCGAATCACGTGCTCATCAAGTTGCAAATCTTGTGTAATCATGCGCTGCACGCAGCAATTAGCCTTATTCGCCCCCAAATTCGACTCCACGATATACAAATAGTCTCCCCCGTAATTCCCCAATCCCCCTCCCCACCCTTTTTCCAGAATTTCCTGCTCCACATCCTTATCCTTCATCCATATCAATATCTGCCCATTTTGTAGTTCTTTATATATTAGTCCTATTAGTCTTATTTGTCCCATTGGTCCTATCGTTTTAATCCTTTCAAACAACGCCGCCCCCACCGCCCCCAAAAAATCCCGCTTTTCTTTATTTACTTCCGAATACGTCTGCGCCAAGTTGGCTAAATTCTGGGCCGTCACCCGCTCGTCATACGTCACCGTTTTTACTTCCCCTAAGTAACCAAGTAACAAATTAACGAATGACAAATTGATAGCAATAACACCGTCAACTTTTTCTCCTCCTTGTTCAAAAAACCAGGCAATTTGCTCTCCGGCTACAGAAAAATCCACGTCCCAATTACTATCCCGCAACTTCCACCACCCCTGTCCAAAGGCTTGCTGAATTGGAGCTGGTGGATCCACATGCCCCACTAGTTGTCCATCCGGCTGATAAATATCCTCCACCCTCATATCACTTAGCCCCTGGCCCTTAGCCCCTAGCACTACGTAGCTGCCCATAAACCCCCCGCTGGCCCGGAGTTCCGTATTATTTTGCAGCAGGACAACATAAGTCTTGTTATCCAACAACCTGTCTAGCTGATTCACTAGCGGCAATCCCCCAAAGCACCACCTCGTAATTTTTAATTCCCAATTTTTAATTTTTAATTGTCCGCCCAGGATTCCGCGCGCTACTTGCGCCGCGCTCCAGCCACACCCGCCCCCCAGGCTACCTAATATCAATCCGCTAACGAGCAGAATAAACAATATTTTCTTCATCTTGATATAGAATTTTACCTGGTAACTTAACCTTTTTGTCATGAACGATAATATAGTCGGTTCCAGCAGGAATGTTATTTATGGGATTTGAGGCTAAATTATAAACCAGGGGTGGCGTGAAGCCGGAAAAGCCGTTGACCAAAGTTTTACCGTGATACAAGCTATAGTACATCTTCTCCACCTCTATCTGCTCCTGCGGCCAAGTATATAACGGCAGTTCCAATACTACTTTTCCAGGTTGGTTTTTTAACCATTTATAAACATCTGGGATTTTTTCCGGCAGAGAAATAACATTTGTTAGTCTAGTTCCGCCAACAATGGCCACCAGTATTGGCCACCATAATCTTTCAATCCGCGCATTTTTTAATCCGGCAGCAATTAGTCCCGATGCCGCAAATGCCGACAGCCACAACCACCGAGAAGGGGTGCGAAAACCTTTCCAGCCCGGAACCACGTAATATGCCGCGGCATAGGGCAAAGGAATGGGAGTGTTAAAAATCTTGACTGTTTTATCCTGCCATTTCACCACCGGCCCCATGGCCATGACTAGACCAAAGACTAAAATTGCCACCAGCCATTTAGATTTACCCCCGGCCCGGCCCGGCAACAGAGATACCGCTAACAACACAATTAATCCTGGACTCCAAAACCTGCCCCATAAGTCATTAATACTGATGGAATTATGAGCCGCCTCCCGAATATCTCTGCTAAAATCAAATTCCCTGGCTACGCCCCCATACGCTCTGACTGCGGGAAGAATAATTGCCCCCCCTATAATTCCAGCCAGGAGTAAGTGTTTGCTGAATTTAGGCTGGAACTTAAAAAATAAAATTCCCAACACCGCCGCGGCAAAATACGCCGGCAAGGGACTTTCATAAATTTGCAATCCCAATAGTATTGCTCCTAAATACAGTTTCCAAATCTGTCCGCCCTTCAACCAGAGATAGATCAGCCCTACAGCAATTAGCCAGTACTGCATGCTCCACATTTGTAAATGCACTTGATATTCCCAGCGAATTTGAGACAGGCCTAAAGCAATCGCCGCAACCGCGGCCCCCCAATTGTTCTTAAACAAACTCCTCCACCATAAGTAGACCGCTAGCATAGTCGCCAATTGGCCAATGATCATAGCCCGGGCAAACGACCCTCCTGACACTACGGCCGAAATTTTAAACATGTCCGAATATGCCAACACATTTTTGTGGGGATAAAAGGCATTTCCCTCAAATCCCCACAGCGGCTGGCGCATAATCCAGGTAATTAACCACCCGTCGCTACCAATATTGGTCATCAAGCGCGGGTTCCCAACCATCGGCCACATGCTCCACAGCGATACCATTATGACAAGGACTAGTGGTCCCATAATTTTCTCAATTCCAGAGACTCCTTGCCTAAAATTATCGGTAAAAATTTCGCGTTCGCCGCTGCCCGGTACCCAATCGAAATCACGGCAATTGCTATCACCATCCCCACCAGAAACTTTTGCGCGTTGAGGGCTGAGCGTTGAGCAATGGCGGCTGCCGCCGCCACACTCCACACCGGCAAGTACGGTAATAAAAATCTCCCCCCCCCGCTACGCGGGGTCAAATACCACACCACAAAACTCAAAACACAATACAAAAATATCACCCCCTGTCCCCCTCTTAATTTAAGAGGGGGAACGAAAGAGGGTGATACAATTAACATCAACGCCACAATGACATAAATCGGGTTTATGGGGTCAGCCAACCTCAATAAATTAAATCCCCAGTCCCATTCCAGTTTATATCCGGAAAATATTGGGTATACCGGATTGCCAGTGCTCACGAAAGAAAATACATACCACGGCGCCGCCACTAAAACGGCCAGTAACACGAATTTGCCAAATTTGCCCAAATCTCTCGTCTCCCATAAGACCAATAACCCCAATATGCCCAATGAGCCTATGGCCAATGTCTTCGTCGCCATCGCCAATCCCAAAACAATGGCTGATTTATAAATCTTCTTGTCCAGCAATAAATAAAAGGCCAGGGCTTCAAAAAAAGTCCGCCCCAAATCGATATATGCCGTGGTCGACTGCCACCCCACCACCAAATTAGAGTAAAAAATCACCGCCGCTAGCATCGACCATTTCTCATCCAGCCATTTCCTAGCCAACTTATACGTCACAGCCAGCGACAAAAGACCAAAGACCAGGTGCATTATCTTCGCCGGCGTCTCTCCCCACACGTACAACATATCAATAAGTTTGGGCATGGCCGAGTAATACAAGTTTCCCCCGATAAAAAATATTTTCTGGCTGGCCAGCCAAATTTTAGGAATCGGCAAATGGTACCACAGCGCGTCAAATCCTCTCTCCGGCCCCAGCGCCCCCACCAAATTTACTATTGCCTGTACCCCTATTAGTCCCATTAGTCCTATGTGACCTATTTGTCCTACAGAAAATTTTTTGATGCGGAACAGACCCGCCACCAACACCACTCCCGTCACTCCCCAAATCCACCCCCACGTCAACACCCCCGCCAACCCCAACGCCATCAGGGCATATGAGTAAATTCCTATAAAAACGGCCAAGGTAAACATATGCGCGCCCGGCAAAGAATATAAAAAACGTAATCAAAAAAGATCAGCAGTGAGAATCCAATCACCACATATCGCACAACTTTTGTTTTCACGCTCTTTATGTTACCTGCCACCCGAAGTTTCTCCATACTCATAGCGGAGAGGGGGGGATTCGAACCCCCGGTGAGCTTGCGCCCACACGGCTTCTCCAAAGCCGCGCACTAGACCGGGCTATGCGACCTCTCCTGACTCCACAGATTTTAACAGTTCCCTCTCATTTTTGTGCGCCAGAAGTTGCATTACCTCTTCTTTAGTCACCCATTTTACCTCCGCTGTTTCTTCCCCAAATCCCCCCGGAACATCTGACTCGTACTCCATCACAAAATACGTAATAAATTTCATCACCAGTTCTCCCTTATCTTTAAAAAACACTTTTAGTGCCGGCAATTTTTTAACGATTTTGGCTACCACTCCTCCTTCTTCTCGAACCTCTCTTATAGCTGCCTGTTCCAGATTTTCTCCCTCGTCCACCCAGCCTTTAGGCCAGCTCCACCCCAGATTTCCTCTATATTCAGGGTTCGGCGTCGGCCTGCGGATCAGCCACAAATTATCCTTGCGCAGTGCCCCCTGGGCGAATCGAACGCCCATCAATGGTTCCGGAAACCATTACTCTGTCCATTGAGCTAAGGGGGCGGAGCGGAGAGAGTGGGATTTGAACCCACGATGAGGTTACCCCCATACAGTTTTTCGAGAACTGCGCCTTCAACCACTCGGCCATCTCTCCCTAGTGCTCCCGGACCGAATCGGACGGTCATCTGAACTTCCGCAAAGTCCTACTCTATCCATTGAGCTACGGGAGCAGTAAGGCTAATTTTACCCTACTTCGCCTGCAGGGGAAACTTTTCAGCCAGCCACTTCCCCGCCCGGTCCATTGCCGTCTCTGCCGGTGTCTCCATCAGCACATATTTTTCCATCGCTTCTTTTACGGCCGGCTCTTCCGCCCCCAGCACCAAATGCAGTCTTTTTGGCCAGCTGGCTGGTGTTTCCACTGTCAGCAACCTACTTCTCCATTTCTCCTCTATCCACCACCTGGTCATCTCTCCCCAAGAATACAACCGTCCACTCGTGCGGATTCCCCGGGTAGTAATTTTGTATTCCACCTGCTGAGGCGGCACAGTCGACCACATATAATAAGCAAAAATTATTGCCGCCAGGACCAGTACAGCCATAAATTCTCCCGCCAGAAGCATGATTACCCCTACCAATATTGCCACCACCACTCCCGTCACAAACATCTGCTTATCCAGCGGCTTATACGGCCGCTCCGCCGCCATCCACTTCACCAGTTCCCGTTCCTGTCTCACCTCGCCGTAGCCTTCGGCGGAGGCGGGTTCTATTTGGGGTTGGGCAGACTCCATGTCACTATATTACCATATTACCATTTTGCGGTGTCTGTTTGAAAATATCTGAACCGAACTGGCTGGGCCCCGCCTGCGTTGAAATTTCGGCGGGCAGGCAGAACTGTCCCCTCCTTACGGGTGCTGTCGCTTGAGCACAAGCCCTTAAACTTCCGGAAAGGCCTGTAGGGTGGGAGTAGGAAAAAATCACCCCCACGATTAGAACCGTACCCAGTAAGACACCCCCGGTTTTCAACATAATCTCACCTGGAGTGTGTCCAATCCGTCCACCCCATATTCTTACCGGGATTTGCCGCCGTTGTGCGAAAATTTGTCCCGGCATAGTAATTAACCACCCAAGGAATCCACGTGTCGTCTCCCGTGGGCTGATCGTTTATACCGGGATTGGGAGGGTTCAAAGGATCCATTAGCTGGTGCAACACTCTTGAAAGAACATTGTTACCTGAAGTAAATGGAACCAGCCCGGCCCTATGCAAAAGCACCGCGCTGACCGTAAAACCCTGCACTCCTTCCCACATATAACCTGAAAGCGTCGGCGGCCAATTAAACTCACTACCTCTCCTCCAATCTTCAGGAATTACCCCAGAAACATCTTGCCCCTGAATACGCGCCCCCACTCTATTCACTCCCGCCTTATTGTTTTGGTCAGCTTGCCAATTTGTACCCCTGTATATGAGAGTCTTTGGCGACACATTTTCGCCAATATATTCTTGATATGCTCTAACGAGCTCACCAATTCGACTGTCCCTAAGATACAACGCCGCCGCTATTGCCGATGCCCGCTCGTGACCTCCCCAGTTGGTACTATCCGTAAGGGCATTATTATATAGCCCTGATCCATCCCTACCTGGTACCGGTCGGGCAAATGTTATATCTCTCACCCAATTTTCAAAACCTGTGTCATGATATCCAATAATATCTGCAGCAATAATATATGTCTGCAGTCCACGAGCCAATTCTAGGGTTCGCGATATAAGAGAACTCATTGCCGATCGCAACCCGGCAATAGTTTTAGCACGCATCGTACTATCCCCAGTTCGCACTGCCACTAACGCCCCGGCCAGAGTATACACATCATGCATACTGTTGTTGTCGTTCAGACGCGCTGTCCCCCAACTGCCATTAGCCGCAGACAAAACCGCATTCCAGGCAGACCCGCTAGTCGGAAGCTTCGCTATTTCAGACGAAGATATCCAGATCCCCTGTCCGGTGACAATCGGCGGTGGCGTCGGAGTCGGTCCCACCGGTGTCGGAGTCGGTGTCGGTGTGGCTGTCGGTACCGGGGTACCCTGGCACACCTGTCCATAATGGTTAAACAAAATCACATAATCCACCCCGTCTACTTTTCCGTCTCCGCTGAAATCCCCCTGGGTTGCTCCTCCGCCGGTTGGTTTTCCGTAATTGTTAAACACCACCACAAAATCCACTCCGTCAACCTTACAATCCCCATTAGCATCCCCGGAAATTGTCCCCTGCGCCCGCACTCTCTCTGCCAGACCAGCTCCCAAGATTAGTCCCATCACTATCAAAACCCACCCTGCTCGCATCTAATAAATATAACACCTTCCCCAAAACCACCCGTCAACATATATAAACTCAAGGCTCATTGGTGGGTCCAATCTGTATACCCTATCATCTTTCCGGGTTCCACTCCACTAGTCTTTGAGTAATTTGTTCCATATCTTTTGTTAAGAATCCAGACTATCCACCTGTCATCCCCTTCGGCCGGGTATTTCGACCCGTCACTAAATGTAGTGTTATACAGCCATTCGCTTGCTCTTAGAAGAGCCCTATCCATCCACTCATAGGAGGAATAGCCTCTTCGATAAAGCATTTCTGCAGAGACAATAAGGCCTTGGAACCCTTCCCATGAGTAATTTGTCTTACAAGGCGGCCAGATAAAACTGCCGCATCTTCTTTGATCGTCAGGCCTCGCGCCATCCAGGTTCTGACCATTTTTTGTGCACCCCTTCGGGTTTATAGAATAAAGGGTCGAACTATTGCAATGCCAAGTCAAATCAGATCCGTATACAAACGCAGAATAAGAGGCCCTGTCTCCAAGATGTCCTTTATACACTTGTATTGCCCGGTTTAAGTCGGTAGTGTCGTTGAGATAGAGATCCGCCGCAATTCTGCTGGCGGAGCCGTGAGAGCCCCAATTATTAGGCCTTTTTTCCTGAAAAGAGATCAGGCTTCCTCTTCCGCCTTCAACAATTGTGCTTCTTATGGCTGAGAGCCAGGGCCTGAAACTATTCCGATCAAATGAAGAGTCGTAATTTGGCAAATCAATTAAATCGGCGGAAATTGCATAACTCCCTATACTTCTCAACACCGCCAGTGAATCCCATGAAGTCGATTGCCCAGATGGAGGAATTGGATGGTTATTAACAAGAGTTTTTAGGGTACCAAGAACCTGAGCTCTGTAATTTCCGTCTCTGGTTCTTGCATAAACTAAGGCCTTTGCCACCGTATTGGTATCTGTTTTATCGTCCTGATTCATAAGGTTGGGTGTAGTATTCTGGCTGGCATTTGATACCAGAGTGTTCCAAGCAGCTCCGCTCATAGGTAATCCAGCTAACTCCTGAGCCGAAGTCCATATCCCCGGTCCGGTGACAATCGGTGGCAATGTCGGAGTCGGACCTCCTGGGGTTGGAGTTGGTGTCGGTGTCGGTGTCGGCACGGGGGTACCCTGGCACACCTGTCCATAATGGTTAAACAAAATCACAAAGTCCACCCCGTTTACTTTTCCGTCTGTGTTGAAGTCTCCTTGGGTTGCTCCTCCGCTGGTTGGTTTTCCGTAATTGTTAAATACCACCACAAAATCCACTCCGTCAACCTTACAATCCCCATTAGCATCCCCGGCAAGTGCTCCCTGCGCGTTTACCTTTACCGGCATTGCTGTCACCACCCACATCATCACGATTAACATCCACCACTTCATCATAAAGCCAATGCACCCATTATAATCAGTACCATCCCTATTCCCAGCACACTGAGCGTCGTCTCTACCACCCCCGCCTGAGGCAGCTGGGAAATAGCTCCGGGCGTCGGCGTAGGCAAGATCGGCGTCGATGTGGGGGTAGGAGTAGGGATGGAAGTAGGAGTAGGGGTAGGGGTTGGTGCTGGAGTCGGTGTGGGCGTGGGGGTAGGTCCCGGCGTGGATGTAGGTGTAGGATGAGGAGTCGGTGTGGGCGTCGGACTAGGCGCACCCGTAGGAGTGGGTGATGCCGGCGACTCCCCCGTCACTGTGTAGGTCCCCACCGACGTCGGAATCAACAACGTATCCGTCGCTGTGGACTTAAGCGTCACTTTACTCTCTACCGCGTCAAATGTCACATTGATTGTCCCTGGTACATCCCCCCTAAAATTAATAGTCGCCAACATTTCTTCGTTGGCTGAACTAAAGCCTGATAGAGACGTGTTAATTGCTGCTATCCTCACTCTAACCAGCCCACCGCTGGTAGTCACTGTTTTAATGGGCATGCTCCAATATCCTGTCCCCAATAGCTGTGGATTAGCCACGATACTGGCTACCGATAACGGGGGTTGTGAACCTGGGTAGGTATAGTTCAGCTGGACGGTAATCGCCGAGACCGGCTCGGCTCCGGGGGTAAATCTCACCTCCACCCCGAAAGTCCCCCCCACCCCGACAGTCTTAGACTCTGGCACCAGTCTCACCTGGGCTGTTCCACCCTGTACCGCCGCCTTTTTTCTAAACAGTTGTTTCTGCCCCACCAGTACCAACCCCACCACCAAACCTGCCCCCAATACCAGCGCCGTTATCAGTATCCACAAGGCACGTCTGCTCATAGACCCTCCATCTCAACCCGACGTCCATCCTTGATAAGAAATCGTGTTTCTTCTCTGTCCACTTCAAACTTTAAACCGCTCCCTGTTATCGGCACCCGGGCTAATTCCACCCTGCCCCCAAAATTATATTTCTGGGCAGAAATAAATGCCCCCGCTAGTTTTATCTCTACTCCTCCCTTTATTTCTTCCGCCTTGGTTATAGGAAAACTCCATCCCTCTTTTATCATCTCCCCGCCCGGCGTCAGTTTGCCATCGCCCCCCAGCTTCCCCCCCACCACTTTGAGCTTCAAGGCAAACGCCGACAACAGTACCTCTCCCCCCACCGGCTCTGCCATCAGCTTCAATTTCCCTTCCTCCATCCGGGTAGACAACTTCACTCTCCCCACCGCCATCGCCGCAGTCGGAGTCGGCTCCACCTTTTGCTCCTTCCCTTGGCGCAATTGTTTATCCACCACTCCCGCCGCCACTCCCACCGTAATTAACAATCCGGCAATCAGGGCAAGAAATTTCATATTTTATCGATCCCCGTCGACCGTGAAGTCAGTGTAGTTAATTAATGTCAACGCCACGTCATCAATAGTAATTCTGTTATCAGCATTCACATCTTCAGGCGTTCCCGCTGGAACCGGCACCACAAAGTCAGTATATTTAGCCAGGACTGCCGCTACGTCTTCAATAGTAATAGTATTCGTCCCATTCACGTCCCCCACCAGAAGCTGCTTGCTTTCATTGGCCAACGTACTCCAATCTTGGATCAGTGGGACACCTTGATCTAAGCGAACATTTCTAATACAGCGTTGCAGATGAGACTGCGTTTTAATACAAATATCGTAATCTCCGGTTGCAACCGAGACAAAGAAGTTTCCTCCGCTGTACACTCCGCTACTGTCGTTGATTAAAGTTGCCGACGCTAAATTCGAGACAACTTGGCCATTTCGGCTAAACTTTATCACAGACAGTTGATCGTTAGCTTTTGTAGTTATGCCTTGCAAACGGACCTTGAAAAAGAAGGATGTTTCAGTCCCGGTAGGAGTTGGGGTAGGAGCTGGAGTTGGAGTTGGGGTGGGTCTGGGCGTTGGTGTAGGCGTAGGACGGGGAGTTGGGGTAGGAGTGGGAGTGGGTCTCGGTGTGGGTGTAGGGGTGGGTCTGGGCGTTGGTGTAGGCGTAGGCGTAGGACGGGGAGTTGGGGTAGGAGTACTCGCCACCGGGTTTAGAGAGAGCGCCGTCCCCGTCGCCAACACTGACAATACCCGTTCCCCCACAGTCACCACCTGCAATTGACCTGTGTCAAAATCCAAGCCAGCACTGTCATTATTTGTACTCGACGCCGACGTCAAAGTCACCCTGGCTATCTCAAAACTTCCCGACGGAGGCACAGGAGTAGGGTTCGGCAGCTGCACCAAGGGCAGGCCGAGGGCTATTCTTACTCTTCCGGTAGAATTAGCTTGGGCCCGTGTCGTTTTAGCCAGCACAGTCGTAAGAGGGCCCGTAATCTGGACTTCACTCGCCAACCGCACTTTGGCCGTATTAAAAGTAAATTCCACCTGCGCAAATCCCACCTTTTCCACTCCCGAATCCACCATTATGCCCAAAGTCTTATTCGGGGGCAGAGTGGCAGAAGCTGGAGAAGAAAACACTCTCGCTCCCGTCCCGCCGCCAGAGTTAAGGGTCAGAGTCGCTCCTCTCGGATTTACTGCCAATTTCGTGGCCGCGTCATTGACAATTTCCACTTTCGAACTGTCATAGTTCACGCTGGCTGTCGTATTGGCCGTAGTCACCGACCTAAAAGTCACCCGGGCTAGCTCCACGTTCCCGCTCGGTCCCTGCCCCGCCTGCCCCAAGGGCATCCCCACCGCCAGCTTCACCCTGCCCGTCGAGTTAGCCTCCGACGCAGTAGTCTTTATCAAAACTTGCGTCAAAGCCCCCGTCACCTGCACCTCTCCCGCTAATTGAACTTTAGTCCTGTCAAAAGTAAACTCCACGTGCGCCCCCGAAATCTTCTCCGTTCCCGCCTCTACTACTATTCCCAAGTTTTTATCCGGCGGCAGCGTCTCACTACCAGGAGAGAAGGCCAGCCCTACCGTCGGCCCGGCCGCCCGGCCTAGCCACCGTCTCACCTGCATTGTCCCCCATACCAATACTGGCAGCACTGCCACCAATACCAAAAGGGCTATTAATTTTGAATCAAGTTTTTCCTTTATATTCATCATTTGATTATACACACCCAGACTGGCCATAATGGTTCAAAAGAATCACATAGTCGGCGATCGTTACCGCGCCGTTGTTATCAAAGTCTCCCACTGTTCTCCCCCCGGCTATTGTTTGGCCATAATGGTTCAAAAGAATCACATAGTCGGCGATCGTTACCGCGCAATCTCCATTAGCGTCTCCGGGTGGAAATGACAAAGGCGTCGGCATCGGGGATCCTCCTAACAAAGTTGAGCTTCTAAGTGTCGTCCCGTCATCGTATATCATCCCCACCCCGGGCGCATATCGTTTGGTAGAAGGCGGCGTCTCATTTACCAACAGGACATTATTGAATGTCCCCGCCGGTGTCGTAAACGATCCCCCCAAAGCCGTGTGCTGCGCCCGGTCTTCAGCCACTCCCGGCGCCACTTCTTGGGTATACCTTTGTCCCACCGCCGGATTGCCCGGCATGATAATCCCCGGCCGGAAATTAGGATGACTCGGATCATCATAAGCAATCCACGCTCCCCCTATTGGATTGCCGCTGCCGTCAAATACATCCTCTCCATAGTAGCAGACGGTCCCATTCGGAGCCTGGACGAACCAATTATTAGACACCTCAATCAACTGGCCGTTTTGCCATTCCCGTTCCTCTACCACCCGCGTGGTCACGCCTCCTATCACCTTAGTCTGGCTTAATACACTCACCTGAACTTTTAAACCTCCGCCCTCCAAGACATTGACCATCCCTACCGGCAATGGAAAGTATGGGTTGTTGATGTTGACCGAGAATGGTCCGTTTGCCCGGTCGCAGACAGAAATCGGCAACTCGCCAGTCTGGGGTGTAGGCGTAGGCGTACCCGGCCTCGGCGTCGGCGTCGGTGTGGGAGTGGGCGTTGGCGACGAACCTGGAGTACTGGTTGGATCTCCGCCGGACGAATTTAATGATATTGTGTCAGGATTAGCCCCACTTTGAGTAATATAACGAGCGGTCATGGTATCTCCGCTGACCTCAAAAAAGAGAAAGCCTGCGGCTGAATCACCAGAAGATGATTTGGCTGCACATCCCGGACCCGGACTGGTTGAGGTGCAGCCGGAAGCGCCGGTTTTGCCGCCATTTCCGATGGTATATGCTTGGACATTGGGATAAAAACCTGCTTTTCGGTTCCACCTTTCATATACATGTGAGTGACCCCAGATTACCAGGTCGGCTCCGGCATCGGAGGCCATGCGAATTAAGTTATCTACGATAGCTGTATTTGTGGAGTGGGATCCGGCAGACCAGCCGTTGTGGTGCCAATAAACGACTTTCCAAGGTTGGTTTGAAGCTTTCAAATCATTGTAAGCCCAGGCTACCTGGGGATCTGATGCGGAAGGGGTGGTGGCATTATATGCATAACTGCCGTTTGAATTTAACGCTACAAAATGAACGTTTCCATAGTCATATGAATATGTCGATATCTGGGAAGTCATTTTTCCTCCACCCGGAAGGCTATGATCGGCCATAACCGTGGGACAAGAAGTTTCGTGGTTACCGCAAGTGACGTAAAATGGAGAGAATGACATAGTATTTTGACCGGGAGTCGCGTCGGAGTAGCGGTTGAAGTGGAGAGTATTGTTGCCACTGAAACTGGTCCCGTAAGGATAAGCTATATCGCCGGCGACCATAACCAGGTCGGGCTTTTTGGCAAATACTTGTTTAGCAACGTTGTTCTGGGAGGTGCTGTTGACACCAGAATCTCCCCAAATAGCCCAGGTAAAGGGCGTGGTTGAACCAACGGCAGGAGAAGTTTTGAAATAGTGGTTGGGATCACCGGCAGCTGTTAAGGCTGTCCCGGAAACAGTAGTCACTTGATAGTAATATTTTGTGCCTGGAGCAAGTCCGGAGATCTTAGCGTGGTTATTATTTCCGCCGGTACAAGGGAAACTGGCATTGTTACCGCAGTTTATTAACTGCTCTGCGTCGCTGGTTACCTGGTTGCCATAGGCTATTGTCAGTCCATACTTGACGACGAGTTGTTCCTGGGTATCGGTCGCCCACCTGAAGTCGAATGAAACGGTGTTGGCTTTCTGTAAGAACACGTTTCTGGTAAAAGTTGCCGCATCGACAGGTGAGGGTAGAAATGCTAATACTAACAAGAAGGAGAGGATAAACAAAAGTTTTTTGGGCATTCTATTATGTAGTACTTAGTTTCCACCTTGACATGAGGCTTTGTCAACAGTTAGGATGAACTAAAGTAAATGAGAGCTGTTTTTTTGTCCGTTCTGGTAATTGTAGCGTTGTTAGCTGCGGGTTACTATTTGTTCCAAAGGCCCAAGATGATTACGAAAAATCCTGAAGAGGTCTTAAATAAGGTCGAGGCTATGGATGTCCAGGCAAAAGACGGAAAATTTACGCCAGACAGTTTCAAAGTTGAGCTATTTGATACGATGAAATTAAATATCTCGGCCGTGGACCGGGATTATGTTTTTAAAGTCAGAGATTATCCTCGAATGGACGTGAGCATTCCTGCCGGAAAGACCGTTGTCGCCCCTATCGTATATTTAGGTGTAGGAGATTATGTATTTGACTGTGGCGAAGATTGTACCGGGACGATTACTGTGGTTCAGGAGAAAGATACTGAAGGAGAGGAACCGAATTGATTCGCCCCAAAGATTCCAACGCTTGATTTAGCAGCATATACGGCTCAGGTCTTTGCCACCGTCTTCCTCCCAAAATCTCCACCACTTTCTGATTATCCCCCATCTCCCGGGCAGCCAGGGCCAGATTAAAAACCACATACGGCTTCATATCTTCGCCGACACTATCTTGCATTGCGTCATAGATCTCATAAGCCCCCCTGGCATCTCCTGTCTCCAATTTAATTCCTCCCAGATTGATCAGCATGTTCCGCTTTTGGCTGAAATACAAATAATTCTTCTTCTCCGCTAACCCCCGTTCATAATACTTCCGCGCCTCGGCCAGATTCCGAGACTTCAAATAATAATTCCCCAAATAATAGTACCCTTCCTCAAAATTTCGATCTTTTTCCACTTCCGCCTTAAAAAGGGTCTCATCATTTTCAAATTGAAATCCTGCCCGAAAAACCGTCATCGCCGCGATACCCAGCCAAATTCCCAACACTATCCCCGCCATTCTCCGGCCCTTCTTGAGTTTACCCAATAACACAGCCGCTAATCCGGCCAGTCCCAAAACCGGCAAATACCCATAATGGGGCGATCCGACTCGCGGCACCGGAATAATATTCAATCCCGGGGCCAGAAGAATCAAAATCATCAAAATCGCCTTTCCCATGCCAGATCGAACACCCGCCTTCCAGATAATTACCCCTACTCCCGCCAACAATAAAATCACCACCCACACATACCAATTTGTCCAGTCCATCACCCGGACAGCATCGCTAAAATTAGACTTAAAAGGAGACACCAAAAGTAGGATCCACTTACCCGCCAGTCCCAACCTGGTTGCGATATGCTGGCCTATCGACAACTCTCCCCACCCTGTTCCCCAAATTTTCGGCACCACCTTCATTCTCAACGCCGCATAAGCTGCCATTGTTCCTGCTCCAATTATCCAGAGGCGAACATTAATTTTCCCGAGGTTCTCGTTAAAAAATTTATCCATGATAATCAATACCGGTATCAATACCAACGCCGTCTCTTTAGACAGCAACGCCCCCGCCATCGCCACCCCAGTAAAGTAGACATCTCGCCATCTTCCTTTCTCCCTAGCTCTTTTATAAAAAATCAGGGTCAGCATTATAAATATCGTCACCAACAACTCCTGCCTTTGGATTATCGAGCCTACCACCAGTATTGAAGCCGGATGCAGTCCCACAATTAACATCGCCCAAAATTTCTGCCGGGCCGTTAAATCGAAAAAAACCGACAGGAAAACCGGAGCTAGAATTACCACCCCCAAGTGCAGCAGCACGTTAGTCAGATGATATCCCGGTGCCCAATGTCCATATAGCCTGTTATCAATACTATTGGCTATCGTCACCATCGGCCTATAAAAACTTGTCTCCCCAAAAGGAGTGATGAACGCTTTGTATACTTGACCTATTGGCAACACCGCCCGTTTCTGTTCTATATCATTATGGTCTAGCCAGGTAAAACCATTGGGTATATAACTAATATGAGCCGCCACTACAAATGCCGTGATTAAAAAAATAGCCTTATTACTCTTAATAGTATTCGCCATAGCCTCAGGAGTTCTCATCTATTTCCGTCAATCTTACCATTCCAAACTCCTCTTCTTATAAATTCGAACCCAATAACAACACTACCAAGAAAGACAGACAAAATCATTAGTGCTGATGCTTTATTTTCAAATAACAACTTTATCGGTCTTAATAATCCTTCTTTGACATTGCTTACATTTAAAGTGTATGTTCCGAATAAAGTTACCAAAACGCCAACTATAGCGATAAAGCTTGGTTTTTCGTTTAAGGGCGGAAGAAAAGCCACTATAAGGGTGAGTATTGGCCCAAGAGCAACAAGAGGATAAATTGCTGATAAATCAGCGATTTTCATCGCTCGAAATTGGACAATTGTTGAGATGGTATAAAAAAGAACAGAACCGGTAACACCGACAGCAAATAGGATGTTTAGATCGGGAACCCCTTCCTTTATGGCGGAGATTGCGATAATTGGTGTCGCTAAAAGTAAAGTACACCAAGTTAGAACGGACGGGCTAACTCCTTTTAAAATTTTCTTGCTGAAAATTACAGAAATAGCAGATATTAAAGATGTTGCTAATGCAAGATAAAACCACATATATCAGTATCAGACTTTTGACTCAAATAAATGTTTTTTGTTGCTGGGACATATCCTTTATTATGTCTCTCTATTCTCTCCTTTAAATTATCCGTGCATCCAGTATATGGTTTATTGCCAGAACAACTGAGAATATAAACGTAATACATTTTACAACTCTCCTTCGCGATCTACTTTAAGCGGACTTTGTCCGCCGTAGCTCGCTTGCGCCACCGCTAAAGCCTTAGCGACACGCGGTCGGCGAGCGAAGGCGGTGTGTATTATACAAAGTTCGAAACTATTTCGAGCAAAATCCAAATGATTAAAGCGGACTCGGCAGGGCGAAACAATTTGTCTGGGGGAATGGATTCGCCCTGCCTCGGC
>LCKS01000014.1 GCA_001001555.1 Candidatus Amesbacteria bacterium GW2011_GWC2_45_19 | reverse complement strand
CTTAAACTCTTTGTCAATTAAATCGTACAGGTACCAGAAGTGATACTCCTCTGCATACTGGAAATAAAAGAAAATGCCTCTATAACCCTTCTTTAGTCCGCTTTGTATTCCATGAGGCAAACCATCTGCAAACGCGGGGAGTTTATCTAACCCAAAGTTTTTCAAGGGCTGGAAGAAAAGTTCTCCGCCTCCGAATTGTTCGGCTTCCAAAAGTTCCATTGTCTTATCTTTCGTTTCTTCTTCCTCGCTCTTTAAGTCTCGGATAATACCAAAAACTTTAGGGTTTATTTGCTCACCTAAAACAGAGGCGTCAAGACCAATGGTATCGTTAATCATCATAATTTTTTTCTGTAAGGTTTCTACTAAGTCAAGGAGCGATTCCAACTCATCTTCTGGGTAAAAGTTATAAATAATAATTTCTTTGAAAGGGGTACCAATACGATCAATTCTTCCCGCTCTTTGAATCATTCTCACCGGATTCCAGTGCAAATCGTAATTAGTAACTGTTTTTGCTTGTTGCAGATTTTGACCTTCGGAGAGAATATCGGTTGAAATAACAACATTTGTTTTGCCGTTTAAGAAATCTTCAATAATATTCTGGCGCTCGCTTGATGAATTGCCACCAGTAACGAACGCTATTTTCTTGCCATACTTTTTCTTAAAATCCTCATCTTTATCTAACGCTTGGGCGATATACTTAACAGTGTCGGAGTAGTAAGAAAAGATAACGGCTTTTTCGTTCTTGAGATTTTTGAGTAAATGTTCCTTAAATTTAATAAGTTTTGCGTCTTGGCTCTCGTCTATATTTTTTATATCTTCATAAATAGTTGAAAAAACCTTAATATCTTGGTCAATATCAGCAAACATCTTTTCTTTGTCGTAGTCTTTAAGGTCTATATCTTCCAAGCTGTTACCAAAGTCTCCCAAGCCGTCTACATCCTCGATTGACTCATCCAAGCTGTTTATATATTTTAGAAAGAACTTTTTGCGTAAGATTTTCCCTTTTTGGACAACATTTTTAAATTCACCCAAAAACTCTTTGTGGCTTTTAACGCTTTTACGAAATGCCTCGACTGAACTTTCCAATCTTTTTAAAAGAACTGTTTGAAAGATACCGGCTAGCGCTTGGCCTCTGTGGACTTCCACTAAATCTTTTTTCTCGGATACTTTGTACTCGGAGAGTTTGTAGTAAGCAAGGGTTAAATCGGCTTCTATCTTGCGCGAAATCTCGGCATAAAGTCCATCGTAGGCTTTATCAAGAGAATAATGAACTGCTTCTAGTTTTCTTTCTGGAAAGACGATTTTTTGGTATTCACCAGACTCAGTTTTAAATTTAGCATCGGGATAGTTTTCTCTAATATATTGGCGTGTTCTGCGAATAGAGATTGATTGTAAGACGTCATTTATATTACTTGTATTTTTTCTGAAAGCTTTATCAAATTCCTTCTTAAGATTAAATATTCCTTGTTTGATAAATATCCTCTCATTATTCTGACCTATCAACATCAACTGGTGATAAAGATCATAAATTGTATTGTTCATAGGCGTTGCCGTCATTAAAATTACTTTTGGACTTTTACCGAACGAGCGGATTTTTTCTATGAGCGAAAAAAGATTTTCATAGCGGTTAGATATAGGATTTCTGAAGTTGTGAGACTCATCAATAACAATGAGTGAGATATCGGAGAGCTTTATTTGATGGCGTTTCTCAAGGTCGTTAAAATCTAAACCTTCTCCGCCTAAATATTCTTGATGGATGATATTTTCAGAAACGCTAACGTCTTTAAGCTCCGCCTGCCACATTCGGTGAAGTTGAGCAGGACATATAACCAAAAACTTACGCCTTCTATAAAAGCCAAAGTCCTCAATGACTTTTTTTGCAATCCATGTTTTACCAAGGCCGACTGAATCAGCAACCAGAACGCCGTTATAGTTCGTGAGCGATGAGTTAACTCTATTAACTGCATCTTCTTGGAACGTAGCTAAATCCACTACACTTTCGGGCAAATGCTCATTTTTGGGAGTTTCTGTAGGTACTAACTCCTTCTTCTGAAGTTCATAGAGCGCTTTGATATAGACTTCGTAAGGCGAGTATTCCCTTGTACCCAACTTTGAGCTTTTTAGAATTTCAATAAGCTCCTGTTTAAAATCGCGGGCTTGTTCCCAAAACTTATCAAACCACTCTTTCTTTAAATAAACAGGGTGGGGATCAATGAGAACCGCGTTTAGCTCTGTATTACCGGCAAGTCCCGAATAAGTAAAGTTGCTAGAGCCAATGATAGCAAGATCATTAAAAATATAAGCCTTGCCATGGAGAAAGGGCTTTTCCAGTAGTTTAACTTCAACACCTTGCTTTTCAAGGAAAGTGATTAACGCTTTGGTTACCTGTGATTTTTTGGAAGTAAATTCCTCGTTTTCTAAATCTTCTTTGAGGTTAGTTTTGTAAAAAGCTTCTGGATCAAATAAATCCGGTATTACCTTATCATCAACATCCGGAGAACGGCCAAGCAGTAATCTAAACTTTTTGACACTTTGTATTTCTTGGGCGACTAACTCGAAGCCCCCAACGTTAAAATAGCCTGTGGCTACATCAAATTGGCTTGGTTGGTCATTAAGAATGTTCTTTAACTCTGTAAAGAGCTTAATTTTGTCATTATCAATAATTGATTTATTCGGCGTATACATAAATTTACTTTGTTATTAGCTTAATAATCTCGTCTCGGCGATAGCGTCTTTCACCCACACCTCGTCTTGTGCCTACGCGGAGAGCTTTAAACTTGCCGCTTTTGTCCCAGCGCCTAAGGGTCAAAAGTTCCGGTAATTTTTCCTCATCGCTTGGCATAGTTCCTTAATATCTCTATTATGCACAATTGTACATCTTACGGGAAGAATAAACAACAGAGTTGTATTTGGGAAAAGATTGCGGATATAATTGCTTATGCGGCTGAATACCGAGGTCTGGTGTGATATACTTTGATAGGTTCGAGCCCAGTACGGTATCCAGCTCCAGTTTAAGCCATAGGAAGCGCTCGCTTGCGGATTTCTGATGATACCAGGAGTACTGCCGAAAGGGCGATGACGAGCGCCAATTGTATAAGCGACACTTGGGTGATCTTAAAAATGCCTGAAAGCGGGGGAATATAAATAAGCAGCGGCTGTAAAATAAGCGGGCCGAAAAATGCAAGAAGAAAAATTTTATCGGCAAAGATGTTCTTCTTCAAAATAGAGCTATCTCGTGTCCAAACATCGAGTAAAATGAAATGTTGGACGAGTATGATAGTGGTAAAGGCCATTGCCCGAGCTAGTTCCAGATTACCGCTTTGTTGTCCAACCCCAAAAGCAACGAGTGTTGTAACGGCTGTCAAGACACTGACTTCCAAAAACCACACACCATCAAGCGAACTAAAAATACTTTTAGTGGCTCGCGGTTTTCTCTTCATAATACCGTCATGTTTTGGAGTTACCGCCAGAGCGATTGCCGGCAACCCATCAGTGACAAGGTTGATATACAAAAGCTGTAGAGGGGTTAAAATAAGAGGCCAACCCAAAAGCATACCCACAACCACCGCGATAACTTCTCCCACATTGCAGCCGACCAAATATTTTACAGCTGATTTGATATTGTCAAAAATCGTCCGACCTTCTTCAACTGCGGTTACCAGTGTCGCATAATTATCGTCGGTAATGATCATATCGGCGGCTTCCTTGGCCACATCTGTTCCCGTGATCCCCATAGCCACGCCAACATTTGCCTGTTTGAGGGCCAGGGCGTCATTCACGCCGTCGCCGGTCACAGCCACGATATGACCCATCTTTTGCAAAAGCTGCACGATGCGCAGCTTTTGGTCTGGAGTAGTCCGGGCAAAAATGCGGATTGAATTGAGTCGTCCGAGAGCTTCAACATCCGTAAGCTTTGCAAACTGACTACCGGTAATAATCTCCTCATTTTTTTGGATCAGGCCGATTTTTGTACCAATAGCATTGGCTGTCAGTTCATTATCGCCGGTAATCATAATTGTTCTGATGCCCGCGGCTTCGGCTATTGCAATGGCATCTTTCACTTCTTCCCTGGGCGGATCGGCAATGCCCACAAACCCGATAAATATCAGATCTTGTTCCGCTTCCTGGCGGGTTTTTGGTGTGCGTGTTACGTTTTTATATGCCAGCGCAATAACCCGCAAACCTTCTTTGGCATATTCACGGAATTCATTTTCAATATTCTGTCGCGACTGCTCATCCAAGGCACAACTTTTTAAAACAGATTCCGGGGCGCCTTTGGTGTAGATAGTCTTTTGCTGGTTGCTTTCCCACACCACGGTCATCATCTTCAGTGTAGGATCAAAGGCAAACTCCTCCAAAAGAGATCCGTCCTTTTTCACTTGTTCTGCCAACAACCCCTTTTGGGCAGCTAGTAAAAGAAGTGTCCCCTCGGTGGTGTCTCCCAAAACGTCGTATGAATTACAGATAACTCCAGCGGTCAAAATCTTGTCCGTGTCCCCCCATACTTTGGTTACCCGCATTTCATTCTTGGTCAGCGTGCCGGTCTTGTCTGTGGCTATAACTGTGGCGCTCCCCAGCGCTTCAATCGATGACAGCTTGCGCAGTATCGCTTTTTCCCTGGCCATACGCTGCATGCCAACAGCCAGGGTAATGGTGATGACTGCCGGCAACCCCTCCGGAACAGCGGCTACCGCCAAGCTGATGCTGGTTAACATCATCTCAATCAATGGATGTTTAGCCAAGAAACCGATAATAAATACAGTGCCGCTGGCGCCAAGTGCCAAAATTCCCAACTGCTTGCCCAAAGCATCCAATTTTTTCTGCAACGGTGTTTCCTCTTCCTTGATCTCTGAAAGCGATGCGGCAATCTGGCCAAAACGCGTCTGCATGCCAGTAGCTGTAACTACAACCCTGGCCCTGCCCTTAGCGACAATCGTTCCCAAAAATACGTGTTTCTTCTCTTCATCATGAATGTTCTTTTCCACTGGCATGGACTCTCCAGTAAGAGATGCTTCATTCGCTTCCAGGTGTAAACTTTCCAAAATATCGCCATCGGCAGGAATTTTATCGCCTTCTTCCAAAATAATGACGTCACCGGGAACCAAAAGCTGGCTGTCTATTTTTTGTTCTACCCCGCCCCGTATGACCCGTACCGTGGCAACGGTCATTTGCTTTAACGCGCGAATCGTTTTCTCGGCTTTATATTCTTGAACGAAGCCTAAGATTCCATTAAGAATGACGATAAGAAGAATAAAAATTCCATCCAAAAGATCCCCTAAAAACAACGAAGCGACAGAGGCAATAATCAACAAAATTACAAGCAGGCTCGTAAATTGGGTAAGGAAAATTTGAAAAGGCGTTTGCCCGGGGCGGCCTACAATTTCATTGTGTCCGAATTGTTCCAGAAGTTTTTGCGCCTGTTTATCTGACAATCCAGCGTTTTCTTTCATATGGATAAACAAAAAAGGACCTTAATCTCTCCAGTATACTGGTTTTGACTAAAGGTTTTGCTTTTTACATTACATTGTGGTATAAAAGTTATGGTCAGATATGCGTCTTAAAGCTGGGAACCGTTACTAATTATAATCGGCCAAGACAGGGGTCGGTTTTTTGGTATTTGTATATATGACTTGGGCATTTTTAGGAATAGTAATTGCGTTTTTCGTTTTTTTCTCCAGCATCGTTGCTCTCGTTACGGATTGGTGGTGGTTTTCTGAAGTTGGCTTTACTGAAATTTTTACTAAATCACTGAGTGCGAAAATCGTTCTTGGTCTCACGACGGGTCTGTTTGCGGCCGCGTTTCTTCTGACGAACTTTCTGGTCGCAATACGTTCAAAAATTCCTTGGATGTTGGCTATTCCCGAAGTTCTTATTGGCCAATCCATAAGCCTGAATGACCGGATAGTTAAAAAACTTGGTATTGGGGTGTGTTTGACCGTATCCTTTTTTATCGGCCTTATCGCGGCTGCCAGTTGGCAGGACGTTTTGAAATTCTTATCCGCCACCCCATTTGGTCAAACCGATCCGTTGTTTGGCCGTGATATAGCATTTTACGTGTTTTCCCTTCCAGTCTACTCTCTGGGTTTAGGCCTGGCGAGAATTCTTATCCTCCTATCACTCATCGGTTGTGTCGTTGTCTATATCTTGCGGGGCAGTCTGAATCTGGCTGATCTTTTGGGCAAATTCAATTTCATCAAGTCAGTGAAGCACTCCGGCACCGACCCAAAGGCGAGACTCCACATTGGAATTCTCCTCTCTCTTTTTCTGATAACTGTGGCAATCGGCACGTATTTTTCGCTCTACAATCTCCTCATAACCCAGAGCGGGCCGGTATTCGGCGCGGCATTTACCGATGCAAATGTCATGATCCCTATTGTAAAAATTTCAATTTTTGCCTATGGGCTGGCAGCAATTCTGGCCTTGTTTTATGGAGTCAGTGGAAACATTTCACCGCTCGTGGGTACCATCTCCCTCACTGTTGTTGTGAGCCTTGTTTCAGGCGTTGTCCCAAGCGTCTTTCAAAAATTAGTGGTTGCTCCCAATGAACTTACCAAAGAGACGCCGTTTATTAAGCATAATATAGAAGCTACGCGTAAGGCATATGGATTGGATAAAATCGAAGAACGGGAAATCGCCGCGGATAAACCTATAACTGCATCTGACATTGCCGCCAATAATCTGACTATAAAAAATGTTCGGCTGTGGGACAGAGCGCCGCTTCTCTCCACGTTTTCGCAGATCCAAGAGATTAGGACCTACTACGAGTTTGCAAACGTGGATAATGACCGCTACATCATAGACGGAGAAGTACGCCAAATTATGCTTTCACCCAGAGAGCTGGCTTCCGAGAGTCTCCCGAATAAAGCCTGGATCAACGAGCGATTGACATTTACCCACGGCTTTGGACTTGCCGCCGGACCGGTAAATCAAGTGACTCCGGAAGGCCTGCCGGTCCTTTTTGTCAAAGATTTACCCCCCAAATCGGAAGTGAAAGAGCTTGCCGTGACCAGGCCGGAAATTTACTACGGAGAGATTCTTAACGATTATGTCATTACCAAAACCAAATCGAAAGAATTCGATTTTCCCAAAGGTGAAGAAAATGTATATACCACATATGCAGGGAAAGGCGGAGTGGAGCTCAACTCCCTGGTGCGTAGATTCCTCTACGCGTTTCGTTTTGCCTCGCTCAAAATGTTTTTATCTGGTGATATAACGGGCGAAAGTCGCATTCTCTATAACAGAAATGTAAAAGAGAGAGTGGCAAAAGTCGCGCCGTTTTTAACATACGACCGGGATCCATATGTAGTCGTCGCTGAGGGCAAGCTCTATTGGATCGTTGACGCATACACTTCAACCGACAAATATCCGTATTCTCAGCCATTACCACTAAATGGCGGCAAGGTTAACTACATCAGAAATTCGGTCAAGGTAGTGGTGGATGCGTATGACGGAGCAACGACGTTTTATCAGGCCGATCCGGACGATTCGATTATCAAAACCTACGCGAAAATTTTCCCAAAGACCTTCCGCCCTCTTTCCGACCTGCCCAAAAGCCTTGTTCCTCATTTGCGCTATCCAGAAGACATTTTCACCTTGCAGACAGCGGTTTACGCCACGTACCATATGGATGATCCGCAAATCTTTTACAACAAAGAAGACCTCTGGGAAATACCAGCCATTGCGGTAGAGGGAGAACAACAGGCTGAGGGTAGGGTGCCCGTTATGACGCCCCGTCACATGATTATGAAGCTTCCGGGTGAGAAGAAAGAGGAATATATTCTGATGTTGCCGTTTACTCCGCGGGCCAAAGATAATCTTTCCGCCTGGATGGTAGCCAGAAATGACGGGCAGCAGTACGGCAAACTGGTCGTCTACCGCTTTCCCAAGGATAAATTGGTGTTCGGTCCTAAACAGGTCATCGGCCGGATAAACCAGGACGCGGAAGTTAGTCGGCAGATTTCTTTATGGGATCAGCGCGGTTCTGCCGTCATTCAGGGATCCCTTCTGGCTATCCCCATTGAAGAATCGCTTCTTTATGTTCGACCTCTCTACCTTAAGGCAGATATCGGTAAAATCCCCGAACTCAAACGGGTCATTGTCGCCTACGAAAATAAAATTGCGATGGAGGAGACATTGGAGGCAGGGCTCGCCAGACTCTTTGGCGCCGGTACCGGCGAACGAGCCAAACCGGCAAGTGTAATAGTGCCTACGGAGAATCTCACCCAGCAGGCCGGCGAGGCGTATGACGCCGCCATCCGCGCCCAAAGAGACGGCGACTGGGGCAGATATGGAGAAGAAATTAAAAAACTGGGAGAAATTCTGAATAAACTACGACCATAATGATCGCATTTGCCCTAATCAGAAAGATACTGGTATCTATAGCGCCGCTGGCGCTTTTCTATCTATTAAGGAAAGTCGCAAGAAATCAACATGTGCCCAAAAGAAAAACTCACTCATCTGGTTTTGACCCTTCGACTCCGCTCAGGGCAAGTATGAGTAAGATTGTAGAAGGAGAAATCGTGGAGGAGAAAAGTTAGCTTGAACGAAGTATAATAAAAAGCAACGATAACGACAGGATGAAACCAAGGGCTTTAGCCCTCGGAGATTCGTTGCGACCACAGTGCGGGTGTAATTCAATGGTAGAATACGAGTTTTCCAAACTCGGTACGGGAGTCCGATTCTCCTCACCCGCTCCAAACCGGACAAACGTCCGGTTTTTTCGTTTTTAGCCAAAAAATCAACCTTTCCCCGAGTTCGAGCCATAAATTTCATTAAAATTGTTTTAGCCTGGAAGTTGGAGTTATCAGACGGAAAAGATTTTCGAAAAGCCATAATGGAAAGTGGTCCGAGCCAACTACGGTTACCAGTTCATAAGGGGGGTTGTTGCGGGAAGCGAGCTTCAAAAAGCCCATTTATTGGGGCGCAACCGGCGCGGGATTAGGTTCTTGAGTTGGCGCTGGTTGAGACGTTGATGATGGAGGCGGGGGAGGTGGTTCATTGGCACTTTGACAGCTGCTACCATTCCAATATTGTCCTGAAGAACACGAACCATAACCAGCAGGAGGGTTGCTTCCAGTGTTTGACGCCCTTTCACAACCACAGGCTTCATTGTTCCAGCTGACACAAGTTCCACCACCCGCCCGGCAAGCCGCTTCCTGGGATTCCCGGCTGGGAGATCCATAAGAACCAGTGCCCCCAGTATTCGACCCCCTTTCACAACCACAGGCTCCGTTGACCCAACTGACACAAGTTCCTCCACCGGATCGACACGCCGCCTCTTGGGATTCTCTACTGGGGCTACTGGAACTACTGGGGCCGGAATTGGTTCCGGGAACTGATGCACAGTACCCCCCTTGTGGATTAATTGGTTCGGGTACCCAATTAGAATTAGGGCCGCACCGGCCGCTGTTTGTATAATATGGACCACCCGGAGTAGTGGTCAATGGAGATAATGAATAAGGATTATTATAAGTATTCTGGCCCAAACCAGCCTGCGTATAATTGGGTATACAGTAACCCCCATTTGGATCATATGGAACCGAGACAAAATGAGCGTTCGAAGGACAGGTAACTCTATTTTTTGTTTCCGTTGTTACTGGCGTTGCCACACAAGTATCAGTTTTACTCCAATCGGGAGGTATGCAATCTGACGGATAAGAACTACAAGCTCCCCCAGAACTTTTGGCATTGACCATATTACCTTTACAAGATTTACCTTTTGTAAAATCATCATATTTTGGCCCGCCAGAGACATCTGAGCCATTGGGGGCGCAGTATCCTCCGGCCGGGCTTTGGGACTCGAGAACCCAATTAAAACCAGCTCCACACTGAGCCCCATATCTCTGACCCAGGTTATACATTCTTTGATATTCAGGAGGCAAATTGTTCACGTCGGCGTTATTTTTCGCAATAAAATTTTTGACAAGAGCAATATCTTCAGGCCGAGGCTTAAATCTCTCAACGACTTCGTTGAATCTTTTTGATTCCCGATCATTCTGTTTAAATAAACTGGCATCAATCAGGTCTGGTCGAAGAGTGTTCTGTATTTCCTCTAACCGAATGACTGGGACCCAATATTTCCTTAATTCCGCAGGGACTTGATCCCCCGGTTTGTAGGTCTTGGCAAAAGACTGAATTTTATTTAAGGTGGCGTCATCAGGTTTTTGGTCTTCAAGTTTTTGCATCTCCTGAAATTTCAGGGTTTCATTAATCTTATAAAACTCTTCAGGGTAAAAGCTTTTGGCTGTTTCGTTTAAACGAAAAAGGTCTGATTCTGACACAACCCCTTCGTTGACATACCTCCCGATCTCTTCCCTAGCCTCTACTCTAGATTTAACACTAACCAGCTTGTTGACCTCCTCTGAAGTAAGTAAACCCTGTGATTCAAGAGATTGTAGACGAGAAACGAGATCTGGAGGAACTGCCGGACGGTCTTTCAGATCAGCGACAATGTCCGTACCCTTCCAGCTCGCCTCTAGGGCGCCATCTATGGCGTCCTCCGCTTGGTCAGGAACCTGAACTCGAACTTGTTGTAAAATAACATTGTGTTTGGCAGTCTCTTCTTCCACTTGGCTTAACAAACCTTCGACATTGGTATTTTGCTTTCCCTGCGACGCAATATCGTCGGAAAAAACTATCATTGCCTTACGATAAGCGTTAGCCGCAGATGTTATGGCCCGAGTGTTGTTAGAGGTGGCTAATTTTTGTATCTCCTCCAAACGCTCACCGGCAATCTGGATTCTCAATTCATCTTTAGCCTTTTGATCAAAGGTAAAAGTTAGTTGAATGTTTTCCTGTAAGGGTTTAATAAAATAGAAAGGATTAGTTGGTGTTAGATCACCCCCAAACACATAGCGATTAAACCGCAGATATTCTGATGGGGGTGATTCCTGGGCCGAAGAGGTTAGGCCTAAGACTTTAGATTGTCCGACTTCAAGTGTCGAACTCCAATCGTAATAAGACGGTGAAACTGTCGTGGCGTGGGCGAGAGGAACTCCTGCCACCAAGTAAACCCAGAAACAGCCCAGGAAAATTAATAAGTGTGCAGTTTTATTCACGAAAATCTTACCTGGCTCCAGTTTAGACCGGAAAAAATTTCTTGTCAAGAACATTATTTATTCACAAGTTTCGTTACCCCGTTCCATGATACAGGAGGATCGCGTGGGAAAATATTTTTCCGGCATCGCGGAACGCGCTGCGATGATACGACACCGACACCGGCAAAAAACACTTCTACAGTCTCAGCCACTCCCCAAGATGACCGCGAGCGAACACTCCGCAACGAAAAAGAAAAAGAGAAGGAGATAGAAAAGGAAAAAGCAAAAACACCGACGTCGACTTTGGATTGAAATGTGCGCTCGGGGGGAATCGGACCCTCATCCCTAGTTCCGAAGACTAGTGCTCTAATCCGTTGAGCTACGAGCGCAACGGGTTAATTTTAGCACTTGGAAGGTGAAGTTTACTTGAGAAGCATTTTCAGGCCCCAGAAGACCAAAATCAGGGGCCAGAGCTTGGAGACGGTGTCTAAAATTCCCCAGGGGAGAAGCCCGAAATTGTTCAGGATAATAATTAAGCCAAAAGTGGCGACGACGGCTCCGCCAATCAATTTGGAATGACTGTCTTTTTTGACGACTTGGGCTTTGGGGGTTTCTTTGTTAGCCATGTATTTAATATGATCTAAAGTTTTGCAGTTGTCAATGGTAAAATTAACTTACGTGGTGGATGTAGCTCAACGGTAGAGCCCTAGATTGTGGATCTAGAGGTCGCGGGATCATCACCCGTCATCCACCCAGAGCCGATTTTTCTGTTGTTAGTTCTGCAATTCTTTTTCTAAATTGATCGGCCCGGGAATATTCTTGCTGGTTGGCCGCTGTCAACATCTGCTTATTCAAGACCTCAATCATTTTTTGATATTCTTCAGGACTGATGTAGGGACGGTTCTGGTCCATCCGTTCCTTCATCTCCTCGTCTTCCCGTTTAGACAAATTGGCGACCATTCCGGTCCGTTGCCACTCAAAACCCGTGGTAATTATTCCGATATACAGGTCCCTGGCTTTTTGCTTGTCTGCCGCGGTACTGTGCTGAAAACCTCTAATGGCAGTTAGTAGTTCATAGGCTCCGCGTTCAATCATCTCCAGGCTCCACCAAGGCTTGGCAGACGCCCACCAGTATTGATCTGAATGTAAGGCCATATCCAGTAAGCGGTGCCGGGTCTCGTCTTCGCGGGCGACGAGTTTTATGGCCATCCGGGTCAAAGCCCATTGTTTTTGATGAATGGGATTGTCGGGATTGTCCCATCTGGCAAAAGGAAGATTCAAAGCCATGTCCTTGGGCATCAAAGCCCAGGTGGAGGGGCGGGGTTCCAGGGAAATAGTTTCGGAAAATAGGGAAAATAGGTCAGAAACCCGCAGTGTCGGTAATTGGGGAGATTGGTATATTTCCAACAATAATTGTTCCAGTCCCAGGCGGTGATGGCCGAATGTCTCGCCGTCCATGGCGGTCAGCAGATATTCATTCCTCTTGAGCCGGTTATCAAATTCCCGGACGAGACTTTCAGTCGTGCCAATTTGGGCAGATAAAATTTTGAAACTTGGCTCCCTCTCCCTAAAAAAGAAATATAGTCCGTGCTTATTTTTGTACAATTTGCCGGGGACAAGGGGAAGATCGGGACAGGCAAGTTCGTCCAGAATCATCCATTTATAGCCCAGACCGGCAATGATGTCTCCCAAGGCCGGACTATAGCCCATTTCGGGAGGGAAAAAGCCTTGGGGCCGGTAAGCCGGCCCGAAATATTTACTATTGGTTTCATCATTCAAACGTATCTGTCTCACGATCTCTTCTTTGGGCAGCTTTGGCAATAGGGGATGAAACTTGGCCGAGGCGGTGAGCTCTATTTGGCCTCTTTCTAATAATTTTTTGATATTTTCGACAATATCCGCATACCCGTATTTGATCAGCATTTCGGTCAGGACGGCGTTAATATTGAGAGTAAGTTTGCCCCGGGGATTTTTTAGCAATCCTGCGATAATTTTACGATAAGATTCGTCAGCCACCTTTTGCAAAATTTCCTGCGTTTGAGTCGGAGGCTGATAGATATGGAGAAAATTTACCCAATACATATCAGTTGGGATCGTCTATAGAGATCAATATATTTTTTGGCTGATTTATCCCAGGAAAAATCCTGATCCATAGCCCGTTTGATTATTTTTTTCCAGACTGGTTTATTCTTATACGTTTCCAAAGCCCGGATGACAGTGGCCAAAAAACTCATGGCCGAATAGTTCTTAAAAGAAAACCCCGTACCGGTACTGAGAGTCGGATCGTAATCGACTACCGAATCGGCCAGTCCCCCCGTGGCCCGGACAATGGGCACACACCCATATCGTAAAGCTTCAAGAGCGACAATTCCCCCCGGTTCATATTTACTAGGCATAAGAATTATGTCTGCTCCGGCAAATATTTTGCGTGGCAAGGTGGCGTCAAACATGAGATGCGTTCCCACTATACCCGGATGTTGTTTCTCGAGATCCGAAAAGAAATCACGGTGTTTATTATCGGCCGGACCGCAGACTACCAGCTGGACGTTACATTCCGCGAGAATAAATTCTATGGTTTCCATAACCAAATCCAAGCCTTTTTGATCGTCTAATCTACCCACAATGGCCAAGAGAGGGGTGTGCTGGGAAACCTCCAGATTGAATTCCTTTTGCAAATCTACTTTATTCTCTTCGCGGGAGGACAAATTGTTTGTAGAATAGTTAGACTTGATAATCTTATCTTTCTTGGGATCAAAATTTTGATAGTCCAAGCCGTTAAGGACTCCATAAAACTTGCCCCGCAATTCGCGGAACAATTTATACAATCGGGGCGCATATTCCTCGGTTAGCAGCTCTCTGGAATAAGTTTGCGAGACAGTATTTATCAGGTGGGCGTGGATGATCCCTCTTTTGAGTGAATTTTGTTTCAAAAATCTCTCGCTAAAAAAAGAGGCCAGGGGGCCTTTGCCGTCGTCATAATCCATTTCCGAAGCGTGATCAAAATCAAAAACGCCTTGGTGTAAATTATGAATCGAAAAAACAGTAGCTATCTCTTGCAATTTTTTATCATTTTTGTAATCGGTTTGCAGATAATTTGGCAAATATCCGGTGTGCCAGTCGTTGACGTGAATTATGTCAGGCACAAAATCTCCCTGCCGGACAAACTCGAGAGCGGCCCGGCTGAGCAAACCGAAACGGATATGGTCGTCCGAATAATTATAGACATTAGCCCGCTGTTCGTAATATTCCATATTTTCCAGAAAATAAATAATGGGATCTTCTTTTTTGGGAGACTTCAAAACCTTGACATTGCAGATTATTTTTTGCGCTTCACCGGTGGGAACTTTTAGCCCCTCTAATACATTTTCAACCCGTAAAAGATTACTGCTTATAATCCCATATTTGGGAGTAAAGACCCGGATATCAACACCGGCCTCCTTCAGGGCTTTGGGTAAGAAATAAGCGACTTGCGCCAAACCGCCGACAGCAGAAAAAGGGGCTACTTCAGCACAAACAAACAACACTTTCATGGTTTAATTATACATCTTTTCCCGATATTCCCGTAACATCCGGGCGGTGCTGAATTGGTTGATGGCCAGATCCCTGGCATTGCGCATGAGCTTTTGCCATTCTTGAGGTTTCTGGTAATACATGGGCACAATATCATGCTCCAAAACATCAAGGATATTTTGACCTAAATGATCACTATCCAAAGTCCAACCGACTTTGTAAAGATCTACTTCATCTGCCCATCCGTCCCGGGTGGTGGCAGGCAAAACCCCGTTGAGGGCGGCTTTCATGCCGCTGGTACCGCAAGCTTCAAAACCAACTATGGGAGTATTGAGCCAGACATCGCAGCCGGAAACTAGTGTTTGGGCAATTTCCAGATTATAGTTGGGGAGATATACGACACAATCCCCTATTCTGTCCCGGATGAGACTTTCTAATTTTTGTATTAGTTCCCTGCCGTTGGCGTCACTTTCGTGCGGCTGTCCGGAAAACACTAATTTAAGCGGATACTGTGAGTTTTTGGCGATATTTATAAACCGCTCCAGATTTTCTAAAATGGCCAGGGGGCGTTTGTATTCCACAAACCGGCGGGCCCATCCCAGGATCAAGGTTTGGGGATCCCAGCCTAAATTTATCAGGAGTTTGGCTTTTTGTATTTTATGGCCGGTTACGACGTCATCTCCCACTTTGTCCCAAGTAGAGATATGAATGCCATTGGTAATTGGGATCATGGGGTGGTCAGTCCAAATACCGGCGGCTTTTTGGGCATGCAACTTACTGACAGCGTTAACTCTTCCAGCCATGCGCAAAGAAAGCATGGTCATAGAAAACATCGAAGACTCCTGAACCAATCCCAGCTTTACCACCTCGGCCACCGGTACGCCCAGCTCTTGAGCGAAACCCATGAGCATCAGACAGACTAAATCGTTACTGTAGACTTCCCGGCCGGCGGCAGCCAAAGTATGATTGGTAAAAATAATCCGCTCCCGGGTGATAGAAATGGCCTCTGCAAAACCAATTTTCCGCTCCATTATCTCGTGACGAATAAGCTCCAGAGCCAGAAAAGCTGAATGCCCCTCATTAAGGTGATACAGGCGGGGGTGAATTTTTAGCGCTGCCAAAGTTCTTAAACCCCCAATCCCTAGGATCAGTTCCTGTTTTAGACGGGTTTCTTTATCGGCTGTATAGAGTTTGTGAGTTATCAACCGGTCTACCGGATCATTTTCACCTACGTTGGTATCCAGCAAGTAAACGGGGATTGACCCGACCGCGTATTTAAAAACTTGAGCTTTGATTTTTTTGTCCTGAATAGGAACTTCAATTTGCAGTATCGGATCAAGCTGGGCCAAATTGTTGAAACTATAGAAA
This sequence comes from Candidatus Amesbacteria bacterium GW2011_GWC2_45_19, assembly GCA_001001555.1. Taxonomy (GTDB): domain Bacteria; phylum Patescibacteriota; class Microgenomatia; order CAZETR01; family Amesbacteraceae; genus GWC2-45-19. The sequence continues at coordinate 1,657 of LCKS01000014.1, read as the reverse complement.
AGTCCAACTGCGACCAAAGGAAATTTTTGATCCGAGGCTTCGCGCAGGTAATCGCCAGCCAGGATACCCAAACCTCCGGCGTAAATGGGGAGACGGGGATCGAGAGCGTATTCGGCGCAGAAATAGGCAATGGGTCTATCCATTGATTCAGTATATAGTAGAATGCGGAGGTTATGAAGAATGCAGTGCAGATTTTTTTGCAGCAATTGAGTTATGGGGGTAAAGTTGATGGCGGGGCCAGGGATGACGATCGAAGCGTGGTGAGCCTGCTGGCGAGGGTGTATGAGAAAGCCAGGAATGCCTTGGAATACCGGGCCGATCACCTGGTGCGGCGGGCGGCCATCGAAAGAATTTTAAAGAGGTTAATGGTGTATGAAAAAGATCCGGCCGGATTGGCCAGGTTGCTGTTGACAGAACTGAAATGGGCTAGGTATGTATCTGTGGCTGAGCTGGAACAGGTCGACGAAGCCAGGCTGGCCCAAACATGGGAAAGATATATTAATGTGTCTGATTTTACTGTGCCCAGAGAATGGCTGGTGGGGGTGGCTTCGGCGCAGATCGAGGAAATGTTCAATCTGAATCGGGATTTTGGCAAATTTACTTACTTCGCTTTCCAAGTTATCAAGCAGAAGGTGAAAGTAGAGGATGCGAATTTGGATCTATTGATATTTGTGGCGGTGGATAAAACTTATTCGCAGTCGGATGACCAGCAGTTGGCGTATCATGTGCTGCAACTGGCCGGCGGAAATATAAACGAAACTTGGAGGCTGGTTAACCTGGCCAATAGTCATCCTTTATTAAACAGACTGCAAAAGTTTGTGAGTAATCAAATGGGGTCACTGCTTCTCCTGCGCGATATTTATTTTGCCAACCCCGGCGAATTTAGACTGTTGCTGACAGACAGTGAGGGATTTAAGCAGGCAGCGGGCAGGGTGCTGGATAAGCAGTTAAAACTTATGGGAGAGCGGGTTTCTACGGCGGCGGTCAGAAGCGTGATATACGTATTTTTGACTAAGATGGTAGTGGCAGTAGCGGTAGAGATGCCGGTAGAGGTGTGGCTGTTTGGCAGCGTGGCTAAGTGGCCGCTGGTGGCCAATTTGCTGTTTCCGCCGGTGTTGATGTGGGCGGTCACCAGGCAGATTAGCCTGCCAAAGGGTAAAGAAAAAGAAGAGATAGTGAGTAAAGCTTGGGAAATGATGAGCAATTTCGCATCACTGGCCAAAGACGAGGACGCTTTGTACGAAAAACCGATACAGGCAAGCAGTATGTGGTACGCCATCTTTTCTGGATTATATGCGGTGGTGTTTGTGGCCACATTCGGGTTAATTTTTTACGGCCTGACCAAGGCCAGATTCAACTTCGCGGCGCAAATAGTGTTTGTGTTCTTTTTGTCGGTGATTGCCTTTTTTGCCCACCGCATCCGGCAGACGGCGGGAATTTACCGGGTGAAACATCAGGATAAACAAAGATCATCGCTGTGGGACATGGTGTGGCTGCCGATTTTGACGGCCGGAGGTATATTGAGCCAAGGGTTGTCTAAATTAAACTTTTTGGCCTTTGCTTTTGATTTTATACTGGAGGCGCCGTTTAAGGTGATTTTGGGCTTTCTGGACAGCTGGGTGCAGTTTTTGGGAGCCAAAAAAGAGGAAGTGGTGGG
>LCKS01000013.1 GCA_001001555.1 Candidatus Amesbacteria bacterium GW2011_GWC2_45_19 | reverse complement strand
TGCTGACTGGCTACACGAATACAACTACGAAAGACCCCACCTCAGCCTTGACCTCAAAACACCTTACCAGATTGTCGCAAATGTCCTGTCAGAATAAGGACTCTAGATAGATTTCGGCTTGGTCCAAGACGCGAAATCGCATTTGGGGTAATTGCTGCAGCCGTAGAAAGACCGGCCGGAGCGGGTGCGGCGGATAATCACATCCCCCCCGCATTTCACACATTTTTGCCCGGTTTTGTTCTGATAATTAGCCTTGTAATCGCATTCCGGATACCTACTGCAGGCTAAAAACTTGCCAAACTTTCCCAGCCGGATCACTACTTCCCCCTGCCCGCATTTGGGGCATTTCTCACCCGTAGTCTCCACTTCCACTTTCACTCTGGCCGCAGTTTCTGTAACAGTTCCCAACTTAGCCGCGAACGGCTCATAAAATTCTTTTATCACCGGCCGCCACTGCCTGACCCCGTTGGCAATTTCATCCAGTTCATCCTCCATATGGGCCGTAAATTTATAGTCCACTATGTCAGAAAAATTCACTGTCAAAAAATCATTCACCGCCAACCCCAAACTCGTCGACTTAAACCGTTTTTCAATTTTCTCCACATATTGCCGGTCTTGGATTGTAGACAGCGTGGGCGCGTATGTGCTCGGCCGGCCAATTCCCATTTCTTCTAACGCTTTAATCAAAGAGGCGTCGTTATATCTGGTCGGCGGTTGAGTGAACTTCTGCTCCTTCGTCAAATCTACAAACTCCAATCTCTCCCCCTCACTCACCTCCGGCAATCTCAATTCATTCGTTTCTCCATTTAATTTATACCAACCGTCAAAAATTATCGTGTCCCCCCTAGCCTGCAATTTATATTCCCCTGCAATTACCACTATAGTTACCGTTATCCCTCGAGCTTCAGCCATTTGGGAGGCCACAAATCTCTTCCAGATCATCTCATATATTTTTTCCTGATCCCGATTTTGAAAGGCCACGCCTTTCAAAGCTACATTCGTCGGACGGATAGCTTCATGAGCCTCTTGAGCAACCTTGGATTTAGTTTTGTAAAAACGTGGCTTATCCAAAGCATGATCTTTCCCATAATTTGCTGAAATAAAATCCTTAGCCGCCAATACCGCCTCCATCGCTAAATTCGTCGAGTCCGTCCGGTGATACGTAATATGTCCCTCCTCATACAATCCTTGAGCAATCTGCATGGTCCGCTTGGCACTCCAGCCTAATCTATTGGCCGCTGCTTGCTGCAAAGTGGAAGTCGTAAACGGCGGCGGCGGCGTCCTTCTAAAATCCTTCTTTTCTATATTCAGTACCCGGTATTCAGTATTCAGTAATTTTTTTTCAATTTCTTCTGCCTCAACTTGGTTTTTAATATCTCCAACAAACCGAACACCGAATACTAAATACTGAATATTCCTCAACATAACATCTATCTGCCAATATTCTTCCGGCTTGAAAGCTTCAATCTCTCTTTCTCTCTCCACCACCAGCCGCACCGCCACCGACTGCACCCGACCAGCCGATAGCCCTCTTCTGATCTTTTTCCACAACAACGGAGACAATTTATACCCTACCAATCTATCCAAAACTCTCCTGGCTTGCTGGGCATCCACCAGTTTCATATCCAATTCCCGCGGGTGTTCCAACGCTTCTTTAATAGCGTGTTCTGTAATCTCATGGAAAACAATCCTTTTTACTGACTCCTGACTCCTGACTCCTAACAACTGGCCAACATGCCAGGCAATGGCTTCCCCCTCCCGGTCCGGGTCTGTCGCCAAATATATCTTATTCACTTTATCACTTAATCTCTTAATCTCTTTAATTCTTTCTTCCTGCTTTTTTGTCTGCACATACTCCGGCTCAAAATTTTTGTCTATTTTTATTCCCAATCTCTTCTGCGGTAAATCCCGCACGTGCCCATAACTGGCTTCAATTTTGTATCCGTCACCCAAAAACTTGGCCAGTGTCCTAGCCTTCGTCGGGCTCTCCACAATCACCAAATTCATTTTTCTATTCTACACTATTTTCTATTTTCCCCAATTGCCTGCAATCCCAAACCAGCCATATCCACCAATCCAGCGCCCAAAAAAGCGACCCCTAATGTAAATGCCACATTCTGTGGATTAAGTTGTCCATTCCATTCGCCTCTCGCCACACCAGAAAATAAAGCTGCATAGAATGGTATTAGTAATCTGAAAAACTGAAGTCTAGCCATATAACCGACTTTATTCTCATCAGGATTTTGAGCATGGCTCATAAATGCTGGTTTAAATGTTATTTTCAGCAAAAATCCTCCGATATCCACCGCTCCTTCCGCAACCGTCATAAAACCCCGAGTGGCTGGTGATTTTTTCATTTGTTCCCAATTCATAATCCGCATAATAACTCTCTCTCTCTACAAAGTCAACTCCCTGTATAAGCCACCCTATTTATCAAATCCCCGCTATAGCGTCAATCTGATAAAAGTTTACAAATCGAAAATCTCTTTTAATTCTTCCTCGTTTTCAATTTCTTTCAACACTCCCAATTTCACATCGTGCGGAATCTCCAATACTTCCCGCAAATACTTTACTTCCCCACTTATATCATACGGACTCACATAGACACTATCCTGCATTTGTTCCATCCCCATTTTTTTCAAAAACTCCCGCAGAGTATCCCTTTTTGCCTTGTCTTTCTCCAAAATATCAAAAAATACCAATCTCCACAATCCGTCCCACTTTCCCCTTTTTAGCTTCATATCTTCCAGCTTGTATTTCAGCGCCTCACATTTCCCTCCATTTGTAATTTCTATTACCAACCCATCTTTTGTTTCCAGTTTTTTTACTAATCCTCTTCTTTCCAATCTGCTCGCTACCTGCTTCACTACCGATGGAAAATAATCATCTAATCCTTTTATTGGTATTTCCCCATGCAACCATCTATATGGCGCCATTTTATCCAGCGGCAACACAAACGCTCCCACATCCCCTACCAGTTTCAATAAACCCCGAGCCGTAATTCTCTGTTTCATCTTATCTCCATTTTTATCAGAAAAACGCTGTAGCGTCAAATAGATAAATTATTCTCCCACCCCTTCCACCGCCGCGTAATTGTATTTGTCTTCTACCCCGAAATATTTGGCCAGGATTTTGCGGGCGATGGGCGCGGCCACCCGCGAGCCCTCTCCTCCTCCCTCTACCAGCACCGTCACTGAAATAGCCGGATCTTCAGCCGGAGCAAAAGCCGTCAGCCAGGCATGCGTGCCAATTTTTCCGTCTGGTCTCACATACTCTGCCGTTCCCGTTTTGCATGCCACCTGCGGTTCAAACCCAAACAGCGGAAAGGCCGTCCCGCCCGCACTGCACGCCCCAATCATACCCTTTTTGACAATATCTAAAATATCAGGATTTATATCTATTTTTGTACATTGGGAATTTGAAACATTGGAATTTATTTGGGATTTAGGATTTGGGATTTGAGATTTGAGCAGGTGCGGCCCGCATTTTTCCCCTCCCGCCGCAATCACATTTGTCATCACGTTTACTTGCAAAGGCGTCACCAACAAATCCGATTGGCCAATGGCCATCTGGTACGTATTCCCCAAAAACCACTTTTCCTTCTTCGTTTCCCATTTCCAATCCGGAGTAGGAACCAATCCCGCCACCTCCCCCGGCAAATCAATTCCCGTCTTTACCCCCAGACCAAATTCTTTGGCCCACGCGGCCATCGTTTCCGCCCCCGTCAGCTCTCCGATTTTATAAAAGAAGGTGTCCACCGACCGGGCTATAGCTTTTTCCCACCCTACCACTCCTTCCGTCCGGCCATACTGGGTAAAATACCAATTGGTATACGCAAAGCGGCCCACATTGATCGATCCGGTATCTTTGTAAGTAAAATCAGCTTTCACTTTCCCGGATTCCAGAGCCGCCGCCGCCGTCACCATTTTAAATACCGACCCCGGAGGATAAACCCCCCCTATGCCTCGGTTAAAAAACTCCGACGTCGCAGTTACCTGTCGGGGATTAAAGGCCGGCGAGCTAACCAACGCCAACACTTCCCCATTTTTAGGATCACTCACTACTACTGCCCCTCTTTTCCCCCCCAGCGCAACAAAAGCAGTTTGCTGCAATCCAGCATCTAGCGTCAACGTTATATCGGTTCCAGCTTCCGCTTCTTGGTGCCCCAGCTCCCTGACTATTTTTTGCCCGGGGTCCACCTCCACCAGCCGTCCGCCATCCCGGCCCCGCAACCGCTCTTCGTATTGTTCCTCCATCCCTGTCCGGCCGATCCGACTTCCCAGTTCATATTTCTGTCCGGCTTCCTTAAGGAGCCCCACTTCCTGCTCATTCACTTCTCCCACATACCCCACCACATGCGCCGCCGCTTCTCCCCAGCTTCTCAAATCCTGCCCGTTCCTATCCAAAATTTTTCCCCGTTCTGCCACCAACCTAATTTTTTTGATACGGTTTTCGTCCGCCAGTATCCGGTATTTCCCCCCGGAAATCAGCTGCAGCGCTCCTAATCGCGCCAGTATTCCCCCCATAGCCGCCAGTATTATTAGCCATATTACCCAGCCCCTCCGATAGTCTACTACCTGCTCCCTGCCTGCCGGCAGGCAGGTCCTGCTCTTGCTCTCTTTAATATCCGTCACCACAAAGTCCCCGAAAGACACACCTGGTTTAAACTTGCGCATGATCTAATTCTACCGCAATCCCCCCACCACTCTGACTTTATTTAGAAGTTTCATATCCTCCAGCACCTTACCGCATCCGCGGACGACAGCGGTCAACGGATCGTCGGTAATATACACCGGCATCCGGGTTTCCTCGCTCATCAATTTATCCATTCCCGATATTAGCGCCCCTCCACCGCACATCACAATTCCCCGTTCCAGAATGTCACTCACCAGCTCCGGCGGAGTCTCTTCGATCAGATCCCCCACCGCGGAGGTTATCTCCCGTAACACCGGCATTAATGCTTCTCTGACTTCGCTGGCCGAAATTTTGATCGACCGCGGCAAACCGCTCTCTAAATCCCGCCCCCGGATGACCATCACTTTCTCGGTCGTGCCGGCATGGGCATTGCCCAGCGTTATCTTTATTTCCTCAGCCGTCCTCTCCCCCAGCAAGACATTATATTTCAGCCTCATGTAATGCATAATGGCCTCGTCCATTTCATCCCCCGCCACCCGCAAAGATTTATTCAAAACTATTCCTCCCAAAGAAATGACTGCGATTTCACTGGTTCCCCCGCCAATGTCTACTATTAATAGTCCTCCCGGATCGGTAATGGGCAGTCCCGCCCCGATAGCCGCCGCCATCGGCTCCTCAATCAGCCAGCATTGCCTGGCCCCCGCAGACAAAGCCGCCTCCTGCACTGCCCGCCGCTCCACTTCCGTCACTCCCGAGGGGATGCCGATCACCACCCGCGGCCTAGGAATTCGCGGAATAATCTTCCCCGATTCATGAACCTGCAAAATGTAGTGCTTGAGCATCACTTCCGTAGCGTCAAAATCGGCAATCACCCCGTCTTTCAATGGCCGGATGACTTCAATCGTGGCCGGATTCCGTCCCAGCATTTTTTTGGCTTCCTCACCGATGGCCAGCACCCGCTTGCTTTTTTTGTGCATGGCCACCACCGACGGCTCCCGGATGACAATCCCCTTGCCCCTGACATGCACCAGGGTATTGGCCGTCCCCAAATCAATCCCCACGTCATATGACAACAGTCCCAACAAATAATCCAGCATGCTGCTGGCAATATAAGTCTTGACAGAAGTTTCTTCAAGGACTAATATCTCGCCCATGAGCCGATGTCCCGCATTTGATAGAGGCAAAAAAACTGGCGCGATCAGAACTATGCGACGTCGCTGTGAGTATGAATCATTTTGTGATGGTTTATCCTGCATATACGCTCCAGATCTTACCGAACTCATATCTGTGATCGAAGAAGATCCCCAAGATGCCGTTCAACAAGCCGCCCTGAATCAATTGGAGGCAGCCGCCACCATTGCCATCCTTAGAACACCTTGACATAACCTATAGTTCGTGGTAACGTTCACCCATCAGTAAAATGAGTAAAAGAACTAAGATAAGTCACGATCGGCTAGCCCTTGAAAGGCATGGAAAACTATTTAGGCTTCTGCCTCCAGATCTTCAGCAAGAAATCTTATTCGACATAGAACACGAAATGCTGGAGGGCAGAAACAACGTTGTAATTACTGACAGAAGCCTTATCCAGGGTAGTCCTATCAATGCTGTTTCAGGTGGAGAGTTTTATACAGAAGGAGAAACGGGGAGCAAGGGCCAAATTGGTTCGGCAACCAAAAGAAGATCAAAACGTCACGGCCACAATCCCGAAGGAATACATCTTCCCATAGAAGGTGGGCAATAGTATAAAATTCCCTCGTGGGAAAAATCGAACCAGACACCCTTCAAGACTTCGATCCATCATTTAGTAGTGATGAAATATTAGAATTAGCCAGGTTTTACCTAGAGATAGGGCGGTCAGTCAATTCTCCACCACCAGTCAAAGACAAGCTTAAGGCTATAATCCAGCTCTGTATATTTGAACTTGCCTTTAGAAATCGTTCTCTTCCGGTATCATAATCTGCTAAACTATTTCTCATGTCCTGGCCCCAGCGCCTCCAATCTCTAATCTCTATTTTCTATTATCTCTTATTCATTCTCATTCCTCTCATCTGGCTGCCTAATACTTCTGAACTATTTGAATTCAACAAATTAATCCTCACCTACATCCTCACCGCTCTCATCGCCGGCACCTGGGCCATCCGCATGATTATGGAAAAAAGGATAATATTTAAAAAAACTTTACTGGACTGGCCTATCCTCTTATTTCTCTTAGCTAATTTAGCCAGCTTAATCTTCTCAATTGACTCGCATACTTCCTGGTTCGGCTATTATTCCCGTTGGAACGGCGGCCTATTATCTCTTATCTCTTACTCTTTATTATATTGGGCCTTCGTCAGCAATATGGATTCCAAATCCGCCCTCCGCACTACCCACTACGCACTACTCGCCTCCATCGCTGTCGCCATTTATGCTACTCTTGAACACTTCGGCGCCTCCATCTCCTGTCTCCTAACTACTGGCCAACCTAATGTCGCTTGCTGGGTCCAAGACGTCCAAAATCGGGTTTTTGCCACTCTCGGCCAGCCCAACTGGCTGGCCGCCTACATCGCCGCTTTGATTTTCATTCCCCTTTCATACCTCACCCCTGGGGTGAAGTACTGGACGAACCTTGGGATCTTTGTCTTGCTTTTTTCAACTCTTCTCTTTACTAAATCCCGCTCCGGTCTGCTGGCTTTTGGAATATCATCGATAATCTTTTGGGGGCTTACGCCAAAAAGGTTAGTCCTTAAAGGAGTGTCCCTGTGGGTTTTGACAGTTGTTATGCTCACAGCAATCATTTCTAATCCGGTTCGGGACCTGGTGTTCAAGCCCGCGGCTCCAGAAAAAACCACCGGCCCCGCTCTTGAGGTTGGAGGAACAGAGTCGGGAAATATCAGAAAAATCGTCTGGACAGGGGCTACTAGAATCTGGCGTTCTAATATCAAAAATCTGCTAATTGGCACCGGCCCGGAAACCTTTGCCATGGCCTATTATCAATATCGCCCTATCGAGCATAATCAAACCTCCGAATGGGAACTCCTTTACAACAAAGCCCACAACGAATTTCTTAACTATCTAGCTACTACTGGAATACTAGGTCTGGGATCATATTTAATATTGCTGGTATTTATGCTTAAAGCCTTTCGCCGTCCCCAAATTGCCTTTTTGGCTGGTTGGCTAACAATAATTGTTACCAACTTCTGGGGCTTTTCCGTCGTCATCATGCAGCTATTCCTCTTTTTATTTCCCGCCATTGCTCTGACTATCAAAGATGACCAATAGCCAAAAATTCGGCATCTTTTTAGTGCTAGGGGCTATGGGCTATGTGCTAAGTACTATAGGTAAATATTGGTACGCCGACTCTCTCTACGCCAGCGGCCAAAAAAACTACCAGTTTTTTAGCAAAACTCAAAACTCCCAGTATCTAATTTCTAGCTTCCAATCCTTTAAATCGGCCGTCAAAGCCAATCCCTCCGAGCCCGCCATCCTCTCTGAATACGCAGTTTCCGCGGCCTACCTCTACGCCGCTCTCGCCGCCAAAGATTCATCCGCCTCGGCCCAACTGGCGCAAACCTCCACCCTCGCTGCCGATCAAGCCGTCTCCAAAAATCCCCGTCACCCCAATTACTACAAATCCGCCGCCCGTGCCTACATTCTCCTCTCCGAAATCGACCCCCGCTACCTGACTCTTGCCGCCGACACTCTCGAAAAAGCCGTTCTCATCTCTCCCACCGATCCCCGCCTGCCATACAATCTCGGCATTATCTACAAATTCTTAAACGCTACCGATTCCGCCCGTCTGCAATTTCAAAAATCACTCCAGCTAAAACCCGACTTCCCCGACGCCCAAAAACAACTCCAAGAAATTAGCGACTAATTCTTATTGGAAGATTGAGCTTCCAAATACTTTTTTATCTCGTGGTCTTCGGCCACTATCGGATAAGGTTCCCCATCCCCAACCCTTCCCAGTAAACCGATCGACCTGCCAAATGCTCGAACCACCCCCGCTATCACAACCCGGGGTCTCCAATCAGAAGCAACTCTTCCCAAATCATCATCCATCACATCAACAGCCGGAACCGGCTCCATAATAACATCGCGCTCGTTTCTCTGACTGGCCATGCTAAAATTATACCATGAGCATGATAATTATGGTACCAAATGAGACTCTCAGGCTGGTGGCCAAACCGGTCGACCGGCTCGACAAAAGAGTATTAAATATCGTCAAAGACATGATAAAGACCCTGAAAGAAGCCAAGAATCCGAAGGGGGTTGGCCTGGCCGCTTCTCAAATCGGTGCCGGTTTGCGCATCTTCCTCATCCGCCCCATCAAAAACGGCCCCATCACCGTTTTCATTAATCCCGAAATAACTCACTACTCCCAACGCACCACTCACCCCACCGCCAAGAAAGGCGTCTACGAAGGCTGCCTGTCTATACCCAACCACTATGCGCCTCTCGAACGGTCCTCCAGCGTTACGGTTAAATACCAAACTTTAACCACCTCACCTCTAACCCCTCTCCAAAATTTTGGAGAGGGGAACGCAAGGGGTAAGGTAGTTGAAAAGACTCAAGTCTTTTCTGGTTTCCCCGCTCATGTCATTCAGCATGAAATGGACCACTTAAACGGAATATTATTTATAGACCGATGTTTGGAACAAAACGCCAAGCTTTATAAATCCGACGGCGACCGTTGGCAAGAAATTACTTTATAAAGCCAAAATTCCAACTGCTTTCATCCGCTCAATAAAATCACTGGGGTTGAGAATACTTGGGTTGTTACTTCTAAACAGGTCACTGTCTCTGCTAACTAACCACACTCTATCGGCTCCAAAAAGCTTTCCAGCTTTATTTAGTGCATGTATAAAAACAGCATCAGATGGGTCTTCTGGTAGCAGATTACTGTAGTCCTTCCGGTTCCCTTGAAACAGCGACGCCGCTCCAGCCATTAAATAATACAATCTTTCCCTTGCCTTATCATCCAACTCCACGCTTTCTGGTTCTGCCGCCATTTCTGCAAACCTGAGTACCTCATCTTCTATCTTCGGCATTTTCAATAAAGAAAGTTTTCCTTCCTCTACCATACACACTATGTTTCTACAATCGGAATCGCCTGGACTACCCACACCTTCCAGTACAACGTTTGTATCCAAAACAGCATAAAGTTTCGTCGGTCCAAGCTGTTGGTGGGGAACTTCTTGAACTCTTCCTCTCCCCCTTCGTCCATGCACTTTAATAAGTTTTGACGGATCGTCATCCGGTTCAACGGCTCCCCATCTAGCCCCCGATCTCCTTTTGTGTTCGGCGTTGTACTGTCTCGCCACCCGCTTCCGTTCTTCCTCAGTCCTAGCCATAAACACTCATGTACTCCATTCCCCCGTCTTTGTCAATTCTACTCTTCCCCACCTATAATCTTCGGGTTTCTCTTTCTTCTCAAAAAACGCCACGGCCTTTTTGGCACAAACACCAATGATCTTGCCAGCGCAACCAATCCCTCTGTCTCTCCCCGCACCACTTTACTATCTACCACCACCACGGTCGGATTTCCAAATTCATCAAACTGCGTTGCCACCGTCTCTATTTGACCATCTTCGCCAGGCGAAGTAACTGGTCCCCTTGCCTGCTGTTGCAACCTCATCAAATTCCCCATCCTTTTCATCTCAGCCTCTCTTAACAAAGACATGCCCAAATTATATACCTTATAATCAAGATGTGAAACCCATAGTCTTTTTCGGCAGTTCGCGGTTTTTCCTAATAGTTCTCGGGAAACTGTTAAACGCACAAGGTCTCTCCTTGTGCGCTGTCATCGACACGTCGGGGGAGTCCACCCCCGCCATATTTTGGCATTCTTCCTCCTATCGGCAATAATTGCCCTTTGGGCTTCCCTAACCAAAGTCTTATCTAAATGCCGTAATTCGCTCAAAAAAATATCGCCTCCGCTCGCGTCTGCCAACCTGCCTGGTACAAACACCTTACTCCCATCTGGCTTTAAGACGTAGGAAGCACATCCCGAAACATGATGTCTATTTTTGCCCTTTCCGATCCACGACTCCGGCCCTTGTACCACCATTAGAATTTGTAGTTCCCTCTCAGTTCCTTGTACTCCAGCTTCCGGGGCCGGCCGCAACCCTGAAACAGCCTGCCCAAAAAATTTAAAAAAATCCGACTGTTCCCGCCCTGCCTGTCTTGCCGCCTCAGTCGCCGACCTCACTCTTTCATCCTCAGCCGCTGATATCCCCATACACTATAATTATGCCATGACAACGCAAATCGTGTTCTTTGGTTCGTCGGAATTTTCCCTTATCGTCCTCAAGAAACTGCTAAACGCACAAGGTCTCTCCTTGTGCGCTGTGGTCACCACTCCGGACGCCCCCGCCGGCCGGCACCTCAAACTTACTCCCAATCCTGTTAAAGTATTTGCGCAAAAAAATAATATTCCGGTTTATACCTCACCCCTTTCGTTCCCCTCTCCTATAATCTCGCGAGCTCGTGGCTGCGCCGTAGGAGAGGGGGCAGGAGGAGAGGTATTGGGTCTCGTCGCCGCCTACGGCAAAATCATCCCCCAAAGCGTCATAGACATTTTTGGCGGCCATATTTACAACATCCACCCTAGTCTACTACCCAAATACAAAGGGCCCTCCCCTTTACAACAACAAATTTTAGACGGGGTTACCCAAACCGGCGTCACCATCATCCAACTCGATGCCCTCACAGATCATGGTCCCATTGTAACCCAAGCAAAAAGCAAAATTACACCAACTGACACGACCGTTACTCTTGGTGTAAAACTTTTTTCTCTGGGTACCGACCTCTTTCTCTCCCAGCTTCGAAAGGCCACGCCTTTCAAAGCTAAACCCCAAAATCACTCTCTTGCCACTTATACTCACAAACTCACCCGCCAGGACGGATTTGTATCTTGGGAAGAATATCAAACCCAGGACTTGGACCGCAAACTCCGGGCTTTTGTGGGCTGGCCTGGAGTGTGGACCATCAATCCCCAGGGAGAAAGAGTCAAGATTTCTTAAGTTTTCTCAAGCACTTCGTACACAGCTTCATCCCGTGCCACTTGTGCAAATTCGGTTTAAACACTTTGCGCGTCCGCTGGGCCCGTTTCTTCCACTGCCCTCCGGCCACCCCCCGGTGATGGGTATGGGATTCGCCATACTGCACTCCCTTGCCGCAACTGTCACAAGCATACGCCATAATGGTATGATTTTAGCATGCTGGATTTGCTTTTTACTAGTCCCTTAAGCTTTGTCGTCATCTTTGGCGGCATCATTATCGCCATCGGTATTCACGAAGCCGCCCACTGCTTTATGGCCGATTATCTGGGCGACCCCACCCCCCGGTCCTTAGGCCGTCTGACCCTCAATCCCTTGGCCCACCTGGATCCCATCGGCACCTTAGTTATCTTAATCACCGGTGCCTTTGGCTGGGGCAAACCCTCCCCCTTTGACCCTTACAATCTGCGTCATCCCCAACGCGATACGGCGCTCATCGCCCTGGCCGGCCCGATTAGCAATTTGCTACTGGCTCTTAGTTTATCGCTAATCATCCGTTTGGGCATCCCCCAATTTCTACTTTCTATTTTCTACTTTCTAATCAGTCTAAACGTCAATCTCGCCCTCTTTAACTTAATTCCCGTCGCTCCCCTGGACGGCTCAAAAATATTCTTCAAAAACTATCAACTAATAACTAATAACTATCTACTAATATTGGCGCTTATTTTGCCGATATTCGGCGGTCACTCTTTAGCTAGCCTGATCATTTTCCCTATTTCCAAACTCATACTTGACATCCTGTTATAATAGAGTTGTCCTGCCGAGAGGGACGGTCAAAGGAGATTTTCCTTGACTAGTTTTCTAAAAGTAAGGGCCAGGGCGCAACTCTGTTTGGGTCCAAGTACCCGGATAGACATTCCCTACTAGAAGTATTAGGGACAAGCTCGCCCACTTGATTCTTACTCGGGGAAAAACCTTTGCTCCCCAATCGGCGGGATTTCTGGTGGCAAAACCTGGTAAAATTAGTTCGCGCCGAGATAGCTCAGTGGTAGAGCAATTGTTTTGTAAACAATAGGCCGTGGGTCCAAGTCCCACTCTCGGCTCCGCATGCCAGGATGGTGGAGCGGTCAATCACACCAGACTGTAAATCTGGCGCCTTACGGCTACGTAGGTTCGAATCCTACTCCTGGCACCCGGCCCGGGTAGTTCAACGGCAGAACGAATCCATGGTAAGGATTAAATTAGAGTTCGACTCTCTATCCGGGCTCACGTTTCTGCTATACTCTAATTAGAAAGTGAGGTGATTTAATTGGATCAAACACCAGTATCCTGTTCAAATTGTCACGCAGTTACCACCAACGACGGCAAAACCGTCTGGGTCTGCGAACAATGCGCCACCGCTGCCGCTGATGCTGTACCCGCTGCTCCAGCTGCTCCAGTGATACCCACTGACCAGCCTGCTCAGTAACTTTGAGCTCAAAAAACGCTTCCTTCTTGTGCGGGAGCGTTTTTTTGGTTAAAATCTCCCCACTATGGCCAAAGGAAACCGCCAACTTTTTGCTTTCGTTTGCCCGGTCTGCAAGGCTCAAAACTACGTTATGACCAGAAACAAGGTCAATACTCCGGACAAACTCACTATATCAAAGTATTGCCGCCGCTGCTGCCAGCACACGGAACACAAGGAAATCTCCAAGCTCAAGTAGTCGCTTTGGGTATATAATTTAGGTGTAGGGATGTGGTGAAGTGGTATCATTACTGTCTCCAACCCCGCAGCTGCGGGGCCAGGTTCGAATCCCAAACAAAATGCACTACGTATATATCTTGCTGAGTCTCAAAGATAAAAACATCTACACTGGTTTTACTTCTGATTTAAAGAAAAGATATCAAGAACATCTTGGAGGTAAAGTTGCCTCCACCAAAAATAGACACCCTTTAAAGCTGATTTATTACGAGGCGTATGCCAATGAAAGTGACGCCAGAAACAGAGAAAAATATCTAAAAGCTGGTGGAAAAGCCAAAACTGAACTAAAATTACAAATTAAAGAGTCACTAAACATATAGGGATGTAGTGAAATGGTATCACAACGGTCTCCAAAACCGTTTTTCCAGGTCCGAATCCTGGCATCCCTGCTGATACGGTTTGATGTACTCTATGGTCCATGGTAGAATTGTTTTATGCCTGAAGACTCCAGTTCTCTCAATTCTGCAGAAGTAGCCAGGTCACTTGCGGAAAGAATCTTCTCCCAATATCCCAACACGACAGAGTCCCTTAAATGGTTAAAGGACAATAGGCCAGAGTTTGCAACCCGAGTTGCAGACTTCGATGCTGTCGTCGCTAAACTCAATGAAATCATTGCTAACCCTAACTCAGCTAACGAACAGTACGGAGTCGAAATTAATCAGTTAGCAGTAGTAGCTGGCAAGCATGTTCCTTCGTTATCAGAGGCCGAACTTGAAGCCAACGGCCAATTTCACCACTCTCCAGCCCTCAAAGCATTCTTTCAAGGTAAAAGGGAGTTTGGATGGGCTGATGAAGAATACGATCCCAATAGACCCGCCAGGTCAGCCATGGGTATATTTTTAGAGGGGTATGGAAGATATGTTGGTCTGCGACTAACAAAGGGGCCTGAACAGGCAGCAAAGATCCAGAAGGTATTCGTTTACGCATTTGAGGCCACTCTTTTAGTGGAATATCCTAATTCTGAATTGCTTGGTGATATAAAAGAGTGGATGAGAAGTGACGCAGATAAATTTTCCGAACCCATCCAACAGTTGTTGAAATAGGTTCCAACATAGTTCACTAGCCCCTGCCACATTAATATCCACTAATCGAAGCGGACTTCTTTCTCTAACAAATAGTGATATGATAAAAATCTTATATTGGTTTTCTCGTAAGTTTTATTACTCCCCTTCCCTTCCCCACTCTGGAAGTAAACATAACCCACCTCGGGTTGATAAGCTTTAATAAAGCTGATCAGACTTTTACCCAACGTTTCCTTAGCTGAT
>LCKS01000012.1 GCA_001001555.1 Candidatus Amesbacteria bacterium GW2011_GWC2_45_19 | reverse complement strand
ATCAAAGTTATTCTTCCGAAGACATTTGACTATTAGCTTTGGTCTTACTCTCATGACAACAGTTTATATCTGTTGTCGCATATGTGTTGTCAGATTACGAGAGTCTTGAAATCTATTGACGGGAGTGGTATATAAGAGCCACATGGCGACGACCGAGATTGCAAGTGTCTTTGAAAAGTATCTTGTGAGGGCAAGATATGAGGGAGGAACTCTGAATAGCCTAGCGAAGGTTTTGAATGCCGGTTTCTCATTTATTCCGGGGATTTTTGATGATGAGAGTGAGAGTAGGAGGTTCTTAAGAAGACTGGAAGTTGTTGACAGGAGGAGGGGAAAGGCGATAGAGCTGGTTGGAGTAGACGGAACTTATCATAATCGGAGCGAATGGGAGGAGCATAGAACAAGTTATGGAACAGTAAGTTTCGAGGGGAGGCCGTTGGTTTTGAAAGAAGGCGAGGAGCGTTGGTTTACTATTTCTGAGTTGGCGGCTTTGGCCCGAGGAATCGAGTCAATGGTATTGGCTTCGTTTGAAGCGGCGAAGTGATGAGGAGTGATTTTGCCAGTTGGAATAAACCCAAATCTTGACAATTTCTGATATATGGTCTAATATTAGATGATTAAGTCTAAAATCAAGTCTAATATATGGATTTTCAATATTTTCAACGGGATATAGAAAAATTCCTACAGCCATGGTTGGCTAAGCGGGAAGGAATTCTGATTTATGGCGCCCGCCAAGTAGGCAAGAGCACACTTCTCAAAAAAATATTAGATCAGTATCCTGAGTCCCGTTATTTATCTTTTGATGATCCCAATGTCTATACCCAAGCTTTAGAAAATCCCCAGGGGTTTTTACTTCAGGTGAGTAGGGGAATGAAAGCCATTTTTATTGATGAATTTCAAAAAGTGCCGGGAATAACTTTGGCTGTCAAACATTTATACGATACACGACCAGACTTCCCAAAAATATTTATGAGTGGTTCGATTTCCGACAGCTTGATTGCCGGAGGCGATAGTATGGTCGGCCGGGTAATGCGTTTTCCGTTATATAGCCTATCTTTTGGAGAGTATTTGAATGCCAGAGGTATAAAAACCAGGTTGGAAATTAAATCAGAAATACTAGAACAGACAACAATGCTTATGGGAGAATTTAACCACTACCTACAGAATGGTGGATACCCAGCCACTATATATGAAGATAGTCAGAATTTGCCAATCTTTTTTGAAAATTTACGCCGGAGCTTTTTGGAAAAAGATTTATTGGGCCGGTTGAGATTAGGTCAGATCGACAATTTGCCTAAATTAATAGTCATACTTGCAAAGCGGGTGGGATCACCCATTTCATACAACAGTTTGGGTAATGAGTTAGGATTGCAAATTAAATCAATTAAGAATTTACTAAGTATTTTGGAATATAGTTATTGGATTGAAATTGTCAGACCGATATCCAAATACGGTGGTGAGTTTAAAAATAAATTTAAAGTCTATTTTTTGGATACTGGATTGTGTAACTTTTTGGCCTCGGGGAGTGAAATTGGATCCAAATTGGAAAATTGTATTTTTGGAAGCTTAAAAAGAAATTCTTTTAACTCCAACTTCTGGCACACTTATGCCGGAGGTGAAGTTGATTTTATAATCGAAGAAAATGGCCAAACCACAGCCATTGAGGTCAAAGTTGGGAAAATGACTCAAAATAAATTACCGGTGAGCTTGAAAAATTACATTGTTAAATACCGTCCGCAAAGAGCAGTTGTTGTAAATCAGAATCATTTTGGTGAGCAAAAAATTGATCGCACCCAAGTTTATTGGCTTCCTGCCTATGTTTTCGCCCAATTATCCAAAAGCGACTTTGCCGGTTGGACAAAACCGAAGTAACTTATAGTTGACGAGTTGGTGTGTGTGTGTGTTTTAATATGCGTCATGTCTGGAGAAACTAAGGGGCTATTTAAAAGTCATCCTTTGGCGATTGGTGTTGCTTCTGAAGCAAAAATGATGGTTAGAGTCGGGGCCAAGGCACTCGATATATTTGCTCTTCCAATTTTTTGGCATTTGACCGCTCGGCAGAAAAATAAAGGTGATGTTACCATTGATGAGATCGAAGGTGCACTTGCGATTGCTTGGATCGCTCGTACAACGGTTTATTTATTTAGTACACTTGCTGGATTAAGTAGGGGTGATCAAGGGCTTTTTGCTGTAGGTGGAGCTTTCTTAGTGGCGGCTGTGCTGGACGGGGGAATATCCGCTTCATATATGAGTGGATTCAAGAATTTAGAGAAGAGAGATAAGCAATAGCTCTCGAGATTTGGTCAATAGTTTGATAGTTTGAGGTTGCGGATGTGGATGAATCGGCTGCAGTAATTATCCGAAGTGTGATTTTGCATCTTGGACCCGACCTGCGTCCCGCGACGGCGGGACTACGGCGGGGCAAGCCAAACCGAAGTAAATTAATCTTCGAAGTTCCCAGTGACAAGCTTCCACCCAACTGGACAATTTAAGTCTTTCTATCCACGTAACCATTAACCATGATCAAGTATGGTAACTACTATTTTTGGTTACAGGCAGCCATGACAAGGTGTATCCGAAGCCGAAATAATTTTACATTAACGGTAACGATCGTGGAGGTTGATGTAAATTATTGACCGGGGAGGGATTGAGTTGAAAAAATGTGAAGTGTCTGGTAGAAATAGAAGATGGTGTTGGCGGATAGAGATATCAGGGAAAAGGTTAAGAAGAAAGAATTGGTAATCCGGCCGTTTGATAACGGCTGTGTGTAGCCTTCCAGTGTGGATTTGCATTTGGTAGTTGAAAGTTGGGTGAATCTTTGATAAGAAGATCCGGATGGCTAGAGCAGTAGATAGAGTTGAGCACAGACCCGCAATAGAGGAAGTCTTTGGAACCTTACCGGATTGGGCGATAGTACAATACATAAAGATGAGATGGCTTGATATCAAGCCACTGGCTTCTGACTGGGAAAGAAAAATGGGACCAGTAACGATTGATTTTCATCTGGGAGTGAAGATTTTGGTTCCCAAGGAGGCTTCTTATAAGTTTGTGGATGTGCGGCTGGGGGTCAACGGAGGTGATTACGCGGAGATGAAAGTCGAAAAAGACCAACCGTTTATTTTGCAACCTGACCAATTTATTATCGCTGAGACAGAAGAATATATGAAAGTACCGGAGGATATGCTTGCGAGGCTTGAAGGAAAGAGCAGTTTGGCGAGGTTGGGGATTGTTGTCCATCTGACCGCCGGTAGGTTTGATCCGGGATGGGAAGGAAATCCGGTTTTGGAGTTGAAGAACAATGCCCATTTGCCGGTTATCTTATACGGTAATTGGCCGATTTGCGCTTTTTCTTTTGAAAGGTTGATGGCGGTACCCGAGAGAACCTATCAGCGGACCGGCAGGTATATAAAAGGGAGAAAGAGTGTTCATAGTTTAGTTCATAAGGACGAAGGGAAATAGATGCCAACAGAAATGCGTGTCGAGCCATTTGGCGGAAGGGTGACACCATTTTACTATGCTCCCAAATTGGTAGTGGGAAATGGCAGGAAAGATGTGGCAATTTGTACTTTGTGGACTAAAGAAGATGTATTGAATCGGGTTTTAAGCAATCAAGATTTTGGGTTAAGAGGTCCCTTATTCTCACAAAGGGGAGCTGAATATATTATAAGAAATGTTTTGGCAAATCCCGTTATAAGGTCGATATTGATTGTTGGAGCTGACGCGAATAATTCTCCGGCCGGATTACTAGCACTAAAAGAGAACGGGGTTGGGGATAGAAATGAAATAAAAGGATTAGTTGATGAAACAGGAAAACCGAGAGTGTATATTGATCCAGGATTACCCGTTGAAGCGGTGGATAGGTTTAGGGAAGAAGTGACAGTCGAAGATATGAGGGATGAGAGGAATTGGGATAAAGTGTCTAAAAGAGTTGCTGAAATGCCACAGCGTCCCGCTTTCGACACAATGAGACGTTTTTACCCCGAATCGCTGCCTGCGACCAGTACTTTGCAGTCAGAGGGAATGGGAATAAGGATTGGAAGAAATAGAATTGCTGACGCTTGGGTGGATATGCTGTTTCATATAAGAAAATTTGGGGTAGTGAAGCCGAGCGATAAGGGCAGGGATTTGCAGGAATTACCTAGTCTTCATGTGGTTGTTAATGAAACAGTAGATGGGTTATTAGACAGAATCCCAAACTGGTTACCTGTCTCGCGGAGAGACATAGAGGAGTATTTACCCGTGATGTTGGAAAGTAAACCACGTTCGGGCGTAGATACTGCATATACGTACGGTGCCCAACTGAGAAACTATGACGGTCTCAATCAGCTGGAGCAGATTGGCGAGCTTATGAAGGGGGAATGGTATACCAAAAGGGCTGTGGCGATGACCTGGCATTTGCCGGATCACTTGACTGATCAGGTGATGTCAGCGCCATGTTTAGTTGATTTAATGTTTTTAGTCCAAGACGATAGGTTGATGATGACAGCACATTTTAGAAGCCATGATATGTATCGGGCATGGTTGCAAAATGTATACGGGTTGAGGTTTCTGCAGGCTGAGATGGCTAAGAAAGTTGGTGTGGGATTAGGACAAATGGAGGTGATCTCTAACTCTGCACACTTGTGGCAAGATATAATTTCGGATGCTGATCGTATTGTGGCCGAGCGTTATCCGCAGTTGGCAGCAGCTTGGCGGGAAGATCCTAGGGGAAATTTCCTGGTTTCGGTTGAAGGAGAACAGATTGTGATGAAACATGTTGATACTTTTGGGAATCCGACTGGTATGGTTTTCAGAGGGACTAGCGGCCAACAATTGTATAAGGATGTTATTTTGAATGAGGGGTTGATATCTTTACCTGACCATGCAGCTTATTTAGCTTGGGAATTAGGAATGGCTGCACAGGCGTTGGCCACTGGTTCGGCGTATCAGCAAGACAGGGCATAACATCGGTTGCCGATAGGTGCAAGCTTGATGACGACTACTATTATTATCTAGTCGTTGCTCCTGTAAGTGGTTTGTGTGAGGCGTTGACGAAGGTGCTTGAAAGCGGTCAAAATGCATAGGGGGTTGTAAAAAAGGAACTAAAAGGTTTAGGATAGAGATGTGAGTGAGGAGAAGATACGTGATGCCGGGGATATTCCGGAAGGAAGCGGTGAAGCGAGGAAATTTTTGTTTGAGAGTGATAATCGAGACCGGGCGGTGACGTTTTTATTTTGGACTATAGTGTCAGCATTGGCGGTGTATCGGGTTTGGGAAGCGCTGCGGTAGGGTATAATTGTCCGGATGAATGTTGATGGGTTAATTAAATTGGAAGCCCGGAGGCAGGCGGAGACTTTGCAGATGATTCCGTCGGAGAATTATGCCAGCGAGGCGGTGAAAAGCGCTCAGTGTTCAGTGCTCAACAATAAGTATTCCGAAGGTTATCCCGGGAAAAGATATTATCAGGGCAATAAATATATTGATGAGATAGAGAATATCGCTATCGAAAGAGCCCAAAAACTTTTTGGCGTTTCCTTTGTCAATGTCCAGCCGTATTCAGGCAGCCCGGCCAATGCTGCGGCTATTATGGCTACGGTTGAGCCGGGCGAAAAAATTATGGGGCTAAGACTTTCCGGGGGAGGACATTTGACTCACGGGCATCCAAAAATTACTTTTTCAGGGAAGTTTTTTGAGAGTGTCCAATATGATGTGGATGCTAACGGTCTCATAAATTATGACGAAGTTGAAAAACTGGCAATAATCGAAAAACCAAAACTTATGATTATTGGTACGACGGCGTATCCAAGGATACTGGATTTTAGGCGATTTTCCCAAATTGCCAAAAAAATAGACGCTTATGTCTTGGCGGATATTTCGCA
Organism: Candidatus Amesbacteria bacterium GW2011_GWC2_45_19; assembly: GCA_001001555.1. Lineage (GTDB taxonomy): Bacteria > Patescibacteriota > Microgenomatia > CAZETR01 > Amesbacteraceae > GWC2-45-19. The sequence continues at coordinate 12,327 of LCKS01000012.1, read as the reverse complement.
TATTGCCGGATTAGTGGTAGGTGGAGTGCACCCAAGTCCAGTGGGATATGCAGATGTGATAATGACGACGACGCACAAGACTTTGCGGGGTCCCCGGGGGGCCATACTAATGACAAATGATCCTGATTTGGCCAAAAAAATCGACCGGGCTGTTTTTCCGGGACTGCAGGGCGGCCCGCACAATGCCACTACCGCCGGAATCGCTGTTGCTCTGGCGGAAGCTGGAAGTTTGAAGTTTAGAAATTATGCCCGGCAAATTGTCAAAAATGCCCGGGTTCTGGCTGAAGAACTGATAAAATATGGTTTTAAGCTAACGACAGGAGGCACAGATAACCACTTGCTGGTGGTGGATTTGGGGGGCGGGGGAAAAGACGCGGCCATAAATTTGGAAGAGGCGGGAATAATAGTTAACTATAACGCGGTTCCCCACGACACCCACCCTCCGGCCAATCCGTCCGGGATCCGCCTGGGCACGCCGGCAGTGACCACCCGGGGCATGAAAGAGCCGGAAATGAAGTTGATTGCCGGTTGGATTAATGAGATAGTAAACAGAGCGGGAGAGGGGAAAAGTGTAAAAGTGGAAGTAAAAGAGTTGTGTAAAAAATTTCCGGTACCAATATGATTTTTGATGGGAAAAAGTTTGCCGAGGAGATAATTGCCAAATTACCAAGGAGGAAAGCTAAACTGGCTATCTTTTTGGATCCAGGAAATGTTTCCGGCGCAAAATATGTTCAGAAAAAAATTGAAGTTGCCAAGAGATTGGGAGTGGAAATTGTGATGAATAAAATTGATGGAAGTGAGGATGGGATTATGGTTCAGTTGCCGCATCCCCGCGCCAAAGAATTGATAGCCAATATTCCGCCCAAAAAAGACGTGGACGGATTGCGGGAGGACAGCCCATATCAGCCGGCGGTAGTGAGAGCAATTGTAGAAATTCTAAATAACGCCCCCTCTGATCCCCCTCTTAATTTAAGAGGGGGACGTAAGGGGGTGATATTAATAGTGGGTTGCAGAGGCTTTGTCGGCCGCAAACTCATGCAAGTTTTGCCAAACGCGATTGGTATGGATAAAGGTGACTTTGACCCTTCGACTACGCTCAGGGCTGATGTGGTGATTTCGACTACAGGGCAGAAAGATTTGATCGATAGCGATATGGTGCGGGATGGATTTATAGCGATTGATGTGGGTTATCCGGACGCCGAATTTACTCCGGCGGCATTGGCAAAAGCCTCTTTTTACACCCCCGTTCCCGGCGGTGTGGGACCGGTGACAGTGGCTTGCTTGTTTACAAATTTGTTGGTAGAATGTGGTTAATTATTTCGCACCTCGCCTGATTCTCCTTGTTAAAAGTTGGCGGAGGAGGTAGCCGCCTAGGCGAGCTAAATAAGGAGAACGAAAATGTCTGACATTACATTGCAACAACTGTTGGAGGCCGGGTGCCATTTTGGGCATCAGGCTCGCAGGTGGAATCCGGCCATGAAGAAGTATATTTACGGGGAAAGAGATGGGGTGCACATTTTTGATTTGGTGCAGACCAAGGCGGGTTTGAATGCGGCGGTTGAGTTGGTGAAGAAGTTGGCTAAAGATGGTAAAATTATTTTGTGTGTGGGGACGAAGCGGCAGGCGCAGGAGGCGGTAAAACGGGAAGCAATGCGGGTGGGAATGCCGTATGTGACACAAAGATGGCTGGGGGGGATGCTGACGAATTTTGCCCAGATGCAGAAACGGGTGTATAAACTAAAGGATTTGAAGGCCAAGCGGGAGAGCGGGGAGCTAAAGAAATATACCAAAAGAGAACAGCTGCTGATTGATAGGGAAATCGCCCAACTGGAAAAGTTTTTGGGCGGGGTGGCAGATATGGGCAAGTTGCCGGATGCGTTGTTGGTGGTGGATACGCACCGGGAAGAGGTGGCGGTGCGGGAGGCCAATAAAATGGGGATTCCCGTGGTGGGTATGGTGGATACGAATGGAGATCCCGCCAGAGTGGATTATATTATCCCGGTGAATGACGACGCCGTAAAATCGATAGAGTTAGTGGTGAAAGCTGTTGCTAGTGCGATTAAAAAATGAAAGTTAAGATAGAGGATATTAAGAGGTTGAGAGAGAAAACGGATGCCGGGATTGCCGACTGCCGGCAGGCATTGGAGGAAACGGACGGAAAAATGGGCGAAGCGATTAAGATACTAAGAAAAAAGGGAATAGAGAGAGCGGAGAAAAAGGGCGAAAGGGAAGTCAAAGCGGGAGCGGTGTTTAGTTACGTACACCACAATGGGAAAGTGGCCAGTCTGGTAGTCTTGGCCAGCGAGACGGATTTTGTGGCCAAAACGGATGAGTTTCAACATTTGGGCAAAGAAATTGCTATGCAGGTGGCGGCCAGTAAACCCGGAACAACCGCGGAATTGTTAGATCAGGAATATGTGCGTGATCCCAGCAAAAAAATTCGGGAACTCGTTAAAGAAGTAATTGGAAAATTAGGGGAGAATATTCAAGTCGTCGATTTTTCAGTCAAGTCGATTTGATTTTGTCATTTGATGCGGCCGCGATATATGATAAAACAGAGAGATGGCTAAGATGAAACGGCGGATTACTGCCAGGGGTTTATTGAGATTGATCGGCGATGTGGGGGAATTTGTCTTACCATTGGATAAAATGGCTCCGTATAGGTGGTTGCACGGGGAGGTGCCGATAAAGGGATTGGATGAATATTTTCCGTCGGTGGTAGAAAGGGTGGGAGAGAGATTGTTGAGGGAGGGGTATGTGGAAAAGAGAGAAACTGCCGAGGGAGTGGTAGTAAAAATAACCGAGAAAGGAAAACGCAGGGTGTTGCTGTTTAAATTAGAGGAGATGAAGCCAAAGCAGGGGAAATGGGATAAATTGTGGCGGGTGGTATTTTTTGATATTAGCGAGATAGATAAAAATAAGAGGGATCGATTGCGTGTGTACTTGAAGAAATTGGGGTTGAAGCAGATGCAAGAGAGCGTGTGGGTGGGTCCGTATGATGTAGGAGATGAGGTCAGGTATTTGCGGGAAGTGTTGGAGGTGCCGCATGGGGTGAAGCTGGGACTACTAAAGGAAGTTGAGAATGAAAGGGAACTCAAAGAGTGGTTTGGGTTTTAAATGGAGGTGGTTTGTCGTTTGCCGCGGCCGCGGCAAATGATAAATTTGACTTTTGAGGTTGGGTGGGGGTAGGATGCTGGAGTATGGGGACTGTTTTGGAGCAGGCGAAAAAAGCTGCTAGCGTCGGTGAGAATATTTTCAGGCCGCAAATGTTGAATCTAAATAGACGATCACTGGTTGAAAGATACCCCGTGCCGTTTTTGATAGGAGCCGGTTTGATTGTTATAGGTCTATGTAATTTTTTTGGAAGCTTACTTTATACAACTCCGTAGTTTAAGTTTGTGATAAGATAGAGGCATGGATTTGGGGGAAGCGAAGACGAAGATGCAGAGATGCGTGGATTTTGTGCGGGCGGAGGTGGGGACAATTAGGACGGGAAGAGCTACGTCAGCGCTGGTGGAAAATATCGTGATTGGAGCCTACGGCGGCACGGCTAAAATGAAAGTGGTAGAATTGGCGACGATTTCCGTGCCGGATGCCCAAGCGATGGTGATTACCCCATATGACCAGTCGATTGTTGGAGATATCAGGCGGGATATTGAGGCGGCCAATGTGGGGCTGACGCCGGTAATTGATAGCAATGTGATTCGGATCGCGGTGCCGGCGTTGACCAGCGAACGCAGGCTGGAATACGTAAAGATGCTGCACGCCAAACTGGAAGACGGGCGGGTGAAGGTGCGGCAGATCCGGCACGAGTTGATGACAGAAGTGAAGCGCCAATTTGAGGATGGGAGTTTGCCGGAGGATGACCGCCGCAGAACGGAAGAGGAACTGCAAAAAATTACGGATCAAATGATGGAGGAAATTGAAAAGACCGGCCGCGCCAAAGAAGCGGAGTTGCGGCTATGACGTCGGTGATTTTTTTGGGGGTGCTGTCGGTGCTGGTGCTGGTGCATGAGCTGGGACATTATTTGGTGGCCAGGATATTGGGAATCAGGGTGGAGGAATTCGCTTTTGGATTGCCGTTTACTAGAGCTGTGTTCACAATTAAGTGGGGGGGGACGGATTATTCCGTATACCCCCTGTTGTTTGGAGGGTTTGTGAGGCTATATGGGGAGGAGGGACCCGCCTCCGCTAAGGCTACAGCGAGGCGAAGAGATTTTTGGAGCCGGGGGAGAAAACAGAGAATGCTGGTGATAGCGGCCGGCGTGGTCATGAACGTAGTGCTGGCGGTGGGAGGATTCGTGGCTTTGTATTCGGCGTTGGGAGTGCCGGTGGGACAGGAAAACCAGGTGACAGTTTTGAAAATTGAGGCGGAGAGTCCCGCTGACAAAGCGGGGTTGAAGGCCGAGGATAGAATCTTGAAAGTAGAAGCTAGAAAGATCAAGGACGGAGAGGAATTTGGCAGACTAATGCGGTCTTGGGCAGGATTAGAAGTGAATTTAACAGTGCGCCGGGGTAAAGGAACGCAACTTCTGGAAGGGATCACCCAAGATAGTTACACAGATTTGGCGGTGCGGGTTGTTCCCCGGGAGAATCCACCGGAGGGACAGGGACCGGTGGGAGTGGGAATAGCGGATTATCCTTATTTGCTGATGCAAAAGTGCTCAACGCTCAGCCCACAATGCGCAGGGAGCGCGGTGGTGGGGGGGGTGAGGGCCACGGGGGAATGGACGAGCCGAGTGGTAGAGGGACTGCGGGGAATTGGCAAAAGTTTGGTTGCCGGTAAGACGCCGGAAGGAGTGACCGGGCCGGTGGGAATTTATCAGCTGACGGATGTGGTGTCCCGTGGGGGGGCTTGGCCGCTGGTGGAGCTGGTGGCGGTATTATCGGTAAATCTGGCGGTGTTTAATGTGCTGCCGATACCGGCCTTGGACGGAGGAAGAATGTTTTTTATTTGGCTGGAATGGGCCAGGCGCAAGCGGTTGCCGGCAAAGATGGAACAGCGGGTTAATGCCTGGGGGATGGCGGTTTTGCTGTCGCTTCTGGCTTTGATTACTTTGCAGGATGTGATCCGGGTAGGAGGGATTGACAAGTTGTTAAAACTTGTTAGACTGAAATAACGAGATGAAAAGACTTGCAGTAGTTGTCTTGACAGGATTGATGCTGGCCAGCCCGGTGATGGCTCGGGATGCCACTAAATCGGGGACGCGGCGGGAAGAATTTAAGCAAAAGTTGCAGACTGTCAAGGATGAGCGTAAGAAAAAGATTGTGGAGCGGGCGGATGCTAAATTGGCGGAAATCAACAAGCGCCGGACGGATGCCATGACGAGGCATTTGGATAAAATGAGCGAAATATTGGCCAAGGTTAAAGCCCGAGGCGGAGATACAACGGCGGCCGAGGCGGCGGTAGCGGAGGCCAGAAGTGCTGTGGCTGCCCAAGCGGCCAAGGTATACACCATAACTATTACTACCGAGGATAAATTGAAGATTAATGTGGGGGAAACGATGAAAGCTTTGATAACTGATTTGCGCAACTTGCACGAAGGGAAAATAGTTCCGGCCCGGAAAGCCGTGTCCGATGCGATTAAAAGTATATGAAGAAAGTTTTAATACTGATAGTTTTGGTTCTGGCAGTGGTGTTGATTTGGGTGGGGTATAGGTATGGATATAAAAAGCCGGTGACCAAAGGAACGTATACGACTCCGGTTGTGAGAACTGTTCCATCGGGTACACCGGCGGAGGATAATTTGCAAACTGAACTGAAGCAAACGGAGGACGATGGAGGAGCGGCAGACTTTGTAGAACTGGAGAAGTCAACCGAGGGATTGTAGTGGTATTATAAATGTATGGCGATTCTGCCCGACGACCAGTTGGTAAGCGTAGTGGTAAAGGCGAAGCTTCTGGATGCTAAGAAAGCAGCAGAAATACTGAAATATGCCAAGAACTCAAACATTGGCTTGGATGACGCGCTGTTGGAAAAAGCTGTAATCACGGATGAACGGTTGGGGCAGGCGCTGGCGGCCTATTTTAAATTGCCGTTCGTAAATTTATCTAAACTGGATATTCCCGAAGAAGTATTCGGCGTCATTCCGGATAGGGTGACCAGAAAACAGAAGATGGTAGTTTTTGCCAGAGATGCGAAGGGCGTGAAAGTGGCGGTGGCTGATCCGGCTACCAGCCAGCCGGTACTGGAAATGGTGGCCAAAAAAACCGGACAAAAAGTGTTGCCGCACCTAGCCACCTTGCGTGATATCCAGAGCGCTTTGCGAGTGTACCAGGGCGATGTGCAAAAAATCGTAGATAACCTATTGGCTGAAGACATCGGACGGACCGCCGAGGCGGTGCTGGAAGACCCGCCGGTGGCGCGAATCGTGGACGCGGTAATTGAAACGGCTTATCAAAACCGGGCGTCGGACATTCATATCGAGCCGGAGGAGGGAGCCTGTCTGGTGCGGTACCGGATTGACGGGGTGCTGCAGGAGGTGATGCGGGTGCCCAAACGTTTGCACGAACGGATAATGACCCGGATTAAAGTGCTGTCCAGTTTGCGCACGGACGAACATATGGCCGCCCAGGATGGGAAAATGCGCGCCCAACTGGACGAGGAGAATTTGGACATCCGGGTGTCTATTTTACCCATTGCCGATGGAGAAAAAGCGGTATTGCGGCTGTTGTCCTCCCGGTCCCGGCAGTATACCCTGCATGATCTGGGAATGAGTGAGGCGGATCTGGCTAAATTGACCCGGGCTTTCGGTAAATCGTACGGGGCTATTCTGTGCACGGGTCCTACCGGATCCGGCAAAACCACGACCATCTACGCCATTTTGAAAATCATTAACACCCGGGAGAAAAACATTACTACCATCGAAGACCCGGTGGAATACCGCATCCGCGGGGCTAATCAAATTCAGGTCAATCCTAAAACTAATTTGACTTTCGCGTCCGGCTTGCGGTCTATACTGCGCCAGGATCCCAATGTCATCTTTGTGGGAGAAATCCGGGACGGGGAGACGGCAGGCATCGCTATCAACGCGGCCCTGACCGGGCATTTAGTGCTGTCTACATTGCATACCAATGATGCCGCTACGGCAATTCCGCGGCTGATAGATATGAAAGTGGAACCGTTTTTGGTGGCTTCGACGGTATCGGTGATTTTGGCCCAGCGGCTGGTACGGCAGATTTGCCCGGCTTGTAAATATGAAACAGAAATCACAGTCGGGGAGATGGCTAAAAATTTCCCGCCGGAGATAATTAAAGAAAATTGGGGGGCGAAGAATAAATATCCGGTATTTAAAGGAAAAGGCTGCAAGATTTGCCGGCTGTCCGGTTATCAGGGACGGGTGGGATTGTTTGAAGTCTTGGAAGTGACTGGAGAAATTCGCAAATTAATCACCGGAAAAGCCGATGCGGATGTGATCGCCCGCGCGGCCAAGGCAGAAGGGATGAAGACTATTTTAGGTGATGGATTTGCCAAAATCGCGGCCGGAGTAACCACCGTCGAAGAAGTGCTGCGGGTAACCAAAGCCGAGTTTGTATGATCACCCTTTCTAATACTGAAAAGCTATCAATGCTGCGAAATCTGGGGGTGATGTTGGGGTCGGGAATTCCCTTGGCCGAGGCAGTAGAGTCGCTGTTGGAAGACACCAAGGGAAACTTAAGGAAAGTGCTGTTGGCATTGAGGGCGGATTTGCTGCAAGGTAAACAAATTTCCGGGTCGCTGGCCGCATTCCCCAGGGCATTCGATAAGGTAACGGTTAACCTGATTAAAGCGGCGGAAGAAGCGGGAACTTTGGAAACGACTTTGAAAGACCTGCAGGAGCATATCCAAGCAGAAATCGAATTTACGGACAAAATTAAGTTCGCCATGATTTACCCGGCGTTGATTATGGCTCTATTCATCGGGGTGCTGGTGATGATATTGACGGTAGTGGTGCCGCGGATATCCAGCGTGTTTTCCCGGTTGCGGGTGGAATTGCCGTTGCCGACAAAAATATTGATTTGGGCTTCGAATTTGCTTATAGATAACACGGCCTTAATTATTATTGGATTGACAGTGGTGGTGGCGGGGGGAATTATTTTATATCGCAGCCAGCGGCAACTGGTACTATCTGTGATATTTGGACTGCCGGGAATATCAACCTTGGTGCGGCAGATTGATTGGGCCCGGTTTAGCCGGAGCCTGTATTTGCTGCTGTCCTCGGGATTGCCGATTACGGTGGCCTTGAGTCTAGCGGCGGATGTGGTCATGGACGGGCGGATTGGGAAGGTGATTTCCAAATGCCGGGAGATGGTGATTGCAGGGAAAAAAGTATCAGACGGATTAAGGTGGGGCAAAAAAGTCGCGCCGAGCCTAATGATTAAATTGGTGGAAGCCGGGGAAAGAACCGGAACTTTGGACCGGTCAATGCAGGAAATATCCCAACATCTGGACTATGAAGTGGGTAATTCTCTGAAAGCGCTGACGGCGATTCTGGAGCCGGTATTGCTGGTGATCGTGGGCATATCGGTAGGAGGAATGATGCTGGCGATTATTGCCCCGATTTACGGATTGATCGGCCAGGTGGGAGGTCGCTAATGCTCCGAGGTTTTACACTGATCGAGATGATTGTAGTTATGGCTATTGGGGCGGTATTGATTACCGCTACCACGGTCAATTTGCTGGGGGGCCAGCGGCGGGTGGTGAAGCTGGCGGGGGTGGAGCAGTTGGTGGCAGATATCCGGGCGGAGCAGGTGAAAGCCATGACGGGGGCAGGGGCCGGGGTAGTGGATTTGGCGGCGGTGGATTTGGATAACAGTTTGACTATCAGTTCAAGTTACCCGGGCAACACAATTACCTTTGCCCCGCTTTCCGGGGAGACGGCGGCAGGAACGGTGACGGTGACAGATGATACGGACCAAACGACCCGGACGTTACATATTAATAAGTATGGAGTGGTTACAGCGGTGGACTAACCGTCCCGGCCAGTCGCTAGTCGAATTGTTGGTGGCGCTGGGGCTGGCGGCCATTCTCATCCCGGCCTTTATGGCGGGGATGATGGCGACGCGGGAGGGGCGGGCCCAACAGGAACAGCGGTTGTCCGCGACGGCCAGTTGGCGGGAAGCAGTGGAGGCGGTAAGAGCCGTCCGGAAAAACGGCTGGACGGGTTTTGCCGTGAATGGAACGTTTTACCCGATTGTAGAAAATGGAAATTGGAAATTAGAAATTGGGAGTGAGACGACGGCCGAAGGGTTTACGAGATCTGTGGTGGTTTCGGATTATTTGCGAGACGGGAAAGTTGATCCGTCGACGAAAAATGTGCTGGTAACTGTGAGTTGGTCTACGCCCTTGGCCAATAGCGTGTCCAGCACGTTACTTTTGACCCGGTATTTGGATAATTTGGTGTATACCGAAACAACGGAGGCCCAGCTTACTCCCGGCGTAAAAAGCGGAACAGCCGTGACCAATACGGCCGGGGGGGAAGTAATCCTGGCGGCCGGGGGACAGGGAGATTGGTGCCGGCCCAGCGATTTTATGGTGGGGCAGCTAGACCTGCCTAAACAGGGAGTGGCCGACGCTATCTACGCCATCGAAGGCCAGGTGGCTGTAGGTACCGGGGAGAACGCTTCCGGTATTTCCTTTGCCAATGTGGCCATCAGCAACACTAACCCTCCCACAGCGCAAATTTCCGGCACCTTTGACGGCTATAAAACAAATGGAATCTTTGGTGAAACTAACTATGCTTATTTAGCCACTGACAATAATCAGAAAGAAGTGGTAATAATAAATTTGACACAATATGCCGAAGCGGGGTATTTTAATATCCCGGGCGAGAAAAACGCCAAAAATGTTTTTGTATCCGCTAATGTAGGTTATGTTGTGGCCGGCGACAAGCTGTACAGTTTTGACCTGACCGCCAAGACCGGCCCCCGTCCCATTTTAGATCCGGACGGTCTCAAATTAGACGGCAATGGCACCCGGGTGGTGGTGGTCGGCACTTATGCTTATGTGGCCGTCAAAGATTCAAATAGGGAGTTGCAAATTATAGATGTTTCTAACCCGGGCAATCTTTCCGCCGTCGGATACGCGGATGTAACCGGGAAAGATGCCAAGGACGTTTGGGTTAATTCTGCCGGCACCCGGGCTTATATTGTCACCGGCCGGTCCGATTCCCAACCAGAGTTCTTTATAATAAATGTGGCCGGTAAAACCGGTCCGCAACCGTTAATCGGCAGTTATGAAGCCAATGGTATGAATCCCAAAGCCGTAACCGTAGTTTCCGGCAACCGGGCCATTATTGTGGGCAAGGAGGCGGAGGAATATCAGGTTATAGATATTACCAACGAAACCCTGCCAACCCGCTGCGGCGGATTAAATGTGGATGATGTCAAAGGCATAAACGGCATTGCCTCGGTTTTAGAAGCCGACGGCGACGCATATTCTTATATTATGACCGGAGACGCGGCCAATGAGTTTAAGATTATTGAGGGCGGACCTGGGGGCAGATACGCGGCCTCGGGGACTTTTGTATCGGCGGCTTTTGATCCGGGGTATTCTACTTCTTATAACCGGGTGAGTTTTACGGGGGCGGCTCCGGGTCAGACCACACTGTCTGTGCAGACGGCGGTATCGGCGGACTGTCTGAACTATATATTTGTGGATCCGGACCCGGCCAGCGGAACCATTCCTTTAGGGTTTAATGTGGGGAGATGTTTTAAATATAAACTTTACTTGACGACAACAGACCCAAATGCGACGCCGGTATTTTACGATTTAACTGTCAACTATAGCCCATGAAGAAAGCCTTTACCTTAATTGAGTTACTTATATACATGGCAATGGTGGGGCTGTTTTTAGTGATCTTGACCAATATGCTGGCCACGATTCTGGAGACCCAGGCGGAGTCGGCCGCAGTGTCTGTGGTAGACATTGACGGCCGGTATATTTTGGCTAGATTGGGTTACGACGCTAACAACGTGGTCTTAAATCCTCAATCTTACTCAGTGGTGGATGGTAATTTGCAAGTGGATGAAGTGAGATTGAATAGTTACGATAGTATAATCAGCGGCTGGAGCGTGACCCGGGTGGATGATACGGCTAGAGTTAATTTTTCGATTGCGTCCGGAGACCGGAGCCGGACATTTTCGACCGCGGTGGGGATAAGATGATCCTTCGACTGCGCTCAGGACAAACATTAGTAGTCTTGTTGGTGTTCATAGCCATGGCCATGGCGGTAGTATCGGCGGCGGTGGCAGTGGTCATTTCTAATACCCAGAGCGGCAGCCGGTATGAGCTAGGGCAGACGGCGTTGGGGCTAGGTGAATCGGGGGTGGAGGAAGCCTTGTTGATGTTGCTGCGGAATCCCAATTATGCCGGAGGGACATTGACAACGGTTGACGGGACGGCCACAATTAGCGTATCCGGGTCTGATCCAAAAACCATAGTTTCTTCCGCGGCAGTGGGAGAAATCAGACGCAAAATCCAGGTAGTGGCGAGTTACACGGCTGGAATTTTGACGGTTCAGACCTGGAGGGAGATCGAATGAAAGTAGTTCCTACTATAATTAGCGTGTCGCGGGCCGGGTTGTCTGTGTGTGGGACACAGATTAATGGTTTGCTAAAGATGCCTTTTGATGCGGGAGTAGTGAAGGACTTGAATGTGACCGGGCTGACGGAACTGGCGGCTCAGATAAAAACTTTTGTGGAATCGAATAAAATTCCTGCGTCGGATTTGGTGGTGGTTTTGGACGCGGAGACTTATTTTGAGAAACAGCTGACCGGGGAAACGGATGACCAGTTGGCCGGGGAGGTACAAGAGTTTGTGGACAGCGTACCTTTGGCCAGTCCCAGCTCCAAGATTTTTAAAGTGGGAGATAAATATCACGCCGTGGTGATCAACCGCAGGCTATATGAATCGGTGCGCGCGGCGTTTGCGGCCTTGGGTTTTGCGGTCAAGGCGGTGGTGCCGGAACTGGTGTTGGGGCCGGTGGGGGTGGCAGGAACGTTTGACGCCAACGCCTGCCGGCTGATTCTGAAAAAAATGGCGTATGTGACAGAGAATAGTTTTGTGGGCGTGACTCACGCAGGGGCGGATGACAGCTGGGTGAATCAAAACAGAAAAACTGCCACGCTGTTGGCAGCCGGGGCAATATTGATATCGGTTTTGGGAGTGGGTCTGGTAGTGTGGCAAACGGTTGCTGCCAGGCAGACGGCGGTGGCCCGGGCCAGAGCCAGGACGGCTAAGATTGTCCAGGCTTTACCCAGCCCTATTCCGACTCCCGCGGCGGCCACAACTTCAGCAAAATTAGCGGATCTGACAGTCAGGGTGGTAAATGCCTCCGGAATTACAGG
>LCKS01000011.1:20026-32146 GCA_001001555.1 Candidatus Amesbacteria bacterium GW2011_GWC2_45_19 | reverse complement strand
GCTGCATGCCGCTAAAGGATTGGAATTTAAAAATGTATTTATGGTGGGTATGGAAGAAGGACTATTCCCCCACTCCCGGGCTTTAATGGAACCGGAACAGATGGAGGAAGAGCGAAGGTTGGCGTATGTGGGAATGACGCGGGCGATGGATAAACTGTATTTGACTTATGCCCGAAGGAGACTATATTTTGGATCAAGATCCAATAATCCGGTGTCGAGATTTGTTACGGACGTCCCCGAATCCTTAATGGAGGCAAACATGGGAATAAGAAAGCCTAAGCGGAGAGGTGTTGAGAACTGGGGGTTTGATGTGGAGGGAAACTGGAAGTGGTCACCGGGTGGGGACAATCTGCCGTTCTAGTTCTTCCCCTGGGCGGGCCGGGCTTTTTTTCTTCTTACCAATCATGTTTAGGGCATACCATACTCCTTCAGTCGGTACTACTACTGACCCCGGATCTGGGATTTCTCGTCTATGTTTTGCAACAGGTCGCAAAACAAGATCTTCTGGTCGATACAAATACGGTTCAGATGCCATTCTTGCTTTCTTTTATTCTTTTTCTCTGCCTTTGTCAAGGGATATGTATAAGTCAAGGACATTTGCGACATTCCTCCTTTCTCCAGAAAGTACTGAAGCGGACTTTTTAAGTCCAAAGAATGATGGGGTCTTTGGGTGTTGTAATACACCATGTATTCAGACAGCTTTTTCCCAAAGACCCCTTTGTCGTGTATGGCGTCCAGATTGGGATCGATAAACTCGTCTTGAATGGTGCGGTTGTACCGCTCGATGTAAGTGTCAATTTGGGGGCACCGGGGGTAGATGAAATAATGGGGAATACCGTCTTTTTTCGGGTGAAATATTCTTTAATCCCGTCGATCACCCTCTCTACCGAGTCGGAATTAATGTAACCCCAGTCGATGGGTTTGGGAGAGTGTTTTACTCTGAGTCGTTTTTTCTTGGAAACCTGATTTTGGGCCCATTTACTGGCTGGGTCATGATATGTTTTGCCGGCTTTTTGAAAGAAGAATTTGTTCCTTTTGATAATGTTCCCGATTGTGGAAACAGATATGGTAGAGATGCCTTTTTGCAAGCAAAACCGGTCTACAAATATCTTGAGTTTGTCTTTACCCAGACGAAAATGTTGCCTTCTTTGCTCTTTGATAAACTCAACGATCTCGGCTTTGGTTGCCGGCCGTCTGGTCCGATTAGGGCTGGAAATAACTTTCCGGTCCACTCCAAAAGCTTGCTTGGTGATGGTTTCGCCATGGGTATCATAAAAACAAATCATTTCCATACGTTTTTGGGCAACTTCACTAGAGTCAAACTTCCTTAGGCTTGGGACCATCCTCATTACCTCCTTAATGCCCGAAATATAACTCCAGAGAGGATATGACTTAGACGAATATTCCATAACTACCTAATGTCGCATATGTATCTTAACTTAAACAGGGATGGGTTATAATCTGGCTATGCATCCGGTACAGAGTAAAGAGTGGGGAGAGTTTAGAGCCAAGGCGGGAAATAAAATTTCCTGGGTGCAAGATTTGTTAGTGGTGTGGAGCAGGATTCCCAAAACTCCGTGGTATTTTGGAACGCTTTTGAAATCCAGAATGCCGAAACCGGAAGATATAAAGAGATTAAGAGACGAAGCGATTAAGATCGGAGGCGTGGGTATTAGGATTGAGCCGGACCTGCCTGCCGGCAGGCAGGTGCCCAAAGGATTAGTCAGGGGCCGGAAGTTTTTTACGCCTAAGACTTTTTGGCTGGATTTGACGCAAAGCGAGGAAAAATTATTGGCGGGAATGCATCCCAAAGCCCGGTATAATATCCGGCTGGCGGAGAAAAAGGGCGTGGAGATCACGGAGGATCCGGCAGTGTTTGGGGAGTTTTTGAAATTAATGAAAGAGACAGAAATAAGACAGGGATTTTATGCGCACGACAAAAAATATTTTTCTTTGATGTGGTCCGTCCTTCGCCAAGGCTACGGAGGACAAGGGCCAATTGCGCATTTGTTTGTGGCCAGATACCAAGGAGAAATATTAGCCGCGTGGATTATTTTTAAGTATGACAACAAAATTTATTATCCTTACGGGGCCAACTCTGATAGACATCGAGAATTACAAGCACCAAGCTTGATGCTGTGGAAAACTGCTCTCTGGGGCAAGGCTCAAGGATGCAAGATTTACGATTTGTGGGGCGTGGAAGAAGGTAAAGGATTTACCGATTTTAAAGCCAAGTTTGGACCAAAAATCGTAGAGTTTGTAGGAACATATGATTTAATTATTAATCCCCCACTTTATTGGGCATTTAGAATAATGGAATGGATAAGATGGCAGATATTAGGCAGTCTGCGGCATACGCGCGGTATATAAGCTCCATTGGCTGGAGAGTGGAGAAGATAAGCGGAGTAAACGTGTTTATCCGTAATTTGGGGATCGCCAAAATTCAGAGAGCGGATGTGCCAATTGATTTTCCAAAAGTTCCTGGGGTATGGATGACGAAACTCGAACCGGTGAATTTTGGGCAAGTGCCGAAAGGTTTCCGGCAAGATGGGTGGCCGCTTTTAGCGAGTAAGACGCAACGAATTGATCTCGATAATATAAAACTGAAAAAGGACGCGAGATATTGTTTGAAAAAAGCGCTCAGTGCTCAGTGCTCAGTGCTCAGGAACAACTTTGATGAATTTTACAAATTGTGGAAAAAGGCAGCCGGAATAAAAAGACTGTGGATTCCGCCGGAGAAAAATTATTGGACTCTTATCAATACTTTCGGGAAAAATGCCTTTTGTATAACTATTGATAATTTGGCAGGGGCAGTAGTTTTGGTGCATCAAAAAATTGCTTACTATTATTATGCGGCCGCTCTGCCTGAAGCCAAGAAACGCTTACTACCATACTCTGTAGTATGGGAGTTAATGAAAGAGGCAAGAAAGAGAGGTTGTAAAGTTTGGGACTGGGAAGGGATTTATGATGAAAGATGGCCAAATAAAGGCTGGAAAGGTTTCACCCACTTCAAAAAATCCTTTGGAGGTTATGAAGTCTCCTTCCCCGGCAGCTTTACTCGGTGGTTTTGACAATATCGCACAACATTTTGAATTCACAGTTAGCGCAGTTTTTGCCGGTGCATTTGAAATCGGAGCGGGAAATTTGATCGGCGTAGTCTAATATTTTTTGCCTGGCCTCTTCGAGTTGGGTGGCAGTGCGAGAGGTACTAAATCTTTTATTTTCTTCCAAATATAGAAGAGTTAATTTAATATCTTGAGGCTTTTTGTTGAAGGGATCGGTTTTAAGAATAGTGGCCGCCAGAGAATAAAAAGATAATTGCAGGTCGTCGACGGCCGTTTTTTGTCTATCTTTGGGTATATTGCCGGTCTTGTAATCTATAATTTCTATTTGGCCGTTTGGCAAAATGTCGACCCGGTCAATTTTGCCGCCAATTTTTAGCGAGGAGGTCAAGGGAATGGTAAACATCTCTTCCACCAGCCGGGGCTGGCGCCGGGGATCATATTCGTGTTCAAAAAAATGAGCAAGAATCCTCTCGCCTTTCTGGAAATATTCCTGCTCGTGTTTTTTATTTAAGTATCCTTCAGAAACCCAATTATTTTTCAAGAGAGCAGACGGGTCTTTGAGAGAAGAGGCAAAAATATCCTTGAGAGAACCGTGGACGGCAATGCCAAAACTTAAGGCAGCGGAAGGAGGGGTGGGGAGTTTAAGAATGTATTTAACTTTGTAATGCAGGGGACAGTCCAGAAATGTCTGGATTTGAGAATAACTCAAATAGTTAATAGTTATTGGTTCGTGGTTCATGGTGGGATGGGGGGTAGGAGTTGGTTGATAATCAAGAATAGAGAGCTGGCCATTGGCCATTGGCTGTTGGCCTATGGCTTTTGGACCTAGAGATTCGATGATGAAGGGGGAGAGCTTTTTCTCGCGCTTGCCTTCGCCGTAAAAATCAGCGGCGGTGAGAAACAATTTATCCCGGGCTCGGGTCATGCCCACATAAAATAGGCGGCGTTCTTCTTGAAGATGAAAATCGCCGGTGGGGAGAATTTCTTTGATAAGTTCGTCGGGAATGGGGATGGGTTCTTTTCTTTCGGAAGTAGGAAAGCGTTGACCTACAAGATTAACCAAAAAGACTACGGGGAATTCCAGACCTTTGGCCGAATGAATGGTAAGAATATTGACGGAATCGTTTTGAGTCCAGTCAGAATCGGTAGCTAATGGCGACTCCCCCAGCTCCATGGACAGATCCAGCCAATCGACGACGGCCCTAACTGAAGCGTCCGAGTGAGTTGATTCAAAGCCCTTAATTTTATTAAAGAATTTGGAAATATTTTGGGCTTGGGCGGGAGTAATGGGATCCTGGTAATCCAACATGGCTTGTAATAAACCAGTGGCTTGTAAAAAGTTGTAAAGAATCTGGCCGGCGGTATCTGTGCGGGAAGCTTCGAGGTGTCTATGAATTAAATTAACAAGGTCTTTAATATTTTCTACTTGAGAAGTTTCAGCCGCCTCGAACAGAGAGATATTTTGTCTTTTGGTGGAATTGGTAAGAAGTACTAGCTCACGGATGGGAATGGCAAAAAAACTCATGGACAGGAGGCGGTAGAAAGAGGCGTTATCAGTAAAGTTGTATAAAACCTTGAGATAGGCGATGAGGTCTTTGATTTCCGGCTGCTTAAAAAGCTGGCCGGGGCCTAAGAATTGGTAAGGAATATCGTGACGGGATAGGGCTCGGATAAAGGGATCGGCGTGAGCGTTGGCCCTGACCAGAATGGCAATATCTTTATGTCCTTCGACTCCGCTCAGGATAAGCTCATTGATTCGCTTAGCCACTGCTTCAGCTTCATTTTCGACGCGGTCGGCATGAATAAATTCAATCTTGTCCCCTTTTACTGCCCGAACGGAAATTAATTTTTTGTCGATTTTTTCAGCTACCTCTAACCGGTCTGGGTTGTTGTGTTGAATTAGGTCATACGCCCGGTCAAGAATTTCCTGAGTGGAACGGTAATTTTGCACCAGAGTCACCAATTTGGCTTGGGGATATGTTTTCCTGAATTGAATAACATTGGAAATGGCAGCCCCGCGCCAGCGGTAAATGGCCTGATCATCGTCACAAACGACCGATAAATCGGCCTTTTTGCCAGCTAGCAACTTAACCAATTCGTTTTGAGCGAAGTTGGTGTCTTGAAATTCGTCGACTAGAATATATTTAAACTTGCCCTGATATTTTTTTAAAATACCTGGCCTAGTGCGAAAAAGTTTGAGAGCGTAAGAAATGAGATCGCCAAAATCTAAAAGGCTTTCGGTGATTTTTAATTCTGTATATTTTTTATATCCTTGGGAAAGTTCATTTTTGGCGTGCTTAAGATAATCGTCCGGGGTGACGTCCTCGTCCTGGAGGCGGCTAAAATGCTGCAAAAGAGCGGCCACAAATTTGTGAGGATTGCCCAGGGGACGATATTGATCTAGATCAAAGTCAAAGAGATGGCGGCGCAACAAATCAACCGAATCAGCCTCGGTCATAAGCTTATATCCAGTATCTAGACCTATCGACAAACCCTCATCACGTAAAATACGATCACAAAAAGAGTGAAAGGTCATGACCCACATTTGGGTATATCCGTAAGGCATGGCCACGTCGATACGCTCCTGCATTTCCTTGGCGGCTTTTTCGGTAAAAGTCAGGGCCAGAATTTCGCTGGGCAGGGCCAGAATTTCGGCAATGAACCACTTTATGCGCTCGGTGACGACGGTGGTTTTGCCGGTACCGGCGCCGGCGATAATCAGAAGTGGACCGGATTTATGCTGAATTGCTTCGAGTTGCCGTAGGTTTAATTTTTTATCCATGAGTTTGATTGTATCACCCTCCTCGGTCCCCCCTCTTAAATTAAGAGGGGGGAAGGGGGGTGATATTATTACGCCATGATAATTTGTGGCATGGATGAGGTGGGGAGAGGAGCGCTGGCCGGGCCGCTGGTGGCCGCTGCCACAATACTCAACGCTCAACGCTCAACGCTCAAATTAAATGACTCGAAGAAATTGACTGCCAAACAGAGATTAAAGATTTATGGGAAGATTAAAAGATCCGGGGCGGTGATTGCGGTGGAGGAGATTTCGGCCAGGCAAATTAACACCCGGGGCATGGGGTGGGCGAATAAAGAAGTCTTTCGCAGGTTAAAAAATAAAATCCCGGCTGATAAATACATAGCCGATGGCAATCTAAAAATTGCCGGTATAACCAGTGTGGTGAAAGCGGATACGAAAATTCCCGAAGTCATGGCGGCATCGATAGTGGCCAAAGTTTTTAGGGACAGAATTATGGATTATTGGCAATCAAACAAGGGCTATGGCACCAAATATCACATCTCCGCCATCCGCGAACATGGGGTAACGAAGTATCATAGAAGTAAGTTTGTGAGAACGGCTCTAAAACCTCACCCCTGACCCCCATCCCACTTTCTACCTCTCTCTGTATCTCTCTCCTACGCTTAGGAGAGAGAACGGAAGAGAGAGGTAAATAGGGTAAAATATATCTATGAGCATGGAGAATAAACGCCAAATATTTAGCGCCAATAGAATGCTGTATCGCAGAAAAAATCTCAGGCAAAAATCCACACCCGCTGAAAGTATACTTTGGAATAAATTAAGAAAAAAGAGCTTGGGGTATAAATTCAAAAGACAGTTTAGTATTGATAACTATGTAGTTGATTTTTACTGCCCGGATAAGAAATTAGCAATTGAGCTAGATGGTGAGATCCATAAACAAAGAAAGGTTTATGATGAATACAGAACTAGATACTTAAAGGCGTATGGAGTAATGGAGATTAGGTTTAAAAATATAGAAATAATAGAAAATTTAGGAGACGTTGTTGAACAAATAAAAGCGTACTTACCTCTCTCTAAATCTCTCTCCTGCGCTTAGGAGAGAGAACGGAAGAGAGAGGTTAAATAATATGGATCACGTTGCAATTATGAATAAGTCTTTCGGCGATCTGATTGCCAAGATTTTGAGCAGAGAGAAGAAAATTGAGTCCAGGTGGAGTAAAAATAGAGTCGCGCCGTGGGGGAAAGTCCAGCCTGGAGATACTATATATTTCAAAAACTCCGGCGGGCCGGTTATTGCCATGGCGGAAGTGGAAAAAATAAGGCAATTTGAGAAAAAGGATTTTGACAAAGCTAGAAAATTGTTTAGTGTCTCCAATGTTTGGACTAAGGATAAAAATTATTGTGTGTTGATGTGGCTGAAAAATTCCAAAAAGGTTAGTCCTTTTAAGATCAACAAAGCTGGCTTTGGTTCCGCCGCTGCGTGGCTTTGTTACTTTAATTCCCCTTTAATCCAATCATAATATTTTTTTGCAACATGGGTGACGGGGATGGCAAAAACGCATGGAGTTTCGTATGTGTGAATTTTGTGAATTTCGTCTTCAAGGGCTTGGTATTTAGGTTCCAAGGTTTTGACGATTAAAACAACCTCGGTCGACTCGTCGATCTTGTTGGCTTTTGGCGGCCACCAAAACATGGGTTGCATATTTGGAAAGATGTTGACACAGGTACATAATCTCTTCTCCAATAAATGCCTGCCTATTTTCTTGGCCTGGTCTACGTTTTCGCAAGTAACATAAACCAAAACCATGCCAGTCTTATTTATGGATTGAAGTTTCATAAAGATTCTGCTTCTTTTTTCAAAATCGGGTCAACATTAGTATATCCACCATCGACTATTATATTCTGCCCATTAATGAAACTTGCCCCGTTGGACAGTAGAAACGAAACTACAGTAGCTATTTCTTCATGTTTTGCGTTTCTTCCCAACGGATTATTATCCATGGCTTCTTTTATTACTGGTGAATCCATCCCTGATCCTACCCACCCCGGAGAGATTGAAACTACTCTAATTCCTTTTTTGCCAAATACATTTCCCAGACTCTTTGTTAAGTTTATTAACCCAGCTTTGCTTGCTGAATAAGACAAACTGGCAAAAGATCCAGTTAGCCCATCAGTGCTGGTAATGTTTACTATTACTCCCCCCTCGGGACTAAATTGATTTCTCAAGGTGTGGCTTAAAAGAAATGGGGTATAAAGATTTACTTCCATAACTTTATCCCAATTCTCAATCTTTAGATCATCAAATTTCTCAAAAATTATTATTCCAGCGTTATTCACTAGTCCGTCAAGTTTCAAATTTTTAATGCTTTCGAGAAAATTTAGAGTTTGTTTGCGATCAGAAAAGTCTACTTGATATATTTCTAAGTTTTTTAATTCAGATTTCAGACTTTCTGCTTCTTTTTTTGATATGTTATAAGTTCCGTGAACAAAATATCCATCGGCCACTAGTCTCCTAGCAATTGCCTGTCCAATTCCCTTTGAGACTCCTGTAACCAAAACGGTCTTCATAAAAACATTATAACTTTATTTTAGCGGGTTGAGAACTTTGATATCCGGCATAGGGAAATGGCGAGTGTTGGTAGTTACAAGAATCAATTCGAAATTCTTGGCCGTGGCGGCTATCATGCAATCGGTAATGCTTAGGGTTTTTAGCCGTGGGGTATAATCGCGCCAATATAACCCCGCTTGTTTTGCGGTTTGCTCATCGAGCGGAATAATTATGTGGTTGCGAATGATCTCGTCAGTTTTAATGATTTCTGAAGGAAATATATTCTTGTAAATTTCGGCGACCGTAACAGCGGAGGTATAAGTAACAGCTTTGTCTTTTAGGTTGGCCAGAGCCTTTAAAACCGCGGGGTTTCCCCGAGTTGCCCAAATTAAGATATCCGTATCTAAAAGGTACATGGCTATTTGATATAGCTAAAGTCGCGATCTGCGTTCTTTCTGGTTTCCCGCAGCCATTTTTGAACATCTTTCAGCGTGGCCCACTCGGGGTGATTTTCGGCTGAAAAAACAGGCCTGTGGGCTAATTCTTTGAGCATTTTACTGTATGCGACAGGATCCCATCTTCGGCCTGCCACTAGTCTGGCCGTTTCTTGGCCTTTTTTTGAATCTTTGATAATAATAGTGTCTCCACGCGAAGCTAGTCCAATATAATAGGACAGATCCTGTCTAAAATCGCTTATCGAGACGGTGTGGATCATAATTTGATATTAGTACAATATGTACAGATTGTCAAGAATCGTATTTAATACCTGGGATACATTATGTCATTTTTCATTTCCCGCAGGTATCTTTCGGGGTCGAAAGGGATTTGAAAAGCTTGCTTGAGGACAATCTTGGCGATATGAGCGTTGCCAAGTTGATTGGAATGGATGGTGTCGATGGTGTTGGGCGCTATTCCGGCTTCGGGATTTCCGGAGATATTTTGGAGAGTATAGAATTTGGATAAATCGTATTTTTGAAACTCTTTAAAAAGATCTACTGGAGTAATTTTGGGGCGGGATGATTTTTGAACAAAGCATGGATAATAGTTCTTTTCGTAATTAGCGTTTAGAGTGGGGCTGGCGGTCGCTGGGTCTGAACAAAGGATAATTTGGCCTCGGAACCGATCTAAAGTATCTGTTATGTTTGCCGCGTACGTTTCGGCGGAAACGTTAGTGTATTTATCATTATCACCAAGTTAATAGATGACGAGATCTGAGTCAACAGGAATGATCCCCTTTTTAACAAAGTCGCTAATGTCTCCAGAGGAGGAACCGTCGAAACCGTAATTGAAACAGCGGATTCCCCAAGACGGGGTTATCCAGTCATTAAGCAACTCGGTTAATTCCTCTTTGAGAACATACTCAATAATTTCTCGCCAGTTGGGGTGAATCCACTCGGCAGAAGTAATTGAGTCGCCAATAAAGGCGATCTTAAAACTCTTTTTAGATTCTAAAGCTAATTTAATTGTTTGAAGAAGATTCGTCATAGTTTCTTCCCGAAAAATATCGCGTCTCCGTTTCCATAATAAAATTTTAGGGTTCCCATTGTTTGATAGCCCATCTTGTCCCGATAAAGTTTGTGATCAGCTTCCATTAAAACGTGGGTGTCTATCATTATCGACTTCGCCCCCATATCTAGAGCTATTTTTTCGGATTCTCTTATCAGAATTTGGCCGAGACCTTGGCCCCGACTTTCTGGCAGGACCGCCAAAAGAAATAGTTTTACTTTTTTCCCATCCGGCCACGATAACGGATTTTCTTTCCCTACGTAAGCAACTCCTTGCAATTTTCCACTTTCATCCCTAGCTTCCAGTAAGCTTCCACTATATCCTGCCATATCTTTAAGAGAAAACCATTCGTCAAGCGATTGATTTTGCTCTTTGGAAAACCTGGCAGCGTCTTCGGGATGCAAACTATCATATGCTTTGACAAGTAAACTTCGTAATTCTTCCAGATTGGGGTTTTTTTGAACTTTTATTTGCATATTAATCCTCTAGCCGTTTGGCTTCGTCGGGTTCTTGTAGAGTATGAGTTTGGCTTAGTTTCTGACCCATCACTGTAAAAGATTGATTGACGGAGGACATGGTGTTATAGGAATTGGTGACGTGGCGGCCCAGGACACCCAGATTTTCTTCGACTTTGGAATAGTCTTTTTGGATAGCACGCAGGAGCTGGAAAATCTGGCGGGATTTGGCTTCGAGTTCTTTGCCTTGGAAAGACTGAAGGAGAACTTGAAGATGAGCATATAACGTATTTGGAGAAACGGGGTAGACACGGGCATTGCGGGTAGTGGTGGTTAGTTCACGGATATTCACCACCTCGTAATAAACAGCCTCCGAGGGAATATACATGAGAGCGAAATCCATAGTGCCTTCATCGGGGAGAATATATTTTTTGGAAATGTCGGCGATGTGTTTCTTTACATCAGCTATGAAATCTTTTTTGGCGCCTTCTTCGCCTTTGACCATCTTAGTGAAATTCTCCATGGGAAATTTGGAGTCGATACACAGCAGGCCGGCGTCAGTTTTGAGAACGGCATCCACAATGCCGCCAGATTTAAAACGATATTGAAGGTGAAAGGCGTTTTTGGGAAAAGTCTGGCTAATCATTTCTTTGAGGACTTCTTCTCCCAAACCCCCGCGGAGTTTGGGCGACTGCAAAAATTCTTGCAGAGATTTAATCCCCCGGCCGACCTCGGACATCTCGCCCAAATTTTTCTGGACGTCGGAAATAACCCGGGCGGCATTGTCCAGCCGGTCATTTAATTGGGAAGAAGTGGATTTGAGCCAATCGGTTAAAATTGGATCTTGGGTTGGTCTTTGAGAAAGCCACCGGCGCAGCAAATAAAGAGTGATACCAAAACCCGTTATAATGACTGCAATGACGAGGAAAAATAGACCCATATTGAGTCTAATCATAGCACTTCTGGCCTGGATGGGAGTGGGGGTAATCGTGTGGAAATTACCACCAGTCTGGTGGACAGAGTTATTCGTCGTTAACCTTTTGTCATTAGCTTTGGTTTTGACAGTGGCCTGGGGAATTGGAAAAAGAAAGTTGGGGGTGATGCTGGCATTGGCGATTGTGGGATTACTTCTAATGCAAAGGTTTAGAATTATGGATTGGATGACGGTGGGATTGTGGTTGGTGGTAGTGGGGTTGATATCTTTGATTAATTGAAGTAAGATTTGGCCGATGCAAATATCCAAGAAAAAGGTGAATTCAGTTTTGGAAAAACAATTGTTTGCCACGCTTTGGCAATTGATTACGGATTTGAAGAATCCGAAAGAGGTCGAAATCGTATTGTCCGATTTGCTGTCTGCCACAGAAATTGCCATCGTGGCCAAAAGACTAGCTGTGGCGTATTGGCTGTCTAAAAAACGCAGTTACGAAAATATTAAACAGAATTTGAAAGTGTCTTCAGCGACGGTGGCTGAAGTGCAAAGAAATTTGAAAAGGCCGGGGTGGAAACTGACCATGCAAAAAGTTACTGCAGATGAGTGGGCCAATGTTTGGGAGACGAAGATTAAGAAGATACTAAAACATTAAGACAATAACTCACCCTTAATCCCTCTCTTAATCTAAGAGAGGGGCATTATAGCTTTTATAGCTTCTTTGAGTTAAAATTAAGACATGGACAAAAAGTTTTACGTTACCGCTGCGATCCCATATGTAAATTCTTTACCCCATGTGGGTCATGTTCTGGAGTTTGTCCAGGCTGATGTAATTGCCAGACACCATAAGCTTTTGG
>LCKS01000011.1:0-19993 GCA_001001555.1 Candidatus Amesbacteria bacterium GW2011_GWC2_45_19 | reverse complement strand
AAAGCGGGAGTACCTATACAGCGGTTTGTCGATGAGAATACGCAAAAGTTTTTAGAGCTGACAAAAAAATTAGGGTGCCAATTTGATGTGTGGCAGAAGAGCAGTGACCAAAAAACTCATTTCCCTTCCAGTCAAAAATTGTGGAAATTGTGTGAGAAAGATATTTATAAGAAAAAATACAAAGGCTTATATTGCGTGGGGTGCGAGATTTTTTACGAGAAAGAGGAATTGAGTAAAAACGGAGAATGTTTTGAGCATCCCGGGAAAAAATTGGATGAGGTGGAAGAAGAAAATTATTTTTTTAGTTTGTCTAAGTATCAAGATAAATTAATAGAATTGATTGAATCAGATAAATTACAAATTGTACCCCAAGAACGGAAAAATGAGGTCTTGGCTTTTCTCAAAAGCGGGCTGCAAGACATAAGTATTTCAAGGTCCGTTGAAAGAGCCAGGGGGTGGGGGGTGCCAGTACCAGGAGATTTTAGACAGATTGAATATGTTTGGGTGGATGCTTTAAACATTTATCAATCTGGAATAGGGTTTGGATGGAATGAGGAAAAATACAACAAATGGTGGCCGGCTGATGTGCATGTGATTGGTAAGGGAATTATCCGCTTTCATGCGGTGTATTGGCCAGCGTTTTTGCTTTCAGCGGGTCTTAAACTGCCTAAAAAAATATTTGTGCATGGGTATTACACCGTAAATGGACAGAAGATGTCCAAAACCATCGGAAACGTATACGATCCTGTTCCCCTGTTGGAAAAGTACAGAGCCGACCCGCTGCGGTACTATTGCCTGGCCAAAACTCCGCCATTTACGGACGGGGATTTTTCGGAAGAAAAATTTGTCGAGGCATATAATGCGGATTTGGCAAATGGGCTAGGGAATTTGGTGGCGAGAGTGGCAAAACTTTGCGAGCGCACCAGCCCTCATCCCTCAGCCCTCAGCGCTCAATTTCCTGATAAAATAAAGTCAAGTTTAGATGGGTTTAGATTTGATGAGGCGTTGAAAACAATTTGGGGACGGATTTCTGAACTGGACCAGGCGGTTGAGAAAGATCAACCCTGGAGGCTTGGAGGCGAGAAACTGGAAAAGGTTCTGGAGAGATATGTGGAAAAGATCAGACAAATAGCTTACGCCCTGCAGCCGTTTTTGCCGGAGACAGCAGAGAAAATACTTAAGCAATTTAGAGGGCCGGAGATTAAGAGTGCAGCTCCCCTATTTCCCCGTATCAAATGATATATAGAGTGTTCCACCTCTTAGATGGAACGTATCTTGACAAAATTACGTTGGCTAGCTATTCTAGAAACTAGTTATGCCAGAAGGAACACAAGAACGGCAGCGGGGGCCTGTTAGGTCAGGAGAAAGGGCTGGGTTGTATACGGCGTCTGTGGAGGTTGGTCCGGACGGTATAACAATAAATGGTGATAGAATTAAAGCAGAGGAGCTAAAAGAACTGGGGTTGAAATCGAATCAAGTGCGAAAATTTTTACGACTAATCGGAGATCGGGCCAAAACAATGCTCGGGAGTGATCCAGACCAGGCTGCTCAATTTCAAGTCAAAGTAACCCCTCCCCCTCATCCGGACGCTTCACACTGGTAGCTTAAATTCTATCCGACCAGAGTTAATACTAGGACTTGTTTGTTATACGTAATTCACCGAATGAAGTAAAATGCGTACAGGGTTGCTGTACTTGTATGATCGATTCACATTGCCATTTGCAGGAGTTTGAGGATTTGCAGGCAGTAATAGGCAACGCAAGCAGCGCAGGCATTACAGGCATGATTTGCTGCGGGACTGATGTGGAAAGCAGCAAACAAGTAATTCAAATAGCTAAGCGGTTTGAAAGTGTTTATGCAACTATTGGGGTACATCCAGAATCAAATGATGATCCATTGGAAATCGAAAATTTAATAAACTTTCCAAAAGTTGTCGCCATTGGAGAGTGTGGATTAGATACTGATAATCCCCGAGAAATAAAGTTGTTAAAAATGCAGGTAGATTTGGCAAAAAGACATAATCTTCCACTTATGATCCATAACCGTAAGCAAGATAAGAAAATTTTGGAAATATTGGGCGATTATCCCAAAGTCATATTACATTGTTTTACGGGTGATATGGTTTTTATGAAAGAGTGTGTAAAGAGAGGTTGGTATATAAGCTTTGGAGGAATTGTAACTTTTAAGAGCAGCCACGGCTTGCGGGATGTGGCGAAGGCAGTGCCGGAAGATAAGCTGCTGGTTGAGACGGACGCGCCATACATAACCCCCGAGCCGCTTCGGGGAACGCGAAACGAGCCCAGAAATGTTAAAATCGTGGCAGCTAAGATCGCCGAAATTAGAGGTACTTCAATTAATCAAATTGAGGAAGTAACTGCCCGAAACGCGCGGCGATTGTTTGGAATAGCATGACCAGAAAAAGATTGTTGGAAATATTGCCCGGGTTTATAAGTTGGAATATTATTTTGTTTTTGGTGTGGGGAGGATATTTCTTCCCGGTATTAACCGCATATTTTATTCTGGCCTTTAATGTTTTTTGGCTATACAAAGGGTTTTCTTTGGCGATCACGGCAGCCCTGTCTCATTTAAGGATAAAGGCGGCTCAACATACAGACTGGATGCAAGAGGTAGCTGGATTTGGAGATTGGAAGCAAGTCCGACACATAGTTCTTCTGATGGTGGCCAACGAGCCAGTGGTAACTTATAGGCGAACCCTGGAGGAACTAACTAAACAGACGTTTCCCCTGAAACAAGTCGCGGTGGTGATGGCTACTGAAGAAAGGTTTCCCAACGGGAAGGAAGAGGCGGAAAGATTGCGAAAAGCCTTGGGCAATAAATTTGGGGCGTATTTAGTAACGGTTCACCCGGCAAATTTAGTGGGTGAGGTAAAGGGCAAATCTTCTAATGAGGCCTGGGCGGCCCGGGAGGCAAAGAGAACGCTGGTGGACAAAAAAGGCTGGGATATAAGATACACAACTATTACCTCGAATGACGCTGACGCTAGGCTGGATCGGCAGTACTTTGCTTATTTGACTTTTAAGTTCCTAGATGATCCAAACCGATACGAGAAGTTCTGGCAGCCGGCGGTTGTTTTTTACAACAACATCTGGCGCATTCCGGCTCCAAACAGAGTAGTTAGTTCTATTTCCAGCGTATGGTCGATCAGCTTGTTGATGCGCCGGGACAGGCTGATCAATTTTTCCAACTATACAGCCTCGCTACAAATGATCGATAAGATTGGTTATTGGGACACGGATGTGATTCCGGAAGACTATAGAATATTTTTTAAAGCATTTTTTAAATTAGATGGGCGGGTGGAAGTGGAACCCATATTTTTGCCGTCTTCGGCTGACGCAGCCGAATCGACAAGTACTTGGAAAACATTTATAAACGATTATGAACAAAAGAAAAGGTGGGCCTGGGGGGTTTCAGATCTTCCGCTGTTTATCCGCTGGTATTTGAATGAGCCAAAAGTGTCGTTTTTTAATAAGTCTATCCGGATTTTTAGATTGCTGGAAGATCATATTATGTGGCCGGTGAACTGGTTTGTGATTACGGCCGGAGTGACTGTCTCAACACTGATTAATCCAAATTTTCTAAGAACGTCAATCGGTTTCATGCTGCCAAAAATTTCTTCGGCTATTTTGTCAGTGGCGTTGGTGTTTTTAATAATAATTCTAATCGTCGATGCCAAAAATCGACCCCCAAGGCCACGGGAATTTCCCAGATGGAGAGCGTGGCTGGGTCCTCTGGAGTTTGTTTTGATGCCACTGGTGGGATTTTTCTTCGTGTCTTTGCCGGGACTGGACGCGCACACCAGGTTAATGCTGGGCAGATATCTTGAATATCGGGTCACAGAAAAGGTAGTTTAACGTTTGGTATCATAGGGCTATGACGCAGTGGACTGAAAGCTTATGGGGCGATGAGGGGTTTTCGGCCATGGCTATCCAACGCCCGTTTGGCCAAATGCTGGGCGTCATCATGCGCGACACTGCCCCACCCCTGTTTTATATTGTGGGTTGGATTTGGGGGAGGTTATTTGGATTTTCTGAAGTTTCTTTACGGAGTCTGACATTACTCCTGATGGTGGGCACCAGTATTTTTGCGGTTCTAATTGTTTACAAAATTCAAAAGAGTAAGCACGTAGCGATCTTGGCCGGATTATTGGTATTGTTTAATCCTTTCTTGGAACGATTTGCTTTTGAGTGGAGGATGTATGCGATGCTCGCATTTACGGTAACCGGGTCAATTTATTTTTGGATGCAAAAGAAGTGGACTGGCTACGTAATTTTTACTCTAGCGGCACTGTATACTCATCATTTTGCCTTGTTCACCGTCGCCGGGCAGGTGTTGTGGCACTTAATATTTGAATTCCAATGGGGGAAGCCAGCCACTTATTTTAAACAACTGCGGCCTTATTTTCTGGTGGGCTTGGGTTATTTACCCTGGATTTACCCCATGTATTTACAAATTACGAGAGTCAAAGGTAGTGGATTTTGGTTATCTGTCCCACCACTATCTGAATTGCCTAAAGAAATTTTCAACTTTGTCTCGGCCGGGATTCCTGAGAAGTGGAGGTGGGCCATAGTGGGATTGGGGCTTCTTCTAGTTGGTAAAGACTGGAGACTGGTGGGGAAACCTTGGATCAAGCTGTTGGTGGTGTTTTTCGCTCCCGTGGGGTTATCTCTGATAGTTTCTTATTTACTTACTCCCATTTTTTATGATCGGTATTTATTGTCCGTAATAGTTGGCGTAGGTCTTCTTTTGGCCCTGGGTACCCGACGGCAACTGGTGCCCTTGTTATTGGGATTTGGCTTGGTCTATGGTTACTTTAGCTGGTATCAATTTACCCATCCCACTAAACGTCCATTTAAGCAGTTGGCTATGTATGTCAAATCAGAACAACGATCAGGTGATTACCTGGTGAATTACAATGGTCGAGCTCATCACTTATGGGAAAGTAAATATTACGGCATTCCCGCTCCCATTTATGTTCCGGGTAAACCTTTGCCTCTCTATGTAGGAACGGCCCAGATGACTCCCCAGGATACTATCAGTAGCTTGCCCGCCCGGATTTCCGGCAGATTGGGGGTAATCTCCAGTGAACCCGCAGAACGAATCTCTCTACCCGGGTACCGGCTTATCGAAGTTCAGCGTTTTGGCGAGTTGTCTGTTAGTTGGTGGCGATGAACAAAATTCTGGTTTTCTTGTTACTGGGAGCAATACTCCTGCGTTTACCTTCTCTTTTTGAACCAAATCGGTATGCCGATGAAGATATATATTTGACTGTTGGCATGGCTTTGCGGGAAGGCCGGGTTTTGTATCGGGACATTTACGACAATAAACCTCCTCTAATTTATTTTACCGCGGCCGTGGCCCAGAACGTAGCCAATTTCAGATTTATATTACTGCTCTGGAATTTGATACATGTGGCAATTTTTTACCAGCTGGCCAAACTAATTCTGGGAAATAACCGGCGCATGGCCATCGTTTGTATTTTATTTGTAATATTATCTACTTTGCCTTTATTGGAAGGTAATATTGCCAACGGGGAAATTTTTATGATTATGCCCATTACCGCGGCGATGTGGCTGTTTTGGAAAAATCAGGCATCCGGTTCTTTCAAGTTTTTTCTGGGGGTGGGGGGGTTGTTGGCCTTTGGTTTTTTATTCAAAGTTACCGCTGTATTTGAAACAGGGGCGGTGGGTATTTTTCTGTTGTTTTACCAACCGGTTTATAAATCTCTGGTAGACAAAAGGATCTGGGGACTTATCTTGGGATTTGGACTGCCAATTATTATTGCTGGAGAGGCTTATGTCAGATCAACCCTGTTGCAAAACATTGGCTACCTGTCTTCCTGGACGGGCGGATCCGGTGGCGGCCTTTTGGAGCGGGCGGCACTGGTATTTACCCTCATGGGTTTAGTCTTTCTGGCGCGCCACAAACTCAATCGCTCTTTTATATTCTTGACCGTGTGGTTACTTATGTCTTTACTGGGAGCTTTGTTATCCTCAAGACCATATCCCCATTATTTATTACAAGTTGTGGTTCCGTTCATCTTGTTGGTGGCGGCAGTTACTCTGTCTCGAAAAGCTCTGGCCTGGTCCATGGTTGCTTTGACAACGGCATTTACCTTGTGGCAGATAAGGACGGTCGGTTTTTGGTACTACCGTTCCTGGCCTTACTATCTCAATTTTCTACAATACACGACGGGGCAAAAATCCAAATCAGAGTATGACGATTTCTTCCAGGGGGTATCCAGAAATAAAGATATCTCCAGTTATGTGGAGCAACACACTCAACCGGGAGAGCGAATTTTTGTATGGGGGACAGAACCGGCCATCTATGTCTTAGCCAACCGCTTACCGGTGGGCAAATATGTAACCAGCTACCATATTCGGGATTTTGACAAAACCGGGGAAACTTTCTCTCAAATTCAAGCCGCTCTCCCCAAGACTATCGTAATATTTGCATCAGAAGGCGATTATTTGGGATTTGTCCCCTGGGTTAAATCTCATTATCCACTCGCCCGAGAGATACAAGACGCACGAATTTATTTACAGCCCAGCTTTTGAAGCATACAATCAAATGATGATATCTAAAATTGAGACGTGGATCCGTACCCGCGAGGTAATATTGATTATTTTGGCCCTGGTGGTTTTATTGCGGATTCCCAGCCTGTTTGAGCCGTATTGGTATGGGGATGAAGGAATATATTTGACGGTGGGCCGGGCGATGAGACAGGGAGTGGAGTTGTATCGGGGAATCTACGACAATAAACCCCCGCTGATATATACGCTGGCGGTGGTGGCTGACGGAAAGCAATTTTGGTTTAAATTCATACTGATGCTGTGGGGTGTGGCCACGGTGGCGGTGTTTTGGAACGTCTCCCGATGCCGGGTCTGGCCAACCGCGATTTTTGCTTTATTGACCACCTTGCCGCTGTTGGAAGGCAATATCGCTAACGCGGAATTGTTTTTTTTACTCCTAACCGTAGGGGCGTTTGGTCTGGTGTGGAAAGATGATAGTTTGAAAAATATTTTCGGGGCGGGGATATTGTACGGGGTGGCGGGATTGTTTAAAACACCGGGCTTGTTAGAAGCGGCGGTATGGCCTACTATATGGCTGGTAAGCCGGGATAAAGAGTGGCTGAAGAAATCGGGGTGGATGGGAGTGGGGGCGGCCATACCGATGGGGCTGGCGGCGATTTATTTTCTGGGACGGGGGACTCTGCCGGAATTTATAACGGCGGCCGGCGTAAAAATGATCCCTTATCTGTCCAGCTGGAACGTGAATCTGCCGGTAGTGGGGACGCTGTGGGGGAGAGCAATATTGCTGGTTAGCTGGTTAGTTGGTTTATGGTTAGTTAGAAGGAAGATACCCAGAACCGTTGTTATCATGGGGGTGTGGTGGGGAATAACGCTGTTTGCGGCCCTGCTTTCAGGCCGGCCGTATCCGCATTACTTGCTGCAAATGGTGCCGGTAGTTAGCCTGGCGGTGGGAGCTATGCTGTGGAAAGAGAAAAAAGGAAAATTAGTGTGGCTAGCCATGGCTGGAGTAACCATAGCGGCGGTGGTAGGTTTTAAGTTTTATGTTTATCCGGTGGTGAGCTACTACCAAAATTGGGGCAAGTGGGTGTTGGGACAGCAGAGTCATGAAGCGTATATGCAATGGTTTAACCCCCAGGTAAAAAATAATTACGAGATAGCCAAGTTCATCAAAGCCGGGAGTGGGAGAGACGAGAGGATTTTTGTGTGGGGAGACGAACCGATGATTTATGCGCTTTCCCGCAGGCTGCCAGCGACTAAGTACACGGTGGAATATCATGTAAAGGAATTTGGAGCGCAGAAAGCGACTGGGGAGAAATTGAAAGAGATGAGACCGCGATATGTTGTTTTTTGGGGGGATGGAGAAAATCTTCCGGGTCTGGCGGAACTACTAAAAGAAGAATATATACTGGAAACAAAAGTGGGAGAGGCCCAAGTGTACCGGCTATTTGGCCATAGATTATGAAAGTATGCTAACGTTGGAAAAATTGGCTTTGTGGAATTGGCGGGTGGTAACCGCAGGGGTGGTGGTGGGAGTGGGACTAGTGGCCATGTATTGGAGAAGTCTGCCGCCCGAGGTGCCGCTGCTGTACAGCCGGCCGTGGGGACAAGATCAGTTGGTCAGTCCATATTTTTTGATAATCGCGCCGGTTTTTTCAACGACGGTGGGAGTGCTTTTAGGCTGGGTGGCTAACAAATCGGGGGAAGAAAAGCTGTTGCCGATTATTATCTTGGTGTCGAGCATGGTAGTGCAGATTATTACTATTCTGGGATTAGTGAGAATTGTAATGCTGGTTGTATGATCCCCTTTCTGGCGGCGGCAGCTGTTTCCTGGATAGTAACCAGATGGGTGGTAAAGGCAGGTAAATTTTTAAGAATTATCGACGATCCGGCCCAGCACAAGCATCCCAAAGTAGTCCATGACAAACCTGTTCCCCGGGGCGGGGGGATCCCAATTTTTGCGGCACTACTAACGGTGTTGTTATTCACGCCACCCGGTAAGCAAATCTGGGGGATAATAATTGGCGCGGCGATACTGGCGGTAGTGGGATTTCTGGACGACAGGTTTAAGGAAAAAATCTCGCCTTACTTGAGATTGGGGGTAAATATCCTGGCGGCGCTAGCTGTCATCGGGGCGGGCATAGGTATTGCTTATATTACTAATCCCTTAGGAGGAGTGGTGGATCTATCGTGGCCCAGGTGGTGCATTGGATCGCACTGCGTGTGGATTTTGTCGGACGTATTCGCCTTGGTGTGGCTGGTGGCCATGCAAAATATTGTGGGCTGGAGCAGCGGAGTAGATGGGCAGCTGCCGGGGTTTGTGGTGATCGCGGCGATAACGATTGCTATTTTGGGATGGAGATTTAACGCGGACTTTGGCCAATGGCCGGTAATAACCCTGGCGGCAGTGGTAGCCGGGGCGTACACCGGATTTTTGCCCTGGAACTGGTACCCGCAAAAAATTATGCCGGGGTATGGGGGAAAAAGCCTGGCCGGGTTTCTGCTGGGGGTATTGGCTATTATGTCCGGAGCCAAAGTGGGAGCGATGCTGCTGGTTTTGGGAATACCGTTTATCGACGCGGCCCTCGTCGTCATCAAACGTTTACGGGAAGGGCGCAGTCCGGTGTGGGGAGGGAACGAACACTTGCATCATTACTTGTTAAAGCGGGGGTGGGGAAAGAGAAGAATCGCTTTATTTTACTGGATCGTCGCGGCGGTGATGGCGACGGCCGCCCTGCAATTGAATAGTGGATGGAAGTACTTTACAATGGCCACAGTCGCCTTAGTGGTTGGCGGAGTAGTTTTATGGCTGCAAGGATTTTTGACCTTCTCAAAACGGCCCGGCCCAGACAGTGGGTAAAGAACCTAACGCTATACGCGGGGCTGATTTTTACGGGAAATGTACTTTCAAACCAGGTGTGGTGGAATAACTTTTGGATAGTAACTGAAGGTATTGCGGCCTTTACGTTGGTGGCTGTCTCGATTTATTTTCTAAATGATCTGGTAGATATCAAAGGCGACCAGGCCCACCCGTTTAAAAAATTCCGGCCGGTGGCGGCGGGGAGAATTTCTAAGACACTGGTGACAGCCGTGTTTTTAGCCGCGGGTGCGGTAGGATTGGGGTGGGCCAACACGCTGTCTCCACTGTTTTTTTTGACGGTCTTAGGATATTGGGTTCTGCAGATTTTGTATTCTATTGCGCTGAAGAATGTAGAGGTGGTAGACGTCTTTATTATAGCTTTGGGATTCTTTTTGCGGGTGCTGGCGGGAGCGATTGTCATCAACGCTCATTTATCGATTTGGTTTTTACTGTGCGTGATCTCGGTGTCGCTGTTTTTGGCGGCAGGTAAAAGACGGGCGGAGTTGGCAATCCTCACAGAAAAGGGCGCCGCGGCTCACCGCAAAGTAATGGGGAGATACACGGCGGACATTCTTGACCGGTACGTGGGCATGTTTGCTACCTCTTCTTACTTATCTTGGGCGCTGTACACCTTTAATTTTTACGAGCAGGCGCCGTCACAGGTGCCGGCATCTTTAATTTTGCTGTCGCGGACTTTAACTATTAACAAATGGCTGATGGCTACCATTCCGGTAGTGATTTTTGGCATCATGCGCTACATCCGGATTATCTATGACGGGGCCCGGGCGGAAACTCCGGAAAAAGTGATTTTGTCCGATTTGCCGCTTCTAATGTCGGTAGCGACGTGGGGAGCGATAGTGGTAGCAGTATTGTACCTGGGACCAAGTTAAAGATTACTCAAATTTGTCTGCATATTGGGCAGAAATCCAGCCAGAGGTGGTAGCCTCTAGATCAACCTTGATAAGATACCAACCCGTAATTTTATCTAAGAGAGGATACTTGTCGCCGGGTTGAATCCGGCCGATTTCTTTGGCCCCGGTAGAGGCGGTCTGGCGGACACGCAAGAAGCCGGTGGGAGTGTCTTTAATTTCAACGTAGGGCTTCTCTAGAATAGCTGAAGGCGTAGCCTCGGGCGTGGGCGAGAGAGCAGGGAGACTGGCCAGCTTAACATTGACGTTAAGTTTGTATCCCAAAACAGCTATGGCGGACACGGTGCGGGGAGTAAAACCGGGGGCAGTGATGCCGATTTGGTGATCGCCGGCGGGGACAGAAGGAATTAGTAAGGGAGAAAATCCTTGTGGCTGACCGTCCAGAGTAACCGAGGCAGAATCCGGGCTGGAGGTGACTACGGCCAGAGAAGCGACCTTTCCTGACTGGGGCTCGAGGTTGACCACTTCGCCGGAGGAGGCCGGATCAGAGTCGCCAAAATCCCGTTTGACCACGGTGTAGGTATTGGAGGTGAGGCGGACTTTGGTCTGATACGAAGTTAGGAATAAGGAAGTGGAAGTGGGAATGAGTTTGATGGTGACTTCACCGGGTTTAAAAATTTTCTCCAGAGGTGCTTGGCCTAACTGAACGTTGTCTACATAAACCGAGGAAGTGGGGGTAGATTCGACACGCAAACCGGCGTTGGGCTTTCTCCCTTGAAAGTAACTAAAAACCCCAAAGCCGATGGCTCCAGCCCCGGCCAAGATCAGGATAATGGCGACAATCTTCTTTCCCACGGCTAAATGATATCATATTTTTGCTTTGATTTTTGGTAAGTACGCAACTTTTCGAGCGAGGGAGGTTATGTGCCCAGGATAATACATAAAATCAAGAAGTTTGGCCGTATCTTTTTGACCGTACCCAAGTTTGAATTGATGAGGTCCATATTGACACACCTTTCTTTCGAATAAGTCCAACCTTAAATGTAGTATTTTCTTTATACTTTCCAAAAAGGGTTTGCTTCCACTGGTAAAATTGCTTCGAATGTTTGTGTAAAATCTACCGTTTTTGGTGTGTCTATAGCGGACAAAATGTGCACTACCGTCCCCATCAAAATAGCCTCTAATAAAATCTGGGAGGAATTGTTCTGGAAATTTTGGGAAGGTGATGCTGGTTGATTTATGGGGAGTTCCTCCCAACTTTGATAATTCTAAATAAAGCTTTTTAGAGCAAATAATGAGGCTGTAGGAATTTCTATCGTCAACAACTGGAGAATTTGAGGTAAATGAATTTCTAATGTTAATTAAGTGGTCTTTGTCCTTTGAAGAAAATATTATTCTGTATGACCTCATGTGTCTCATGTGCCCGTCGGCGTACCAAAATCCTAAAACATAAGCCATTTCGTGTGTCCATGAGGAAAAGAAGTCTTCGTTGAGAAAGTATTTTCTAGAGTGATACGGCATAAAGATAATAATATACCGAATAAAATACGAAGTTAAGTATGGGACTGAGCTTCTTTCGTGATAAAATGGGTCAGATTGGCCGAGTGGTGAAGAAGTCTAACACGACGGTCCGCAAAACCGTTATTCGCGGGTGCGATTCCCGCCTCGGCCTCAATGGCTAACAGATCAGAATCAGAACCCGCAGTATCTTTTGAACTTTTGTCAGAAATATATAAAGTTATGGGGGCTCTCTTTGGTTTAACCGACGTACTTCGTTTTCAAGGTACTCCGTACATGTCTCTGGCGTTTTCCGAAGGCTACCGGAACCCGGTGGGGGGTCATATATCTGAGTGTTTCCAGTTATGGTATCTGTTACGTTTGGCAATGCCAAAATTGGCTGAAGCGGTTGACAGCAATAGAGTTTACGACTTATTGGTCAATCACGATAATGGTGAGTTAGGTAACGGGGACGTAACTGCTTACAGCCAAGCTCAGGGGGTCGATAGTGGAAAGATGGGAGAGAAGCTAGTGATGGAAAAGTTGGTAAAGGGACTGCCCAATGTTTTCCGAGATCAAATTTTAAAAGATCATCAAAATTTTGAGTTGCCTTCGGACGATGATTTGGAAGCTCAAATCGCTAGACTGGTGGATTCTGTCTCAGGAAATTTGGTGGTTTTGTTGCGGGGAGACGATTTGGCTCCTTATTCTGAAATTGCAGCAAAAATTTTGGGCTTGAGGTTTATCTCCAAGGCGGCCAGATTAATCCAAACCTTGGAGGCCCGAGATTATTTTGAAGCTGGGGACGAAGTCCGCGCTTTAGCTGAACATCACTTGCAAGAATATAATATTCGGGGAGTGGATATTAATCCCGAAACATTGGCCAAAAAGTAGATCTTCTTTCCTACTTCGTATTTTCTTCGGCTCGGGTTGACTTTTGGTGAACTACAGGTTATACTCGTGGCAGTTCTCCCCAAAAGGGAGAATTTTTTTATGTGGAAGAAGCTTATAAAACTGGTGTCCCGCAAGGGCCTTAAGCGCTGGGTGGGGTTGGTGATGGCTGTTTTGGCAACGGTGGCAGCGGTTTGGGGGCCTTTTCCTACTCTGGCTGCGGATACGGGCGGAGCCGGGTTGGCAACACTGTCCGAAGGAGCAATTGAAGTAGTAACCAAGGAAACGGCCCAGGTGCCGGTGGAAAACTACAAAATTTCCCAAGGATACCGTTTCTTCCATCCAGGGGTAGATTTAGCGGCCAAACTCGGCGAGCCGGTCAAGCCGGTGGCTAAAGGTAAGGTAATCTTAGTAGCCTACGACAAGTGGAATTACGGGAACCATATAATCATAGACCATGGAGGCTACCAGTCTCTGTATGGCCATTTGTCCAGAATTAACGTTGTCGAAGGCCAAGAGGTAGATACGGAGACGATCATGGGCGAAGTGGGCTCAAGCGGACGGTCTACCGGGCCGCATTTGCACCTGGAAATCCGCGAAGGCGACAAAACCGTCAACCCCAAATCCGTGCTGGATATTAAGTAAGTTTCTATGGTGTTTGAAGGTCGGCGCGAACAGCCCGGTCAAGGTAAATTTTGATTAGAGATTGATATGGCACGTCGCGGCGATTGGCGGCAATTTTTACGTCTTCCAAAAGTCCCTTGGAAAGACGGAGAGAGATTGTTTGGGTGGAGAGCTTAAGGTTAGGAAACCTGGCCCGATGCATTTTAGAGAAATCGAAGTACAGGGAAGTGTCGGCGGTATCCCAGAACTTTTGTTCCTCGGCTAGGGTTTTGAATTTAGGAATGGTTCTAAATTGTTTGGTTTTCATATTTTTGCCTTTCTTTATGCCCCATCTGGCGAGCCGAAATAACTCTGATTTTTTTATTCCTGAGAGTAAAAATAACGGCTAATAATTTGTTGTTGGTTTTTCCTAATAGCAACCAACGAGCTTCGGTTTGTGAATGAGTTGGATCATTGGAAATCAGAGCCAAATAGTCGAGAAAGGCCTCCTCACTTTCTAGATTTCCTTTGTCCCAATCAAATTCAAGGTTCCCCTCAAATTGTTTGGGCATATAATTTGTATATTTCTATAATATACACTCTTGGGTTATTTTGTCAAGTAGTATTAATTTGCTAATTATGGTCGAGGAGGTGGCATCCCAAGTCCCATTGGGGTTGACTTTGGCATAGCCTTCAATAAGAACTTTAACTTTATTCACAATGCTCGAAGGTGGTTACCGCCATTAACATAAATTTCCTCACCATTTAAGTATTCGGCTTCGGGAGAGTCGAGATAATAAATTACTTTAGCCACGTCTTCGGGAGTGCAGTTACGACCCAGGGGGTTATTCTTGGCCATGGAAGCCCATCCTGCGTCGTCAACTCCCCAAGGGCCCCAAAGAGGCGTGCGGGTGACTCCGGGGCTAACGGAGTGGGTTCGAATGCCGTATTTCGCAAAAGCAACTGCGCAAGTTTTAGTGAAGTTCATTTTGGCAGCTTCGGCGGCGGCAGCTGCAGGGAAACCTGGTTGTGCCTCGTGAGCCCACGAAGAAGTAATGTTGATGATGGTGGCCCGACCAGGTTTTTTGAGAAGAGGAAGGGCGTGCTTAGTCATCAGGAACGTACCTTTAGCTCGAACGTCGAACGTTTCATCCCACTGTTTGGAGCTCATTTCTTCTATGGAAAGGTTGTAATCAACTGTGGCGTTGTTAACTAAAAGATGGAGTTGGCCCGAAATCTTAGAGATATTAGCAATTACTTTCTTAACACTTGTTTCGTCCCCGACGTCTAAGTAATAAATCGCTGCTGATTTGTCTTTGCCAAACCGCTTTTCAGCTAAATTCTGGTCCCTGTAATAAGTGATGTGAACGAAATATCCCTTGTCTAAGAGATACTTGGCAGTTCCTGCGCCAATACCACGGGAGGATCCAGTGACTAGAGCAATTCTTTGGGAAAATCTATTCACTGGGGCTATTTTAGCATCCTCTGTTTGTGGAGCCAACGAAGAAGGACGGCGCAACTTCTATCCTCACTTATTTCTCCAGATAGGGCAAGTTTCTTGGCTGCGTTAAAAGAAAACCACATGGGTTTGATGTTTTCTCCTGCTTCCAAATTTTGCGAGCGTAGCTTTTGGAATTTAGACACTACGAAATAATGCAAATCCCAAACTATTGTGGCTCCGTAAACAGAAGTCCAAATATGCTTTATTTCTACAGGATCTATTCCCACCTCATCACTTGCTTCTTTTTTTGCGGCCTCAAGCGCTACCGACAAAATGTCTCCCCCCGACTTAGTAAAATTGTTGTAATTAACCAGGGTGTCAAATACTTTTCCCCCTGGGAGTCTGTAATCAAAAGATTTAATTTCCTCGCGGTATTCTTTAGTTAACAAGGTTTGATTACCCTTGATTATTAGTAACCTAACCCCGGGCGACCGTCTAGCAAATTCGCGCTTAGCGTCTTGTACTACTTCAACAATTTTCCCCCGAAAAACGATGTTTTCTGGTTGAGTAGATTTAGAAACCATGAGGTGATTTTAGCACTTAAAACGGCATTACTTCTGCTTCGACCTCTTTTTCTTTCGTTCGATATTGGTAAAGAGCGTATGTTTTAACATCTCTACCATGCTCTATTGAAAATATATGACTTCTTTCAAAAATCCTTGTGGGGAAATCTTTATGGTTTCTTGTGAGCAAATATAATCGTTGATATCTCTTAAGAAAACAGCCCAAGATTATATCTGTAAGCTCTACGCCTTCAATTTCTTGGGCGTATTGTTCTAGTGTTGGTATTATAAGTTCCGATATTTGTTTATCCATTGGAAGCGGTGTACCGACGATCTCTATAAAAAGATTGTTTTTATCAATTAATTTTGATTTTTCTTTAGTTCTCACAAACTCGCATCTAACAAAATCGCAGGATACAAAAACTACTTCGTTCTCCAAGGCGGTATCGAAGAAGCCTTTATAGTTTTCTTTATGACTGAAGAGATCTAAAAAGAAATTTGTATCAATTAAGATCGTTGAACCTTTAGGCAGCGGTATATTTCCCATATTCCGAGGATGTTTCGTCAAAAGGGTTTCCTATTTTTTTTATCAGGTAAAGTACTTTTTTGACGTTAATTTTTTTACTTTTTGTCTTAAGTTCGGAAGCGTCAGCTCTTTTTATTCTTTTTCTGTTCATTGAGGATAGTATAACAGAAAACTTCAAACGCTAATAGTCTTCGCCCGTGCCGCCGGGAGTGGGACCGGGAGTGGGGACATCCTTCTTTTCAATCAATTCTGTGACTAACGCTTCGGTGGTCAAGATCATGGTGGCTACGGAGGCGGCATTTTGCAGGGCGGAGCGGACGACTTTGGCCGGATCGATGATACCAAACTTCGTCATTGAACCGGTGACCCCGCCATCGGCCACGTTGACGCCAAAATCGGCTTCTTTAGCCTCGACCACTAATTTCAGATAATAGCCATCATCTAAGCCGGAATTTTTGACCAGCCAGCGGAAAGGCTGTTCTAAGGCATGACGGAGAATATCCAAACCCACCTTTTCATCACCGGTCAGTTTAAGAGTATCCAGGGCTTTAGCGGCCCGGATGAGAGTGACTTCACCACCGGGA
This sequence comes from Candidatus Amesbacteria bacterium GW2011_GWC2_45_19, assembly GCA_001001555.1. Lineage (GTDB taxonomy): Bacteria > Patescibacteriota > Microgenomatia > CAZETR01 > Amesbacteraceae > GWC2-45-19. The sequence continues at coordinate 3,611 of LCKS01000011.1, read as the reverse complement.
ACTATCCCCTCCTCAACGGCAGCTTTGGTGGCCCCGACGGCGTCTTTGACCCGCTCCTTGCGGTCGTTCATTTCTACTTCTGTTGCAGCGCCGACGTTGATGACGGCCACGCCGCCGGCGAGCTTGGCTAGTCTCTCTTCCAGTTTTTCGCGGTCATAGTCGGAAGTGGTCTTGGCCAGTTCTTCTTTGATTTGGGCAATGCGGCCGGAGATGGCAGATTTGGCGCCTTTACCGCCGATGATCCGGCAGTTGTCTTTGTCTGCCCAGACTTTGTCCGCCCGGCCCAGATCTTCAATCTTGACGCCCTCGAAAGTCCGGCCGGTGTCTTCGGAAATAACGGTGCCGCCGGTGAGAATGGCGATATCTTCCAGCAGGGATTTTCTGCGGTCACCAAATCCGGGGGCTTTGACGGCTAAGATATTAAAGGAGCCACGGAGCTTGTTGACGACCAGAGTGGCCAGGGCTTCGCCTTCCAAATCGTCAGCGATAATGACCAGAGATTTAGAAACCTTAATAAAGTTCTCCAAAAACGGCAGCAGGTCCTGGATAGAGGTGATTTTTTTGTCGGTAATCAAGATATACGGGTCTTCAATAGCCGCCTCCATTTTGGCCGGGTCGGTGACGAAGTAGGGGCTGGCGTAGCCTTTATCAAACTCCATGCCCTCTTTGTATTCAATATCAATAGTCAGGCCTTTGCCCTCTTCGACGGTAACCACGCCGTCGCGGCCGACCTTATCCAAGGCTTCGGCAATTTTGGCGCCGATTTCGGCATCGCCGGCACTGATAGTTGCTACCTGGGAAATTTCATCGTGGCCTTTGATGGGCTTGCTGATTTTTTTGATCTCCCCCACTAAGGCTTCGACTCCCTGGTCAATGCCGCGTTTGATAGCCATAGGATTGCCTCCGGCGGTAATATTCTTCATGCCCTGATTAACAATGGCGGCGGCTAGGGCGGTGGAGGTGGTAGTGCCATCGCCGGCGGCGTCATTGGTTTTTTCGGCGGCCTGCTTAACCAACTGGGCGCCCATGTTTTCAAATGGATCAACCAGATCTATTTCCTTGGCTACGGAGACACCGTCGTGGACGACAGCCGGGGCGCCCCATTTCTTGTCCAGAGCTACGTTGCGGCCTTTAGGCCCGAGAGTAATGATGACAGCCTTGGCCAGAAGATTGACCCCCCGCACCAAAGCCTGGCGGGCCTCATCGGAAAATTTTAATTGTTTTGCAGACACGCCAGAACGTCCTCAAATTTAACAAATAAATATTCCTTGTTATCGAACTTGACTTCGTTGCCGCCCCATTTTTTGTAAATTACTTTATCGCCCTTTTTGACGGGAGATTTTTTGGTGACGCCTTTGTCGGTCATTTCGTCGGGGCCGGCGGCCAGAACGGTGCCGGTTTGGGGTTTGTCGCCGGTGGCGGAATCAGGCAGATAAATTCCGGAAGTAGTTTGTTTGGCCTGCTCGTCCGGCTCAATTAAGAGATAGCCGGCCGTGGGCCGGATTTGGTCTAAAAGGGACTTTTTATCACTCTTGCTCATAGTTTGCCAACCATATATACCAAACGAGGCTAAAGGTTGTCAAGGGGGAAGATTGTCCGCTCATAATTCCTTACTTAAAATGGAATGTTTTGTTCGGCGTCGGGTTCTGCCATGTTTTTAGAATCAGAAACGCCATCTTGAGTTACAGGAATTAGATGGGGGCACGTTCTACGACCCCAATCTGCTGCGAGACATTCGCCTTTTTCTGGGCCACCGATTTTCCAATTTGGAGAGAGATAACAGCAGCCTCCTGTTACCCCGTAACAGATGACGGGAAATGCGGCAAGTACGTCTTTGAGGGCCATGGCGCGGATTATAGGCGATGTTGTTATGTTGTCAACAGCGAAGGTGTTGATAGGGGGGTTAAACTTTAAAGAATGAGGTCTAAAACAGAGGTGGCAGACACATCTCCTGAAATTGATGTGTCCACGTTGGGGTCAGCGCTGTTAGCGTTGACCAGAAATGAAACTGATATGAAATGGCGAGTGGTGTCCGAGCTACCGGAAAACATGATTTTGGGCCTGAATATTAGAGAAAGAAACCCTAGTCATGTCGCTTTGTTGGCAGCAAGTATTTTAGAAGAGGGGCAAATTCAGGAGTGTGTGGCTGACCAATTTGGGGGAAAGACTCGGGTGTGGGCTGGGCAACATCGCTTTTGGGCGGTAGAATCAATAAATAATATGGCCCACGAGGCCGGATTAGATCAGAGGTTGAAACTAAGGGTCAGGGTGCATGACGGGGAGTTTACGCTGGATCAGATTCTGGCGGTTCAGCTGGCAGAGAACTTACACAACCAGATGAGACCGGAGGAGGAAGCGGCGGCAATAATGTCTTTATATAAACTGTACCTCCAGGTTTCCGTTGACCAACCAAGAAGCGTGGCAGATCTGGCCAGAAGGATTGGGAGAGGAGAGACGAAAGTAAGAAATGCATTGTCATTCATGAATCTCGATGAAAATGTGCGCAAGTTGGTTGAGAGCGATGGAATATTTTACAGTCTGGCTGTGCAGATAGCCCGACTGCCGCTGGAGAAACAGTTTAGGGCGGCTAATAGAATAATTATATATAACCTGGACAGCAGTGGTGCGGCGCGATTGATTGAGGAAACTCTGGGAGAAGGAAAGCAGTTACCGGGGTTGTTTAGCGGACAACAGTTGGAGGTTTTAGCTAAACAAAACGGCAGACTGGCTTTTAGAAACGCCGCCGATAGGGCGGCGAGAGATGCCGACGGTTATTTTAGAAGAGTTCTGGCGTTGATAAAACTCCTAGATAACCCGACAAAAGCCGAGGCTACTGAGCCGATTTTGGATATTCTCGCAGGTTTTATCTCCTCCGGCCGCGGATTTCTTGCTGAATTGGACGACGCCTGTCCCGGACTTACCAGTCAAATATTGTGGCACGTAAACGAAATTGTACGAAGGACTAAGGATTAAGGCGGGGGTGGAAAAAGGCGGAGTGGAGGGAGACGCGTTCGGAAGTCATTTTGGGAAGCATATATAGGTATTGTGGCAAGAAGAACAATAAATTTAGCAATTTCCAAAATACCTCACCCTGGCTACCAGCCTTCCCTCTCCTAAATTTAGGAGAGGGACCGAGGGTGAGGTGTTTATACGCTACCGGGAGATATTTGCTGGCCCAGGAGTTGGAGCGCAAAAATTGGGCGTGGATGTGGGCACGGTTCCAGAGGGGTTTGGCTTGCAATATTTCGTGGGCGATATATAAATTTCTAATTTCTAATTTCAAATTTCTAGTGTCTAACCAGAGATTGGGGCAGATTTTGTTGGGGGCGGAGGTTTGGCCGGGGAAGCGGCGGAGGCGCCATAAATATAAATTGACGAAGAAGCGGGTTATCCAGAGAGTGTTGGGGTGAGTGACAATCATAATATCAATGTCGTCGTCTTGGGGACAATTGTTCATAGCCAGGGCGCCGGTGACGAAAACAGCTTCTATAGATGAAAACTTTTCTAGTTTTTTACCTACTTCTCTTGCTATCACCCATTTTGTCTTGCTAAATTTCTCGCGCTGATGACGGAGTTTGACAAGATGAGAACGGCCAGGAAGAAAATAATAT
>LCKS01000010.1 GCA_001001555.1 Candidatus Amesbacteria bacterium GW2011_GWC2_45_19 | reverse complement strand
CACTCTGGAATACGCCGAGGTGCTACTCGGCAAAAGCGGGACCGAAGCCGAAAAGCTGATGTATCTTTTTAAAGACCCCGGCGGGCGTGACGTCGGGCTTAAATATGATCTGACCGTGCCTCTGGCCCGGGTCATGACCCAATATCCCAATTTGCCCAAGCCCTTCAAACGCTATCAGATTCAACCTGCTTTCCGGGCTGAAAACACCCAGAAAGGCCGCTACCGCGAATTTTATCAATGCGATATTGATACCGTCGGAACCGCCTCACCGCTGGCCGACGCGGAAATTTTGGCCGTCATTTCCGACTCTCTCACCGCCCTCGGATTTAAGGAGTTCAAAATCCGGATTAACTCCCGCCAGATTCTCTTCGGTACCACGGGCGATCTAAATGTTTTACAAAGTATCGACAAATTAGATAAAAAAAGTGTCGACGAAGTCCGAGACGAGTTGAAACAAAAAAATATTTCCGGCTCCGAAATCACAAACATATTTGCCAAGCTGGAAACGGCCCAACCGAATGATAATTTAAGGCAAATTATAGATCTGGCCCAAAAACTGGGGGCTAAAAATATCAAGTTTGATGCCAGACTAGTCCGCGGCCTGGACTATTACACCGGAGCTATTTTTGAAACTCTCGTCACTGAACCAAAGGTCGGCTCGATCACCGGCGGTGGCCGCTATGACAATCTAATTAAATCTCTCGGCGGACCGGATTTGCCAGCCGTCGGCACCAGTTTTGGTTTAGACCGCATCTGCGATGTTATTAAAGAACTTAATCTCTGGCCGGACGCGGTTCTCACCCCTACCCAGGGATAAATCAATAGAATTGAGTATAAAATTACGCCAGGCCGGGGGAGGGGTAGAGCTGTACCCGGACGACCGAATAAAACTCGAAAAGCAACTTAAGTACGCTTCCCAAAAGGGCATCCCCTACGTCGCCATTTTAGGCCCCGAAGAAATTGCCAAAAATCAAGTTACAGTTAAAAACATGTTCACCGGGGAACAAAAATGCCTGCCCGAATCCGAGCTTATATCCTTCTTTTCATAGCATCAGCTATCTGGGGCATCGCCGGCCCGGTTATTAAATACACCCTGGAATTTATTCCACCGGGTGTTTTCCTTTTCTATCGCTTCGCCATTGCCGGAATTTTTGCCGTCATAACTTTATCTTTTTTTAAGGCCAGTTGGCCTAAATCAAATTCCCAAAAATTCTGGATCTTTCTCTACTGCTTTTTAAACACCACTGTCGTTCTCGGCCTCCTCTTTTTAGGCTACGCCAAGACCTCCGCCATTACCGGCAGCTTAATCAACGCCGTTTATCCGGTAATCGTCGCCGTGGTGGGAGTGTTTTTTTTAAAAGAGCACGTCACTCACCGGGAGAAACTGGGGATAGGAATTACCTTGACCGGGGTCGGATTAACCATCATCAACCTCAATTCTATTGCCTTTGAAGGGAATCTGCTGGTGCTGGCTTCTCTGATAGTCGGAGTTATAAGCGCGGTGATGGCCAAATTACTGCTCCGCGAAAACTTGTCGCCTTTCGCCCTGACTCAACTTTCATTTCTTATCGGCTTTATCACCACCATCCCCATCGTTCTTTATTTTTATCCTCCGATATCTATTATCCAATCTCTAATATCTGTTCCGCTTTCAGTTCATGCTGGGGTATGGTACATGGCTCTTCTGTCCGGAACATTAGCCTATTCCCTTTGGCACATCGGCCAAAAAAGTATTGAAATTGGAGAAACGGCCCTCTTCTCTTATCTCTATCCTATTTTTGCTATACCTCTCTCCTTTTTCTGGTTGCAGGAACAGATCACCTGGGTGCACTGGACCAGTGCCGCCATTATCACCATGGGGGTGTTTATTGCCCAGACAAAGCCGCGAATATCTCCTCCAGCTGGCCATCGATAATCCGGTCCAAGTTGTACCAACTTTTTCTCATTCTATGATCCGTGACCCGGTTCTGCGGATAATTATAGGTGCGGATTTTTTCCGCCCGCATACTCCGTCCAATCATTGAGCGCTGAGCGCTGAGGGCTGAGTTTTTCTTTTCCTGCTCTCTCTCCCACAATTGCGCCCGCAGCAGCTGCAAAGCAATTTTGCGATTTTGTTCCTGCGATCTTTCTTGCCGGCAAGAAATGACTATATCTGTTGGTTTATGAATTAACCTGACTGCAGTGGCTACTTTGTTGACATTTTGCCCCCCATGTCCCCCCGAGCGGGTAAACTCCCAGGCTAAATCATCTTCTTTAATGTCTATCTGGGCCTCCGGTACTTCCGGCAAAATTACCACCGACGCTGTTGAGGTATGAATCCTGCCTGCCCTCTCCGTCTCCGGTATCCTTTGCACCCGGTGCACCCCCGTCTCCCTCTTCAGTTTTTCATAAACGTTTTTCCCTTTTATCTTCATCACCCCATCGTCTATCTCCTCTAACTTCCAGTTTCTAATTTCCGAATACCGGCGGTACATTCTCACTAAATCCCTAGCCCAGATTTTAGCCTCATCCCCCCCCACCCCCGGCCTGACCTCTAAAATCACAGCCTTAAACTCCTGCTCACCAGGCTGTTTGTCCCCCTGCAATTTTTTCCACTCAAAGTAATTCATTAAGCTTTAGCCTGAACCCGCTCCAGCATTTCTCTGATCGTTTTCGGCCGGGCCGCTTCCTCCGCTTCTTCCTGTTTCTTCTTTAGCAACTTCTGGGCTTTCTTTGAAAGAAGTTTACCTTGAGTTTGCCGAAGGGCTTGCTTTTGCTGGAATCTCTCCACCCGCCCCAAAGTATCCACAAACCGCATCTCTCCCGTAAAAAACGGATGGCACTTGGCGCAAATTTCCACCCTAATTTCCGGTTTTGTCGAACCGGCAGTAAACGTGTTGCCGCACGCGCAAACCACCTTCGCCTCAGGATAATACGTGGGGTGTCCAGTGGCTTTCATGCGCCAATTATATCAAACCTGCAGCTTCATAGCATTTCTAAAGCTTTTTTCAATTGTAAATCATTAGACTCGTCTTTGTCATCCATTTTTACTTCCACGTCCGGCTTGATACCCACTTTGTCAATCCACTCTCCACTGGGCCGCAGCCACTTGGCAATGGTCACATGCAATCCGGCCCCGCCGGGAAAATCTTCCGGCTGCTGGACACTGCCCTTGCCAAACGACTTCATCCCCACAACTCTGACTCTCTTGTAATCCTGAAGGGCCCCCGCCAAAATTTCCGCCGCCGACGCCGACCCTTCGTTTATAACCACCACCAATTTCGTTTTGAGCAGTCTCCCATTGCGGTCCACTCTCCGGCTCTCTTTTATTCCATCTCCGTATTGTTGGACTACCACCTCTCTTCCGGCCGGCAAAAATTCCCCCGCAATATATACCGCCCCATCCAGATATCCTCCCGGATTGTTTCTTAAATCCAAAACCATGCCTCTCGCACCCTTAGTTACAATCTGACTCACCGCTTCGTTCCATTCGTTCTGGGTCCTGTCCCCAAATCTATTTAGCTTCAGTATGGCTACACCATCCCTAAACTCCACCGTCGCGCTTTTAACTACAATCGTATCCCGCGTCAGACTCACCTCAAAGGGTTTCTCCATTCCCTCTCGCGCCAATGTCAGCACCACCTCCGTTCCCTTCTGGCCGCGGATCAGGCCCACCGCTTCCGGCAACGTCATCCTTTCCGTATCTCGATCCACGTTTTTAGCCGGATCTTTAATACGCAAAATCAGATCCCCCGCCCTGACTCCCGCTTTATCAGCCGGAGTTTGAGGCAACGGAGCCACCACAGCCAAAGTTTTTTCTTTAAATCCCAACTGAATCCCCACCCCATCAAAAGTTCCATTCAAATCTTCCTTCGCTTCTTTATTTTGTTGCACCGGCAAATACACCGTATATGGGTCCCCCACCGACTGCACCATTCCCGAAATAGCCCCGTCTACCATTTTCTGCGGGTCCAAGGCCGATTTATCCACGTACTGCTCACTCAATTTATCCCACACCATCCAAAACAATCCAAAGTCAGCCGCCAGGTTCTTCGGCATCTCTCGGCTCGTAACTCCTACTTTCCAATTTCTAATCTCTAATTTTAGTTTTTGCTCTCCAACCAAAAACCCACCATAGCCAGCTAGCACTACTACTACCAAAATCCACAAATTTTTTCGCATAGTCCTAAACATCCTACTATATATTTACTTACGGCGCCAGCTCCTCTACATAGCAACGGGAATCTCAATTCCCAAGATGGCCAGACCATTGAATATTACTTGCAAAGAAGCGGCCACGAGTTTGATTCTGGATTCTTTTAATCGTGGGTCTTCGGTTCTTATAACTGGGGTTGAATTGTAAAACAGGTTAAATCGTTTGGCTATTTCGTATAGATGAGCAGCAAGTCTTGAAGGATTATTGCTTGACCTAGCTTCGGCAACTGTCTCTGGATATCCGGCAATTGCCTTAATAAGATCTTTCTCGCTTTCAGAAGCAAACAACCCTGCGGTATTTTTTGTATCAAAATTGGATACTTTTATATCTACTCCGGATGCCTCCAAAATATGCCGGGCTCTAACCCCGGCGTATTGGACATATGGCGCTGAACATCCCTCTAATTTTAATGCTTTATCCCAATCAAATACAATGGGCTTTCTGGGATCCTGGCCAAGATCATTCCATTTCAAAGCTCCTACCGCTATCTGGCGTACTATTTTACTTCTCATCTCTGGGTCTACACGTTCATGATTTCTATCACCTAAAACTTTATCCGCCCTGTTTAATCCTTCCTCAATCACATCTTTCAATAGAATCGTTCTGCCTCTTCTGGTAGACATCTTTCCTTCAGCCAATCTCACTAAGCCAAAGTAGACATGTTCGCTTTCTTCTCCTATTGGATGCCCCAACCTTTTCAGGATCTCAAAGAGCTGTTTAAAATAAAGTTGTTGGTCTTCACCTACCACATAAATTGCTTTCTTAGCCCCCATCTTTGCTTCACGATACAAAGCACAAGCCAAATCGCGGGTCATGTAAAGGGTAGCCCCATCGGACTTTTGGACTATAGCTACACCCAAGCCTTTATCATTCATATCTACCACCAAAGCCCCTTCACTCTGCCTCCCTACTCCAGATGTTCTTACCTCATCAATTACGCCGGCCATCTTATCCTCGTAGAAACTTTCTCCCAAAGACACATCAAACTTTACACCTAACGTCGAATAAACCTTATCAAACTCCCGCATAGACATGTTGATACACATTTTCCACAACCTCTTTGCTTCCGGGTCTCCTTGTTCCAATCTTAAAAACCATTCCCTGCCCTCTGTTTCCAAATCAGACTCAGCCAGCTGGTTAATCGCGTCCTCAATTATCAGTTTTTCATCCGGAATTTTCTTCTTTTTGATTAAATCTTGAGTTCTCCGACGAATTGCTTCACTAAGCCCAGGGATAGCCGCCGCCCCCTCCTCAATAAGTACCTTTTTAATACTAATCTTATGCGCATCTTTTTCCGCTTCCATCCGGGTGTGGAATTTAACATACAAGTCTTGTAAGACTCCTATGGGATCACTTGATTCCATCAGTTCAGGTTCATTCCCCCACTTTTTAATAGCTACAATCAAGTTTCCAAATTGTGTTCCCCAGTCCCCAAGATGATTATCTCTTATTGGTTCATAGCCTTGAGCCTTATATAAATTAGCGAGAGCATCCCCAATAATCGTTGATCTTAAATGGCCGTAACTCATTCTCTTGGCGATGTTGGGAGAGGACATATCTATGGCAACAATTTTGCCTTTTCCTATGTTCTCTTCGCCATAATCTCCCCCCATCTTTAATACCTGGTCTATCACTTCTGTTCCAAACACCCCCATCTCCAACTTAAGGTTCAAAAACGGACCTTGGATAACCACACTATTCAACCAAGGATAAGCTCCCTCCAACAATCTGGTTTCTAGCAGGCGAGCCAGCTCCGCTACTTCCATTTCGGATTGACGGGCAAGCGTGGTAACATTTATCCCATAATCCGCCTTTATCCTTTTGGGTGCTTCGGCCAAAGGCAATCCCACTCCGATTGCCGCTTCTACTCTTCTTAAGGGGTATTTTTCATCTTGTCTCATCAACCTAGCCTCTCTCTCTGCACTCACAGTGCATTTTTAATGCCATATGTCTAAAAAGTCAAGGGTGCTTTATTCTTACTGCAAGTCTGGGCATAGATGGATGTCTGTATTCTTGATACCCTGAATTCAAACTATCGGGTGGCTGATTATTTAAAGCGCGGTCAAAACATTCTATAGCAAAATCAATCAGACGGAGGGAAGCATGATTATAGTTGTGGCCCGGATGAATAACTGCAACATCCTTTTCAACCACCTGTATCCTCTTTAGGCTTGAGTAGTAATCTTGAGCAGAACTTTCTTCAGCATAGCAATAAAGTGGACCTTGATAAAGAAGGTCGGAGGTAAAGAGAAGACCTGTTTTTTCCTCAAAGAGGCATATGCCACCAGGGGTATGGCCGGGGGTATTTAGAACCGTGAAGGACCTGTTGCCAAGATTCAGTTTATAATTATCTGTAAGAATTGGATCAATCAATGCGTATCCCTGTACAGCATATACGGCCAGATCAAAACCGGGTGGAGTCCTATCCGTAAACTCGGAAATCACTCCCTCATTTACCATTTCAATTGATCTTTTTTTAAACCATTCTTTGGCAAAGTCTCTTACCCCAGCTTCATGTCCAGAATATGACTTTAAACCCACAAGGTCACTAAGCAGTAGTTCGTGATTCATAATCTTCAATAGGAATTAATTTGACGAAACCACCTTCAGCAACGGCTTTCATGAAATGTTCGCGTATTCCCGCCCGGTAGCTAGTATAAACGCGGACGCTTTCACAGGGTGGCAATAAATCTCCCTCTATTTTGAAAGCTGTAGATCTTCCCAAGAACTGGGCAGAATCTGGCTCTAGGTAGACAGGGGGAACACCGTCACAAATCGCAAAACGGGTGGAAACAATTAACGCATTGACCGCTAGACCAAGATTATAACATTCCAGATTTGCCTCTCCCACAACTTGAGGAATTTCCATACCAACTTGAGATTTGACTCTGACAAGTTTAGATGGGGATGAGATAGTGACTAAATCGGATAATTCGCGAATTGTGATATGGGACTTGTCCACCCCCACCCATCCAGACCATCCCAAAGCAACCTGCAATTCGGCCAATACGGGGATAATGGTTGCGTCAGGCGTGGCATATTGAGACAGGTGGTGAATAATATCAAATTGTGGCTCATCAAAGAGACCATTGGATAAGTTTTCAGATACGATGACTTGGACTTGAGATTCAGTAAGCTGAATTTGAGTGGCATCGCCTTCAATAACAGCAATCCGGTCTTCCAACCCCAGTTGTTCCACTACTTGTTTAGTAGCAGCGGCTGTTTGGGGATTTATTTCCAAAGCATAAACATAATCACAGCCGGCAGCTATTAAAGCCATAGCCAAAACTCCGGTGCCGGTCCCGGCATCAATAGCAATCAGCGGACCCTGATCCTCGCTCTTTTTTTGAGCTGCCGTCTCGAGTATCCCATGGACCAATTGCCTGGTGCGATGGGAATCTACCAAACATCTAAATGCGTCCATAGTTCCCATTCCCGGCGTTTTCCCTGAAGGATCTAAATATTCAGGATCCCAAAACTTATAATCGCCACGACGGCCAAGCAGGTCGTCAGTATCCCAACCTTGAGTAGCAGCATACATCCTAGCCAGCTCTATAATTACATCTTCGTTTGTGTGGAACGGAAGCTCTCGCAGCCCCTGAAGTATTTCGTCATTTTTCACCATGTGCCGATTATATCATTGACAAGCAAGCCCAATCTGATACACTCGTACAAGAATTAGCTATGCTGAGAGAGTTTTGTAGTGTACGTTATGGGATGGTGAAAATTGGAACTGAAGGCGGCGCCATGGTTGAAGTGGTAGCAGACAGGCATATGACCAAAGGTCCGAAAGATATTGTTCTTGATGGTGGTAAAAAGGTCACCGTCACTGTTGACGAACATGATGGATATCATGCCAAAGGTTCGGTCAATGGAACAAATTTTTTTGATCTTATAAAGACCGCTCGTATAGGCTTTGTAATAAATGGATTACATGTAATTGTTCTACATGAGAATAGAGTCTAGTCATTGCATTTGACAAGCCCATAATAAACAAGTAAAATGCTTAGAACAATTTAAAAAAGCAATTGACCCCGCCGCCGCGGGGGAGCTGCGTAGAAGAAAGTCAGACATCTGACATAACTACGACGGAAGTCCACCGTATAAACAAGACAAGGCGTGTCGGCAACGGAGCGCTGAAATAAGATCTTATTGGTTTCAGTTATTCCCCGCTACGGCGGGTTTTTATGTTGAAAGAAACACTATTACTCAACTTAAACAAACCAAAAATAGTGGATTTAATCCACAGGTTTAATGGGTTTAATCCTACTGTTGATGTAAGTAGTCCTTTAAATTTTGAGGCTAAATTAGCCACTAAACAATTAGAGATTGTCATCCCCCACAGAGAACTGACAGTAGAGCGGATAGAATTGATAAAAGATTTAATCTCAGCTGATTTTGAAAGTGTGGCTAGTGACCTAAAAACTTTTGACCTTGCCAAAGGTCATGCAAACAGACTCATTTCTTACTTGACCTCCCAAGGAGCTGAAAATGAACAGGACTTGTTGGTGGGAGGGGCTCAAGAATTTTACAATGTTTCTAGAAATGTGCTTGGACCCCTCTGGACCATTTATGTCAACGAAGCCTTATCTTCTGGTCAAGGCGGAGAGTCTTACTTATTTGCCGCTCGGGATGCCACTCCCATGTATTGGGCTGCCAGAGGACTTATTACCTCCCAAAACTGTCCTTTCAAATTAGTTGATTCTAAGCTGATCCACGCCGACTGGAACAGATGGTTCATGGGTCAAGAAGATGAAACGGAAGACGGCCAAAAGCCTATGAATTTGAGTCATCCAATGCTAGCTCAATTTTACAGGCAGCTAGGCTTTGGAAACGGCAGACCGGTTATAATTATTGAACCGGGAGCATGGGGGTCGGCGGCTAATGCATTGAAAACCGCTATGCCAGACCAAAAGTTCGAGTTATGGTTTATGTTTAGCCATATGCCAAACCGGATCTATGGATATCTCAATTCTCATGTCCCGGGCATCGACCCCAGACACTTTGAAATGATAAACGATACCGCAGAAGCTACCCCTAAACCCTACGTTAGACCTACTGAACTTACGTACAATGGCGACGGCGCTGTAGTGGCTGATCTTACAGGCAAAGTCCTTAAATCACCTTTTATGCGTCTCTGGAGCTGGGCGGTTAACCAAGGCGCCTTTGACGCCGGAAAAGATTTCAGTACCAATCCCCAACTAGATGTACCAAAACATGTAGCCAAAATAGTCGAGTTGTCTAGCCAATCGGCTCAGGGAAAATGGACCGGAGTTCTCCCCCGAAATACACTTACTTGGACAGAGGGCGAAGCTTGGGTAGCCAAATGGCCTTGGGGCAAAATCCCCCCCAAAATATGAAGATTGCATGTGTGGGAGATGTGGGGATAGATTACTACAAAAATCTCGGACTTCTAAAACCGGGGGGCATTGCATTTAATTTTGCATATAACCTTAGAGGATTAGGTATTAAAAGTGTTTCCCTGATTAGTGTTTTGGGGAATGATCGATTCTCCAAAAAACTCTTCAATTTATTAAAGAGCATTGAAATAAACGCTTCCCATGTTCAAAAACTTTCAGGGAACTCTCCGAAGCAAAATATATTTCTGGGAAAAGGAGAGAGAAAATTTACAGGGTATGAAGCGGGTGTTTTAAAAAAATGGAAGCTAAGAAAAAAGGATCGAGATTTTATCAAAAAACAAGATGCTATTTTTGTTCCACTTTCAGATGGGATGGAGCATATATTTAACGATGTTAAAAAAATCAACGGTCCTATCAAGGCCGTGGATTTTTCGCAAGATTATGAATTTGCAGATTTTGATAAAAAAGAAAGTGTCATTACTAAAAATGCAAAATACTTTGATGTAATTTTCATTGGAGGAGAAAAGAAGTACGAAAAGGCGGTTCAGGTTCTTGCAAAGCAATACCTTAGAAAGGTTTTTATCCTAACGCTAGGGAAAGATGGCAGCATTGCATATCATGAAGGAATAAAAATTCTCCAACCTGCATACAAAATAAAGAAGGTCGTAGATACAACAGGCTGCGGAGATGCCTTCCAAGCGGCATTTTTAGCAAGTTGGTTAGAAAATAAAAATATAAAAACCGCTTTAATAAAAGGAGCTAAGAGAGCGGCTGATATAATAAAAACTGTTGGTTCAACACCATTTAACTTTAAAATGAAAAATATAATTAAGATAAAAGAATAATATGAGTCACGAATACGAAAATTTAATAGGAATAGAGTCGTCTACCCCATATTCGTCTGAGATTAGGAAACTTTTTGAAAAGTTGAAAATCACTCCAATTTCCCACTTGGGAGACGGCACCATCAATCACGCCTGGCTTACCACCAATCTGGAAACTGGACTCAAAACGGTGCTGGTCGTCGGACCACAACTAACCCAGGTAGATTTGAAAAGCCGGACCGATTCAGGTTACCTGGATGCACACAAATTTCTCAAAGCCCAGCAAGCCGCACAGGCTGTCGTCGGTTTGGGTGTCCCTGCAATCCAGTTTCTTCAAGCTGGCATTGTAGACACCCCCCGAGCTAGGTTCGCCTGGGGTCTGGAAGAAGTAGCAAAGGGCCAATCGCTAGATAAATACTGGAGTGACATGTCAACAGCAGAAAAACTCACAATTTCGAACCAGCTTGGAACTTTAATGGGCAAGTGGCATACCATAACTAGTTTACCAGCAGTTCGTTCGACAGAAACCGCACAAGAGTGGTACCAAAGACGTGCCGTCGATTTACTTGCAGACGGTATTCGGCTTGGGGTATTTACACCATTGCGAGCCCAGAACATTATGTCCTCATTCCAATACGTTTTAAATTCCCTTAAAATAAACAACACGATGGGCTTGATTCACGGAGATCTGTTCCAAGCAAACGTCTTTGTTGACACCAACGACCCAACTGAAATTACTCACATTATCGACTGGGAAACAGCTACCATTGGCCACATCGGTTACGAGCAGGTTTTGAGCGCCTGGTGGTTTGCTGAAGAGCATGGGGGCAACCAGGAAGTTTTCGACACTATGATCAGTTCCAGCGCATCACGGGGTGTTGGTTTAGGTTTTACCGAATCGGATTTGTATCCAGCCGTAGCTTTAGTAGACATGTTTTGGCATCTCAACGTCATTGTCTCCTGCACGGCCTTGCACCACACTACAGACGTCCCCAGATGGCTGGATGAACTCGATCCTCTAGTTTCCCAACCGGCAATATTTAATACTTATGCTGACTTATCTCACTAAACCTATGGATCAACAAATATTAATCACAGCAAAAATTATCATGCCGTCTTTTCTGCAAACAATCGACCGTTATCTTCTAACGATTCAATACCTGGGTACCAAAATAAAAAAGGGGGCTGACTCTAAATCGTTAGTTACCAAAGCAGACCTGCACATTCAGACCATGTTTGAACAATGGGTGTCAGAAAATTTTACTGGCCAAAATGTTTTCGGAGAGGAAAATCCCCCGCAGTCAATCGGATCTGATTGGATCTGGTACATCGACCCAATCGACGGAACCACTTTATTTTCCCGAGGCATACAAGAATGGGGGATTATTATTTGTTTAACCTACCGAGAAGTACCAATTCTTTCCTGGATATATTTCCCTTATATCAAGTCCCTTTATTTTTCCCAAAAAAACCAAGGATCTTACAAAAACGGTCTCAAAATTCACACTTCAGCGGTGAATGCAGTCAAAAAAGCCGTTGTTTCAGGTGTTTATTTAAACACCCTGGATCGCGAAGAAATTATGCTAGGTAAATTATGGAAGGACAGTTTGTGGGGGTTAATCGGCAGGTCGCTGGCCACAGATTTTTGTGCTTTAGCTGAAGGCAAAATAGACATCGTGGTTTGTTACGACTGTTATAGTTGGGAATACAAAGCACTAAGTCTATTAGTCGAAGAGGCGGGGGGGGCTTGTTGTGGATTTAATAAATCAAAGTTTAAGGTTTCCCAAACTCAACCCCAGAGCTTGATCGCGTTTTCCAACGCCAAGTTAATGCACACGGCCATAAAATTAGTTAGAACTCCTCCTCCCTTAACCCATAGTGTATAATCTGAACTTATGGAAAAAGATTTATCAGCTCGAGAACAAGCAGTGCTTTTCCAAAAGAAAGGCGTCCTTGGTCTCAGGGATATTTTGACCAAAACCAATTCGATGTTGATAACCGATTTAGACGACACTGTCAAAGAGGCAAAAAAACATCTCTGGGCTGATGGTAAAGAGCGAAAGCTATTCCCCGAGACAGTAATTGCCATGTTGGCAATTCATAACTCTGGAGCTAAATTGGGAATCGCAACGGAACAGGCATTTAGTCAAATCGAGCCGTTTATTTCTGATATTTCTCAACTGGTAATAGGGTCAAAAGATCCATATGAATTATTTAACGGATTAATTGTGGGTGAAGGAGGCAGTGTTGTGAATAGCAAGGAAAGAGGTCAAGTTATTCTAGCTCCAAAAAGAGCAATTGAAGACAGAGAAAAAATAGTAAATTGGCTTTGGGAAAATGTAATTCCTTCCAAAATCGAGGGTTGGTCTATACTAAATGGCACAAATCCTGATCAAGCTACTTATGTTCAACTTCCTCCCAAAGAAGACGTTTGCATTGCTACCGCAAGCCTTTGGGAAATGGGACCACATATTAGTGAAAAACCTGAGTACATAGACAGGTATAAATTTATAGAGGCAACCATTAGACAAGCTCTAACAAGTTTGGGAATTAAAAGTCTTACTACTTTTGAAGCGGGTAATGGAACACTTCGTATCGTTCCCAAATATGTAAACAAGGCTCATTCTTTAGAACTCCTTTCCGCATATGGAGTTTTAGAGCTTACCAATACTGTTTATTCCTGCGACGGGCCAAATGACATAAAACTTGCCGAAAAACTTAAGACAAAAGGTGGAGGTGTTATTGCTGTCGCTAATGCAGTACCAAAACTTCATGAGATATCAGACTATTCTGCAACGCTTCCGGCCGGAAAAGGATTTGCTGAAGCAATTTTTCAGATTTTCCCACTTGAATATTTAGAAGCACAAAAAGTACTCAAAAAATACAAATTAGTATGACCGAAAGAAAAGATAAGCTAACACCATCTAAAATTGTGTTTTTTGATGCTGACAAAACCTTGTGGCAAGTTTTTTCTAAAGACCCTACTCAAGACGATTGGGCAAGTAAAGGTAAAACTCGTACCTTTACTTTAATGGCGGAAGGAGTAGTAGTAAGAACAGAAGACAGTACAAGATTTACTTTAAAGAACGGAGTTGACGAAACTATACATAAACTTAATAAAGAAGGGGTTATTGTGGGCATTATAAGCGACAACGATTATGAAGATGTTGAGAAAGTATGCCAACTTCTTGGGATTTGGCAATATTTTGATCAAGGTTTTGTAAACGTGAGGCTTTGGAAAGGTCCTGCGGACAAAATTCAAATGATTTCTGAAGTTCTTGACTCTAATCCTCAAACTCAGAACTCAAAAGTTTTACTGGTGGATGATAGCGAAAGATATGCATCCCAAATGGCAAATTCGGGTCACAATTTTATTCTCTCCCCCAAGGATACTTTTCCTAAGGATATAATATTAGGATTTTTTGGAATATAATAAACTAATGGACCAGATAGACAAAATTTTTAAAGTTAAAAAGCCGGTGATTGGCATGCTGCATTTGGATTATCTTGAGGGGGAGAAGTTTAAGGGAATTAAATTTGTGATCAATAAAGCCTTAGAGGATATCAAATCTCTGCAAGAAGGAGATATCGATGGAATTCTGATTGAAAACTGGAAAGAATTTTCCGTAGGTGAATTCGTTTCTAACCAAACTGCGGAAAACTTTAAGGAAGTAGTACAAAAATTGGCAAAATTTATAAAAGTCCCTTTTGGGATTAATGTTCTTAACAACGACTATAAAGTCGCTTTCTCTGCTGCTAAATCTTCAGGCGCATCATTTGTAGAACTGGATGTCTTCGTGGATAAAGTTAAATCAAATTTTGTAAACAATACAAACGCCATGGAAAGCCCATTTGTCATAGATCCTCAGCCTGGTGAGATTTGGTCATACGCTAAAAGTATCGGTGCTAGCGATATTCCCCTTTTTGCCTTTGTGCAACCTAAGCACTACATCATGCTGGAGCCCAAAAAAACTATCGAAATATCAACCCAACAAGCAATTAAAAACGGTGCTACCGCAATCCTAGTTACAAAAGCTACCGGCTTTGCCCCCACAGTCGACTTAATCAAACGAGTTAAGCGGGTAGCTGGAGATACTCCGGTAGGAATCGGCAGCGGCTTTAACATTGAAAATGCCAAGGATTTTTTACAGGTTATAGATTTTGCGGTAGTCGGTTCATCTCTTAAAGTTGACGGTATTACTGACAATCCAGTCGATCCTGTTAGGGTCGCAAATTTAATGAATAAAGTAAGATCTTAAATGAAGACTTTGACGCAAAAACAACTTCAAAAGCTTGTAGGAAATAAAAAATGGGTGATGGCCTACAACCGAATAAGTGCAGTGGTGGATACAAAAACTTCAAAAGTTATGTACATCGAATCATATGGCCCAGACAACGGATTTTTCATCGAGGGATGGCGTGCCTTACATTATGGTCGGACAAGCTTATTGGTGGAAAAAAGTTACCGAGAAGGCAATACTACTATTTGCATTCTTAGGCAAGGAAAATCTAAATTAAAACTTATTCCTTCTTTTTCACCCCTGGGTATAGAGGAATGCCAAGTAAAATCGGGTAAAGTTTATGTCACTTTAGCCGGTTTAGGCGGAGCAGGAGTAAGCGCAGCTTTTTCGCGGGGATTAGCAAGAGGAGTCCTTGGAATAAATATTCTAAACAAAGGTGGTGGAGCAAAAATCGGGCGAAGTACTTTAATTCTTCCCCAAAAGAGTCTATTGCTAATTGGAGTTGATGACACAGATAACGAGACCGAGGGAGCTACTTATTCTTTGGTAAATAACATTGCCCAAGAAGCAGCACTAAAATACTCTGTTCAATATGTGATTCATGTAAATATTCAGCACTATCCGTATAACTCTAGGAAAACCAAGAACTGTATGAGCACTGTGGTTGGCTTGATATTTCAGACTGAAACAGAAAAAAGAGGAGTCGTGGAACTGTTCAAAAGTCAGCTTAAGGAAAATACGTTCAGTTCTCAAACAGCTATGGCAGTTAAAGATGGTTTTTGTTTCGATAATGAGTTTATGGAGTATTGCACAGACACAAAATTTGGAATTGTAGGAATTGACATTGCCATCAA
Organism: Candidatus Amesbacteria bacterium GW2011_GWC2_45_19; assembly: GCA_001001555.1. Lineage (GTDB taxonomy): Bacteria > Patescibacteriota > Microgenomatia > CAZETR01 > Amesbacteraceae > GWC2-45-19. Next base: position 15,194 of record LCKS01000010.1, on the reverse strand, counting down.
GGTTGCTCAGTCTAATGGTGTAGAAGTTTTTCAGATCACAGGAAAAAATGGAATAATTGGAGCAGTTGCTTCGCTTGGATATTTTGATAAACCGGATTTTGCGGCTAAATTGCCTTCTTTTTGTCAATAGCAGATCCATTGACAATTCAAAAAAAGAGCCTAGAATATGACTTATAACATGGCGAGGCTAGAAACTAAACAGGTAACAAACTCCTTTGTAATGGTCAGACCGAGTTATTTTGGGTTCAATGCAGAAACCGGAAAAGATAATACATTTCAGTCACGGGTTGATAGTCCTGAAGATGTAGTCAGACAATCTGCCTTAAGTGAATTTGGAGCAATGGTAGAAACGTTAGAAAGATCCGGGTTGAAAATTGTTGTATTGGAAAGTCCCTTAGGTCCAAGTGGAGAAATTACACCAGACGCGATTTTTCCAAATAACTGGTTTAGTACTCATCCAAAAACTTTAGTTTTATATCCTATGAAGGCCGCAAATCGACGTTGGGAAAGACAGCCGGAGAATCTAACAAAAGCGTTACTCGGTATGAATGTGATCTACCCGGAAACGATCGATTTGACAGCTGACGAACAGAATGGATTAATATTGGAGGGTACCGGAAGCTTGGTTTTGGATCGTCAAAATAGAACTGCCTATGCTTTGGGTTCGCAAAGAACAAATGAGCAAGAGTTGCAAAAATGGTGTGAGACTATGAAATTTAAACCACATTTCTTCCACGCGGTGGATTTTGGTGGACGACCCGTCTATCATACTAATGTAGTTATGAGTGTGGGAGAAGGTTTTGCGGTTGTGTGTACGGAAGCGATACAATCAGCAAACGAAAAAGAATGTTTAATAAACGCTCTCCGGGATACAAACAAAACTGTTGTGGAAATTACCATGAATCAGATGTACAACATGTGTGGAAACATTTTACAGACCATAAATGTCTTAGGTGATCACCTAGTGATAATGTCACAAAAAGCATTAAAGGCATTTAGTAATAATGAGTTAAAAATGATTGAAAGAAATGGTTTGGTCGTCCCTGTAAGAATTGATACAATAGAAACAGTGGGTGGTGGCAGTGCCCGTTGTATGATGGCAGAAGTGTTCTAAAAGGCTGTCAGCCCACTTTAAAGCGGGTTTTTTAGTTCATGACAAAAGATAGATTACAACCTGAAGAGTCGGAAGTGTTAACGTCCTTGGGCGTTTACGAGGAAACAGCGATTCTTAGAAAAGCGCTTATGTGGGGAGCTCCTGGTGCGGAGACTGTTTTGGGACAACTTCTACCTAGCGAAATAAGCTGTTTTCAAACGCAATTTGATGTTTCGGAGGCTCGTCGGGAGTTTAAAACTGCACAGACCATCTTGGAAAAGGAAGGAGTGGAAGTTATTCTAGTGAAAGATCTTTTTGCAAAAATGATTCACGAAAAAGGGTTAAAACCTGAAGGTAATCTGGGTCGGCTTAAACAGAGAATTATCGCAAGAGCGCTAGACTACTATAAAATGTATAGAGATAAAGGTGTTTCTGATATAGAAGAAGTTTTACCTTGGGTGGACGAAACGCTAGAGGCTGATGTTGAAAAGTACGGTGAAGAGGCGGCGGTTTTAATAAATGAAGTTTTGTCTTTAAAAAACGAACTTCCGCTTTCGAATGTTCTTTATGCTAGAGATCAATCCAATCTCTTAGGAAGAACCTGGATTTGGTCTTCGATGAAACACCGAATTCGCCAACCGGAGGTTCATTTATATAAGACGGTACTCAACCACTGCGGAATAACATCTTCTCCGGAACTCGATCAGATACAAGTTACGGGTGAAGGCAGATTTGAGGGCGGAGATGGAATAGTTAGTGGTGGGATATATTATATTGGTGTAGGCGGCAGGACAAATTTAGAAGGTGTTAAACAGGCTGCTGACCCGATTATCCAAAAACACGGCAGAGTAATAATCCCATTTGATGAAGAAAGAAACTCGGGATTAAAAAAAGAAATGGATGCTATGCACCTTGATACTATTTGGATGCCCTGCGGACCAAAAGAAATTGTAGCTTGTGGCGACGAAGTCGCCAGAAGGAAGGTGCTTGAAGTCGTAGCTGACCCAGCTGGAAAATTAAAGTTAACAGACATTGGTTTGTTTGCTGATCATTTGGAGCAAAGGGGATTAGACCTTGTCCCCCTATCTAAAGCCGAACAGGCGAGATATGCACCTAACTTTTTAAATCTTGGCAACGGAAAGCTGGTCCTATCATTAGCTGACGGCAATAATTTAACTGCCGAGCTTACTAAAAGAGGCAAAACCGTTTTCAACGCGGACTTGAAGAATATTACAAAAGGCTACGGTGGCCTTCATTGTATGACGGCCTCAATAAAGAGAGGATAAGGCACAAAGACAATGATTCTACAGTCCCGACACAAACGGCAAGATGGCCAAATGCCGGGCCCGTTTAATGGCAACGGCCATCGCCCGCTGGTGTTTAGAACATACCCCGGTTCTGTCGTGGCTCAATATCCGTCCTCTCTCGGAAATATACCTGGCGAGCATCGCCACTTCCTTAAACGTCGGCTCTTTCTTCTCTTTGCAAAACTGGCAATTCCTGGCCACCCTGATAATCTTCTTCTTCTGTATCATGTTAAAAAGGAATATCCTCAGCCACTGCTGCCGCCTCAGCCGCGGGCGCAACTGCCACTTCAGGCTCAACCGGTTGTTCCATCGGCGCCTCCTGATCTTCCTGCCTCTTATTATCTAAGACCAACATATCTTCAATCACGATTTCCGTCGCCTGCCGCGGCTGGCCATCTTGCCCTGTCCACTGCCGGGTTTGCAGTCTCCCCTCTACATACACCCTGCGGCCTTTAAATAGAAGTTGGCTGCACAGCTCCGCCAGTTTATTCCAGGCCACAATGCGGTGAAATTCGGTCTCCTCCCGTTTTTCCCCCGACTCGGTCACCCACGTCCGGTTGGTGGCCATGCCGATAGTACATACCGCTGTTCCCTGAGGGGTATACCTAAGTTCCGGATCTCGGGTCAGGTTCCCGATGAGCATGACCTTATTTAACGAACGCGTAGACACAAATGTCGCAATACTTCCCGATCTATAGTTAACTTCTTTTCTAATTGTACCACCGACTCGGCCGGCATTTCAACCACCCAATTCAAAAACGTCGCCTCCCGGGTTTTAGCTATCGGATAGGCCAACTGCTTTTTACCCATCTCCGTAAACTTTCCCAACTTGCCCTCCAGGGCCTGCACCAATTTTTCGATCTTGGCCTCCACCCCCTCAGCCTTTTTCACCAAAACCGTCAAGTCATATTTATTCATCCCCCGAATTATACTAAAATCACCGGCCTTTGACCACCCCCAAAAACTAATCCTTTTTTTCTCACGACCGCGAACAAATGGTCTTAATTAACAAAAATCTAAACTCCCACCTTAAATTCCACCACATCACCTTCAGCCATTACATAATCCCGTCCCTCCAACCGCACTTTCCCTGCCTCGCGGGCCTTCACCCAACCCCCAAATCTCACAAAATCTTCCCAGTTCACAACGTCGGCTTTAATAAAATTCTTGGCAAAATCCGTATGAATCACCCCCGCAGCGGTGAGCGCAGTCGAACCATTTTTGATAGTCCATGCCCGCACCTCAAATTTACCCCCTTGCCCTTCCGAAGCTTTAGCGGAGGAGGGGGCCGTTAAAAACGTCTGTAATCCCAAAATTTCAAAGGCCGCGGCAATTACTTTCTCCAAACTCGTCTTCTCAATTCCCAGCTGTTTTAAATACTCTCTCTGCTCTTCCTCTGATAGTGCCGCCAGCTCCTCCTCCAGCTTAGCACAAATCCTCAAGCCTTCCCCGGCTAGTTTATCCTCATCAACGTTATGTACAATCAGCGCCGGTTTTTTAGACAACAAGTTTATTTTTTCCTTAGCCTCCGCGTCTGCCAGCTCTAATTCCAACCGCAAAATTTCCAGGTCTTCTTTAGGATTTACCGACCCGGAGCGAATAATATTCTCGTCGCTAAAATCCCGCAGTAAAAACAAAATCGCGTCCACCTCCCGGATGTGGGCCAGAAATTTATTCCCCAATCCTTCCCCTTCACTCGCTCCTTTAACCAAACCAGCAATATCCACAAATCGAACGGTTGCCGGTACAACCGGCGGCCGTGAGACCCTGAGCGCAGTCGAAGGGCTTCTCACTATAACATCTGCTAACTCATCCAGACGTGGATCCGGCACCGGCACTATTCCCACATTCGGCTCAATCGTCGTAAAGGAGTAATTGGCCACTAAGGCTTGTTGCTTTTTCAATAGGGCGTTGAACAACGTGCTCTTCCCCACATTCGGCAACCCCACAATCCCTATTTCCATATTCCCTTCGTCCCCTTAATTTTAAGTAGCTTGTCATCAAAACTGGCAATTTTGTTATTCTGCCCATAAATTACCAGTAAACTATCGGTAATACTAATGTTTTCTTCCTCATACACTTTTATGGCTTTTCTCAATTCTGAATTTATCTGAATGTTAGCTCTAGAAAGCAAAAACCTAAATATTTCCAATATCTGATCTTTCGACTGGCCATAAACTCTTATTAATGTGTAAATTAATTCCATGACTACGGCGTCAATCAGAAGCAACTCTTCGTCCGATTCAAGCAAAATTTTCACCTTCCTTGCTTTACTTTCATCGTCCCTAGTAAAAAATCTTACCAGCGTGCTCGTGTCCAAAACAATCATAATTGCTGTGACAAACTTTCCTCGGTAGCTTTCTTAATAGCTGTTTCCAATTGGCGGTCTGTCAACACCCGCTTTGTTTTTACAATACCAAACATGTCCTCTGTAGAAGCTGCTTTTTCGGCCAATAATTTAGATCCGTAAACATTAAATATCACCCGGTCAAACGGCTTTATATTCAACTTGCTCCTAATCAAAGCCGGAATTAATACTTGGCCTTTAGTAGTCACTGTAGACGACAGTAGCATAGTAACACTTACTATATAAGGTAACAAATCGATTGTCAAGTATTACCTTTTATACATTATTCCGCTCCCAGGGTAATCACCACGTCATAATCGGAGGATGCATCCAGCCCCCCCACCGTATCCGCCAGAGTATATTCACCCTTTAGATCTTTCTTTATCATCTCCGCCGCCGAACTCTTGCTCTCCTTTATCTCCATCTCCGTCTGGGCAAAATCTCCATCCGCGTTCCCTGCCACCACGTCTACATATCCCAAGCCCTCCAAAAAGGTTTTGGCTTTGGCTGCCGCCCCCGCCACTCCAGAACCATTTAATACCTGGACTTTCAAATCCGCCTTTTTAACATCAGCCGCCGGACTGGGTGACGGCGCAGGACCTTCGGTCTGCACCACCGTGGTGTTTTGAGTTTTTGAGTTTTGGAATTTTTGAGTTTTTGCAACTAAATATCCCGTTACCGTCCCCACCATCGCCCCCAGCACAAAGGCCACCAACATCCACACCCACCCGCCATTCTCTTTCTTTGGCTCTTCTGCCGCCACCGCCACTGCCGGAAGAACATCCTCCACTACTTGCGGCTGCAAAATCGGCTGGGCTGGCTCCTCCACCGCCACCTCTGTAATTACTTCTTCTTCGGCTTTATCTTTCTTCACGGGCATTACCTCTAGCATAACCAATTCACTTCCCCCCTGTCAACACCTTCCACACCACGGCTTTTCCCCGCAAGGACCGCACCAGGTCTCCCACCTCTTGCTGTAGTTTTGCAGAATCGGTAGAAGGATCCACCATTTTTTCCAAAGCGGTCTGAATCCTAATTTGGCCCTTCAACTGCGCTTCCGTCATCCCCTGAATCGCCAAGGCCTGTTTATAACTTTCTTCCGAACCAATCTGTTCCTTCAACTTGTTTAATCTTTCCGCCACTTCGCCATCCGTCACCTTAATTTTTCTGTTCGCGATTTCCCGATTTATTATTCTCCTCATCAATAAATCCTCCACCGCGTCCTGCCCTACTCTGGCATACATTAATTGATTCAACTCAAATCTGGTAACCGGGACACCGTTTACCACCGCCACCACCGGCCAGGAATTTGTCCTATACCAAAAAAGTGCCAGCAAAACGCCGCTAACCACCAACCATTTTCTTTTCACCCACATACTCGCCCAACGATACCATTACTTCTCCCAGGCTGTCAACCACATATTTGACTCCCGCTTTCTTCAACTGCCCTTCACTGGCATAACCGCTGGTCAATCCCACCACTGTCGTTCCCGCCGCCACCGCTGATTCCACTCCCGCCACCGAATCCTCAATCACCACACAGTTCTCCGGCTCTACTCCTAATTTTTGGGCCGTCAGAGTATAAATCTCCGGATCCGGCTTCTGCGCCAGTACTTCCTCCCCTGTAGTCGTCACATCAAACGCCAGCCATAGATTCAACTGTTCCAACTCGCTCTCGACTACATTCCAATTCGTTCCTGTGGCCAGCGCCGTCAACCAACCTCTTTCCTTCACCGCTCGCACCAACTCTTCTAATCCCGCCATCACCTGGACATTTCCTGCATTTTTGGTCTCCTGCCAGTACAAGTTCCATGTTTGCCGGGCTAATTTCTCAGCCCTCTCCCCTTTCCCCACAATTTTCTCCCAATTCGGCCCCACTCCAATCCCCGGCTCATGTATCCACTTACTCCCATACTCCAGAGCGTGGGAGTTAGCTACTTTGCGAAAAACATCCTCCCATTTATGTTCGTTATCCAGCGCCGTCCCATCCAAATCAAAAATTACAGCCGCAATCATGGTAAAATCATATCATGCCTGACGGTCCAATTATCGAAGGAAGCTTTATCTCTACCGACGGACCAGAAACCACCTCTAGTCACTCCGCCACCCTCCAAGAATTAAGGGCAAAGCTCGATTCAGATCCCCTCAAACACGGCGCGGAAGTCAGACGGCAATGGCTTGAGGCTTGCAGACTGGTTTCTGATTTCCACGCTCCAAATTCCCAACTTCGTCCACCAGCAGAGCAACTTCGTCAAGTTGGAGTTCATCCAGGCTGGATTGCTCCAGACTCTCAACTTGTCCGTTTCAATGGAACTACCACTTCTAGCAAGATGTTGGTCCAGTCGTTCGCCACCGATTTCGGGTATGCTGACCGGGCCGACCCAGGCAGAATCCCGAATATTCAACAACATCCAACCGTCGTGGCGATTTTAGAACAAGTTCGAGAAACTTTGACTGGTCTCCACACTTATGCCGACGGAAATCCTAGTACTTTCGCTCTGGACAAACCTCCAGTTGAAAGTACCTACCACATTCACGGGCTGCACAGGACCGTCGCTGACCTCTCACAACAACTCGGCTCTAAAACCGCCAGTTGGATCAGACGACTTTCCTAATTTTCCGTAATAATTCTTAATCTGCCCGAATTGTAAACTGTTGATTCTGTTGTCAATGACTTTATCTGCACCCGGATGAGATTCTTGCCTGCCCAGAAACTCACCTGCCCGGATTCCACCACCATGTCCGTTCCTGCTTGAGTCGAGGCCTCGCTTCCCTGCACTCCTATCCCATGGGTTACATCAAACAACCGCACATATGCTCGTCCAGACCCTGTCAGTAACTTCATGTTGGCCTCAAAATACACACTCACCAGCCCCGGATAGTCCTCTGGACTAAAATAAAAATCACTTCCAGACACGTTTACCCAATCCGTTGCCGTGGTACTCCCGCTTCCGGCCAATGTCACATACGTCGTCGATTTCACTTTCGTCTTCGGCGTGGTCTGATATATGACTTTCGTCACCGGCGTCGACGGCCCCACAGTTTTGACATTTGAGTTTTGAATTTTGAATTTTAAGTCTACATACTTCTTACACTCCTCCCCACATTGATCTATATATTGCACCACTTTGTCATTCGTCGGCATACGATTGGCATTCGTCGTCATTATTTGTCTATAAAAATAAACAAACACGCCGCCCGTCAACGACAAATTCACTAACACCATCACATTAAAAACTTTTTGCCATTGTATGACCATGGTATGCCTATGAATGACTACTGAATGACTTAATAGCCTCTATTTGCATTCTCACCTTATCCCCCTCCACAAATTTTCCTGCCTTACGCAAGCTCTCTCTTTCCCCCACCAGCTTAGTAACTTCTTCCGGCACCTTAATTCCTTCTTGCGTATTAGCTAGCCCCAATCCCAATATCTGGTCCCAATCCAGAAGTAGTTCCAATTTGTCCAGCCCGGGAAGGGAAAATTCAGGTCATTATTCACCGCGGACACAAACCTGGCCCTAAACCCATCTAATTTTTTTAACTTTTCTTTTGATAATGTTTGTTTTGAGTTTTGGAGATTTTGAGTTTTTGAGTTTTTGACAAACTCGCACAATTTGTCCAATGCGCTCTGCGCCGCCGTCAAACTGCTCCAGGTAAAATTCATGCCCTTGCGGTAATGCGAAGTCAGCACCAAATACCGCAACGCCAGCGGACTAAACCCTTTTTCCATCAAATCCGTGACTAAAATATTATTCCCCAAGCTCTTGCTCATTTTCTCGCCGTCAAAAACCAGCCACCCATTATGCATCCAGTAATTTGCCGTCTGATGCCGGAACACCCCGTAGCCTTGGGCGATTTCGTTGGTGTGATGCACCGGAATATGCTCCTGTCCACCCGTGTGAATATCAAACCTCTCCCCCAAATATTTGACGGACATGGCCGTACATTCAATGTGCCATCCGGGAAATCCCCGCCCCCACGGACTGTCCCATTGCAGCACATGGTTGGGTTGGTTGGTCACCCACAGCAAAAAGTCCCATGGTTTTTTCTTTTGGGGATCCACTTCTACTCTAGCCCCCGCTTCCTGGTCCTGTAAATTCAGTTGGCCAAACTCGGCGTAGCGGGGAAACTTACCGGTATCAAATACCAGTCCCGTCCGGGTTTTATAAGCAAATCCGTTCGCTTCGATCTTGCCAATCAACTCTATCTGCTCGGCAATATGCTCCGTCGCCTGGCACAGCACGTCCGGCCGCTGGATATTTAACAAATCCAGACTTTCCAAAAATTGATCTGTGTACTTCTTGGCTATCTGCGCTACCGTCAATCCCTCCCGCCTGGCCCCTTTCTCCATTTTATCCTCGCCTGTTTCCTCATCCGCCACCATATGCCCCACATCGGTAATATTCATCACCCACTTTACCTCCCATCCTTGATAGCGCATCAACCGCACCAATCCATCCCACTGCACATAGGCATACATATGGCCAATATGCTGATTCCAGTACACCGTCGGTCCGCACGAATACATCCCCACCTTGCCTTTTTTAATAGGCACAAACTCCTCCACTTGCTTAGTTAACGTATTAAACAACCTCATATCTTGATATTATCAGAAAAACCAATCCTCCGTTTTTATCAAAAAAACGCTATAGCATGAAATTGATAAATCGCTCTCCTCCCCCGGCGGAAACCCAAGAAGCTTTTTTTAATCATCATCGGCCCCCGGCTGCCCCGGAAAAAATCCCGCGGTCCCCGGTCAAACCGGCTGACTTGCGGCGGCTTAGATAGTTTGGGTTTGTCATCCGCTGGCACGCTGCATCGCCTCCTTACTTCCTTGCCTTGATTTTATCATCTTGGCCAGCACCGACTCTTTTTTCTGCTTCTCCACTACTTTCTTCTCCTGCCCTGCCCGCAGTAGCTGCGCCTCTGGCGCTGCTGGCAGGTGTTCCCTCTTCTTCCTCGCTTCCACAATCTCTTTATTTATCTGGGCCAGCCTAACTCTGGCCTCCTGAATTTTTTTGGCTTCTTCTGCCTGTAATGCCTGCTTATCTTTATAGTTCCCCGTCAGCGACTGGAGGGCATCTTTAAACATGTCTTCGGCCGTTTTTACCACCGGTTTAGCCGCCGCGGCCACTCCCTTCTCCAACCTTTCCATCCCCTCATCATGTCCCCATGGGTTTTTGTTCATAAAAATTTTTTAGAAATTAGATTAATTAGGTCAATTAGGTTAATTTTAATACTCACGCCGGCCCTCCATGGCGTGCGTTAACGTTTGATCATCAGCATATTCGATATCTGCCCCCATTGGCAACCCATGTGCCAAACGGGTAATTTTGAGGGCTGTGGGCTGAGCTTTGAGGGCTTTGGCAATATACATACACGTTGACTCGCCCTCCATATTCGGATTCAAGGCCAAAATAATCTCTTTTACCTCGCCGGAGCCTTGGCGAAGGCGGGCCAACAGCTCATTTAGCTTAATTTCCTCCGGCCCGATATTATGCAACGGATCAATTACCCCGTGCAGCACATGGTACACTCCCCGATAGCCATTGCCCCGTTCAATAGCCAACACATCCAGCGGCTGTTCCACCACACAAATTATGCCTTTATCCCGGCTTTCGTCAGCACACACGTCGCATGGGTCTGCCTCGGAAATATTGTGACAAACGGAACACTCCTTAGTTCCTCTCTTCAAATTTCCGATGGCTTCCGCAAACCGGTCCAGTTCCACTTGGGGCACATGCAATAAATAATAAGTCAGCCTGGCCGCCGACTTCGGCCCCATCCCCGGCAATCTCTCAAACGCCTCAATTAAATTACTAATCGCTCTGGCCACCCTCATTTTAATTCTGTCCGCCGCCCATTAGGCCGCCCATGCCTCCGGAGACATTCATCAATTCTTTGGCCGCCAGCTCTTGAGACTTGCGGATAGCCTTGTTTAAAACATCATTTAAGACCGGGTTGCCAATACCCTGCACAGACAACTCGATTATTTTCTGGTCTCCGGAAATGACTACTTTCACTCCGCTTTCCTCCACTATGATCTGCTGCCCCGCCAAATTCTTCTGCATGGTCATGGCCTGCTGCCGCAGTTTATTCAGATCTCCCAGTTTTCCTAATGCGTCACCTATGCCCATAACTTAAGATCATACTACTTAAATATCTCTTCCGCAATCCTCACGATATCTTCGTCTTCCTTGACCGGCTGACGCTTCTCTCCCAGCTGCAGCAGCAACCTGGCCGGGTCGGTTCCAAACACTCCTCCCACCGCCGCCTCCACAATCTGCCGGCATTTATCCGTCTCCAGTTTATCTTTGTGGAACTTATAAAAGACTTCCAGCATCAGCGTATCTCCATCAAACCCCACCGGCCGGGTCGACCGCAACAGGGCCTCCACAGAATGATTCATCGGCTTAACCGCTTTTAATATCTCCGGCCACTTCACCTGCACATCCTCCAATTTATATTTCCCCTTCCCCGACCCGTGTTTTACGGGGTCTTTCTTTGGGTGATCCGCAGAGCGCACAAGGAGAGACCCTGTGCGCTGCGTATTTTCAATCACAAATATCTCCAGCGGCAGCTGCGGTACCGCAGAGGTTTTGCTCCTCTCATAGGCCTTTTCCAGACCTTCAATCATCGGCAAAACAGATTTATCCATCGTCTCCAGCAACTGCTCCCGCAGCTCTTCCACACATCTCTCAATAAAACTCCTGGGACCTACTCCTTCCTCAATCATTTTATTTATAAATTCCAAAGCCTTCTTAGTATCTTCGTCCCGCAGTAACTTAATAAACTCGGCCGGATCCGCAAACTCCAGAAGCCCCAACACCTCCGCCACCGGCTTCTCGGCCAAAATTACCTGTTCCAAAATCTTAATCGCATCCCGGAAACTACCCCCCGCAGCTTTCGCGACCATCTCCAACTCCTCATTTCTAATTTCTAATTTCTCGCCTTTAGTAACTATCTTCAACTTAGCCATTATTTCCCCTATCACCGGCCTCTTGAACTGGATCCGGGTACATCGCGAGATCACCGTCTCCGGCAATTTTTCCGGATCAGTCGTACACAATACAAACACCGCGTGGGCCGGCGGCTCCTCCAGAGTTTTCAAAAGGGCATTGGCCGCTTCCGGCGTCAACATATGCACCTCGTCCACGATATACACCTTGAATTTAGCCCGCATTGGCGCCAGCTTAATTTTGTCCCGCAGTTCGCGGATTTCATCAATCCCCCGGTTTGAAGCCGCGTCTATTTCAATCACGTCCGGGCACGATCCCACTTCAATTTCCGTGTTTAATTCTTTATCATTCCCGTTGACCATTTTGGCCAAAATCCGGGCCGCGCTGGTCTTGCCCGTCCCCCGCGGTCCGGAAAACAGCCAGGCATGAGGCAGAGTCTTGCCCTGCAACATTTTCTCCAGCATCTCCCGGGCCGAAACCAAATCCAGTTCCGAAATTTTTTGCGGCCGGTATTTCAAGTACAGCGTCTGCGACATCACATATTAGTTATACCCCGTCCTTTTCACAAATCAACTGTATAAATTAATCCCTCATCTCCAAAGTTACACCATTCTCCGCTATAGCATAAGTTGTTGTAAATTATTCGTGCCACTTATTTCCCAAACGTAAATACTGCAAGAAAGTCCCGGGAGTCATGACGATAATATCTAAGTCTTATTTTATTTTGTCTATTTTGTAATACCTGAGATTATAAGTTATCAAAAATCTCGCCTATTTAGCAATTGGGAGGAGATTACAACGTCCGAGTCAACAAATACTTTCATAATTGCGCTCTGGCCTCAGCCAAAACACTCTCTATTGCCGGCAAATTCTTCTTGTCTTCCTGTTCGGCCAAATACAAATCACTTGAGCTAAAGACTCCTAGCTGGATCCTTAGCCCCTTTCCCAGTGGTGTATACAGTATCATGGTTACCAATCCTAACGTGTAAAACATTTTCTTCGTCTATCCAAAAAAGAACTCTCCCCGCTTTTCCTCGCCTAACTTCATGGTATCCTTTAAAAGGACCACCACGAACTATTTTTTTGCGACGGCCTATCAAGTCCACTCTTGGATCTGTTTGTAGCTTTCCTATTATTTCTAATATCTCCTCTTCAGGAATTTCGCTTTTGCTTTTCTTTATTTCTTTTAACAGCTTTTCATCATCTAACCCGTCAAGATTTAAACTAGACGCCACCTTTTCAACTACAATTCTCCGTCTTTGCGGACCAATATTTGCCTGCGGTTCCTGCGCTACGGGCCTTGGCCCATTTTGATTTTGTCTTTTTTCTACTCCTCTTTTCCGTCCTTGTGGATTGTCGTTATCCCCTGCTTTTCCGTGCTTAGACTCATACAAAACTATCCTTAAACGTCTCTTTTCCCTGCCATTTAAATTTCCTAAAACTAAACTTGGACCTTCAGCTTGTTCTATTTTGGGAGGCTCAAATTCCGCCGCAGGCAACACATTTGTGGTTCTTCTTCTACGAAACAACCAATCTCTAATACCACTAATACCACTAAATCTCTCCTTCATAAAACACGGACGTATTATAGAGTAGCCTTTCTAGGCAATCAAGTGGTGAATTCCCAAGAGGTGCAAACAGCCGTGTTTTACTAATGATTCAATATCTTTCTCTTGATCACAAATTACGATATCACCCAGACGAATCACACCATCCGGGTAAGTTTTGTCCAGTTCCAGGGAAAATGACAGCACGTCATGTACTTGTCCGTCCCACAATTTTTTCATCTCTTCAACACTGGCCTGATACACTCCCACTTCATACTCACCCGTTATTCCGTGCTCCCGAACCGTCTTTTCTACAATACTAGGATTTGTTAATTTTTTCATTTGGGCAAATATGCTTGCAATATCTCCAGCTCCCGCTTCTCCTTGGCCACCGACTCTGTCCTACCCGCTTTGGCAAACGACTCAATCGCCTCCCGCCGTTTTTTAGCCTCATTCTGTACCACCACCGTCACATCTTCATCAGTCAAGTCGCGCTGCACATCAATCTGTTTATATCCCAGCGCACTAATCAGCATCCGCAACACACTCACCTTCAGGGCGTCTCCTGATTTCATGGCCGCCACCATTTCCGCTTTAATACGATCGGCGCTTAACATACCGGTTGGCTCTCCGCTCTTTAGCTTTCTCCTGCTTAACCAGCGAAGGTTTTTTATAAAATTCCCGTTTTTTCAGCTCCAACAACACCTCATCGGCCAAAACTTTCTTTCTAAAATCGGCAATCAATTTGTCATCGGACTGGCCGGGTTTTCTGCGGACTACCGTGGGCATAAAATTATTTCATCCCTCCCTTCAAATGATAATGCAGGTGCGCTACCTCCCGGTATCTCCCTCCATTCATAAGAATTTGGTAACCTTCAGTAATCTGAAGTTTTTTAGCCATCTCTTCCGCCACCTGCATTAATTTCCCCGCCAAATCCGCCCCCGCTTCTGCTGTATTCTCCACATGTTTCTTTGTCACCACCAATACATGCACGGGAGCGTCATAACTAATATCATCAAACACCACTATCTCTTCATCTTCATACCGCTTCTGGCTAGGCAACTCCCCTGCCACAATTTTACAAAAAATACAATCTTGCATACACCCCCATTATACTAATTTCTAATCTCTAATTTCCACTACCGCGTCACCGCAATCACTTCCGACAATTCCGCGTCCGGAGCTGCTACCGTCACCCGGTTATTGGTCGCGCTCTTGACCACTGTATACCCTGTCGCATAGGCCGCCGTACAATCTGTCACCGAAGCTCCGTTGTTAGTCAGGGGGTCCACCGGCAGCGCCGCCAGGTAATCAGTCACCAGGGCCGCGCAAATATTCGCACCCGTACTGGAAATAGCTTGGGCAGTAGTCGTAATTCCCGCCGGCAGGACTCCCTTTTTATCCGCCGCGTACTGTTGAATCGCGTTCAAGATAGAGTTTGCGTCACTCCGCCTGGCAGTATTATTCGCCTTAGAAAACTGCCGGGACGGATTAATGGCCACCAAGGTAATCACCAGCAAAATCGACAACACCCCAATTACCACCAGCAACTCAATCAGCGTAAAACCTTTTCTTAATCTCATGGGCATTAAGTTAATTAAAAACATTTCTGCAATCCTTGTCAAGGGGTAACTTTACCCAAAGTAATCAAGACGTCAAATTGGGCTTGAGTATTCTCTTGCGAAGTTCCTCCCGCCACAGCCAATACTCTCCGCCTGTCCTCCTGGCTCACCCGGGAAGAAAACATCGTCAGCGTCTTCACAGCAGTTGCCGCGGTCCCTATCTCAATATTATTAAAACCCACTTTTATCAAAGCCTCTTTTACTTTTTGGGCCTCGCCTGTAATTCCGGAGGCATTTACCACCCTGACTGTCAGATCCGCTAATTTTGCTGAAGTTGTGGCCGCCGCGGGAGTCGGAATAGGGCTGGGTAAAGCC
>LCKS01000009.1 GCA_001001555.1 Candidatus Amesbacteria bacterium GW2011_GWC2_45_19 | reverse complement strand
TTACCTACTTCTCTTGCTATCACCCATTTTGTCTTGCTAAATTTCTCGCGCTGATGACGGAGTTTGACAAGATGAGAACGGCCAGGAAGAAAATAATATTTCCCCTTACGGCTGAACAGGGTGACACCTTTCGCGCGCGAAGACGCAAAAGGAGTCACCCTTCCTTGCCAGAAACGAATTTCATCCAGGGTCAGGGGGTAATCATACTTATCAAAATATGCCAGAGTCTCACGGAGTGAGGGGGGAAGCGAGGCCATACTGGGATAATACCTGATTTATCCCGGCGTTTAAAGTTTTGACGGCTTCGGCGGGAGAGCGGCCCTGATTGACGCTATTTACCGCGTCGGCGAAATGGGAGGAGAGGCGGGTATTGATGCCGGTGGGGCCGTCGAAAGTATTGCTGGCGATGTACCAGGAGCGGGCGTCGGGGGCCTGTGATAAATAGGGTTGAACAAACTGCGAAGAATCCGTCATATCCCTCCGGCTGTAGGGTTCGCCGAAAATACGGCCCGATGAGGCATAGAGCTTGGCCAATGATTCTTTGGAAGATAAAAATTTGAGAAACTCCCAGGCGGCGGCGGCGTTGGGGCTTTTTTTATTGACCCCCTCTACCCAGTAACTGGCCCAAGTGATGGGTTTTTCACCCCGGGCGGGATCGAGGGGCAATTGAGGAATGGGGTAAACAGAGAACTTGATCTGGGGGTTGATGGCTTGCAAATCGAAGACCCGCCACGAAGGAGCGAAGTAAATAGCCAGTTTGCCGGCGGCGAAGGCTTGAGTGGAAGGAGGCAGAGTAGAATCCCAAATGTGGTCGGAGCGGTTAAAAACGGAGTAATAAGACAGGGCGTCTTCGGCAGATGCGCCAGCTGGCGCATTGAGATTAACATTATTTTGCAGCATCAGGATCGCCAGAATATCTTGCCAGTGGTCAACGTTGTCCGCTGTGCCCAGAGCCACTCCGGAAATTAAGATACGGTCGCCAGATGAACAAGTGCCGTCTACGGAATCGCAAACGGAAAGGGCTTTAGCGGCAACACGCAGATCTTCCCAGGTGGCAGGCACAGAAAGGGCGGAGGCGGCCAGCAGGTCGTCATTAATATACATGGCCAGACCGTCAATTTCTAAGGGCACAGCTACATAATTTCCAGAAAGCCGGAGGTCGGATTTAACTGTCGGATAAAAGACGGATTCAAATTCAGAAGCAGAGTAAACGGCGGGAGGAAGGGGAGCCAGATCATTCTTAAACATAGGAACCCAGGAATTGTGGATTCTAAAAATGTCCGGACCCTTTGACATGCTTAAGGCGGTTTGCAGGCGCTCGCGGTACTCGCGGGGAGATTGAAAAATATAGTTAATTTTAACTTTGAGGTGGGCGGATTGATATTCATCAATCAGGGGCTTAACTACCGATTCGGATTCCCAAAGACCCCAATAAGTCAGTTCGACGGGTTGGTTTTTTTTGTTTAGGGAAAGAATAGATTTAGCGGCAAAAAAGCCAACAACTAAAATTATCAAGACTACTACAGCCATGATAATGGCGCTAAGAGGAAACTTTGATGGTGGACGCTGGACGCTAGAGGCTGGAACCTGAGGCTGGATGGGAGAAGATAGAGGTTGAGGTGGAAGATCCATATGTCAAGTATAATACATTTTATGAAACATTTGCTGGTGGGATTATTGGTGGTCATGGGGTTAGTGGGTGGGTTGTATGTAAAGATGGAAAGACAGAGGCGGGAACAGACAAGACAGGCGGTGCTGGCACTACAGGCAAGGCAGGCAATAAATTTAGTTTGGGGAACCAGCAGATGGGAGATAAAGACGGCGGATATCGGGGTGGAATATGACGCGCAGGCGGTGTTGACGCTAGACGAGAATAGGTTGACCGAGAAAATTGCCAGTATTTCTGCCCAGATTAATGTTCCGGCTAAGGAGCCGGAGGTAGGCATCAAATCAGGCAAAGTGGAAGTAAGCTTGGGGGAGAATGGACAAGAGGTGGACGAAAGAGAGCTGTTGCAAAGAGTTAGGCAAAATTTGCTTAGGAGCGATGAAGCGCAAGTGGAGATACCGGTAAGAAAATTGCTGCCCCAAATAACGGCTGGACAAGCCGGATTATTGAAGCTGCGGGCGGAAAAGTCAGTGGGAAAATCCATCACCATAAAAAGTGGCAGGGATAGCTGGAAAATTGAGCCGGAGCAGGTAATCACTTGGCTGGAAGCGGATGGCTGGAAGAGATTGGAGATAGAGCGGTGGGTGGCGACATTGGCCCAGGGCATCGACCGGTTGCCCCAAAACGCGCATTTCCGGTATGTAAATGGCCGGGTGGAAGAGTTTGCCCCGGCTGAAAATGGAGTGGTGGTTAAACAAGGAGAATTGGTTAATTTGTTAGTTAGTCACTTGGTCAACTTGGAGAAAGACGGGCAAAAGGAAGTCATGGTGGAGATTCCGACTATTACGGCTGAACCGGCCATCAAAACCGATCAAGTGAACACTCTGGGAATAAAAGAATTAATTGGAAAAGGAGAATCTAATTTCTCCGGGTCTATTCCAAACAGAGTATTTAATATTAAAAAGGCGGCTGCGAACATGAACGGAGGGCTGGTGGCGCCGGGGGAAATTTTTTCGTTCAATAAATATGTGGGGGATATTTCCGCCGCCGGAGGCTACAAGCAGGCTTATATTATCAAAGAGGGACGGACTATATTGGGCGACGGGGGCGGAGTATGCCAAGTGTCGACGACTCTATTTCGGGCAATTCTGGCCGCCGGGCTACCCATTGAAGAACGGACGGCGCACGCCTACCGAGTTCACTTTTACGAGGAGGATAGCCAGCCGGGATTTGACGCTACTATCTTTACTCCGGACGTGGATTTTAAATTTAAAAACGACACCCCGGCGTATATTCTAGTTCAGACGACAGTAGACGAAGCAAAATCTAAGTTGACGTTCGAATTGTATGGAACCAGTGATGGGAGAAAAGTGGAAATATCTAAGGCCCGGGTGTGGAATGTGACTCCCCCACCCCCGGCCTTGTATCAGGATGATCCCTCTATTCTTTCGGGACAAGTCCGGCAAGTAGATTGGGCGGCGTGGGGAGCCAAAGTGGCTTTTGATTGGAAAGTCACCCGGGGCGACGAAGTACTGCAGGAGCGCACCTTTTATTCTAACTATCGCCCATGGCAAGCTGTATATTTAAGAGGAACGAAATAAAAAAAATCGCCAGAGAAATATTGGCGTTACACCCGAACGTAATTGCGCTTACGGGGCCGCTGGGGGCGGGAAAGACGACGCTAACGAAAGCAATTGCTAAAGAATTGGGAATTAAAGATATTGTGGTGTCCCCTACTTTTATATTGCACCGGGAATATCCGGGGCTGGATCATATCGACGCCTGGAGAGTGGAGGATTTTTCAGAAATAGAAAGATTAGGACTTATCGAGATGATTAAAAATAAACATTTAGTAATCATTGAGTGGGCGGATAAGTTCCGGAAACAAATCTCAAATCTCAAATCTCAAGCCACAATAGTTTGGGTGAAATTAAATTATGGAGAAAAAGAAAACGAAAGGAGGATCGAGTATGAAGATATTAGCAATTGAGACATCTTGTGATGAGACGTGCGCCGCTGTAACCGAGGGCACAAAAATATTGTCGAATGTGGTATGGAGTCAGGTGGCCTTGCATAAAGAGTTTGGAGGCGTGGTGCCGAGTATTGCCAAGCGGGCACATGAAGAAAAAATAGATTGGGTTATCAATAAAGCCCTGGTTACTGATGTTGACGCCATTGCGGTCACAGCGGGGCCGGGACTTGCCATCGCTTTAGAGGTCGGTATTAAAAAGGCCAAAGGGTTGGCTCAGGAATGGGATAAGCCGTTGATCTCCGTAAATCACATTGAAGGACATGTGCTAAGCGGACTAACGCCGGAGGTAAGATTTCCGGCATTGGCTTTAGTTGTTTCGGGAGGGCATACGGAGCTAATTTGGGTGGAAAAAATTGGGCGATATAAAATCGTGGCTAGGACGATGGACGATGCGCTGGGAGAAGCATTAGATAAAGCGGCCAGGATGCTGGGACTGGGATATCCGGGCGGGGCGGAGCTGGAGAAAAAAGCTGCGCTGGGCAACCCGAAAAAGTATCCCCTACCTTTGCCGATGGCGGGGAAAGAGAAAAATTTGGCATTTAGTTATTCCGGTCTAAAAACCGCCTTTTACCGATTAACCAACGCTCAGCGCTCAGAGCTCAGCTCTCAAGAAGTAAATGACTTGGCGGCGAGTTTTCAAGAAACGGCGTTTAAACACTTACTAAGAGAGACAAAGAACTCTATCGCTTTTTATACCTCACCCCATCCCTCTCCTATAATAGGAGAGGGAGTTAGAGGGAGAGGTATTCACGACTTGCTTGTAGGTGGAGGGGTAGCAGCCAATACTAAGCTTAGAGAAGAGATTAAGAGATTAAGTGATGAAGTTGGGATGGGTGTTTATTTTCCGGCAAAAGGGATGTATGGAGACAATGCGGCAATGATTGGAATCGCGGCAGGTTTCAGAGCCGAACGCGGTGAGTTTACCGATCCAGATACTATAGACCGAAGGCCGAGGTGGAGAGTGGATGAGAACTAGGGTAAAATTGAGGCATGAATAAGGTTTACGAGCATCAGAAATATGAGAAAGAGATTTATAAAAACTGGGAAGAAAGTGGGGCTTTTCAGCCCAAAGGAGACGGCAAGCCCTTCACCATTATTATGCCGCCGCCGAATGCGAATGGGGAATTACATTTGGGACATGCGACGTTCGTCGCCGTATCGGATGCTTTAATTCGGTATCACCGGATGAAGGGGTCCCCTGCTCTGTGGTTACCTGGTGTGGACCACGCCGGAATTTTGACTCAAGTGACATTTGAAAAAAAACTGCAGAAAGAAGGTAAATCCCGACACGACCTGGGTCGGGAAGAGTTTTCTAAACAGTGCTATGCTTTTTGCTTGGAAAACAAGCATCTGATGGAAGACCAAATGCGGGCGCTGGGATCGAGCTGCGATTGGAGCCGGGAGAAGTTTACGCTGGACCCGGAGATCTCTCGACTTGTGCTCGAGACGTTTGTAAAAATGCACAAGGACGGATTAGTTTACCGGGGATACAGGATTGTTAATTGGTGTGTGCGCTGTAGAAGCACTTTGTCTGATTTGGAAACAGAAGAAAAAGATCAGACAGATAAACTGTATTTCTTGGATTACGGGTCTGTAACAATTGCCACTACCCGACCGGAGACGATTTTTGCGGATGTGGCGATAGCGGTAAATCCTAAAGACAAAAAATATAAAGCTTTAATTGGAAAAACGGCCGTGGTTCCGCTGGTAAACCGGGAGATTCCAATCATTGGAGACGCAGCGGTAGAAATGGGATTTGGGACTGGAGCTTTGAAAGTAACTCCGGGCCACGACGTGACTGATTATGAAATTGGAGAGAGACATGAACTTCCAACTTTGACGGTGATCGATTTTGACGGAAAAATTATGGGGGGGGTGCCGGAAGAAATAAAAGCTATGAAAGTAGCCGCAGCTCGAGAAAAGACGATAGAAATGCTGGGGGGAAAATTAATAAAAACGGAGGAGCTAGTACATAGCGTCAAAACTTGCGAACGGTGCGGGACGATTATTGAACCGCTGATTTCCCGGCAATGGTTTGTAAAAACAAAAGAGCTGGCGGCCCCGGCTATCAAAGCGGTGCGCGAAGGCAAAGTAAAAATTATTCCCCAGAAATATGAAAAAATGTATTTTAACTGGATGGAAAATATCCGGGACTGGCCAATTAGCCGGCAAATTTGGTGGGGGCACCAGTTGCCAGCGTGGTATAGAAAAGAAGACAAAAAGAGGGAATCCCCTACTGTTTCAATCGAGAGTCCTGGGGAAGGGTGGGTGCAGGATCCGGATACTTTTGACACCTGGTTTTCTTCCGGACAATGGCCGACAAACACTCTAAAGACTTCAGGCGAGAGAGACTTCGAACGATTTTATCCGACGTCGGTGATGAATACGGCCTATGAAATTTTATTTTTATGGGTGGCGCGAATGATTATGTTTGGATTGTACCTAACTGGGAAGGTCCCTTTTGAAATTGCCCTAATTAATGGCGTATTGAGAGACGAAAAGGGCGTCAAGATGAGTAAGTCCAAAGGCAATGGAGTAAACCCTAACGAGGCAATTGCTAAATATGGAGCGGATGCGGTGCGCATGGCTTTGGTAGCAGGACGAGACAATGGAAACGATTTGTTGATCTCTAAACAACAGATGGAGGAGAGAATCCGGGGCTACCGGAATTTTGCGAATAAGATTTGGAACGCCTCTCGTTTTGTGGCGCAAAGCGAAGTCAAAAGTCAAAAGTCAAACGTCAAAGCTGAAACTAAAAACGAATTAAACAAAATCATTAAATCAGTAAGTGCTCATATAGAGAAGATGCAGTTGGGGATGGCAGCGGAGTTTATTTATGATAAGTTTTGGCACTGGTACTGCGATGAGATTATTGAAAAAGCCAAAAAAGGCGAGGTAGCCAAAGAGGAACTAAAACATGGGCTAGAAATATTCCTTAAATTGCTGCACCCATTTATGCCGTTTGTGACGGAGGCGGTGTGGCAGGAGCTGGGGCTTCCTGGGCAGCTGATTCTTCAACCGTGGCCGGTGACGGTGTGACAGGGACTTCTTCTTTAGGTTCTTCTTTAGCCAAAGGCTCGATTTTGACTACGATAGATTCCGGATCAGTTTTGATAGTTAGCTTAGATGAAACAGAAATGTCTTTGATATAGATGGCGTCGCCGTCTGCCGCCAAAGAGGCAATGGAAACTTCTATGGACTCTGGCATGTCCGCGGGCAGAGCTTCAATCTCCAGCTCGTGCAGTTGTTGGACCAGAATCCCCTGCTTCTCTTTTTCGGCCGGGGCCTCGCCGGTTAGTTTGATGGCTACTTCGGCGGTAGTTTTTTCTTTGAGATTGACCTGGTGAAAATCGACGTGCAGGATTTTGTCGGTGACGGGGTGGACGGCCACCTCGTGAACCATGACAGGACGGTCGTCTAAGTAAATCAGAGTCGACTCCCCTACTTCTTTGTACAATTTAGAGAAGTCGGAGGCTTTGACCTGAAGAGACTGTGATTTTACGTCCTTGCCAAAAACGTTGGCGGGAATCAATCCCTGACTGCGTAAAGACTTGACCTTGCGTCCGGTTATTTTACGGGGTTCGGCTTTGAGAATGTGTTTAATTGCCATTTAGTACTCCTTGAGCAAAATCAATATCGAAGCGCAACGGGCGCGACAGGGGTTGATTATACTGAAGCTGGCCGGCAGAGGCAAGAGTGGGAGTGGTGGCGGTAGTAGCAAACCATCCTTTGGGATAAGTAACTGTAACTGTAATTGGATACGGTAACTGGCCGGGCTGATTGGGAATGTCTAATTGATAACGGAAGCGGGAAGATAAAATAAGGGGCTGGTGCCAGCGGACGGATAATTTGGCCGTAGATGCCGGAGGGATATCGATAAGCACCCCGAGAACAACCAACCCGTGTTCGGCGGTGACATAATAAACCGAAGCCGGTTGACCATTCACCAGGACAGCGTCGGGTTGAGATTGGGGCGGCAGATATAAACGGAGATAGTTTTTGTAGCGGCCGGAAGGCCAATTGGTTTGAGAAGACGTGTGAGTAAAATCTGCCTGATAACTGAAATCGGCCCGGGTGGGAGCAAGTTGGACGGCCAATTGAGCGGTTGTCCGGATAGACAAATTGGTTTTGTTGACACCGACGTTACTGCTGACGGCATAAAAATAATTATTTAAGCAAGGAAGAGTTGAGCGGCAAGCGGGTGGGGCGACTTGCCCATCCCAAACGGTAGAGGTAATAAACGCTTGGCGGGATTCGAGAGAGTTAATGATTACTCCTAAGACCTGGAATAGTTGGGTGGAATTAAGAGCGCGCAGCCGATCAAAAAGGCGCTGATAGAAAAGAGAGAGGAAGTCGGGGCGGGCCAGATATTGGGAATAAAAGCTTTGTTTGGTGACTGTCAGATTAAGTTCCGGGAGCCGGAGGGGGCCGGTCGCGGAAAGAAGTTCAACTAGAGTTTCCAAATTCAGGCTAACTACCCGGTCGGGAGATAGTGACAGCTCTTTGTTGACAAACCAGATAGCCCGGGCGGCAGAAGAGGGAAAATCCGGGTCCCAATTCGAGTCGCGCAGAAACCAGCTCGACTCCCCTATGACCCGGGACAGATCGGCGGGAGGAGAAACCTGACCCCGCAATTGACTGTCGGTTGAAGCCGTGTCATAGATCTGGACGTTAATCAACCGGCCGCTATCTAAAGTTAACAGCGCGATGTGACTTAAAAATCCGCCTGTAGGGCGCAACTCCGTTGAGTCTTGAAGCAAAACGAGAATTGTGCTTTTGCCATTTACAGATATTAATTCCGGCAAAGAAGAGACGAGGGGAGAAATTTTTTGAGCCAGGGCCCGGGCGGTATTTACCCGGAGCAATAGCGGAGCCAGGCGGGGAAGCGGTTGCAGGCCGGCTTGAAGAAAAGCCAATGAATCTGATAAACGAGACAGGGAAAAGGATAAGTTGGTAGTGTTTGGCGACTGCAGATATGAAAGGGCGCCGGTTGCGAATTGGTTGGCCAGAACCAGAGTTTCGGATAACTGGCGGGAGACAACTAAATAAGGAGAAACCTGCGGAGCCAATTGCGAAAGTCTGGATGACAGTTTTGCGCAGGTTAAGGATGTGGAAAAATTCCCACGCAAAAATTGAGAAGCAGAACAACGCAGAAAAAAGTATAGGGATATGGGATAGGAGATAAATAATAGTGGAATAAAAATTATAAAAGGAAGTGCGTATCGAGCCGGCTGTTTCTTGATGGATTTTTGTTCCGGAAGTTCTTCAGTGATTAATCGAAAAGGCATCGTATCAATTATCAATTTTCAATTTACAATTTACAACAGCTATTCACGTCGCGTGAACAAGAACAACGTGAAACTACCGCGTGCGCCGGTCGAGAGTTTGATTTACTAATAAATCTGCTTGACTATTTTGGGTCCGGGGAACATAAGAGAAATTTTTAATTTTTAATTTGAAATTTTTAATCAAATCTTTAATTTCTAAATTTTTAATTTTTAAACCCGAATCTTTGACACGATACCGGCCGTTTAACTGATTAACTATTAATTGGGAGTCCAGAAAAAATTCTGTTTCTTCATGTTTTTGAGCTGACAACCACTCCAAAGCTTTTATGACTCCCAAATATTCTGCTTGATTGTTGGTGGTGACGCCCAAATAAAAACCTTGCCGGTGAATTAGTCTGCCTTTTTCGTCGGTGACAACGAAGGCGCAGGCGGCCGGTCCGGGATTACCTCTGGCTCCCCCATCGGTATGAATATGCATAGGCTATAAGTATAATTAATAATAAAATGTTTTGGTGGAGAGTGAGCCAGTAATGGTCTGCGGCGCCTGTAATCACGATCACGGCGACCGCAGTTATTAGTTCATAGTTCATAGTTCGGAGCATTTTTTTACCATGAACCAATAACCAATAACCAATAACCATTGCGGCGGGGAGGCCGAGTTCGGAGGCGAGGAGCAAGTAAATATTGTGGACGGGCTGATATAAATAGTTATTAGTTATTAGTTCATAGTTCATAGTAGCCGGGATAAACGACCCGAGGCCTACCCCCAGAATCGGCGATTTTTGAATTAGGAATAATGATTTACGAATAAGATCAAGGCGGTCGGGAATAGATGCGACAGAACCGGATGTGGAAATTAGAAAGTAGATACTAGAAATTAGGAGAAATACTTTAAGAAGCAATGGACGAAGCCAAATTAATAAAATCAACATTTCTAAAACGATAACTGTGCGGGAAAATGTGATGGGAATGGTGAGAAGGGCAATTAAGACGGCCAATAGCCCCATACCTCTCCCTCTAAATCCCTCTCCTATAATAGGAGAGGGACGTAAGGGTGAGGTATAAAAAGAGTAAAGGATTACACTTCCAACCAACAAAAACCCCGCCAGGGCGTTGGGGTGAGGAAATGTGGCATAGGGGCGCATGACGAGGGTGGGTAGTGAGTTGTGAATAGTGAGGGTGACCTTGGCAATGAGGGGAGTGGAAACAGAAAGCGGGCGTTCACCTAACCAATACCAGAGGCCGCCGACGGAGCCCTGGAGAAAAAATTGCCACCAGGCCAATGCGCTAGTCCATATTACAGATAGGGCTAAGGGCCAAGGGCTAAGGGCTAAGTGTTTTTGAGTTAAATATTTAAAGAGCCAGAGGTATTCGAGAACGCGGAGCCACTTATATAAAGATACTAAGGGGGACGAAGAGACTAAGATATTAAGAATAGAGAAGATGATTATAAATATAGGGATGCGGACGCGAAGGCGGGAGGCGAGAAATAAGCTAAGAATAATTAAATCTGTTAAATATATTGTGGGGGAGAGATAGTCGACACGAATACCGTTAACCAGACTCCACGCGGGCCAAAAATGAAAAGCGAGTTGGGAGGGCAGGAACAAGAGAAATAGGACAATCAAGAATTTTTCCAAATTAACCATTGACCACATAATATCACCCTCTCCCTTCGGCCCCTCTTAATTTAAGAGGGGGATCAAGGGGGTGATATTTCATTTAGGAGATATTATTACTGTGCGGAAGCGGCCCTCGCCTTGTGATTCGGTGGTGACCCGGGGGTGGTCGGTAAGATAGACGTGGATGACCCGGCGTTCGTTGGCGGGAAGAGGAGGGAGAGCCTCCGGACGGTGGGTAGCAATTACCCGGTTGACGACCGTATCGGCCATGACTTGTAAGGCTTGCTCGCGGCGCTGCCTATAATCATTAACATTGATAGAGATGCTGGTCCACTCCCCGGATTGAGAATGCAGGTGTTGGGCTAAGAGCAATTGCAAAGAAGAAATGGTGTCACCGTGATAACCGATAAGAATAGCCGGGTCGGAGGTGTCAATGGTCACCTGATATATGTTATTTTCCGAGTCGAAAGATACTGTGGCCGCATATGGCGATGTGTAACCTAACTGGGAAAGAAACTGGGAAAGCAGGCCCTTAATTTTTTCTTCCATATAACTTGTTTATCCAAGGAGTCAGGCCGCCCCAACCGGAGGCAAAATATTGCTGAACCATGGAAACCGCAGAAAAGACCAGCCAGTAGAGAACCAGGCCAAATTGAAATTGATAGCCAAAAAATATGGTCATGAGAGGAAACATATACAACATCTGGGTTTGGGTGGCGGCCATGATATCGTCGGAACCGCCGGGGGTGGTTCCGGCAACTTTAACTGCCGCTTTGGTTTCCGGCATCATCATTTTGGAGCTGGCAAACTGAATAAGGGCGGAGGCCAAAACGAACAGCCCAGGAAGAGGGAGGGGGAGACCGGGAAGGCGAATCAGGTCGGGCTTGGTCAATTCGAGACCATAAAATGACGTGGAAAGTTTAAAGTCGGAAGGAAGTTTGTTGACCGCATATAAAATAGGGTTCAAGAGCTCGACCAGAGACTGGCCGTTAGGTTTGAGAATAGTATTAAAGGCGTTGAAAAGGGCGATCAGGACCAGAATCTGAATGATCTGGGGCAGACAGCCGGCGGCGGGATTAAGGCCGTGTTTTTTATACAGCTCGGCCTGGGCGGCAACCAATCCTGGCTTGTCGCCTTTATGTTTAATTTTTAAGTCAGCCAGCTCCGGAGCCAGGTCCTGCATTTTTTTGCTGGCTTTGAGTGAGGGAATGACCAGGGGTGTCATGACCAGGCGCAGACCAATGGTAAGAAGAATAATAGACCAGCCCAGATCACCGGTCAGGCGGGCCAAACCGATTAGGGCATTAAGCAGGGGTTGAAACAATAATAATTTCCAAAGATCAGCCATGACTGAATGGGTGGCAGTGTAAAACGCGCCACGTTCCCATCAAAACGCCCTTTAGAATACCATATTTATCTACGGCTTGATAGGTGTATTCGCTACAGGTGGGGGTGAAGCGGCAAGAAGCGTGCAGGCTAGTGGGAAAGCGCTGATACCAACGAATCAAGGCAAGCGCGAATTTGGTCACGGGTTAATTTTAACATTGATTGTTTGGGAAATATTATGATGTCAAAATCGGATTTTGGGATGCATGAATAAATTTGGCGGCGGAGACGGTTGCGGATGACTGCGGATTTGGAAAGTTTGGTGGAGGTGACAATGGCTACCCGGTTGGGAGTGTGGGGAGAATAGAGAACGGAGAAGTGAGGTAAGGACAGAGACTTGCCACCGGATTTGACGGCGAGAAAATCCTGACGGGACAGGCGAAGAGATTTAGGAAGCATTTGCTAATTATACTGCCAGTTTGCGGCGGCCGACGAGACGGCGGCGCTTGAGAACGTTGCGGCCGGTGCGGGTGGACATGCGGGAACGGAATCCGTGCTTGCGCAGTCTTTTAAGTTTTTTGGGTTGCCAGGTGTGCTTCATTGCCATATGCAAAATTATATCACAAAGATGTACTTGAAAAATTGTGGATAACTAGTATAACAAATTGGCAATGGACAGAGACGTAACCAGAATTTGGAAGACTGTTTTAGAAGGGATGAAGGTAGCAGTGTCTGCGGGAACCTTCAATACTCTCATCCGGCAAACGAAATTAGTAGCCATAGCAGACAGCGGCGACAGATGGATATGTGAAGTAGGCTGCTCGTCAGGAATGACTAAGACTTTGTTGGAGCAACGTTTCTATGGACAATTGGCGGAGGAGTTGAAAAGGGTGACAGAAAAAGATTGCGAAATAAGATTTATAATCAGCCCTCAACGCTCAACGCGCAACCCTCAAGAAGAGAAAGACTTGCCGCTGTTTACGGAAAGAGATGATAGTGATGAGGTGAAGAGAGCCAGATTAAGATCCGAGTTTACTTTTGATAATTACGCCGTTTCGGGATCAAACCAAATGGCGCACGCGGCGGCCATGGCGGTGGCCCGTAAACCGGGAACGGCTTACAATCCGCTGTTTATTTACGGCGGGGTGGGGGTGGGAAAAACCCATTTAATGCAGGCGGTCGGGCACGCAGTCATCGAAAGGGGAGAAGGGCCGGTGCTATTTTGTACCGGAGAGGAATTTACTAACGACCTGGTGATGGGTATCCGCAACAAAGATACCGACCGGGTGCGGGGCAAATACCGGAAAGTAAAAGCTCTGCTTATCGACGACGTGCAATTTATTGCCGGAAAGGCATCGGTGCAGGAGGAATTTTTCCACACTTTTAACTCTATTGGCCGGGAGGGGGGACAGATTATCATGACTTCGGACAAACCGCCGGGGGAAATATCTAAACTGGAGGAAAGACTACGCAGCCGGTTTGGGGCGGGGATGATTGTGGACGTGGGACCAGCGGATTTTGAACTACGGACGGCCATTCTCTTAATTAAAGCCAAACAGCGGGGCCAGGAACTGGCCATGGATGTAGCCCAGGCTATTGCTTCATATATTGAGGGGGTACGGGAACTGGAAGGGTTTTTGATGAGGATCACCTCCGAGGCGGAGGTCAAGAAGGAGCCGGTGACGGTGGAAATGGTGGAGAGGCTGTTAAAAATTAGCCAGCCGGCCGACGGGCAGGCCAGGATTGTGACCCCGAACGAAGTTATTAATCTGATAGCGAATTACTACGGACTGGGGGTGCAACAGCTTAAGGGAGAACGGAGAACCAAAGCCGTGGTTTGGCCGAGGCAAATTTTGATGCATCTGCTGCGGACGGATCTAAAATTACCATTGGAGGAAGTGGGGAGGTTAATAGGAGGGAGGGACCACACAACCGTGATGCACGCCGACAAAAAAGTGGTTCTGGCTATGCAGACAGACCAAGCTGTCCACAACCAAATTGGGGATATCAAGAAAAAATTGTTGACAAGCAGATGATATTTGTATACAACTGGAGACGCTTATGCACTTATTAACTGGAATAATGAAACTATCCACAAAGTTATACACAAAACAATCCCCTGGCTGGCTGGAGGCAGTTATTAACTTATCCACAAGACCTACTACGAGTACTACTAATTAAGAAAGAAAATATGCACGCCACAGTTTTACAGCCGGATCTGAATAAAGGGTTGGGGATAGTCAGCCGGGTGGTGGCTACCCGTGGGCAATTACCGGTATTGGCAAATGTATTAATTGAGGCCAGTAAAGAAGGATTGACGTTGGCAGCGACGAACCTGGAAATCGGATTGCGGGTGAGGGTGGGGGGAAAAGTAACAGAGCCGGGGGCGGTTACAATTCCTGGAAAAAACTTGGGTGAATTGGTAGGGTCACTGCCTGGAGAGAGTTTGGATTTACAAACGGAAGGGGAGAAATTAAAAATTAAAACCGGGAAATCGGCGGGAATGTTGACAGGGATTGCCGCCAGCGAGTTCCCCGCCTTCGCTAAAGCTACGGCGGGGCAGGCCCCCATTAAAATTAAAAAGGAATTATTGCTGGAGATAGCAAGTCAGGTGGCGTATGCGGCGGCGGCGGATGAGAGTAGGCCGGTGCTGACTGGGGTTAAGTTTTGGGTAGTGGGTAGTGAGTTAATGGTGGTGGCGACAGACGGTTTCCGGCTTAGCCGGAAACAAATTCCAAATCTCAAATCCCAAATCCCAAATGTAATATTGCCGGCGAGGACGATACTGGAATTGGCCAGAGTAGCAGAAGAGGAAGAGATAATAATGGAGACGGTAAAAGAAAACAATCAGGTGATATTTAGTTGCGGGGACGTACAACTGGTGTCGCGG
This sequence comes from Candidatus Amesbacteria bacterium GW2011_GWC2_45_19, assembly GCA_001001555.1. Classification (GTDB taxonomy): domain Bacteria; phylum Patescibacteriota; class Microgenomatia; order CAZETR01; family Amesbacteraceae; genus GWC2-45-19. Next base: position 33,296 of record LCKS01000009.1, on the reverse strand, counting down.
GTGCTGGAAGGAAACTTTCCGGACGTAGACAAAATAATTCCCCAAAGCTTTAAAACGGAAGCGATAATAGATAGAGAGAAATTAGCGGCGGCCCTGCGGGTGGCGGGGATTTTTGCCAGGGAAAACAGCAATATTGTTAAGTTTATGGTTCATGGTTCACAGTTCATAGTAAAGGCCCAGGCGGCGCAGACGGGGGAGAACGAGAGTGAAATAGAGATAGAGAAAGAGGGGGAAGACGGAGAGATTGCCTTTAACTATAAATTCGTGCAAGACTTCCTGGGAAGCGTGAGAGAAGAAAGAATAAGATTAAAAATAAACGATAATTTGTCTCCCGGAGTGTGGATGGGGGAAAAAGACAAGAGCCTGATTCATCTGATAATGCCGGTGAGAGTTTAGGGCCGATCTTAAACGGGCCTGTCATATTTTGGAGGTTTTACAGGAAGAATTTTATATTCTATCTCGATATCATTTTTGAGTTCTTTACTGTTGTCTTTGCTCCTAACCCCTTTCAAGATTTTAATCTTATAAACCGTTTTGTCAACCCAAGGAGATCGGGGCTCAAGGATTATTCTTTCGGGAAAGTCTTTTAGGGTTTTTATCTCGAATTCCAAAGAAGGCTCGGATTTTACCGTAATCGACTTGGGATCAACTTCAGTTTCAAAAAAGACAGAGATTGAATTTCTTGTTTGGGCCAGTTCCACGCTCCCCGAGCTTGGATAAATCCCGTCTACCGCAAGAGCACCAGCCTGTTCGAGCGTAGAAGTTGGAAGCGGTCCGGGGAGTCCAATTTGTTTTGGTTTTTTGCTCGAGAAAATTAAAACAGCAATTCCTAGAAAGAAAAGGATTATTATAATAATTACTAACAAAATTTTTCTAGATCTAAGTTTTTCTAATAGACTTTTCATTTTTTAAGGGTAAGAAAACACACTCATAGTACCAGATTTTACGGCGAAACTGTTAGCAACCACTCTTGTATTTCCAAATATTATGTTACCGCCTTGGCACAGAGTAGCGGATTGGCCGCCGTCGAGCAAAATTGCCTCGGTCGCTCCTGCCGCTCTTATTGCAATTTCGGTTTCTGGCCCCGTAGCGGCCTGGAGAATAAGCATATATAGATTTCCTCCGCCTATTCCGACTGCCGCGCGTGGAGCCCGAGTATTAATTGATGGATAGAAAGGAATCCCGGAGATGGCGAGTTTATAGCCGCTCAAATTGCTGGGCAAAGACGAAGAGGCAACAATGCTGGCGTTATTGCTTGAATCAACGATAAGAGAATATGGTTCCACATTTCTAGTTGGGGGATAGTTCGTAAAGCTTCCCCCGTGTCCCGCAGGACCTTCGGGATCGGTATTGGTGTTAAAGTAATTTGCGTTGATGGCATAAGTTACCCCGCTTTTTGCGCCTGACCAATCGCAAGTTTTATTTTTGTATTCCAAAGGTGTTGAGGCAATGAAGGTTGAGGCATCAGAAAGAGGGGCAGTAACGAGCCATCCATTGACTGGCCCCCCCGCGCCGGCTTGACAGAGAAAGTCGGGCCTTACAGGGACACCGTTGATGTCAAGCTCAACGTGGAGGTGGGGAGGAGCCAGAGTCGAGGAGATTGTCCCCATAACGTCACCTGAAGAAAAACTTCCCCCGGTCTTAATTACTCCGGATTGATCAAGGAGGGGTCCAACAGGTTGGAAATGATTCAGATAAATTTTCCAATTTGCTCCGTTTCCACTTGAATTAAAGACAACCCCATAGCCCCATTTGCTGCCACTACAGCTTTGGGGATTTGGGACAGCTCCGCCGCCACAATTAAACCACCCTTGTTCAACGGTCCAGGTAAGAGGAGGGCAACTGTTTATTCCCGGGCCACAAAGAGTAGGAAGAACGACGTTAGGGAGAGAGGTGTCCGGTGGTTTAAGATCTGCGGCGAAGCCGTAGTAAGGACAGAGGGACGAGGCGTTTCTGCAGACGTTGGTAGTTGAATTAACTGGCCCCCAACAACCGGAAACCATTGCGTCAATTGGGATAGGATAGGTACAAACAGGGGGCGTTGTTCCCCAGTAGGCGTTACTGCCGTGACCGGCTTGTGAGCTTTCATTATACGAAGACTGGTAAATTTGGACAGTTCCCGCCAGAGGGCAAGATCCGGAAGCGACCGGGCCCGGGGAGATTCCGGAAGTAGGGCCGCCGGGGGGGACGACCAGGGCGGAGGTGTTGATGATGAAGAGGATGAAGGCGACGGCGACGGGGATAGACAGGCTAATGACGATGACGGGAGTGGCAATTTGAGTGACAGCCAGACCGGCGAAGCTGTTGAAGAAACGGCTGGCCCCGGCCCCCAGCCGGCTTAATCCTCCTACGGATAGAGCACTTCCGGCAATTCCACCCACTATCCCCGCTGCCGCCAGTCCGAAGAGCGAGGTAATTCCACCCAAGGCCGCCAGTCCAATCGTCAGCAGACCTGCCAACAAAGGCAGGATATACTCTTTAACTTGGCGTTTCAGCCAAGAGGCCAAGTCGCGCAGTTTGTCCAACAGCAGCGTCGCCACAAAAATGATGGCTTTAGTTATAGGTTCGGGGTCGGCAATTCCAATTGCAGCCAGTGTTTTTATGGCGATTGAGGAGATGGCCTTTGTCAAGCCCGCCTTAGCGGCGGCGGTTGCGGCGGCTTTGGTTCCAAGCCCAAGAGCGGATGTGATTCCCTTTCCCATAGATGAAGACAGGAATTTTTGCATGGCGACCCGGGTAACTCTGTCTTGAATCTTCCCGGAAGCAAAACTAAACAGCTGGCGGTAGAAACCCGCAACTTGAGGGGGTGGCCCGTACTGCGGTTGACCGGCGGAGGTGAATTGATAGAAAGATTGAGCTGCAATCCACAAGTAGGCCGTGCGATAGGTCAGGGTGGAGTCTTTTTGGTGGGCGGCCAGGCCCAGGTGGACAAAAACTTGCTGGATTTGTGGCAGAAGCCCCCGTTTTTCAGACTCGTCTTTGGCGAAAGAGGCGGCGTATTGCAGAGACGGCAGTAGTTGTTGGGTAATAATTTGGGTGGCTATTCGTCTTTCTTCCGGACTGAGTCCGGACAGGTCTATTAGTTTGAGTACCTTCTGGTTTATCTGGTGTTGGCGGAGAGCGTTACGGATGCGTTCCGAGGCACTGCACGGCCTCCTGGTAGGCCGGGGTGAGGGCTGGTTGGCCTTTTTGATACTCGGCAATTCCCAAATCCACAAACACCCGTTGGGCAGTTGACAGCGCTCCCTTTCCGGTTATTTCATCTGGGGAAAAAGAAGCGGCATAAGCCATAGAAGGGAGAATATATTGGGTGATAATTTGGGTAGCCATCTGCTGGCTTTCCGGGCTCAGCCCCGACGACCCCACTCTTTTGGCTATGCCAAGAGTTATTGATTCCGGCAGAGCTGCTGCCATGGCCGCCGGCGTTCTGCTGCCTAGCGCCGAGATGAGAGGCGGGCCGAGTGAAGAAGCGAGAACTTTCTGGACAGCGGCCTGAATTGCCTGGTCCTGTCCCGGTTGAGCGGCTAAGCTGAAAAATTGGTTAAAAAGTTCCTGGACTTGGGGTGTTGATATAGAACCGGGGGGAACTTTAATATTGGCCAGGAAGTAGGGTTGAGTCTTAATCCACTGCACGGCCTCCTGGTAGGCCAATTCCCAAATCCACAAACACCCGTTGGGCAGTTGACAGCACTTCTTCTTTTTCCGCCGCGTTTTGAGGGAAGGAGGAAGCGTAAAGCAGGGGCGGGACAATATACTGGGTGATAATTTGGGTAGCCATCTGCTGGCTTTCCGGGCTCAGCCCCGAAAGCTCAACCCTTTTAGCCACTTCGGCGGTGATTGGCTCAAGGGAAACGGGTGAAGTCACAATTTTTTCTATCGCAGCTTGGGTGACCGGGTCTGGGGGGGAGTAGGCAGCTTTATAGTATTCCTTAACCAATAAGGGGGGCATAGTGCCAGTGAGGAAAAGGGGCTGAGTCTTAACCAATTCCCAAATCCACAAACACCCGTTGGGCAGTTGACAGCACTTCTTCTTTTTCCGCCGCGTTTTGAGGGAAGGAGGAAGCGTAAAGCAGGGGCGGGAGAATATACTGGGTGATAATTTGGGTAGCCATCTGCTGGCTTTCCGGATTGAGCCCCGAAAGCTCAACCCTTTTAGCTACCTCCTGGGTAATTTGTTGTTGGTGTTGATGGACCTGTTCGAGTTGGGTGAGCAGCTGTTCTGCCTGGGGCTGGTGGTGAGTCAATAAATTGTCCCACAGGTCGCCCACCTGGGAAATCTTCGGGGCCGTTAATGAGGGCTCGGTTCTGGTGACTAGAGCCGACTGGAGTTCAACTGAGGAAGGGGTCAGAATGGCGGGAGCCAGTCCGGCGGCATTGGCAATAACCAGATATGAAGACAGGCGGTTTGTTTCTGCCGAAGCAGCCGTTTCCAGTATCCGGGGCAGAGTTTGCGAAGCATACTCCAAGGCTTCCTTGAACCGGGGGTGCTGTTCGACTAAACCGGCCACCAGATCTTCTTGGGAGAGAGTGGCCGCCAGTTGGGAAGCTGAAACTTTAGTCTGGGTGACCCGAGCCAGTTGTTGCAGGCCGGCAACGATTTGGGGGAGGGCCGACTCGGGGTAAATCTCGTAGGAGATAGTCAGGGCCTCGTCGGCTATAAACTGAATGGTTTGGGGGTCGACCTGGGGAAATTGGCGGGCCAAATCTTGGATAAGCTTTATCCTGGCCGGAGCCAGTTTGAGGTGTTGGTTTTGCCGCTGTTCTAGCAGCCGCCGTTCTTGCTGGAGGTGCTCCTCGTACAACTTGACCAACTCCGGAGGCGGCAAGTTGGCCTGAACTTCCTGGTACCGATCAATAATTTGTTCCTGCAAATACTCTTTGAATTGCTCGAAGAACTTAATTTGCCCGGACAGATATTCGAAATCCGGTTTGGGAGCGACGCTGGATTGAAAGTACTCGAAGGTTGTTTGCAGCAGCGCTTCATCTTCCGCCTTCCAATCAAATCGGGAGTCAATGATATTTTCCTGATGTCTCTCCCACCTGTAGATTAGATTACGGGCCAGCAGAGCATAGCGATAGACGGCCAGGTCGGTCTGGGTCATGTTAGGTGGAACCTCCGGTTTCGGTTGAAGTAACTAGTCTGACTTTTGGCTCCTCCTGTTGTCGCAAAATTTCCGAGGGTTTGGTGGTGACTAGTTTATGTTCATCGGGAGAGGCCACTACCCGGATAGCCACATGGTTGTTGCCGGCGAAGAACAGGCCCTCGCCCACTTCGCTGCTTAACAATAAGTGTTTTTCTCCTTCGGATAAGTAAAAGACCTGGGCCACTTTGTCGATGGCGGCGGGGGACTGCTTCATCAGAATTTGGATGCTGGAATTAGTGACAATGGCCTTGCCGTAGTCGGTGGTCAGAAAGTCGTCCACGTCTTGAGTAATAGTAGTTAATCCTAGGAAATATTTGCGGGCCCGTTTGGCAATGCCGTATAAAAAAGCCGCGGAGTCGGGGGAACGCATCAGGTACCAAGCCTCATCAACCACTAAAATTCTTTTCTTAAGCTCCCGGCGCATTTTGGTCCAAATGTAATCGAGAATAATAAAAATGGCAATGGGCTTGAGAGAGTCCTCCAGATCGCGGACGGAAAAAACAGTGAAAGGATTTTTGAGGTTGACATTGCTGGGCTGGTCGATAATGCCGCGGAAACTGCCCTTGACAAATTTTTCGATGCGGTCGGCCAGAGTTTGGGAAAGAGGCTCCTCCATGCCGATCAAGGCTTTGTAAAGATCTTCCATTAACGGAGGAGTCTTTTTTTGAGTTTCGGCGTCGGGGGTAATGCCCTTCATTTTATAGGTAGCGACCAGGGCCCGGTCTAAAATTGCCTCTTCTGTCGGGGTGAGCGTGCCCATGATGACTTTGAAAAGGGAGTGCAGGGACATGATTTTGAGGTTCAATTCATTTTCGTCGGAGTATTGGGTGAGGGCGGAGAGGTCAAAGGGATTGAGACGGGCAGGAGAATTAAAGCCAAAATTAATGTACTCTCCGCCGACGGCGTCGCAAAGAGCCTTGTATTCATTTTCCGGGTCAATGACAAGTATTTCCGTGCCAAACATCAGGGAACGGAGAATTTCCAGTTTGACTAAATACGACTTCCCGGCGCCAGCCTTTGCGAACAAAACGGTGTTGGCGTTCTCTAAACTGAACCTGTCAAAAATTACTAAACTTCCATTGTGCTCGTTCAAGCCATAGAGAACGCCTTCGTTACTGGTCAGCTCGGAGGAAGTAAAAGGGAAGGTGGTGGCTAGGGAGGTGGTGTCCATGTTGCGGGTGACCATGAGGTGGTCGATACAGGTAGGCAGGGTGGTTTTGAAGCCGTCGGCCTGTTGGAGGAGGGCGGGGGCGGTGGTAATAAGCAGAGAACCCAAGGTGCTGGAAACCTGCTTGGTAACCTGATTGAGCTCGCTTTCGGATTTGGCGGGGATGGTGGCATACAAGCCAAATTGGAAGAAGCGTTCGGCGCCCTTTACTAATTGTTCTTGGAGAGTTAAGGCGTCTTCCAGTTTGGCTTGAGTGCTGGGGTCGACTACCCGGCCGCGCTGGAGATCGGTGGAGATTTCGGCCTCCATTTCGGCAATTTTGCGGCGCAGGTCGTCCAGGGTGGACTTGCTTTCCACAGGATAGACGAACATGGAGATATTTAACGAATGGTCGAAATTAATAAGGGGAGCCAGCCAATTGGCGGTGACGAAGCGGGGATAGCCCGCCACAAAGAGGGAGCGGAAATACCAATCGTCGATTTTAAGAGTGTTGAAATCAACCGTAATTGATTGAGGGGCGATAGCGGAGGCAGCGGTGACTTTGGTTTCGATCTGGGAGCGGTGGTAAGAATTGAAAAAAAACTGGATGAGTTCAGGAGAAGTGAGCTGGCGGGCGCGCAGACCAATACGGGTGAGCAGGCGAACGAGATGGTCGCGCCGGGGCGACAACATGAGAATGGCGCGTTCGAGAATTTCGGAAGCGGGCTTTGGCAACTCCTTGGACTTTTTGGGGATAGAAATTAGAGATTGGAAATTAGAGGAAATGCCGAGTTCGAGTGAGGAAAAGGGAATGGCCACGTAAAATTTCTTATCTAGAACATTTCCTTGACGGACGACGGTTTTAATAAAATCACGATATTTGGCGAGCTGGGTATGGAGAAGGGAATTGGCGGTCTTTCCCAATTGCAGGTCCAGGAGCGCGAGGTAATCGGAGATGTCTTTTTGTTTTGAGGAGACAACAATTTGAATGGAGAAAGTGAGGGAATTGAGAAGCTGGGCATAAGCGTAAATGGTAGCATCCTGTTCTTTTTCTGATAACAAGCCAAAATTGAGGGCGGAGACCTCGAGGATTAAACAGGCTGAACCGTCTTGGAGAAGAACGAGGTCGTTTGTGATATCTTCGATGTCCAGGTGGTCTTGAGTGGAAGCCTTGATGATGGGGACGGGTCTAGGCATGAGCAGTGATGACGATGGGAGAAATAATTTTGTTTTCGACTTGGATGGAGACGGAGGGGAAACCGAAACCGTCTTTTTCGGCAAAGAGAGTATAAATTCCGGAAGAGAGGGGGGTAGCGGTCATGAATTGGCCGAGTTTGTTGGTGCGCAAAGCCCGGACGGGCAGGCCGGTGGCGTCGGATAACTCTAAAATGACTCCCTCTAAACGTGATCCGGCGGGATCAAGAACGAGGCCGGTGAGAAGATTGGGGCGGTCGGGAGGGGGCATAGAGTTGTGAGTTGTGGGTAGTGAGATAGGGAGTGGGGATAGGGGTTGCGGGCTGCGCGTTGAGCGTTGAGTGTTTGGTTGAATGGCAGAGAAGGCGAGACTTGGGTGGGTAAATATTTGGGAGAAGCGGGCGATGAGTTGGGATTCGATCAAGTCGAGAACAGACTTTTTGGTTACTTGGTTACTTGGTTTATGGTTCATAGTAGGCAGGGGTTGGGAAGTTTCAGACCAATGAAATTCTGTGGGGGAATAGATGGCTTTGATAAAAGCCATGATCCATTGGGAAAAGGGGCGGCCGGAGACGGGAACGAAGGCCAGCATGACGCCGGTTAAAGCCGCCAGGCCCATAATTGGCCATTTCAAAATAAAAGGCAGGGGAAGACGATAGACAACAACAGCGACAGCCACACCGCCGGCCAGCTGAAAAAATTGCTTGAGAGTCATATCTCCCACTAGGTGGAATTCATAAGAAGAGATATTTTGTGGTACTGGGTGTTGGTCCATCTTGATCAGTGCTCAGATAAAAGAGAAAAGTACTCAGGATTTTAACCCCAAATTTTTGATAGTTGTTGTAAGTAACCGAATTATCTCTTTATTTAACTCAATTAACACTTGAGTATTGACACTTGAAGTTTCTTGAATAATTTCCAACCAGTACTCGGTTTCTAGTGCTGAACCGCGGGCAATTCCCAGATATTGACGAAACTCTTTCTTGTTGTTTCTACCGTACCCTTCGGCAATGTTTGCTCCAATAGAACTGACTGCCCTCAAAATTTGTTTATATAAAATTTCATTGGTTTTGGTTTGAGGAAGTTTACCAAACAGTAAAACAACCTCCTTAGTCAATTGTTTAGCTTTCTGAAAATAGATTAGATTGTGGTGATCAAAATAACTCATAGGCAGGCTAAATCTATACTGAGTACTTCTCTCTGGGTACTGAGTACTAATTAATAGTACTGCGTGAACGATTTTGTGCAAGCTACAAGCTTTTTCACAAAATCAAAGTGTCTCTCCAGGAGCGGTTGATTGTTTCATAGGGCTGGGGAGAAGAGTGTTCCGTGTTAGAGATTAGAGCAATTGTTTTTATTTTCCCCCCCAACTCCTTTTTGAGACGTAGTAAATTACTGCTATATTTACTAAAAATAGTTTGCACCCCCTTGATCTCAATTAAATGAAGTTTGTCTTCTAATTCAATAACCAGATCGACCTCTAATTTATCTGGAGTGCGTAGATAATATAACGCTGGTGATAGGCCGTGATTATAAAACCGCTTGAGAGTGTCAATCACTACAAAAGTTTCAAATAATGGTCCAAAATATGGACTAGACAGTAAAACCTCAGAACTGTGTACCCCCATGAGATAAGTGGCCAATCCGGTATCGACAAAATAAAGTTTGGGTCTTTTTACTAATCTCTTGCCTATATTTTTGTAATAGGGGTAAAGCAAATAGATTTGATGACTGGCTTCTAAAAGTGATAACCAGCGTTTGGCGGTGGTATGGCTAACGCCCACATCTGCCGCCAGTCCAGTGAGACCCAATATTTGACCGGTACGAGTGGCACAAATCCGCAAGAAGGTTTGAAATTGACCCAGATCTCCCACTTGCTGGAGATTTCGCACATCCCGTTCTAGATAAGTTGCTATATAAGAACCGCACCAAAAATTACGGTCAACGGTGAGCTGGACAGATGGTTCTGGGTAGGCTCCCCGTAACAGGAGTTGAGATAAGTCTAAAGTGGAAGCGTTTTGGGGGTTGAACTTGTCGAAGTAATTTAACCATGGGGTGAGGGACAAACTGGTGGATCCTTGTTTGGCAATTTCGGCCACAGTGAGAGGGAGCAGAGAAAAGATTGCGGCCCGGCCGGCTAGAGATTCTCCCACTCCTGGCATGAGAGCAAAATTTTGTGCCCTACTTTTTGAATTTGTCAAGTTCTAATTCCAGGCTTAGGGCTTTTTCGCACAAAAATTTGAGGGATGGTGTAAAATTGGGGGATGTTAACAGAAGAACAAAAAAGGAAAATTCGTGAGTATGTGAAAGATAAGCCGGTAGAGGTGGTGTATTTGTTTGGCTCCCAAGCGGCGGGGAACGCAAGACCCGGTTCAGATTATGATTTTGGGGTCTTGTATCAAAAACAATTAAACAGCCATCAGAAATTCGAAATGGATTTAGAATTGGTGACCTTTTTTCAAGAGATATTAAAAAAAAACAAAGTGGACGTGGTAGATTTGGATAAGGCTTACTTAAGATTTAAATATGAGGCCATTAAGGCCAGGAAGGAAATCTTTGTAGCCAATAACCAGATTAGAGATGATTTTGAATATGAAGTCTTGCGTGATTATTTGGACGAAATGTATTATATGAAACAAACAACGAGGGATTATTTAAAAGTATTCTCGCAAATATGACCCAATTAGACAACGTGGACAAAATAGTTTTACGCCTAGACAAACTAAAAGAGTTTGTCAAAGAGCTAAAAACATATCAGAACACAACCAAGGAAGAGTTAGAAGAAGATTTCAAAACAGCTGCTATGGTAGACAGGTTTTTAGAACTAGCTTGCGAATCGGTACTAGATATTTCTAGGTTGGTTGTTACTGATCAAAGATTAAAAATACCAGAGGACTCTAAGGGGTATATTTCAGCATTAGGGAAAGCGGGAATTTTGGAAGAAAAATTTGCCGAGGAGTTTTCCAAAATTGCCGGATTTAGAAACATTCTGGTACATATGTATTTAGATATAGACTATGGCGAGGTGGCCGATAAAATAAATAATAAATTGGGAGATTTCGAGAAATTTTCTCAGCAAATCGCCAAGTTTTACGAATTAAGGGCCAAAAATTGAGGAAATGGTGTATCGCAATCTGATGATTGTCGATATCTCTTGCCTCACTCGGTTGCTCGGCGTGACTCGCAATTCGTGAGGAGCATGATAAAATTTGGGTATGGCTGAAAATGGCGTAGAGACACCAAAATCAAAACTGGATCTAAGTGGGGGAAAAGCTCTGGCGGAAAGAGAGAGGAAGGCAGCTGAAAGAAAAGGTGTTGAACCAATGAGTGCGGAAGAAGCTGTGGCGAGAATGGAAAAAGCGATAGAGGCCGGAAAAACCGGATCAAAAGAACCAGAACACCGAGGCGTGGTTGATGAAGACGTCCTAAAAGAAGGGGTTGCAGAAAGTAAGGGAGGAGCAGAAGTCGTTGAAGATAAAAGCAAATGGACGATTGATCGGATTGTATCGGCAGCGGCGACAGCCGCCTTGGCAATGGACGAGGCGCAGGAGTTGGTGGACAAATTTAAAATAGAGAAAGATGTTTTTTCCAAGATGGTGAGAGGAGTTAGAGAAACAATTTGGGGGAAACAGAAGGAGTCGGAAGAAGAAGAACCTAAGGCGGAAGGGCAGCGGGCTCCAACTGCGGCTGAGATAGGAGCGGCGGTGGCCGAGGCGCTGAAACAGCAGCAGGCAGGGTGGGAAAAAGCTGAACCAAAACCCCAGCCGGAGCCGGAAGTGGGGAAAGCTCCAAAGGAGGCGAAGAGGGAGGACGAGTGGGAGAGGTGGGAGGGACGGAGTTGGGGGCAGATTAGGACAGATTTGGATAAAGCAGTACGTCGCGGCTCTTTGGGAGACGTTCCGGAAAGGTGGCTTAGGGAAAAAAATGAACTCATGGAGTACGCGCGAAGAGTGGGGATGTTTGCAAGTCCCAGAGGTGAACACGGGGATTTTGTGGAGGATAAGATCGATAAAGTATTACGGGAGAGGTTGGTGGGCGAACCTCTTATTTATGGACATCCCGATCCTAGGATTGGGGAATGGGAAAAAATGAGAGAGGAGATGGCGCATTTGCAGGCCAGCCGGTATTTCGAGGGAGGGGGCGGGGCGGGATCAAGGTTTTTGGATATGGTTGAGGCGAAGTGGGGAAAAGAGGCCAGGGATCACATGACGAAAGTGTTGGGAGGAGTGGTGGAGGCGAGGATACAGGAGGCGAACGATGAGGCAGTAATCACTGAATTGTCGGCGAAGGACGGGCTGGTCGGATTGACAGAGGGAGAGATGAGAAATTTGAACGGGGCGATTGTCAGGCAGGCGATTATGAACGTGAGCGGGACGGAAATTGACCCGAGGATGGCGGAGGGGGCGAAAAGGTACGCGGAGGCGATGGTAGCGAGCGGGAAATGGAAAAAAGAGGAGACAGAAGCGGCGAGCGCACAATATGGGGGGGTAGATTATATGAAGAAATCTAGATTGGAGCAGGCTGCGTTGGCAAGAGCAGCTTTTTTAACAGTGGAAAAAGATGGGGACAATATTTATGAAAGTATTCCGCTGGTGCCACACGGAGAGATTTATTATAGTTTGACTCATCGAGAGGCGGAGACTTTGGCGGCCAGAATGGCGTTGTCTAACGCTAGAGCGAGAGTGCAACAAGCTGTAAAGACGGAGCAGGTGTTTCCGGCTCCAGAGTTGATGAGTATTTCTAAGGCGGGACTAGAATCTTTGTCCTCTATGCCGGGAGTTTCTGAAGCAACGGCGATTTATGCGGCTTTGATTACCCGACCGGATTTGATGCGCCAATATCTGAGTCAGTTGGGTTTACCAGAGAAGCATCTTTTGGACATAGCTGAAAAAACAGAACTAAAGACGTACAGAGAGACTTTTGCTACCTATTTGGGTGAGAGGTTTGGTTTGGAGGCTCAAGACGCAAGTAATGCGGAGGCTGTGGCATATAATTTTTGCAGGGCGTTCAAAATACCAGAATCGGTGGATTATAGGTTTTATCCTGAATATCAGAGAACCAATAGAACCAGACTGAGCGCGGTGGTTAACGACACGTTCAGAACTTTGTTGAATCCGGCTTACAAGATGTTGGATGCGGTAGAGAAAGTAGACGGCATGGGCAATATTCATTCGGTATCGAGAGGCGGCAGAAAGGGCTGGCCGAGGAACACTCTGGGTAACTGGATTGTCCGCAACATAGATGACGCTGGCGGAATAACTAAAGTGTGGCAGAAGGAGCCCTTGGTGGGAAATGCTTTTTGTGAAGTGGATTTTGTGGATGAAAATGGCCAAGCCGATAAGCTGATGAAGGCGGGCGATGACCGAAGAATGGAAGGGGCGTTAATAGGGGCAGCGGTGGAATTGGTTTCTAAAAAGGTTGATAAGTTTCATATTGATTGGAAAAATGCTGAGAACGAAACACCGTTGTTTTTGTATGAATTTGGGATGATAAAACCGGCGCAGTTAATTGTATCAATGTTGGAAAATCTTGCCTTGCCAAAAGATACCACCGTTGAACAGGTTGTGAAAGCCTTTGGAGATTTGGGGACAATCAGGTTAAACTCCAGGCAAACATTGCAATTGATAATCGCCCATTCCGAGAGAAGATATGAGTTACACGCACACAAGAGTAATCTTGAACTCGCCGTATCAGGGCTTGAGAAAGCGGGCTATTTGCGTGGATTTAATATGAGTTATCCGGATTATTTTAGGATTGGATTGCCCAAACAAAACTAAAATTATGACCCCGGTTTCCCCTTGAGTGCTCCTAAATAGCGAGCTATATCAATGGCTTTTCTTTCCCACGGATCTGCTTTACCTAGTCCGGCGGTGTACCTGTCGGTGGCTACGGATGCTCCCGCTTGTCCCCAACCCCCCATAGTTCTGATGGGCCCCAGGGCTTCGCCGAAGGCGGTGCCGTACTTGAAGGCCGGGACTTTGAGGGCGTCCCTGATAATTTCGGCGATTTTGGGGGTGAGGGCAAGAATGGCGTAACCGACTGCAAAATTAAAGATTATGCCGTTTCCATCTTGAAAGGGAAAGTTGGGGAGAGTCATAAAGAGACCGGTTCCAGTGTTGACTCCACCGAGGGGATTAATTACCGGAATGTTCCAAATGAGCATGGTGAATAGGAACATCAAGGGAACGACGACGAAAGTTGAAGCTTGGGCGATGATATTTCTTAACCAGGAGCCAAATCCGGATTGGCCAGGTAATAGCCCGAGCATAATTTGCCACGGACCCACGACGATGAGAAGCATAAGCGTGAGGTATGTCTTGAGTAACATCCACCACACCTTGAAAAGTAGAATGAAGAAGAAGGCGCCGACGATCAAATTGAGAATTCCAACTGCGCCCAGAGCCGGAAGTACAAAGGGAGCTAAGGGTGGTGCTAATGCCGCAGCGATCAGGATTGTCAGTCCTCCTGCGGCGAATATTACCAGCCACGGGGCCATGAAATACCAAAATATTTTGCCGTAATCTGACGATGTAAGGAAGGCGATGCTCTTGCCGACGTCGGTGAGAACAGGAGGTGAGCCCACGATGCCGAGCAAGACAATCACAAAACTTATGAGGACGTAAACCATATCGATAACGAGGCCGGCAATGGCGTAGGAGAAGGTGACTAATAAAAGAGTGATAATGATTTTGGGAATCATGAGCTGAAGGGTGACGGCGGTCTGGGGATTGATTTTGACTCGGAACATGACCATAAATCCGGCGACAACAAGCAGAACAGTCATGATGAGGTAGGTCATGTTGCGAGAAGCGGACCAAATTTTTTTGAAGCCGTTTAAAGCGCCGTAGCCGTATCCTTGGGCGTGTGCGGTAGTGGTGATATCGAAATATGCAAGCGCGTTGTTTATTGATTGGATTCCTGATGCGGGGGGGGACGCATACAGGTCGGAAATCGTTCCTACGAGGATTCCGGCTACTCCGAGCTGGGAATATTGAGCGAAAGTGGGCGGAGGTGAATTGGAGGCATAAAGATTTTTAATAGCATCAATAAAATTATTAAGGTTCTGACTTAGTGCAACAAAAGGATTAAGAACTGCCTGGAGGCTGTTTATTATCCAGTTTATTTGGGCAAAGGTGTAGCGTTCACCAAAAATCTCGTCGGGGTTGGTGGTATCGAAGACTTTTCGATTAAATTGGCAAGTGTTTTGGTTGTACCAAGGCCCATCAGGTAAAACTAATTGACTTATTTTATTTCCTATCCATGGAATGAGATTAATCAGGTCTGTGATAACACAAGTAGTTGGTGCTTGGGCGGAGGCGGGGATGGGGGATGCGAAGGACGAGAGTAGAAGAGTAGAAGAGTAGAAGAGTGTAAGTAGAACGGGCAGGAATTTTTTCATTGATATTACTTTAGCATAACGGTTATTGTTTTTGTTGGGAGAGTGAAAGTAAGAGTTTTTTCATAAGTCTAGCGGCGGGGGGAGTAGTAGTACCATAAATAATCGCAATAGGTCATGTCTGGTTCAGCAATAACGGGGGGGACAGGAATACAACTATTGGCATATTCGATATTGCTTTTGAGATTAAACGATGCACTGCAACTGCCATAATACCGCTCGGCTACCTGAAATACCGTGGCCTGGCTCCAATTGGAGTTTTGGGCAGAAGTGGTTCCACTAATGGCCTTAATCATTTTGGTTCCGGCAAAGACAGAATCGCGTAAATTTCCGGGGTTGGGATTTCCCGACCCGGACTTGCAGGCATATTCTGCCCAGCGGTTAATGCCCGCGGCTTGGGAACACGAGGGTTGGACTCCATATCCCGTCAAAAGCTGCATGGCCCCCATGGCTCCGCAGGTATTGGGTTGGCAAAAGTAGGGGGTATAGGCGCCGTAGGTGTTGTGGAGGCTGACCTCGTCCCTGGGAATTCCGAAGACGCCGTTTCTGGTTTCGATGGACATAACGCCGGCAATAATGGCGGGGGGAACTCTGTAGGCGCCGCCGGCTTCCTGAATAATTGTTTTCAATTCGCTATTTATGCCACAAGGATAAGGAAAAGGCAGGTTGGAGCCGGAAGGACAAGCGGGAGCGGAAGTAGTGGCGGCGGCTACGGTGTTGCAGTCTCCCGATAGCGGAAGAGGGGGGGTGGATAAAAAAGCTCCTCCCAGGGGGCGGAGGAGGCGTTGGAGGTTTTTGTTTTCTGAGGCGGCGCCGAGGAAATAATCGAAGAGGGAGCCGATGCGGGGAAAGTAAATGCGGCCGCCGGAGGTTTTGTCCCCGGCTGTAATTTGGGCGGAATTGGGGACATCGGGATGAGCCGGATCGGGGACAGCATTGCCGCTATAGGAAACGTCGGCAGCCCCGGGAATAGTCATGGCGGGATTTTTTTCGCCCCTGAGGTATTGTCTATCGGCCGGAAAATCGATGGGGGGGCCGGGGAGGAGATGGCGCAGGAAGGAGGCCGGGGCAGTGATAAGATTGTAGTAAATGCGTTCGACGAGCGGAGTTTTCATAAAAGTGGCAACGCGAGCTTCGGTAGGGACGGTGAGGTCGGCGGCCGTGGTGCAATAAGTGCCGCAATCATATCTGCCGGGCGCGGTGCAAGGATATTGGCGGGTTCCGTCGCGCCAGTTACATTGGTTGGTGCAGCAGTTAACGTCATTGCCGGCGTAGCCGCCATTACACTGGTTGGGTACGCCATTGTCTCCTGACATGCAACCGGGGGTGGTCGCTTCGGGGGTGTAGCGGATTTTTTGGGCGTAGGCCAGGTGGGCGGTAATAGTGTTGCCGACCAGCGCGTCGCCGGGGTTGACGCGGACTTCGGAGAGATCGCAGACCTGGTCGTATTGGGTAAACAGGGGAGTGGGGGCGGGCAGGTTATCGCGGACCTGGGTGTTTCTGGTGATTTGAGTATTAGGATAGTTTCCTTCTCCGTACTTGATCTGGATGGGAGTGCTGTCTTCAAAACCCTGGTGTTGGGTGATTTTTTGCATGGCCTCATTGCTGTCGGGGGTAATCGGGCCCCACAGCAGATCTTTGGGGCGGGAGAGGCCGGAGAGAATTTCGGAGAGGGCGTTGGCCAGGCGGACGCCGGAAAAGTACAGACGGGAGTCGGAAGGTTTGATAGTTAAGGTGATGGCGTTGGAGCCGGATGTGTCGGGGATGATTTTGCTTTCTTTGACGGCCGGGTCGGAGCCTTTGAGATCGGGGACGACGATTGTAAACCAGTCCTGAATGAAAGTATTTCCCGGTTGTTGGTTGGGGATAAGACTGATGGTGATTTCACCCACGGTATCTTCCAGGGAGGCCAGGGAAATTCGCTGGAAAAGACTGCGCCAGAAATTGTCGGAAGGGGGAAGACCGCCGGGAAATTGGGACAGGCGGCGGTTGGCGTCGTCCACCCGATAGTCGTGAATGTCTGTTTTGGACCGGCCGCCGCTGATCATGGCGGCCTTGAGATCGGTCAGGGCGTTTTGGGGGAGGAGTTTTTTTAAAGGACCGGAGTAGGTGAGAAAGCGGTCGAATTGAGAACTGGCGGCAGAGCCGCAGGTCGGGGAAGCCCACGATTCGGTTTCTGGCTCGTTGGGCCCGACTATAAACCAGATCTGTTTGCCGCGGACTCCCGCCGAGACGTCTTTTATGAATTGGGCGTAGACGGAAGGGTTTGAGAAGCCGCAGGATGACCCGGCGCAGGGGCGGATGACAGTGAGAACGGAGGAGGGGGAATTGTTGACGGCGTCGATGGCGCCCTGGGTATCACCGGGAGAAAAGACCAACTCGACGGCCCAGGCGGCTCCATTGCTGTTGACGCGCCCGCCAAAATTCCCGACGCCGTCCACACCGATACCGGAGTTGACCCCGGCTTTGCCGGGAGTAGAGCCGATAATGCCGCCCAATTCGTTGGGCGGGGCTTGGACGTCACCCAGGAGGTGAGACATAAAACCGGGATTGGTGCCAAAAGCGTTGAAGTAAACAACGGCCTTGACTCCCCCGTTGGCATCGTTATCACCGGCGGCCCGGTTAAACTCGTTTTTCATATCAGCCAGAATAACGGGGTTATTGGGAACTTCGGGAGTTTGGCCGCCAGTCCGAAAGTCGCCGTATTCGGTGAAAACAACTTGCTTGCCGGGAGCAGCGGAGGCAAAAACCTGTTTCCAAGTGGGGCCGGTGCCGGCAGCGGGGCGGACGGCATACCAGTCGTACGCCGGGATGACACCGCCCGATATTGGCAGGGTATAGGTATTGCCGGCGAAACCGTCCAACTGATTGAACTTGGCGCCGGCGGTGACCATGGCGTCGAAGAGGGGAGGGGAAAAGCGACTGGTAAGATTGAAGGCCGGAGAAAGAAGGCGGGCATTGGAAGGACGGCTGGTCCCGAGCGCAGTTAGGACGGCGTTGACATAATTGGCGACCTGCGTACCGGTACAAGATGCGGCTGGATTGCCCGGGCCGGTATCTATGTCGTCGAGCCAGGAGGGGTTGGTACCGGCAAGATACCAATTGACATAATTGTTGACTTTGGTGGCGTCGTCCAAGAGGTTCTGGGTGTTGCCGAGGATGGGGAAAGTGGCGGAAGAAGAATTGAGGGTGACGTCGAAGGCCGTGCGTTTGACTACACAGACGTCAGGGTAAAGACCGATGGAACATTTGTAGAGCCTGCCGGCTTCGGCGGCAGCGTCGCCGGGGAAGAGCGGCAGGCCGGCGGCGTTGATGGCCTTGGGAAATGTAAAGGAGCCTCCGGCGTTGATAGACTTACCACAAGTGAAGGAGATATATTTTTTGTCGCCGGCGTCTTTGGCTTCCGGGACGATTTTGGGTATCAATGGGTCACAGGGAGAGCCGGGATAGGGGCGGAGGGGGTGAAATTCCTCTTCGTTGGGGAAAGCGGAGTTGGGGATGGTAACGCCGCAGGGGTATTGAAGAGGGGTGAAATTGCTGCCGGAAGAACCGGGGGCGGGTGGAATCCCTCCTGCGGGTGAACCCCAACTGCCGCCGCTGCCACTAGGGGATGGGGGAGGGGAAGTGATGCGGCAACAAGTCCGGTCGGCCAGGCAGGTTCCGCCGCTGCCCCTGACGTCGCCGGGGTCGCAAGCTACGTTGGCGGGGACGCAGTAATTGCCGTTGGCTACACAGGACGGGGCGGGAGTGGGTGGGGATTGTTGTTTGCAGCAGTAGTCGCCGTAGCCGGGATTGGGGGAGTCAACTGGATCTAGGCATCCGGTGGACTGGCGACTCAGGCAGTCGCCAGTGTTAATGCCTTTGTTGTAATCATAAAAACAAAGCGGGTAGTTGGCCGGACAAGCGACAGGGATTGCTTGGGTGGATGGGGGAAAGAGAAGGAAGAAAGAAATAAAGAGGAGCAGGATGAACATGAGTATATTGTAGCAGAGGGTTTAGGTGCAGTTAGGGCCGGTGAAGCCGGGAAGACAGATACTAAAGACGGAGAAATTGACGCCTAAGAATTTGCCCAGCAAATTGAGAATAATCCAGGCGGAGAGGACCAGGATCAAACCGCCGATGGCGTAGGTGAGAGTTTTTTGGGCCTTGACAGCCCCTTCCTTGTCCCCACCGGCCATCAAAAACTGATACCCGCCCCAAATTAGCATGACCAGGACGGCGATGCCAGCCAGCGAGAGGGCGCCAGAAACCACTTTCTCAAAAACCTGTTCCAGGTTAGAAATTTTGGCTGGCATACTTGTTATTTACTCTTAATATTGAATTAATGGTTTAAGAGTAAATTGAAGCAAGTTAATGTTGAATAACGTGCTCAAGATAAATAGTAGAGCGTAGGCGGAAAAAACTATAGCCAGGCCTACCAGTGAGGCAGTGATTTTCTTTCTGGCTTTTTCGGTGGCTTCTTTGTCACCGCCAGCCATGATCCATTGGATACCGCCGACTAATAGAAAAAAGAAAGCCACTATACCAACGACACCAAGGATAACGTTGATGGTGCCAGAGATAAGGGATGACGGCTTGAGACCGGAAATTGCCGGATCCACTCCTTTAGTGATATCAATTGGGTCTTGCACTTATTTCACCTCCTCTCAGTATTAATTAATAATTGGGATCGTAAACTCTCTAATAGAAATCCCAAATAACGTTTCTGCTATGTAAATTATAGCAAAGATGGAGAAGACAATTACAAGACCTATTAAAGCGTGAGTAATTCTTTTGCTGGCATTTTGAGTTCTTTCCTTGTCCCCGCCGGCAGTAATATATTGTATTCCTCCAGCCAGGAGCATAAAGAAAGTAATGACACCGGCAGCCCCGAGAGCCAGGGTGATGAAGTTGGTGAGAAAAAGTTGGAGAATTGGGATTCCTTCCCCGGTACCGACGGCGGGATTAAGAGCGGGGTTAACGATGAAGCCCGATTTTGGTGTTGGTAAGGGGGCGGGCAGTGCGGCTAATGGTGCAAGGAAGTTCATGGCTATGGTCGGATAGAGATAATAATTTGGGCAATGTTGAGAATGGGAAGGCCGAAGACAAAGCTGACAATGCCGATGAGAGCGTACGACAAAACTACCATCAAGAGGCCAATAATGGCGTGAGTGAGGCGTTTTTGGGCGTTTTGCAAGGCTTGCTTTTCGCCCCCGCTAGTTAGCCACTGAAAAGCGCTGGAGAAGATTTGTATTATGAACCAAAGACCGGCGGAAATAGTTAAAACGCCAATAGTGATGGAGATGACATTAGCGAAAGTAAAGAGGGCTTCGTTTAAATCTGGGGAGGTGCCGAGTGGCCCGATGCCGCTCAGAGTTGGTAAAGGAACAATGGTGACCATTAGGGTGTGTATATTTTGGGGGCAATTAAAACGGTAGCGTCTTGGAAGATTAACCAGCCGAAGATCATGGCTAGGACGAATGAGCCGGCGACAACCAGAAGACCCATGAGTGACTGCCAAATCTTAGCCCAAGCTTTTTCGATTGCTTTTGCTTCTCCCCCAGCACTCATAAATCCATAGCCAGCCAAAATCAAGTTCCAAAAAGTGTACAGACCAGCCACAACGATGACGAATTTAATCAGGTTATTAAGGATAATAACAAGACCCGATCCGGAAGCGGTTCCGGCTAGACCCGTTACATTTAGGCCGCTGGGACCGAAAGGATCGGATATGGCGCCGAATTGAAAAATCATGGTATTGGTGGTGGATTAATAAAATTTATGCCAGTAATTACACCCACTATCTGCAGTATAAAGTAAGCGGATATGACAAGCAAGAAGCCGATGACGGCAAAAGTGACGGCATTTTTGGCTTTGGCCGTGTCTTGAGCATTGGCGTCGCCGCCGGCGCTTTTGATCATCATAAATCCGCCGCCGAGTATGAGGAAAAAGAAAATGACTCCGGCGCCGACGAGCAGGTTGGGGAGGAGAGAAGATACCAGGGTACCAATATTCTCGAATTTGGGGTTTGACCCAAAAAAAAGCTGGGGGATTGGGGTCATGGATCTATTCTAACATCAGACAGGCGGTCAAGGTGAAAATAGGGGAGGAAAACAACCTTGGTGGTGTCTATTTGGATTTCCAAATCCAGGGAGAGATTGACAATGTAGGCCATAGGGGGGCGGTATTTACGGATAAAACTTTTGAGGGAGCGGGGGACGACGGGTTTTTTAAGATCCTGATATTTGACTTCGATGGGGAGGGGGATAGGGCCGCGTTCGAGGACAAAGTCTACTTCGGCGCCGTCGGTGGTGCGCCAGAAGTGAAAACCGAACGGATAGTAGGGTAATTGGAGTTGGAGATGGTTGAGGACGAAATTTTCAAATAAGTGACCGGCAGTAAATGGAGTAATGGAGGCGGGGAAGAGGCCAAAGAGATAGTTTCTTAGGCCCAGGTCCACGAAGTAGTAAAGGGGGGATTTAGTAATTTCAGACCGGCGGTTACGGAAGTAGGGAGTAACTTCTTGGACGATAAAAGTCTTTTCCAAATACCATAAGTATTTTTTGACGGTGAGCTGGGAAGCAGTCAAGGTAGCGGAAAGTTCGGAAAAATTAACCGGACTGCCGGTTTGGACAGCCAGCAAGCGCAGCAGATCGGAAAAGGTGCGGTTTTTGTCGATGTTGAGCAAGTAGCGAATGTCTTTTTCCAGGTAGCTTTGGAGGATTTCGGCCAGAGCGGATTGTTTGGCCTCGGTAGTGGGAGAGAGAACGACTCGGGGGTAGCCGCCGAAAGTAAGATACTCGATTAGGTATTGGCGGAGGCGGTCAGTTTGGAGAGAGAAGTAGTCGGGGAGGCGGTCGGAGTAATGGTATTCAGTTTGGAAGTCGACAAACTCGGGGAAGGAGAGAGGATAGAGAGTAAAGACCCGCTTGCGGCCCATGAGTGATTCATGGATTTTTTCTTTCAGCTCAAAAGAGCCGGAGCCGGAAACAATGAACTTGTAAGGAAGATTTTGGTCATAGATACCCTTAAGGAAGATGCCGGCATTTTCTTTTCTTTGGATCTCGTCGATAAAAACATAACCGCCGGCTGGACCAAGGCGGAGGCGGATGATTTGGAGGAGTTCGAGCTGAGACGATAATTGGTCCAGATCGGCTTCCAGGTCAAGATTGAGGAAAAGGGTGGCTTGGCCGGAGTTTTCCAGTTCGGTTTGGAGCTGGCGCAACAGGGTGGTTTTGCCGGCCTGGCGGGGACCAACTAAAAAAGTGATTTCCTTAGCCGAAAGGTGTTTTTTGAGTCCAGGATAGAGGTAACGGCGGATCACATCTTTATTTTAATGCCAGATTTTTGTATGTCAAGTATCTATTTTATGGCTTGAGAATGTTAAAACCAAACACCACTTCAATTATTTGGATGATGAAATAAGAGGAGATAATGACCAGAAGGCCAATAACGGCATTAGTTAGTTCTTTGGTGGCGGATTGGATTTTGGCCGGTTCGCCCAGACTGGTGAGGTATGAATATCCGGCGGAGATGAGACGGACGAAAAAGAATAATCCGGCGCCAATGATGGCAAAAGTCAACAGACGGCTGACAATGAGGCCGGGTAGATCAGCGTAGTCGGCAATTGGGAATTTGGTTCCGACGGGGTCATCGATACCGGTGATTTGGGCGAGTTGTTTCATAGATTAAGATCAGGATTTCCTGCGAATCCGGGTAAATTAAGGATTTTTACTCCAATAAAGTTTAGCAGAACCACAGACAAAACGATTAAGATCAGGCCGGCGAGGGCGGAGGTAAGCAACTCTTTGGCGGCTTGGACGCGTTTGGGGTCGCCGGAGGCGGTGACCATTTGAAATCCGGCTAAGACGATCATCAAGAAAGCAATGCCGCCGCCAACTCCCACTCCCCAGCCCAATATCTGGCCGACAAACTTTTTGGGCTCTGCGGCTAACAGACAGCCAATAGCCGTATTCACGCCCCGATTTACGTCTTCGTTGCAAAAAGCCGAGGTGCCAGAATCAAGTGTATTACAAACACCGCTACACCCTTCTGGCATGCCAGGAATTACGACTGTATTGCAGAACTCTCCGGACTTGCAGGGCTTGGTTACCGGATCACAATACGGCGCAGCAGTGCAGGCAGGGGGGGTATACCCAGGGACAGTACAACAGAATTGAAAAGGTGGGCCGCTGCCACCAAAACAAGGCCCTGACGATAAGCATCTGGATGAGTCAGGGTTAGAATTTTGGCAAACCGAAAATGGTCTGGAAGCAGGGCAAGTTCCTGGGGGAGCCGGAACAGGAGGTTGGGTAGGAACGCAACTGACTGGTGCAGTGTCACAATTAGTAAGGTCTATACATATTCCTGATGGGGGTTCGTAATCTGGATCACAATTATTGACAGTGTCGCATTTTCTTGATGTACCAGACCCGCTGACTTTGCAATTTGCCGTTCCCTGAGCCAAGAGGGCTGGGGGATAAGTTAGAAAAACAAATAAAACTAATCCTGCGAGCAAAATGAACCTTTTCATGTAAATTAAGTTTAGCACAGGTTAAGATAGGAGAAATTTGTAAAGCGGGACGCAGGAAATTCCATTTTTAAGATCGGTTTCCAAATCCCAGGTAATTATTTGCATATTTCCACCTAGTTTGGAGTGGGCTGAAATGAGATTGGAAATTTCCCGGTCGGAAATTTCCGGAAGTGACGAAGCGTAGGTGACCTGAATTAACTTTTGGGTTTGTTCCAGTTTTCTGGTAACGAAGTCGATTTCCCTGAGCCGGTGGTCTTTCCAGTAGTAAATATCGCTTTGGAGAAAAAGACGAGAAAAGACGGCTTGTTCCATTAGCCGGCCTATGTTTTGCGAGAAAGCGGTAGAAAAGCGGGCCAAAAACGACGAGTCGACAAAATAGGTTTTCCTTTCAGCCTTGAGGCGATTTCTGATGCCGGGAGTATGCAAACTTAAGGGATGGAGGAAGAAATTTTCCTGCAAATAATTTACGTATCTGGCAACAGTTGCCCTACTAGCCTGAAGGTCCAGACCTTTTAAATTGTTGGTGAGTTTGGAAGCGGTGAAATAGGGAGAGTTGAGGAGGAGCTGAATGAGTTGTTTGAGAGTTTGGGTTTGACGGATATGGAAACGTTCAATGACGTCTTTGGAGAGAAAAGTTTGATAATATTCATCCAGAATTAATGGCTTTTTGCCCTCCTCGGCTAAGACTATTTCCGGGAAGCCACCAAAGTAGAGAAATTCTCGCAGGAGGCTCAAAATTTTAGGTTTGGCAAGTTGGCCGGGATCTTGTTGTTTGAAACGCAAAAATTCTTTGAAACCAAGCGGGTTTATGATAACACTTAGAGACCTGCCCCGAAGCTCGGTGGGGAGTTCGGTAGACAGTAAACGGGAAGATGACCCGCTAATAAATAGCTGATGATCAGTTGACTCATGGATTCGGCGGGCCCAGAGGCTCCAATCGGGTATGTTTTGAATTTCGTCAAGCAGAAGAATAAATTTCCGGTTTGGGAAAAGCTCTGTGATAGTGTCTGTAAGCGAGGTTAAAACAGGGGTTTGTTTGGGAAGGCGTTCGTCTTCGAAGCTGACGTAAAGACAATTCTGTTGGCCAATTTTTTGGGCCAGTTCGAAGAGGCTGAAAGTCTTGCCGGTCCGGCGAAATCCTACCACCGAGATGATTTTTTTGACAGAGGAAGATAGATATGAATTTAAATTTGTGCCGCGGTCTATAATTTGCGGCAGTTTCCGGCCTTGCCATTCCAGGAGTACCGATTGCCAGTATTGGTGCATACTCTGTTTACTATATTACAATAACAGTATTTACTGTATCATAGCAAATGAGTTATGTCAACAAAACCCTGGGGCTAGGGTTTATAGACGGAGGAGCGGTGGTCGATTTTGACGACGACTAGTCGACGGTTTTCCTTGTCCAAAACGTAAATTATGCGAAAATCGCCAATTCTTAATCGAAACCCAGATATGGGATCTTTGAGTTGAGTAAGATTGCTGTTGGGGGCGAATGGGTCTCTGGCAACAAGGTCTACCTTTTCAAGAATTTGGGAACAAAGGTTGGCGGGGTGTTTTTTGAAGAATTTTTCGGTAAGTGGCAGGTACTCAACCTGGTAGGATTGGCTCATATAGACAGATGATATTTTTCGGCGATTTGTTTGGAAGTGAGGCCCTTGGCTTTATTGAAATAATTTTCCTTTTTGGCTAGCCAATGGCTGTCCCGCGCATCTTGAAGCTCTTCGATAAGCTGTTCGTATTGAGCCACGTCGAGAAGAACGCTGATGGGACGGTTTCTATTAAGAATATAAATGGGACCGGAATCTATTGCAAGCTGGGTGACGCCAGCCGGGTCGGTGCGTAAATCAGTAAAACTTTTTATGGATTGAGCGTTTAACATGGTGTTTAAGTTAGCATTTAAGTTGTAGTTTGTCAAGAGGGTGATAAGATTAATTATGAGAAAAAAGTTATTAGTTATTGGTTCATGGTTCATGGTAATTTTGGCGACGGCGGGGATAGTGCGGGCTGATGAGTGCGACAACATCAGCAGTTTGGGTTTGGAGCAGATTGGGCCTTGTATCAGTAAATTCAGCGGGTTCGCGGACGCGATTTCGAAAGCCAATGCCACCAACTCCCGCGAGTTGGCAAGTCTCAATACTCAAATCTCAAATCTCAAAGCTCAAATAAACCAATTAAACTCCCAAATTCAAAAGTTGCAAGCAGACGTGTTTGAAAGACAGGTAAAAATTGGGGTGCGGGAAACCCTATTGGCCGCGCGGGTAAAAAGGGATTATATCCGTAAGCGGGACCAGACGATATTGACAACGCTGTTTGCGGACCAGACGGCGCAGCGGCTGTTTGCGGATCTGGCTTACCGGGAGAAACTGGCCAGGGATGACCGGGAGTTGATCGCCGAAATTTCGGGGGAAATACAAGTGCTAAGGGCTAGGGGCCAAGTGCTAAGTGATCAAAAGCTGAATGTGGATGCGTTGAAAAAAAGAGTGGATGACCAAGCCAAGTGGCTGGCGGGAGAAGTAGCTAAGGCGAATAAGTATGTATCCGATTTGTCCGGGAAAATCGCCTCTTTGACGGCCAGGCAAAATGAAATTCTAGCCGCCAGAAGCGGCAACTTTATCGCCAGTGTCGGGGATAGCGAGCTGTCTGATGATTACAATGCGTCTATCAGGGGTTTTAGAGAAGCCGCGCCCGGAGGGTCGTTTGCGGTGTTTTCTTTTGGGGCCTATACCCATCAGGGTGGAGCTAAGGGGATGAGCCAGTATGGGGCCAAAGGCCGGGCCCAAAGCGGCCAGGACTATAATCAAATTTTACAAGCTTATTATAAAGCATCTCCGGTGGGAAAAGATACCGGAGGAACTATCAGCGTTGCGGGTTTGGGAAACTTGAATTTTGAAGATTATTATCTGCTGGGAATTGCGGAGATGCCATCAAGTTTTCCCATGCCGGCTCTAAAAGCGCAGGCCATTGCGGCCAGAACATATGCCTATCGCTACAAAATCGGGGGTAAATCTATTTGTACGGATGAATATTGTCAGGTTTTTAGAAAATCAAAGGCCGACAATCCTCCGAGTGAGTGGCGGACTGCAGTCCAGGAAACCCGCGGCCAGGTTCTGGATGGAGTCGTGACCTATTATTCTTCTACCACGGGAGGCTATATTACCACCATGGGCTGGGACACGACCGATGGTGGTGGGGGAGCAAACTTTTTTGACAAAAGCTATGAGAAAATCGGGGGATCACCTTGGGCCTACAAAGCGTGGTATAGAAAAGGTTATTCGCCCAGCGGCGACTCTTGTGGAAGGGATAATCCCTGGCTTTCCTCTGAAGAAATGGCGGACATAATTAACGCCGCGCTGTATAGAGACGACAGAGTAACGCCCATTACCACATCCTGCTGGGGAGGCAACCCCTATTCATATTCTGAACTCCGGTCTAAAGCCAATGGTCCGTTATCAGTGTCTTCGGTCTATGTATCTCTGGGAAACGGCCGGACAAATGAAGTGGTGTTTCAGACTGATAAAGGAGAAATCCGCCTAAGCGGATCTGATTTTAAAACAGCCTTTAATTTGCGGGCTCCTGGGAGATTGCAAATTCCCCAAAGCGGGTTTGCATTCTTTAATATTGAGAGAAAGTGATACAATTTAGGCATGCCGGAGGTGTATTCAGCCCAAGGTACAAAAAAGGAATGGTGGAAGGAGTTGGTGGACGGGGTGCTAGAGAAAGTGGGGGAAGAACCAAGGCGGGCGATGCTGGGGGCGTTTTGCGTGCGGCCGGACCAGAGATTTATGACCCAGCAAGAGGACGAGGAGATAGTGTTGCTGCTGCGGGCACATCCGATCACCAATTTGGGGTGGGTGCTGCTGGTGATTCTGATGCTGGTTTTGCCGGGCGTTATTTTGGGAACGGGAGTGTTCGCGGCGGTGCCGGGAAAATTTGTACTGGTAGGGAAGCTGGTGTGGTATTTGGTGACGTTAATGTACGCCATGGAGAGATTTCTGTACTGGTATTACAGCGTGTTTATAGTGACTAACGAAAGACTGGTGGACATTGATTTTGAAAATCTGATGTTCAGAGTGATTACTTACGCCAACTTAAACCATATTGAGGAGCCGGCCATGGTGACGGGTGGATTTATCCGGTCGATGTTCCAATACGGGGATGTGTTTGTGACTACGGCGTCGGAAAAGCCAACCATAGAAGCTTTGGGGGTGCCCTGGCCGCATAAGGTGGTGGATATTATTTCGCGCCTGGCGGAGGAGTTGGAGAAAAGGAGGGAAAGGGGTGAATAGTTCAGAGTTCATAGTTAATAGTTTGGAGAAGATTACGTTGTTTGGGGTGGTGAAGTGGTTTTTGGTGGTGGGTCTTCTGATGTATGTGGCTTTTGCGGTGGTAATTGTGAGGCAGGTAAAAATTATGACGGAGGCGGTGGAGGACGATGTCAACGGCGTGATTTCGTTGTTTGCTTGGGTGCATCTACTGTTAGCTGTTGCTTTAGTAATTCTGGCGATAGCCGTGTTGTAATCCCAATGGAAATATATGTAGGTAAAATAGTGGGCAGGATCAGCGGGAAGCGGTGGGCGCAGGTACATGATTTTGTGCATGAGACAAAAGGTCGTTTAATTGTAGCGGCTAGTCTGGCGGTAAGTGGGGAAAAAACCGAGGTAGAGATGGTGGAGATGGGACGGGAACTGCTGGCGAGGGTGCACGAACTGTATTTTGGTAATTTGGAAGAGGAGGCGATGATAAACCTAAAACGGATGGTAGAGACGATGGAGACCGAGTTTGAGGGGGTAGAGATGGTAGTACTGACGGCGGTGGGAGAAGTGCTGTATGTAGCGGCAAATATGGGAGGGGCGTGGGCCAAGATGAAGGAGAAGGAAGGGTGGGTTATCCGGCCGGACGCGGAACCGGGGGTGAGGGTGTTGAGCAGCTGGACAAAAAATCAAGAGATCTTGGTGTTGGGGAATAGCCGGTTTTGGGAAGAGCTGCCGTTAGGGGTAGTGAAAGCGGCAGTGGAAAATAATGATGTGGAGGCGGCAGTGGAGACACTGGGGGCAGTGGTGCACGGGGGGGAGAGGGGGGAAGGGGCGGTAGGGGTCGTCGTGCAATTGCACAACGACAAATCCGAAATTCTAAATTCTAAATCCCAAGTAAATTTAAATGATCAAATTAAGAAACCCAAAATAAATTTTAAGCTGCCGGAGATAAAACTGCCGAAATTAAGGTGGCCGAGTTTGCCCCGCGGCGGCGGGGTGTATGTGGTGCGGGGAAATAAAGATTTGGACCGGAAGAGAATGATGTGGGCGGGGATAGGATTTTTAGTGATGCTGATGGTGCTGGTGGGGGGCTGGAGGTGGAGTGAGCGGAATAAGCAGATTAAGCAAAGTGAGCAAAATAAGCAGATTGAGATGATTAGCGAAAAATTTAATGAGGCTAAGGCGGTAGTGACGTTGAATCCGGCCAGGAGCAGAGAACTTTTGAAAGAAATAGATCCGGAAGTGCAAAAACTCAAAAATTCAAAAACTCAAAGTAAGGATAAGAGGGTGATGCAAATAGTCGGTGAATGGGAGGGGGTGTGGAATGAAGCGATGGGGACAAAGGTGGCGCAGCCGGAGCTGGTGCTGGATCTGGGGCTGGTGAGAGAGGGGATGGTGGGAGAGAAATTAGAAATGAGAGATGGGAAATTAGTGGTGCTGGATACGCAGGGCGATCGGTTAATAGAGGTTAATCCCGGGAAGAAAAGCGCGGAAGTAGTGGCGGGAAAAAATGATCTGGGAGAGGCCAGACTTTTGGCTACGTATCCGGGAAAAACGGTGGTTTTGTCTGACAAAGGAATCGTAGAGTGCCAGGGGCTAGGTGCTAAGTGCCAAGTAGTTGTGAAGCCGGATGATGGATGGGGGGAGATAGTGGATATGGGGATGTGGGGAGGAAATATTTACTTGTTGTCTAAAGCGGGTATTTGGAAACATCAGGGAGGAGAGGGGGGGTATGGGGCCAAGCAGTCTTGGCTATCTGAAGCCGGAGATTATTTAGGGATGGCGATTGATGGCAGCGTGTGGATTACAGAGATTAGAAATGAGAAATTAGAAATTAGAAAGTATACCAGGGGGGTGAAGGAGAGTTTTGAAGTAAGCGGGGTGGAAGGGCTGGAGGGAGAAGTGATATACACGGACGACGAGACGGAAAAATTATATGTACTGGATACGGCCGGTGGGCGGATAGTGGTCCTGGCTAAGACCGGAGAATACGAGAGTCAGTATGTGAATGAGGCGATAAAAGGGGCGACGGGGCTGGTGGTGGATGAGAAGACGGGGAAGATATATTTATTGGCGGGGAGTAAGGTTTATGTCATAAAGTTGTAATACCTCACCCCGGAGAGGTATAAATTTGTATGAAAATTGTTAATGATAAGGCGAAGTTTAATTATGAGTTGGGGGAAAGAATCGAGACGGGAATAGCCCTGACCGGGCCGGAAGTGAAGTCGGTGAAACTGGGGCAAGTAGATATGAGCGGCGCACACGTGCGGATTAAAGATGGTGCGGAAATAGTGGGACTGCATATTTATCCGTATAAACATGCGGACAACACTAATTACGATCCCACAAGAAGCCGAAAATTGCTGCTGCACCGGAGAGAAATTTTGGGACTTTTAAGCAAAATGAAACAGGGCAGGTTGATGCTGGTGCCGACGGCCATGTATACTAAGGAAGGCAAAATAAAGCTGGAAATTGCCCTGGCCAGGGGAAAAAGAAAATATGAGAAAAGGGAAGCGATTAAGAAGCGTGATTTAGACAGGGAGATGTGATATACTACAAAGCAGTCGGGGGTGCAAGGCTTCGACGGGAAATGTACTTTGACAAGCTGCAAGCCGAGCTTGAACCAGGCTCGTCTGGCAAAGCCAGACCCTGCTCTGCAGGGTAAAACAGGTTCAAAAACACAAGTGTCGATGCAAATCGCACTCCTCGCTTCGCGTACGCATTCGCTTAAGCTCAAGTGAGGCATCTCTTTCAAACTTATCTCGAGAGTTTGACTGGGGTGTAATTAAATCGGGATGCCTTTGACAGGTTACGGATTAGCCGAGGTCAGAGAAAGACCAATTAATCCAAGTGGTCCGCGACTTTATGCGAGACTAAGCTTGTAGATGCTTTAAAAGAACTTTTTCGGACGCGGGTTCAATTCCCGCCACCTCCACACTTCGCCTCAATTTAACAATTGAGGCTTCGAAGTGGCACGGCCATGCTTTGAAAAAGATATTCGTTCTAGTTGCGAAGAGTGTCCCAAACGTAGCCCATTGGGCGAAGTGGGACTATACTTTATTTGTGTATTATTCTTATCTGCTTCGACTTTCCGACCAAACATACTACACGGGTTTTTCGGAAAATTTGAAACAAAGGATTTCTGAACACCAAACCGGTAAAGTCTCTCACACTAAAAATCTCAGACCTTTAACACTTGTTTATTATTCGGCCTTTATTTCCAAGAAAAAGGCTTTAGATTTCGAGAAATATTTAAAAACTTATTCCGGTTTTGCTTTTAGAAACAAACGACTCGTATGAATCTGTTGGATATTTTGTGGCCCAAGAAGTGCGTGAATTGCGGGAAGTTTGGAGCTTACGTATGTGAGGATTGCAAGGTGGGATTGTGGGAGGAGGAGCAGATTTGCCCCGTGTGTACCAGGAATTCCAGATATGGATTACCGCACAAGTATTGTCACAAATCTTATGGGTTGGATGGGCTGACTTGTTTGTGGAGTTATGAGGGAATCGCGAAGAAGATTATTAAGAAAGCCAAGTATAAATATTTTTATGACCTGCTGGGGGAATTGATAAATTTGCCGGAGGGCGGGGAATATTTTTATTTGCAAAAATTTTTGCAGGAGAAGCCGGTGGTGGTGCCGGTGCCGTTGCACGAAAAAAGATATAGGGAGAGGGGGTTTAATCAGGCTGAAGTTATTGCGAAGTCATTCGCTGCGCGTCATAAATTGTCATGCAATAGTCATTTATTGTTTAGAGTTAGGGATACCGGGCATCAGGCGGGGCGGGAACGTGATGAGCGGTTAAAGGCGGTCCAGGGAGCTTTTGTGATTACTCCTCACAACTCACTACCCACAACAGTATTACTCATTGACGATGTGTGGACGACGGGAGCCACCATGTGCGAATGCTGCCGGGTCCTCAAAAAAGCAGGGATAGAAAAAGTGTGGGGATTGGCGCTGGCCCGGTAACGCCCCCCCTGATCCCCCTCTTAAATCAAAACTTCGTTTTGCGTCTTTCGCCGTAAGAGGGGGACGTAAGGGGGAGTTATAATCGGGCGATGAATCTATGGCAAAAATTGGCAAAATCTAGAAAACCTTTTTTGGCGTTGGCGCCGATGGAGGAGGTGACGGATACGGTTTTTCGGCAGATGGTGGCTAAAGTCGCACGTCCGGATGTGTTTTTTACGGAGTTTACGAACGTGGAGGGAATCATACACGCCATTAATAACTCACCCTCTGATCCCTCTCTGCTACAACGGTTAGCGTTTACCGAGGTTGAGAGGCCGATTGTGGCCCAGATTTGGGGGAAAGATCCGAAGAATTATTACGAAGCGGCTAAGTTAATTAAGAGATTAAGATTCGACGGGGTGGATATTAACATGGGCTGCCCGGAAAAAGACGTGGTTAAAAACGGCTGCTGTATTGCCCTGATAAATAACCGGAGTTTGGCAGCGAAAATAATTGCGGCGGTTAAGAAAGGGGCGGGGAGGTTGCCAGTGAGTGTAAAGACGAGGATTGGGTTGGATAAAATTGTGACCGAGGATTGGTGCGGATTCTTGTTGGAACAAAAAATTGACGCGCTGACAGTGCATGGGCGCACTGCTCGCGAAACGTCTGATGTCCCGGCGCATTGGGATGAGATCAAGAAGGTCGTAGAGATGAGAAATGAGAAATTAGTGGACACAGTAATTATCGGCAACGGCGACATTAAAAATGCCCAGGAGGCAGGAGTTAGGAGCCAGGAGTCAGGGGTGGATGGGGTGATGATTGGACGCGGCGTGCTGGAAAGCATAAATGCTTTCAGCCCTCAGCCCGCAACCCTCAGCCCTCAAGAGAATATTAATTTACTGCGGGAACATATTAAATTGTGGCAGAAGACGTGGGGAGATACTAAAAATTTTTCGATTATGAAGAAATTTGTGAAAGTGTATATCAAGGGATGGGAGGGGGCAGGTGATTTGCGGGCCAGGCTGTTTGAGACTAAGTCCCTGGAAGAGATGGCAGAAGTTTTGCGGAAGGGGTGGGATTCGAACCCACGGTGAGCAAAAAACCCACATTGGTTTTCAAGACCAACGCACTAGACCACTATGCGACCCTTCCTTGAAGCTAATTATACGCCGTTGATGTTATACTGGTAATAATATGTTTACTGGCGGGATGTATGATAGGTTATCGGAGTGGACGAGTAATGTGTCGGTGGTGTTTTTTGGGTCGGCGGTATTACCATTTTTTTCTGGCGGCCAACTGATAGTCAGAAGCTTAGTTTCTGGTGGAATTCTGGCGTTGTTTAGTTTGTGGTTGAGCTTGCGTTTGATGAGAAGGGCTGGAAGGAGGGATGGGTGATGCAGGGGCTGGATAGTTTTTACATAATGGGTGCCATATTGTTGCTGGTGGTGGCTTTAGTGTATTGGGCGGACGCGATTCGTGAGAAAAAGGGGAAAAGGAAGTAAAATGGGGGTGCTGGAGGAGTCGCATAGTTTGGTCCATTGCGAGGGGTTGCTAACCCCTTGAGCCGTAACAGGCTCGCGTGGGTTCGAATCCCACCTCCTCCGCCAAAAAACGAAATCGGATTTTAGAGTCGAAATGGGGTCGCGCCGAAGGCGCGACACTAATGCATTCCCCCCGCCGAATCCAGAATCCAAAAGGGT
>LCKS01000008.1 GCA_001001555.1 Candidatus Amesbacteria bacterium GW2011_GWC2_45_19 | reverse complement strand
ATTTCCGGAAGAGTCGGCCAGATATCCCAAGTCGGCAAAGCGGGGAGTGGTCAGAGTGGGGGAAGTGGCAAAGACGGCCACTCCGGTGCCGGTCTCATCGCTTAAAGCATTGAGCAGATCAGCTGAAGCTCCAATGGTGGCTAGATTAGAGGAAGCGTCAGTAAACACGACCCGAGAAGCGGTCAACCCTGACAGAGTAGTAGTCCCCGATGAAGAAATACCAGTCAGGCCAGAGACGGTACCTGTTGCAGTAATGTTACCGGAGTTGGCGATGGTGAACTTAGTTACCCCAGCCGCTGAAGCCGTCAGGATATTCTGATCACCGGTTTCATTCAAGATGAGCAGGGCTTTACCAATTTCTGCTCCGGTTACCGTCAGCTTTCCCACCCCGGCCGTCGTTGAGCCAATGGTCACCCGGTCGTCGATCAGGATATCCCCTCCGGCAGGATTGATGGTCAAGTCGGCATCGCTGGTTATGTCATCCCCGTTAACGGCAATATCTCCCGTAAACGTTGTTGTGCCGCTCCCCAAGAAGGAAAATGAGGGATTGGTAGTAGCATTACCAAAGGAGATGTTCTCGCTGGAGTTAGTCGTATTGACATTGATATAGTTATTAGTGCTTTCCTGAATATCCAGAGCATCGGTGTTGTTGTCGACGAGATTTAAAGTGATATCATTTCCGGCAGTGTTGGCAGTCAGGGTAATGGTGGTTCCGGAAAGAGTAATTGCATCTCCGCCGTCTCCAATGTCGGCGATGCCATTGGCGTCTAAAGTGCCGGTAATGGAAAGAGTGTTATTGACCGTAGTCGTGCCGGTTGCAGCTCCCAGAGAAACTGTCGTCGCCGCACCACCTAAGTTAAGCGTGGTTACGGTGGCATTAAGAAGATTGAAAGTGGTGGCTGAAGAGGTTAAATCTCCGCCATTGACGGCAACATCGGCAGTAGCCACAATTGAGCCGTTGACGGTCAGCTCATTAGCGGCCAGGGATAACAGATCGGTGTCGGTGGTTAGGCCGATGGTGGTGCCGTCCAGACGCAGGGAGTCTAAGTCTAAGTAGCCAGTATCAGAAAAAGTGGCAAATGCTACACCCGCATCCGAGACGGTAAAGTCACCGGTTGATGAAAGATTGATGTCTGCGTTGGACGAGCTGGAGACGGTTAAGCTTAGATTTCCAGTCCGACCGAGTGTGGCGACGGTTGTCCCCGAGGCCGAGGCTGTCCAGATAGCCTGATCGCCGGTCTCATTTAGAATCAGGAGGGCCTTGCCAGTAAAGGCCCCGGTAACGTTGACTAAGCCAGTGTCTGCCGCCGATGCGCCGATGCGCAAATTGGCTGATTCGTCAAACCAACTCTGGTCAGTCCCGCTCGAATTTTCCAAAGTGAGCAGATTGGCGGTTTGAGTTGAATTGCCTTGAATTAAAAACTGGATTTCGTCGGTGTCGCCGTCAATCGCCAGTTTGCCCAAGTTGGCTGAGCCGCCGACATTGACATTGTTGGTCGAGGTGTCCAAGAAAACCACTCCGGAGGCTTCACCCCAGGGGCCGGCAGTGCCTCCAGTACAGTTATCCGAATCCAGACAGACCGTGCCGGTAGCATTAGGTAGTGTAATCGTGCGATCCGCCGAGGGGTCGGTCAAAGAAAGGGTGGTTTCAAAGTCGTTGTTGGTGGTTCCCTCGAAGACAATGTTTCCGGTTCTGGTAATGGACAGCACCGGGACACCCGAAGCCGAAGCCTCCAAGACGTTTTGATCCCCGGTTTCATTCAGAACTGCCAAAGCTTTGCCGGTCTTGGCTCCGGAGACGGTGAGCTTACCAATATCATCGGAGGTACTAGTGGAGCCGATGAGAATATTGTAAGCGGCCGAATTTGCGTAGACCGTCGAGCCACTTAAGGTCCAAAGTGATGAACCAGAGCCAGCCGAACAGACAATGATGTTGTTGGAGCCGTCTAGACACAAACCTGAACCGGTGGAGGTGGCTAGGCCATTGAAGATAACAGTGCTATCCGAATCGGTGGTGAAGGTGACATCAAAGGTTCCGGTGGGGGCAAAAGAGATATCACCAGCCGCGGTGACGCCGGTGACGTAGAGGTTGTCCCAGGGTAGGGAGGAAGAACCTAAATCGTTTGTTCCGGTAGTGCCAATGGGAATAAGATCTGAGTCGGCAGCCACCCGACCGGTAAAGGTAATGGCGTCGGTAATAGCATTGCCAATAGTCAAATCATTGGCGATGGTAGTTGTGCCGGTGGTGGCACCAATGCTGAGCGTAGTCGCAGCACCGCCGATGTTTAAGGTAGTTGCCGTGGCGTTGACCAGATTGAAAGTTGTGGCCGTGGTAGTGAGGTCGCCCCCGTTGACGGCCAAGTCTCCTGAGATAACAGTATTGGCGTTATTGATGGTAGTGGTGCCCGTGCTTGCTCCAATGCTGAGCGTCGTGGCCGCACCGCCGAGATTAAGAGTGGTCACGGTTGACTGGAGGAGGTTAAATGATGTAGCCGAGGAGGTGATGTCTCCGCCGTTGACGCCCAAGTCTCCGGTGACCGTGGCCGAGTTGTTGATCGTGGTGGTGCCGGTGGAGGCGCCCAGAGAGATTGTCGTCGCCGCACCTCCGATATTTAGAGTCGTGGCCGTGGCGTTGATCAGGTTAAAGGTGGTGTCGTCGGTCAGTAAATCTCCCTCGTTGATTTGCAGGTCGTCGGCTACCACTAGGGTCGCTCCTCCTAGATCTGAGATTGTGCCTTCGACAGCTAAATTGCCGCTTCTGTCCAGATTGGCCACCGTTGTTCCCGAAGCAGAGGCGGTCCAAATGGCCTGATCGCCGGTTTCATTTAGAACGACCAAGGCCTTGCCAGTTTTGGCTCCTGAAACTGTAAATTTACCCACTCCGTCTCCTGCGGTGATTGAGCCAACCAGGGCGTCGTAAGAAGCCAGATTTGGGTAGATAGTCGATCCGCTTAGAGTCCAAAGGGAAGATCCCGATCCGCTGGAACAGATGATCACATTGTTGGATGCGTCTAAACATAGACCACTTCCACTGGTAGTGGACAAGCCGGAGACGACAAAGGTCGAGTCGGCGTCGGTGGTAAAGGTAATATCGCTGGTCGAGGTAGGGGAGAAGGCGATGGCTCCATTGGCAGTAATCCCGCCAATACCGGTCAGGTCACCCGTGGTAGAAATATCCCAATCTGAGGTGTTGATTGAACCAGTGTCGCCATTGTCTCCCAGAGTGAATGATCCCAAAACAGATAAAGAGTTATTGATTGTAGTAGTTCCGGTTGCGGCGCCGATGGTGATAGTGGTCCCGGCCCCGGCCAGGTTAACCGTGGTGGCAGTGGTATTAAAAAGCGTAGCCGTGGTTTGGGTGGTGGTCAGGTCTCCGCCGTTAATAGCTACGTCGTCTAAGAAGGTGATGTCGCCGGAGATGGAGTCAGCTAGGACTATGTTGCCGGTGGTCGAGCCACCTATAGTCAAAGTTTCATTTTTGGTGGTTTGAATTTGATTGCCGGCATTAAAGGTTAATGTACCGCTGGTGGTAGCATTGCCCGAAGCTCCAAAGATCTGGAATTTGGCACTGGAGGTGGCAGTGCCGCCGACGGCCAAATCATCAGTGATGTTGGTGGGAGCCAGCACTCCCAAGTTTCTTTGCCACCAGCCGACAGTTCCGGATCCGCTGCCGCCGGCCCAGATGGGTACGCCGGAGGAGACGGTCAGGGCTTGACCGTCTGAGCCGATGCCTAGTTTGGACAGGGCGTTGGTACCGGAGGCGTACAGAAGATCGCCGGTGGTCCAGGTAGATTGGCCGGTGCCGCCGTAAATGGCTCCAATAGTATTGCCGTTCCAGGTTTTATTGGTCAGAGTATCGGTGGTGGCCCGGCCGACCAGGGTATCGGTGGAAGTGGGCAGAGTTAAGGTGCCGGTGTTGACGATTTGAGAGATGACCGGAGTGGTTAGAGTGGGTGAGGTGCCAAAAACCGCGACTCCGGTGCCGGTTTCATCGGACAAAGAATTAAGTAGAGCAGCTGAAGCTGCCGTAGAAGAAAGATTAGAAGAAGAATCAGTAAACACTGCTCTGGAGGCTGTCAAGTCAGGAAGATTAATGACACTAGATCCTGAGTCGATAACTATATTTCCAGTGGTTGTACCTCCCAGAGTCAGGGTTTGCAAGGCCGTGCCTTGCAAAGTTGGGGTTCCAAAGAGAGTCAGAGCGCCGGAGATGGAGGCGGCATTATTTATGGTCGTTGTCCCGGTGGCGGCGCCCAGGTTGAGACTGGTAGCGGCACCGGCAAAGTTGACGGTGGTGGCAGTGGTGTTGACCAGAGCGAAGGTGGTGGAGGGAGTGGTAATGCTGGTGGTGATGGTCGGGGAAGTGCCAAAGACGGCCACTCCGGTGCCGGTTTCATCGGACAGAGAGGTTAGCAGTTGAGACGAAGTAATTGAATCAGTGGCAGTGCCGTAGAGGGTGCCGGAAGTGGGGAGAGTGATGCCGGTGGTGCCGGTGAGAGTCAGGGTGGTGGCGTAGTTGCCAGAAAGAGTGAGAGTGGATGCGGCGTTGTTGGCTATTCCGGTGCCGCCATACGCCGGACCGATAACTGAACCATTCCAAGTTCCGGTGTCGATGATTCCCGCATTGGTGAGGCGGAATTTGAGGCTGCCGGCTTGGGATGCGGTAATTAAATCCCGCAGATCATCGGCGTTGATGTTAAGTTTGGCGGCGCCGGAGGCGGCCCCGATGGCTACAATATCCCCGACGGTAGTTAATCTAAGTATTGTTCCATCATCAGTCCAGCCTGAGGTAGTAACGTCTGTGGCAGAGGCAGCGATGGTGATCTTTTTGTCCGAGGTAGAAAGAGTCACATTGCTTCCGGCGGCTAGTTCCAGAGTATCGGCTTTTGATCCGGCTGAAATATTTGTACCGCCCACTTTGACGGTTTTGAAAGTTTGCAGATTGGTACTGATAGTAGGAGTTTGTCCGGCAGAAATATCAATTCCGTCTCCGGCTTTGAGGCCGTAGAGAATGTTGGGAGCCTTGATATCCCGGGCGAATTCGGCCGGGATATTGACTTTGAAAAGCAAGTCTTCAAAGCGGGTTTGGGAAGCCAGGACAGTGCCGCGGATGGAATCGGATAGAGCGATGGAAGCTGATGAGGGACGTTGGAAGAACGACCATAACTCACCCCCTACCCCCTCTCTTAATTTAAGAGGGGGATTAAAGGGGGTGATATTGGAGAGAAGGTCGGATTTAGCCGCAACAAAGCCGGCCGCGGAAATTATCAGGGCGGCGGCGGTGCCCAGTAAAACGCGTTTTTGAGGGAGAGTGAGATGAGGTTTGGGCCGGGGCACCGGAGGTGTGGCCGGGGATTGGATCCGGGGCAGGTTTATCAGGTTTCGGATGCGCTGAATATCCTCTTCGGAGTATCTCCTTTGGCCGCCGATGGTCCGGTTTGAAGTGATTTTGCCTTGGCGTTCCCAGAGACGGAGAGTGACGGCGGCGACTCCTAGAATTTGGGCAGCTTGGGCAACAGTGTACATTTTAAGGCTGTTTTATCAAGTTTTATCAGCTTAATTATTTATGACGTATATTAATATAAGTGTCAATAGTCATTTAGCCGAAAATTGAGTACTTTTTGTTTGTGTTACAATAAAAGCATGCTGATTAGGAAGAAATTGGAACAAATATTGGGTTCGAAGCTGGAACATCCGGTGCGGGAGGAGTGGGGAGACTATTCTGTATTTGCGGAGTCGCCAGAGGAAGCAGAAAAGCTAATTAAACAGATTAAGCAAAGTGAGCTAAATAAACTAATTGAGCAGATTGAGGTTGTAGGGAAGGGTTTTATCAATATCAGGCTGAAAGTTGAATATCTTATCAGTCAAATGTTTCCGGTGCTAAATAAAAAAACAGGCAGGGTGATGGTGGAATATTCCAGCCCGAATATCGCCAAGACTTTTGGGATTGGCCATTTACGCTCGACAATTATCGGCCAGGCCCTGTATAACATCTATAAAAGCTTGGGATATGAAGTGATCGGGGACAATCACTTGGGGGACTGGGGCACTCAATTTGGCAAATTATTATATATGCTGGATCGGGAGAAGCTAAACGCACAAGGTGCAACCTTGTGCGTTGAGGATTTGGAAAAGCTGTACGTACGCTATCACAAGATATCAGAAGATGACAAGCAGGCACGGAAATGGTTTAAGAGGCTGGAAGACGGCGATAAATTGGCGCGGAAATTATGGGAGAAATGCGTTCAAATATCCGTGCGGGAATTCGCGAGGATATATAAATTATTGGAGGTAAAGATTGATAACGCGTACGGGGAATCGTTTTACGAGAGCCTGATGCAGGAGGTGGTGGCCGATGCCAAAACTATCGCCAGAAAAAGCCAGGGGGCATTGGTGATTGATATTCCCGGCCACCCGCCTCTGATGCTTTTAAAGTCCGACGGGGGGACTACTTACGCCACGCGGGATCTGGCGACTCTGAAATTTCGCAAAGATAAATGGGATCCGGACTTGATTATATACGAAGTGGGGGCGGAGCAGACACTACATTTCCAGCAAGTTTTTGCCGCCGCCCGGATGTTAGGCTATGTTAGAGAAGGGTGTAGTTTGATACATACGAAACACGGATTATATCTTGCGGAAAACGGAAAAAAGTTTAGAACCAGGACGGGGAGCACGGTGAATTTGGAAGAAGTGCTGCGGGAAGCTATAACCAGAGCCCGGAATAATCCGGCGGTGGGGATTGGGGCCATTAAGTATTTTGACCTGTCGCATAATGTTCAGAGTGACATTGTCTTTGACTGGGAGAAAGTTATGGTTTTGCAGGGCAATTCCGGGCCATACCTTCAATATACGTATGCGCGAGCGCAAAGTGTACTGGTTAGGGCTAAGGGCCAAGGGCTAAGGGCTAAGAACCTAGCACCTAGCACTAAGCACTTAGCACTAAACGAGGAGGAACTCGCCGTTCTGCGTTGGATTTACCGCTGGCCGGAGGTGGTAGAGGAGGCGGGTGAGAAACTGGCGCCGAATTTGATTTGCAATTTTATCTATGAACTGGCCCAGAGGTTTAATACGTTTTACAATAAACATAGAATATTAAATATCACCCCCTTTGATCCCCCTCTTAAATTAAGAGGGGGAAACCCTGCCTTGCCGGCAGGCAGGCCGAAGGGAGAGGGTGATATAGGGAGTCGGGACTTTCGGCTGGCTTTGACGGAGGCCGTGGGGCAAGTCTTAAAAATGGGGCTGGAGATGCTGGGAATTAAGGCTTTGGAACATATGTGAGAAGAGAAAGTGGATTCTTACAAATTTACACGACCGTCAAAATTTGTAAGGGGTCACAAGTTGACAAGTTGGCGGGCAAGCGGGCGGAGATGATGTAGAATAAAGTTATGTTTCTCCTGCTCGTTCTTTTCTTGATAGCAGCCGCTCCTGTGAGAGCTCAATCGGTCGGGCAGGGAGTGGCGGTGGCTATTTCGGTAACAGGGGAGGTGGTAGATGGGGATGTGGTGTGTAGCTATGTGGGTGAGATTAAACGCTGCAATACAGCCTATGACGGAAATATTTACGGGGTGTATGTAGCGGAGCCGGCCTTGGCATTGGAGAACTTGAGCCTGACGAATGCCAAAACCATAGCTACTTCCGGCAAGGCTTATGTGCGGGTGAACGAGGCCGGCGGGCAGATTAAAAAAGGGGATTATGTCACCAGTTCGGCCATTCCCGGAGTGGGACAGAAGGCGGCGAAATCCGGATATGTGATAGGTACGGCTTTGGAAGACGCCGACGCGGGGGCAGACAGCAAAATTATGGTGGCGATTGGGGCTAAGCAGGCGTTTGTGACATTGCAAAACAAAGGGGGAAATTTATTGGAGACGATTAAGGACGCGATTTTGGCGCCGACCTTAACGCCGCTGGCCTCCCTGCGCTATGTGCTGGCGGCCACAATCGCCTCAGCGGCCTTTATTTTGGGCTTTTGGTATTTCGGCCGGGTGGCCAAGAGCGGGGTGGAGGCGGTGGGCCGAAATCCGCTGGCGGGACGGCTGATCCAATTCAACGTGATTTTGAATTTGCTCTTGACAGTCTTG
This sequence comes from Candidatus Amesbacteria bacterium GW2011_GWC2_45_19, assembly GCA_001001555.1. Classification (GTDB taxonomy): domain Bacteria; phylum Patescibacteriota; class Microgenomatia; order CAZETR01; family Amesbacteraceae; genus GWC2-45-19. Next base: position 30,032 of record LCKS01000008.1, on the reverse strand, counting down.
ATTATGGGATCGGGGCTATTAATTGCATATTTAATACTGGTATTATGAAATATCACTCTGTTTATACCTCTCCTCTAACCCCTCTCCTATAATAGGAGAGGGGAACAAAAGGGGTGAGGTATTTGCCTATGGACTATCAATTAATTTCACTGGTTGCCACCGGAATCGCCATAGTTGGTGTGGGGCTTGGGTATTTGGATTTGGGGAGCAGGAAGAAAAAAGAACAACAGGAAGCTGGAAAGATGGTGGATGAGGCCCAAGACAAGGCGGCCAAGATTTTGCGCCAAGCCCAGGACAAAGCTGTGCAGATTTTAGAGAAAGCGCGCTTAGATACGGAAAATAGAAATGAGAAATTAGAAATTAGGTTGGATAGGGTGGAGGAAAAGGAGATGCGGGAGTTTAAAAAAACGCTGGGGCAGACTACGGCCGGGGTGATGAGGCAAAAAGTGGATGAAGAAATAATGGCTGCCCAAGCCCAAATTGAAGGATACAAAGTTAAAAAGATGCAGGAAGTGGACGCCCAGGCGCAGGAGATGGTCAGGCAGGTGACCCGGGCGGTGTTGGGAAAAGCGTTGGATACGTCTAAACATACTGCCTTGATCACGGCGGCTTTGGAGGAAGCTAAGACTGCCCATGTACTCTGATGTTTATGAGTTGGTGCTGACAACCGGCGATAGAGAGTTGCTCATGGGGGAGATTGATATATTAGTTAATAATTTGTATAAGACGGAGGCGTTGGCATCGGAGGTGAGGAGCGAGGCAGCGAATGTGTTGGGTGGGTATAAAGACCAGTTGTGGGTAGTGCGGGAAGTAGTGAAAAAGATGCGGGAGATAAAATTGGAGGTGGCCAGAGAATTGCCACAAAAAGCAGTAGAAGAGATATCCCGCTGGGTGCGTAAGTACTTGGGGGAGGATGTGGTGATGGAATTTAAGTTGAAACCGGAACTGATTGGGGGGGCCACGGTGTATTGGGAAGGCAGATATGGGGATTTTAGTTTGAAAAAGAAGCTGGAAAGTTATTTTTCTGTGGGGTGATATTTATTATGAATGATTTTAATAAATATTTAAATGAGACAGGGGAAACAGGATTCGTGGAAGAGATGACCCAGTCGATTGCCCAGGTGTCGGGGCTGCCGGGGGCGAAATTATCAGAGCTGGTGGTGTTTGAGGAAGGAGAAATGGGGCAGGTGATGGGCTTGGGGCAGGACCGGGTAGAAGTATTAGTGCTGGTCCGGTCCGGAGTCAAGGTGGGAGCCCGGGTGGTAAGAACGGGGGGGCCGTTAAGAATAGCCGTGGGTGAGGCAATGTTGGGGAAAATAGTGGATGGGTTGGGGCGGGGCGCGGAGGGAGAAGAGACGCGGATGGTGGATGTGACGCCGTCCGGCATTTCGGCCAGGAAGAAAATCAGCCGGCCGCTGGAAACCGGAATTGCTTTGGTGGACCTGCTTGTCCCTCTGGGACGGGGGCAAAGAGAACTGGTGATGGGAGACCGCAAGATCGGCAAAACCAATTTTGTCCTGCAGGCGATTTTGGCCCAGTCGCGTTTGGGGACGGTGTGCGTGTACGCGGCTATCGGCAAGAAAAACACGGAGATTATGCAGGCGGAAAGTTTTTTTAATAAAACCGGGGCTATTAAAAATCTAGTGATTGTGGCTTCCAGTTCGCATGATACGGTGGGAGAAATTTGGCTGACGCCGTATACGGCCATGACCGTGGCCGAGTATTTTAGAGATCAGGGGCGGGACGTGCTTTTAGTGTTGGATGATATGACGGCCCACGCTAAGTTTTACCGGGAGTTGTCTCTGACGGCGCGGAGATTTCCGGGGCGGGAGTCGTATCCGGGGGACATTTTCTATGTGCATTCGAAATTACTGGAAAGAGCCGGATGTTTTTTGGTTCCAAATACCTCACCCTCCGTTGCCACGGGCCCCTCTCCTGTTACAGGAGAGGGGAACGCAAGGGGAGAGGTATCTCAAGTTGGTGAAGCGGCCATAACTTGTTTGCCGGTGGTGGATACAGTGCAGGGGGATATGACGGGATATATCCAGACCAATTTAATGTCTATGACCGACGGGCACATCTTTTTTGACTCTGACCTGTATTTCGCGGGCCGGCGGCCGGCTATTAATCCGTTCGTGTCCGTAACCAGGGTGGGATACCAGACCCAGTCCCATATCCGGCGGGCATTGGGGCGGGAGATAGTGAAACGATTAAATGATTACGAGAAAACCCAGAGCTTTGTGCGCTTTGGAGCGGAGTTGGGGGACGCGGCCAGGCAAGTGTTAACTATAGGGGAACACTTCTTAAAGTTGTTTAACCAGCCAATGCAGGTTACCATGGCTCAAGACGTGCAAACAGTGGCGGCGGCCATGGTGCTGGCTGGCCTGTGGGATGGTTCGGAGGCGGAGGTTTTGCAAGAGAGATATGACAAAGACGAAGTGCTGCGCCGGGAGATGAAAGAGGCGGTAGATAAGGCGGCGACGACAGAACAATTAATAGCGGCGGGACGGGAGAAACAATGGTTAACGAAAAGCTAGGTCTGATAGAGATAAAAAGCCTGGTGGAGGCGTATGAGGAAATTGCGGCGGGAAAGATGCAAGATGTGCGGACGGCCGTTTTGACGGCCCGGGAGTTTTTGCAGGGTTTGGCGGAAGTGTTTGGGGAAGTGAAGTTTAATTATAAAACCTCCCGGATAGTTAAAAAAGGCCAGACTGTGGCGGTATGGATTTCGGCCAACGCCGGACTATATGGGGACGTCGTGGGCAAGAGCTTTGAATTATTTGCGGATTACTTGGCTAAAAACCGGGCCGAGGTGGTAGTGGTGGGCAGGTTGGGGACCAAAATGATGGCGGACCGCTTACCAAAGGTACTGTACAACTATTATGATTTGGAAGATGACCGGGTGGAGGCGGAGGATTTGGTTTTGATTATGAGATACCTGCTGCAATATCAAAAAATAGTAGTGTTTTATGGGCAGTTTAAGAGCCTGGTGAATCAGGTGCCGGTGGCGACATCTGTATCGGGAGATGAGATATATCAGCCCTCCTCCGCCGAGGCTTCGGAAGGGCAAGCAAGGCACCAGTATTTGTTTGAGCCGAAAATTGCGGATGTATTGGAATTTTTTGAAGGACAGATGCTGACCACCATGTTTGAGCAGACGGTACACGAGTCACAGCTGGCTAAATTTGCTTCCCGGCTGATGTCTCTGGACACGGCGGTGGACAATATTAACAAAAAAGTGGGACAATTGAACCAAGCGGGGGTGCGCCTGAAACACCGGCTGGACGGGCGGAAGCAGTTATCTAGGATTGCGGGGATGTCGTTATGGAGTTAATTTTATACCTCTCCCCTTGCGTTCCCCTCTCCTATGATAGGAGAGGGGTTAGGGGTGAGGTATTTTAAAATGCCATGATTAAAAATCGGGGAAAGATTGTTTCGGTCCGGGGCCAGGTGGCTGAAGTAGAGTTCGGCCGGACTAAACCGGCGATGCGGGAGATATTGACAGCCGACGGAGCCGTTTTGCAGGTGTATTCGTCTTCGGGGACGGGGAGGTTTTATTGTTACGTGCTGACGGGAGGCGAAAAATTAACCCGGGGGGCGGTGGTTATAGCTACGGGCGAAGTATTGCAGATTCCGGTCGGGGAGGCGGTGTTGGGGCGGGTAATAGATATTTTCGGCCAAGCCGTGGATGGGCTGGCCCAGATAAAAGCGGACAAAAAATCGCCGATTTTCCGGGACGCAGCATCCTATTCAGAGCTGGTAGCGGAGGCGACGGTGTGGGAAACGGGAATTAAAGCCATCGATTTGTTTTCCCCGCTGGTGCGGGGAGGCAAGATGGGGCTGTTTGGGGGGGCGGGAGTGGGCAAGACCTTGCTCTTAACCGAAATCCTGCACAACGTGGTGACCCTGGGCAAGAAAGATAATAAGGTATCGGTGTTCGCGGGGGTGGGGGAGCGGACCAGGGAAGGCCAGGAATTGCATGAAGAACTGAAGGTGAGAGGCATTTTGCCGGCCGTGTCATTAGTCTTTGGCCCGATGGGAGAGAATGCGGCGGTCAGGTATTTGACGGGGCTGGCGGGAGTGACCATAGCGGAGCATTTCCGGGATGAGTCAAAAAAAGATGTGCTGTTTTTTATAGATAACGTGTTTAGGTTTGCCCAGGCCGGAAATGAATTAGCCATGCTGATGAACACCATTCCTTCGGAAGATGGATACCAAGCTACTCTGGCCTCGGAAATGGCGGCTTTTCATGAACGGCTAGTGTCCACTAAAAACGCGGGGGTTTCGGCTATTGAGGCCATTTATATTCCTTCGGATGATTTTCTGGACCATGGGATTCAGTCGATATTTCCGTATTTAGATTCAATAGTGACTCTATCGCGGGCGGTGTATCAGGAGGGGCGGCTGCCGGCTATAGATATTCTGGCTTCGGGATCGACAATTATTGATGAGTCGACGGTGGGGCAGGTGCATTACGAAACGGTGATTGCCGCCCAATCTATGCTGAAGAAAGCGGAGAGTTTGGAACGGATGGTGAGTTTGGTGGGAGAAGCGGAATTGTCTCCGGAAAATCAGCTGCTGTATAGGCGGGTGAAAAAGCTGAAAAATTTTATGACCCAGAGCTTTTTTGTGGCGGAAGAGCAGACGGGGCGGGCCGGCAAATACGTGCCGGTGGCCACCACCGTGCAGGATACCCACGATATTTTGACGGGCAAATATGATCAGGTGGGGGAGGAGAAATTTTTGTATATTGGCAGCGCAAAAGAAATTGTCTAATGAGCTTTAAAATACCTCACCCTCCGCTGCGGCGGATCCCCCTCTCCTGAATTCAGGAGAGGGCAGGGGTGAGGTTTTAAATATGCCGGATTTACTCACAGTCATAATCAGAGACCGCAAGGGCGTAGTCTGGGAAGGGGAGGCGGCAGCCGTAACGGGGCGGAATGTAAAGGGCCCTTTTGACATCCTGCCGGAACATGCCAATTTCATCTCTATTATTTCTAAGAAGCTGATAATTAAAACTCCGGACAAGAAGAGCCGGGAGTTCAATGTGGAGTCGGGAATTTTGCAAGTGCGGGAGAACAAAGTAATGATATACTTGGGTGTCAAGTGATGGCTAATTTTGAATTTTATAGGCTGAAAAACGGAGTGAGAGTGGTGCTGGTGCCGATGAGTGGGGTGCAGTCGGTGGCGGTGGGGGTATATATAGGAACAGGGAGCAGGTACGAAGATACAAAGAATAATGGGATTTCGCATTTTTTGGAGCATATGGTGTTTAAGGGGACTAAGAAATTTCCGACCCATAAAGATACCAGCTATCTGGAGGGGCTGGGGGCGATCCAGAACGCCTGGACGGATGTGGACGCTACGGCTTATTGGTGCAAACTGCCCAGCAACAGGTGGCGGCAGGGGCTGGAGATGGTCAAAGAGCTGGCCTTGTATCCCACTATCCCGAACAAGGATTTGCAAATAGAAAGAGGGGTGATTCTGGAAGAAATCCAACGCCGGAATGACCGGCCGGATGAATTGGCGGGGGAAGCTTTGCAAAAGCTAATGTTTCCTGATAATGCTTTGGGGTGGATGACTCTGGGCCAACCGGAGGTCATAAAAAGCCTATCCAGAGCTGATTTCTTGCGCTATCATCAGTCACAGTATAAGAGTGATAACATAGTCGTGGCCGTGGCCGGAGAAATTAGAAATTGGAAATTAGAAATTAGAGATTTGATTGAAGATTGGTTTGGGGGGTTGGCGAAAGAGAAAGCCGGGTTGTGCCAGCCTTTTATTGACAAGCAAAATGCGGCCGCATTTAAAGTGCAAAATAAAAAGCTGGCCAACCAAGCTCATGTGGAACTGGGAGTTAGGGGGGTGAACGTGACGGACCCCCGCAGGTTTGCTTTAACTTTATTGACGTCTTACTTGGGCCAGGGGCTGTCTTCGAGATTATTTATGGAACTGCGGGAGAAGCGGGGGTTGTGCTACGCGGTGCATGCGTCTGAATCCAGATGGCAGGACACGGGGGAGTGGGATGTGTACGCCGGGGTGAATATCGATAAGTTGGAGGGAGCAGTTGAGGGCATACTAAATGAATTAAGAAGAATTAAGCAGATTAAGCTAAATAAGAAAGAGCTGGAGGCTGTTAAGGAAAAGGTGCGGGGGCCGATTTTGTATTCCATGGAGAACCCGGTCAGGCAAATGAACTGGTATGCCAGGCAAGCCCTGGACCGGCCGGAAGAGGTGATGGATTATGATACTGTAATAGATAGATTAATGGGAGTAACGGCGGAAGAGGTGAGGCAAGTGGCGCAAGATTTGTTCAGGACCGAAAAGTTAAATCTGGCGGTGGTGGGACCGGTGGAGAAAAAGAAGGAAGAAAAGCTGCTGCGGCTTTTGCGGGTATAGCTTTTCTTACAAATTTCAACGGCCGTGTTTATTTGTAAGAAATTGGGGTTTTCAAGATGATAGTTATTTAGTAGAATAAAATCATGAATTTTGAGCAAAAGACAGTGGTTCTCATTAAGCCGGATGGGGTGAAACGTGGACTAGTAGGAGATATTGTGAGTCGGTTTGAGAGGGTGGGTCTAAAAATTATGGCCATGAAGATGATCTGGGTGGACGCAGAACATGTGGGAAAACATTACAAAGATGAAGAAGAGTATCACAAGTCTGTGGGGGTGAAGACTTTGGAAAATTACCAGAAGTATGGATTAGATGCTGGGGAAACTTTGGGAACTAAGGATCCGGTGAAGATTGGGAAACTGGTGCGGAAGTGGAATATGGAGTTTTTGTCTTCTGGTCCGGTAGTGGCAATGTTGATGTCAGGAGAAAATGCGGTGGAGATTGTACGAAAAATGATCGGGCACACTTTTCCGCAGGTAGCGGCTTCGGGAACAATAAGAGGGGATTATTCATTTGAATCTGCCATGGGATCAAATTTGGCCAAAAGGTCAACGAAAAATTTAATACACGCGTCAGGATCTGCTGAAGAAGCAGTGTTTGAAAGGAAGTTGTGGTTTAAAGAGAAAGAGATATATGACTATAAAAGAATCGGAGAGGACCTGTAATATAAATCCTAAATCCTAAATTCTAAATTCCGAGTATTGAGCACAATTTGTTTTTTGGCTATTGACAAGAGAATGGAGAAGCGTCTTTAATGGAGTATGACGCTTCGAAAAACTTCAAAAAGAAAATTAAAAATTACGTTTAAGCCTGTAGTAAAAAATGAGAAATTTGACTTCTGGGGAGTGTTTAAGAGCTTTGTGCTGGTGGGGGGAGATTTGGTTTAGTCGGGGATGGCGGATTCGAACCGCCGGCCTCGTCGTCCCGAACGACGCGCGCTACCAGCTGCGCTAATCCCCGGTGTCCCCAGGAGGAATTGAACCTCCATCGGAGGTTTAGGAAACCTCTGCTCTGTCCGTTGAGCTATGGGGACTCGTGGTAATTATACGTCATATATGTCATATTGGACTTATATGACATATATGGTTCTCCCACCGCATGGCGGTTACCGGAAGCTTTTGTCATACCAGCTGGCGACGATAGCCTTTGATTTCGGGCTAGAGTTTGCCAATAAATATATTGGGACTAGGTCTCGAACCCACGATCAAATTGTGCAGGCTTTGCGGTCCGGGAAGCAAAATATTGTGGAAGCCAGCATGGCTTCAGGAACTTCCAAAAAGACCGAGTTAAAACTATTGGGGGTGGCTCGGGCTAGCTTGGAAGAAGCGTTAGCAGATGCGGAGGATTTTCTGCGGCAACACGGCTTGGTCTTGTGGCCAAAAGAGGATCCCAGGATTCTGGAGATTCGGAAACTCGGTTATAAGTCCGATAAGTCCTATAAGACTTATATGACATATATGGACAATTCGGAATCAGCTGCGAATTGTCTGTTGTGTGTCATTCATCAGACAAATTTCTTGCTGGATCGGCAGATTCAGGCGGTGGAGAAAGAGTTTTTAGAGAGCGGCGGGTTGAGCGAGCGATTGTATAAAGCCCGGCAAAATGTGCGTTAGCGCAGGCTGACGGCGTAGAGGTTGGGGACGGAGGTTTTGGAATTGGGAGAGAGATTGGCCAGAATCAGAAGCTGTTTGCCGGAGGGGTAGGGGAAAGCGAAGGAGTTTTCCATGGGGCCGGCGTAGACGACGGTAGGATTTTGTCCGTCGTACTCTAAAATAGTGACCTTGCCCTTTTCAGCGTAAACGAGATGGTTAGAGTCCGGAAACCATTGGATATTGGATATTGGATATTGGATATTGAAGTTGCGGTCCTCTTCCAGATCATAAACGTAAATTTGTCCCTCGGCTAACGCCCGGGATTGGGGTTGGGTGGAGGAGCCGGGGAGAGGCTTGATAAGATTGTCGGGGATAGTGGCGGAAGCGGTAGCGGTGTACAGGAGCTTATTTTCTTTGGGCGACCAAATCAAGGAGGCAGCCGCCGTGGCCAGAATGTCTTGCATGGTTTGGGACAGGGTGGGCAGGGGATCAACTTTGGCAGGGATTTTCCAGGCGGAAGAAGTGGAGGGAATTTCCTTAATGTCACGATTGATCAGACCCAGGGGAGACTCGGAAAGATCCAGTAAATAGGATTTAGTTTTATTAGTAAAGACCAATTTAGTGCCGTCGGGGGAAAGAGTGGGATTCTGGGCGCCGGAAGCAGTAATGGCTTTGAAAGAAGGAACGGAAGGGAAGAGGGTGGCGGCGGCCCGGGTGACGATTTCAGCTTCGACTTTGAGGGTTTTGGCCCAGGGAGAGAAACCTTCTTTCTTGATTTCTACCTTGTAGGTGCCGGGAGCCAGATTGAGGGTGGTGTTAGTGGCGGAGGAGAGCTGGCCGTTAAGGTAGATTTGGGCCCCATCAGGCAGGGAAGTGGCCACCAATAGGCCGGTAGGAGATAGTTGTTTACGTTGCCAATTGAGACGGTAACCGCGGGCGAAAAGAATAACAAAATATGTACAAAGTGGTACTAGAATAAGACTTGTCAGTAAGAGTAGAATTCGGGTGCGCTGCATTAGCGCAAATTATATATGTTTGCCCGGCGGATTGCCATTGATCTGGGAACTGCTAACACGGTGGTGTGGGTAGCGGGGAAGGGAATTGTCATGAATGAGCCGACGGTAGTGGCCATGGGGGCGGAAGACGGACGAGTGGTGGCAGTTGGATTGGAAGCCAAGGAAATGCTGGGGCGGACGCCGGGAAACATTGTGGCCTCCAGACCTATGCGGGACGGAGTAATCGCGGATTACGCGGTGACGGAAGCGATGTTGAGATATTTCATTCAGAAAGTGTGCGGGCGGGTATTTCTATTTAAGCCGGAGGTGATGATTTGTGTGCCGGCAGGAGTGACCCAGGTGGAGCGGCGGGCGGTCCTGGACGCCACTTTGTCCGCGGGAGCCAAGGTGGCCTACCTGATTGATGAACCGCTGGCGGCGGCTATCGGGGCTAAGATTCCCATAGCGGCGGCATCGGGAAATATGATTATGGACATCGGGGGGGGATCGGCGGAGGCGGCGGTGATATCTCTGGGCGGGGTGGTGGTGCATAAAAGCGTCAGAGTAGCCGGGAATAAAATAGATGAAGCGATAGCCACTTACTTGCGGCGTAAATATAACCTGCTGGTGGGAGAAACGACGGCAGAGGGCGTAAAGCTCAAGATTGGGTCGGCAATCGTCTTGGAGAAATTAGAAGAAATGGAGGTCAAAGGACGAGACAATGTGACAGGTTTACCAAGGGCGGTGACGATTACTTCGACGGAAATCACCGAGGCTATCCGGCCCACCCTCCTGGCTATTATCGGGGCGGCCAAGGGGGTGCTGGAAGAGACGCCGCCGGAGCTGGCCAGCGACATTATCGATAAGGGGATCGTGATGAGCGGAGGTACCAGTAATCTGCGCCATTTGGACCGGTTGATGACGGAGCTGACGGGAGTGCCGTGCCATGTGACGGAAGACGCCCTGCTGTGCGTGGTGCGAGGGACGGGAGTGGCCTTGGAAAACATTGATTTGTACAAAAGATCTATAGTAAAAAGATGAGAATTGGCATTGACGCTTCCAGAGCATTTGTAGAAAATCCGACAGGGACGGAGCGGTATAGCTATGAGGTGATTACCAGGATTTTGCAGCTGCCGGAAGCGAGGAAGCATGAATGGATTTTGTATACACGTAACTCACCTCCCGCTGCGGCGGACCCCTCTCTTAAATTCTCGCAAGCTCGTGGCTTCGCCGTAAGAGAGGGGAGAGGGGTGAGTTATAAAATGCGGCAGATTTCTTTGCCGTATCTCTGGACCCAAATAGGTTTGGCTTGGAGAACATGGACTGATAATTTGGATTGCCTGTGGGTGCCCGCCCATACTCTGCCGATTTTACGAAAGCCGGGAATCAGGACTGTGGTAACCATCCACGGGATTGAATATGAGTGGCTGCCGGCTTATGAGAATTGGCTGCAGAGATGGTATTTGCCCCTAAGTACTCAGTATGCAGTGAGAAGCGCTACAAAAATTATTGCCGTGAGCGAGTTTACTAAAAAGCAACTAATAGAAAGGTTAGGGGCAGACCGGAATAAGATAAATGTAGTTCATGAGGGCGTTACCAATACCTCTCCCTCTAATCCCTCTCCTATAATAGGAGAGGGACGAAAGGGTGAGGTATTAACTAAGTGGGGATTGAAATCCAAACAATATTTATTGTTCGTGGGGACGGTGCAGCCCAGAAAAAACTTGGAGAGGTTAATCCAGGCCTACTCAGCACTTAGCACTAAGCACTTAGCACTTAGGCTGGTGATTGCCGGGAAATTGGGATGGATGTACGATGATGTGGTAGAGATGGCCAAGAAGCATGGGGTAATCACTACTGGATATACTAGTGAAGCGGAGAGATATAGTCTGTTGGGGAATGCTCTGGTCTATGTCCAGCCCAGTATCAGCGAAGGGTTTGGTCTGCCGGTACTGGAAGCCATGGCAGCTGGGGTGCCGGTGGTGTCGAGTAATGGTGGGGCTTTGGCTGAAGTGGTAGGGGATGCGGGAGTTTTATTCGACCCATATGACCTATCTGACATATTTGACAAATTGTCCCTAATCGTAAATAGTTCTAAGTTACGAAAGGAACTTATAACTAAGGGTCACCAAAGAACAAAGGATTTTAGCTGGCAAATGGCGGCCGAGAGAACCTATAATACTCTAATATCTAAGTACTAATTTCTAATTTCTAATGACCTGGAGTAACTCACCTCCTCCTGCGGGTTTTCCCCTCTCTTAAATTCTCGCAAACTCGTGGCTGCGCTGTAAGAGAGGGGAGACGGGTGAGTTACGCAAAGGGTGAGGTATAATAGTGATAGGCGAGGCTAAAATGAATGACACACAGGTAAAACAGAGCCATAATAAGGTCAAAGTTCTGGGGGTGGGGGTGGCTAGCACTGAGCTTGTCGAAGTGCTAACAAAAGTTGATGAATTTGTGAGAAAAAACCATAAATTGAAGCTAATTGTGACGGTCAATCCGGAATTTGTGATGCTGGCGCAAGAAGATGAGGAGTTTAAAAAGATATTAAACGGCGCGGATTTGGCCATTGCCGATGGAGTGGGCTTAAAATTGGCGGGAGTAAGAAACATTGTGCCGGGGCGAAGGATAGTGGAAGCCTTGTTACAGAAAGGATATAAAGTGTTCTACTTAGGCAGCCGTGTCGCTTCCGAAATGGCCAAAAAGTATGGTGGTGCATATGACGATGGGGAAAAGAGTATAAGAGCAGGAGAGCGGGAGAGTAAAAGAATAGTTGCCAAAATAAATAAATACAAACCGGATATTTTATTAGTGGCGTATGGGGCGCCGTGGCAGGAGAAGTGGCTGTGGGCAAATCGTAGCAAGATCAAAGCTAAAGTGGGAATGGGAGTAGGGGGGGCGTTCGATTATTTGACCGGCCGGGTCAAGTTACCGCCGGAATGGATCAATAAAATCGGCTTGGAGTGGTTGTGGAGACTGGTTCACGAGCGGTGGAGATGGAGGAGGCAACTAAGATTACTTCGGTTTGTCTGGCTGTTGGGGAAGAATTTCATCTTTACCAAGTGAATCTTTGAGAGCGGCGGCAGCTAGGTCGGCGTGTTCTGGATGCTCCTCCACCAAGTCGGCAGCCAGCCCAATTAGAGTTCTACCCTGCTTTCTAGCAGTAGAAGGTGGCAATTTCTGGACTTGCTCTGCAGCGGTGACAATTTGTTCTATTGGAGATGGACCGGTCATTTTATTTTAATAAACTTGCGGGAGCCGACGCTAACGATAGAGTTACTAGTCGATAGTTCATAGTTCATAGTGGATACGGCCTTATTATCTACCCTGACGCCTTTTTGGTCAATGAGGCGCTTGGCTTCGGATTTGGAAGAGGCGAGGCCGGATTCGACGAGGACGTCGACGATATTTTTGGATTTGACGCTGATTTCGGGGACTTCGGTCGGTAATTCCCCGGCTTGGACGGTGGATTCGAAGTGGGCTTGGGCCGCGTCGGCGGCAGGCTGGCTGTGTAATTCAAGAACGATTTGATGGGCCAGCTGTTTTTTAGCCTGCATGGGACTTGAATTAGAAATTAGAGATTGGAAATTAGAAATTGGAAGTTTAGTCGCCAACAAAAAGTATTCGGGAATAAGTTCGTCTTTAATGGACATCACTTTGCCGTACATATCGTTGGGGGAGTCGTCCAGCCAGATAGCGTCGCCCCAACTCTTGCTCATCTTGCGGCCGTCGGTGCCGGTTAAAAACCCGTTTGTTATGACAAAAGACTCTTTGTTTTTGACATCTTTTAGGAGCGTGCGGCCGGCTTGCATGTTGAATGTTTGATCTGTGCCCCCGACTTGGACATCGGTATCCAAATTTAGGGAATCGTATCCTTGAAGCAGGGGATATAAAACTTCAGGCAGTTTGACTGATCCGCCGGACTCAAGGCGTTTTTTAATGAGTTCGCGAGAGATAAAATCGTTGAGGGAAAAGTGATAAGCCAGGTCGATAAAATTGGTGGCGCCTAATTTCTTTAGCCATTCACTGTTGTAACGGACGGTAACGCGGGAAAAATCGAGAATTTTTTCGGCTTGCTGTTTGTAGGTTTTGAAGTTTTCTTCTATTTGCAGCTTCGAAAGGCGTGGCCTTTCAGAGGTTTTGTCCGAAGTGTCGCCGACCAGGGCCGTAAAGTCGCCGATCAAAAAGGTGACATGGTGGCCCAGCTCCACAAATTGTTGAAGTTTGCGCAGGGGCACGGCGTGGCCGAGGTGAATGTGAGTGGCTGTGGGGTCGATGCCCAAATACACGTTGAGTTTTTTGCCGGAGCGCAAAACTTTGGCCAGCTCGGCCTTGCCGGGGATAATATTAGCCACCCCGCGGGTGAGGAGTTCGTCAATCTTGTCCATTTGCTAGAATTGTAGCACGAGAGGAGCATATCAAGTAAATAAATTTATTTTTTTAACGGTCGTGTAATTTTGATAAATAATTCAGACTCGTAGTTATTTAGAAGAAATGTTATTCTTGAACTATGGCTTACGAAAAAAGGCAACTTCCCAAAAAATCCGATAATTTATCGGATTGGTATAACGCGGTAGTGCTGCTGGCTGAATTGGCAGATTATGGGCCGGCTAAGGGAACGATGATTTTTAGGCCGGCGGGTTATCGCATTTGGGAGCTGATCCAGGAAGCGATGGATAAGGAAATTAAAAAAAGCGGAGTGGAGAACGCCTATTTTCCCTTGTTTATTCCAGAGTCGTTGATGCGCAAAGAAAAAGAGCATGTGGAGGGATTTGCCCCGCAATTGGCGGTAGTGACCATTGGGGGCGGGGAGGAGCTAAAAGAGAAATTAATAGTTAGGCCCACTAGTGAGACGATTATGTATCAAGCTTATGCCAAATGGATTCAATCTTGGCGGGATTTGCCGGTGCTGATTAATCAGTGGAATAACGTGGTCAGATGGGAAAAGCGGACGTATTTATTCCTAAGGACGACGGAATTTTTGTGGCAGGAGGGGCATTGTGCGCACGCTACACATCAGGAATCTCAAGAAAGAGTGCAGTGGGCCATTGACATGTACGCTCAAATTTACCGGGACTTCTTGGCTCTTCCGGGAATTATCGGCAAAAAGTCGGAAAGTGAGAAATTTGCCGGAGGAGATGCAACCTTGACCTATGAAATTTTGATGCCGGAAGGCAAAGCCCTGCAGGGGTGCACCAGTCATGATCTGGGGCAGAATTTCTCTAAGGCACAAGGAATTAAATTCCAGGACAAACAGGGCCAAAGCCAGTTTGTATGGCAAAACAGCTGGGGATTCACCACGCGGTCTATTGGAGCCTTACTCATGGCACATGGAGATGATGCGGGGCTGGTTTTGCCTCCTAGAGTGGCCCCGGTTCAGGTGGTGATTATTCCGGTAACTTCGGGTGAAGAAGAGTTAGCGGCAGCTCGGAAGTTGGCTGATAATCTAGGGGATGTGCGGGTCAAGGTGGATACCCGGGAGGGGGAAAGCCTGGGATTTAAAATTAACAAGTGGGAGTTGAAAGGTGTGCCGTTAAGAATTGAGGTGGGGAAGAGAGAGATAGAGAGTGGAAAATTTAGGATGGTCAGGCGGGATACTGGGGAAGTGGTCGACGGGGAAGTAGGGGGGATTTTGGATCAAATTCAAAATGATATGCTGGCTAGGCAAGAGAAGTTTTTGCGGGAAAGTACCTACGAGGCGGCAGATTATGAGCAGTTTAAGAAGATTATGGAAAGCCAGAGGGGATTTATAAAAGCTTTTTGGTGTGAGAGTAAGGAGTGCGAATCGCGAATTAAGGAAGAAACAAAAGCCTCGACGCGCTGTTTGCCGCTTGACGCGAAAGAAGAAAAGGGAAAATGTGTATATTGCGGAAAGGCGGCAAGTCACAAATGGCTGTTCGCCCTGGCGTATTGAGATTTACAAATTTTGACGGTCGTGATAATCTGTAAGAATGGGGCCGGTGACTTTGAAAGGAATGTTGAAATTGATTGGTGATATAGAGAAGGATTTTGTGCTTTTGGACCGGTACGAGACTTGGAAGCTGGCCCGGTTTGGGCCGCAACACATCAAGTCTCTGGAAGAATATTTTCCCTCCCAGATTGCCAGGGCGGTAGAAGGATTGCTGCGCCGGGGGTGGGTGAAAAAAGTGGAGACGGAGAAGGGGACGGTAGTACAGATTTCCCAGGAGGGGAAAAAGCGGCTACTATTTTTTGACCTGGAGAAATTGCAGCCTAAAAGAGAAAAGTGGGATGGAAAATGGCGGATGGTTTTTTTTGATGTGGCGGAGGTAGAACGGGGGAAAAGGGACCAGTTGCGCCGCTATTTGAGGAAATTAGGGCTGTACCGGATGCAGGAGAGCGTGTGGGTGAGTCCGTATCCGTGTGAGGAAGAGGTGGCGTATATCCGGGAAGTGCTGGATATTCCTCATGAGGTAAAGTTGGGGTTGTTGGAGAGGATAGAAAACGAGGCGGATCTGAAAAAAATATTCAAATTATGACCTCTTACAAATTTTGACGGTCGTGGGGATTTGTAAGAATTAACGTCTAATGTATAATTGGGAAGACATGGCTAATAATGACGAAATGGTTTTGCCGAAAGGGACGAAGGTGCCGAATCATGTGGCCATAATTTTGGACGGCAACCGCAGATGGGCCAGGGCCAGAGGATTAGAACCATGGAAAGGGCATGCGGCAGGATACGAAGCCGTAAAGAAGTTGTCCAGGGCTTCCCGTGATTTAGGAGTGCACACCTTTACAGTGTGGGCGTTTTCTACCGAGAATTGGGAAAGGCCGGAAGTGGAAGTCAAAGAGATTATGAAGCTGCTGCGTCACGGCTTGGATGAAATGGAGCCGGATTTGCATAAAGAACATGTCCGGTTGGTACATTTGGGACGTAAAGACAGATTGCCCAAAGATGTTATGGAGCATCTTGCAAGACTGGAGAGAGAAACCAAAAAGTACGGAGAAGAACATGTATTTAACATGGCATTAGATTATGGAGGACATGATGAGATTGTCAGGGCGATAAACAAGGTGATTAAAAATAAAAAGACGGAAGTAACCGCTAAAGACTTCGAGAAATATTTAGACACGGCGGATCAGCTTTATCCGTATGTGGATTTGTTTATTAGGACGAGTGGGGAACAGAGGACGTCAGGGCTGCTGCCGTGGCAGCTGGATTACGCGGAGTATTATTTTGTGCAGGATCACTTGCCGGATTTTTCTCCGGAGATGCTGAGAGAAGCGGTTTTGGATTTTAGCCGCAGGCGCAGGCGGTTTGGGGGGAATGACGCCGAGAAGCATTTGGGGTTCAACCCCGCGATAGTAGCAGATTTGGAGGTGCGGTGGAGGCACCAGCTGTCAATCGGAGAGAAAGAGAAATTTAGGGATCTGGTTGTCCGGTATGTAAAAGAGCATTATGGATTGTCGAAGAGCTTAGCCCGCGAAGCCGGATTGGCGATGGCGCGGGCGTTGGTACATGGGCAGGAAAAGGATTGGGATAAAGCCAAAGAGGCTCTAGAGGGGCTGTACGGGATTTTGCAAAAGACGCTGCGGCTAGCCTTTGAGCCGGAAGTGATTGCCAGAATTGAAATTGATTTATGGAAGAATGGGAGCGAAGAAAGTTTGCGGGAGTATCTGGCGGAGAAGTTTAGATTCTCTACTTTTCAGGCCGCCACGGCGGCCCATCTGGGGTGGCTGGCACAAACAGCGGAAGGGGAGAAGAAAAAAGACTACCTGGAGAAGTTTTACCAGGCGCTAAAGGAAAGAGTAGCGTGAATCCGGCGGTACGACTATTAAAAGAGTATGTACCAAAAATTGACGCTAGAATTGCTCAATATTTTGACCGAGAGATAAAAAAGGGATTTGGATTTAATGGCAGACAAGTACAATTAGTCAGGGAGATATTGGAGCACTCCCGGGAGTAT
The DNA here is from genome assembly GCA_001001555.1 of Candidatus Amesbacteria bacterium GW2011_GWC2_45_19. Classification (GTDB taxonomy): domain Bacteria; phylum Patescibacteriota; class Microgenomatia; order CAZETR01; family Amesbacteraceae; genus GWC2-45-19. The sequence continues at coordinate 13,127 of LCKS01000008.1, read as the reverse complement.
ATTTTGCGGCCGACGAAGCGGTTAAGAGCCTCGTTTGTACATTATGGATACAAGCTGTCAGGCAAAGAACCGGATGAAAAAGTGTGGCAATCTGCGGTGGGTGTGGAGCTAATACATGCGGCACTTCTCATGCACGACGATTTCATGGATGAGGATGAAACAAGGAGAGGTGGACTGACGACGCATAAATATTTTGGTGGTGGACATTATGGGGACGCGATGGCGGTAAATGTAGGAGATGTGCTACTATGTTTGGGTTTTGAACTGATAGAGGATAGGGGGGTATTTAGGGCGATTGCGAATACGGCTTACGGGCAGGCGTATGACGTGAGTTTAGAGAGTTTTGGTAAGTGGACGGAAGATGACGTATTAACCGTGCATAAGGCCAAGACGGCAATTTATACATACGAGAATCCGTTATTTATTGGGGCGCATCTGGCCGGACTTTCTCAAAAAGCTTTGGAAATATTGCATGAGTATGCGATGGATGGGGGAGTGGCATTTCAGTTGCGGGATGACGTGCTGGGCGTGTTTGGAGACCCGAAAGAGACGGGCAAGTCGGCGGATTCGGATTTGCGGCAGGGAAAATGCACACTTCTAATACTGAAAGCATTGGATTGTCCAAAAGTGCAAAAAATATGGGGAAAAAGAGACGCGGACAAAGGAGATATTGAATTGGCCAAAAAAGCCATTCGTGACAGCGGGTCGCTGGAATATTCGTTAAATCTGATGCGAAAGTTGGCGGGCAGGGCCGCTGTGTCAGCGGCTAAGTTGCGGGAACTAAAATTAAATCCGGAAGCGATAGACTATTTGCAAGGGATAGCAGAGTATATGGTGCAGAGGGAAGTTTAGGTGGTTTTCGGCGTTATTCCCAGCAGCCATTGGACGGCTTCTTTTTTATAGCGGCGGTCGCCGCGGGAGTTGATGCGGATGGGAGTTAATTTGCCGCGTTTGCCCCAGCGTTTGATGGTCAGAGTGGAGACGCGCAGGATTTGAGCCACTTCGCGGACAGTTAATAAATCCGGCAGGTTGTCGAGATTGAGAGCTAGCGTTGCCATTTGATGCACAAGTTATCACTACTTGATAGTTGTGTCAATGGTTATTTCAATTCTACTGTGGCGCCGGCGGCAACCAGTTTAGCTTTGGCTTCTTCGGCGGCTGTCTTGTTGGCCCCATTCAAAATTTCGGCACCTGGCTTTTCAGAAAGATCCTTGGCTTCTTTGAGTCCCAGTTGGGGATTAATTTCGCGCAAAGCTTTGATGACACCAATTTTATTGGCACCGGTAGAGGTTAAGATAACATCGAAAGCGTCTTGCTGTGGCTCGCCGGAGTCGCCAGAAGGCGCGGAGGCGGCGGCTGGAGCTGCGGCGACCGAAGCAGACACCCCGAATTTTTCTTCCAGAGATTTGACCAGGTCGGCCAGCTCGACGACAGTCAATTCAGAAACGGCATCGATGATTTTTTGCAATTTTATCGAAGATATGTTGTCAGACATAATTTAGTAACACCTCCTTTAATATCACCCCCTTGCGTCCCCCTCTTAAATTAAGAGGGGGATAGAGGGGGAGTTATTTGTTTTTTGGTTATAGCGTCCAGTGTGCGGACGAGTTTCGAAGTGTGGTATTGCAGTAAGAACATAAGTTTGGCGATGGAAATTTCTTTAGCGGGGGTGGCGGCGAGTTGAGTGACTTCTGCGGCGGTGAGAAGGCGGTCACCGGCCAGTCCCAGCTTGAAGGGGAGTTTTATGTGTTTGAGGGCGGAAACTTCATCTTGAAGAGAAAAAATAAAGGCGGATTGGCCGGTTAGTTGGTTATTGGTTAGTTGGTTACTTAGTGGGCCGAGAGCAACTTTAAACAGAGTATTTTTGGTAACTTTCATAAGGCCACCCGAAGCCTTAACAGCTTTTCTCAAGTCCGTAGCTTGAGCCACAGTCATGCCGGTGTAATCCACAACGGCCACGTTTTTGGCTTGTTGAAGCAGTTGTTTGAGTTCCTCTACGGAAGCAATTTTGCGTTGATTCATAATTCCTCGGCGCGGCTTATGGTTCGACTTCGCTCACCACGCGCTGTCTTAGGTAATGGGGAAATTATAAAGGTTTAGGGTTTAAGATTCAAGGCTCAAATTCATAGTATCCACATTTTATGTTTGTGTCAAGAGCTAATCAATAATATTAGTCGCGTGCGAGCTGATTTTCAATTTGAGTTATGACTGGACGGCTAGCTTAATGGCCGGGGACATAGTGGATTTGAGGACGGCCTTTGAGATTTGAGAAATGGATTCCTTCGGAAAGAGAGAGTTGAGAATTACAGATGTATTATCTATTAATTGAACATCTGTCATAGATAATTTGCCGACTACGGTGTGAATCAGGGGGGCGTCTTTTTCGGTTTTAACGCTGATCGTATTCGATCCGGCCAGTTTTTTGGCTGTAGCTGCTGGATTATCAACGATGGTGCCATTTTTGGGATTAGGCATCAGGCCCCGGGGGCCCAAGACTTTAGCGTACTTGACCAGTTTGGGCATATCGGCGGGACTGGCCAGCAGCACATCAAAATCTATTTTTCCGGCTGCGATTTTGGCCATAGTGGCGTCATCGGCGATAGCTACGCGGCGGGCAAAGCCGGTAGGGTGGGGGAGTTCGATTTCTTTAGATAAGCCTTTTTCTTTCAATACCAGATGGAGCTCAACTGTGGCGTCGAACTTGGTTAGTGATACATCTCTTAATAGTTTGATAGCCTCTGATATAGGGTAAAGATGGTCAGCAGTAACTTTGGATTTAGCGGCTTGGTAGGGTTTGGAGCGGATGCGAGCCTGCTTAATTTTTTTGGCCTCGACAGTCTCTTGCTGTTTTTTCTCGATGACTTCCAGTTCGGCCAGCGACTCGGCAGTGGTGTCCACTACGCGCTCGCCTTTACCCTGCCTGCCGGCAGGCAGGCCTTGGCGCAGTTTTTTTTGGTGCAGCTTTTCAACCTGCTTTTTTTTGAGCTCCTCTTCGTTTACGGAGCCGATGATGGCCACAGCTTTCTTTCCCATGATGGGGCAATTATACTAGAAGAATGGCCAACAAGCTATATTGGCAAGGAAATTGGAGCGAGGAAATATTTGCCAAGTGCATGGGAATGGTGGGGAGTAGAAGAATGACTAGTTATGGAAGGAGAGTGGTGGAAAAAATCGTGCCGGAACTGGTGCAACAGGGATGGACGATAGTCTCTGGCATGATGTATGGGGTAGACCAGGCGGCGCATGAAGTGTGCATCGAGTGCGGAGGGAAGACGATTGGGGTGTTGGGCTGGGGGATAGAATACCGGAAGCTGGAAGCTAGAGACTTGATGCTGGAAGAACGGATAGTAGAGAGTGGGGGATTGCTGGTATCTCTGTGGAAAGATCAGATGGGGACGAATTGGACGTTTCCAGCTAGGAATCAGGTGGTAGCTGATATCTGCCATGAATTAATTGTAGTGGAAGCGGCGAGCCAAAGCGGGGCGCTGCTGACGGCGCAGATGATGGCCAAGAGGAAGAAACCGGTGTGGGCGGTGCCGGGGCCGATTACCTCTTCTGTTTCCGCCGGGACTAACCGGCTTATTTCTACGGGTAAGGCCAAAATATACCTCACCTCTAACCCCTCTCTTGAATCGAGTGCCTCGCGCTTCGCGAGCAGGAGAGGGGAAACGCAAAGGGGTGAGGTGGATCCAATTTTAAAATTAATCAAAGATGAGGGATTAGAGGCGGATGAAATTGCCAGAAAGCTGGGCCAGTCAATTTCGGAAGTCGGATCGCAATTATCCCTGCTGTCCTTGTCTGGGGAAGTGGAGGAGAGGGAGGGAAAATACTACATTTCACTTAGTTAATCCCACTTTACAGCGGCCGCGGGAAAAAGGTATTATTGGTTTATGAGCAGGAATAAAGTTGTGGTGGGGAAGAGAAAGGCAAATTTAAAGGGAGTGTTGAGGTATATCAATGACAATTTGGAAATTTTGTTTCCTCAGACGCGAAGGGCGTTGATAAGGCTAAAGTATGCAAATTTGCCGGATTGGGAGGATTATCTGCCGTCTACAGTGTATTTGGCGGCGGATAAATTAGAACGCCAGGGATTGGTGGAGAAAGTGTCTGCTCCGGAGGGGATGGTGGTAAAAATTACCGTCAAAGGCAGGCAGCAAATTCTCAAATATGATTTGGCAAAAATGTCGCCCCCAAAAACTAAATGGGATGGCAAATGGCGGCTGGTATTTTTTGATATTGCCGAGATTGATCGGAAGAAAAGAGATGACCTGATGCAGGAGAGTGTGTTTGTGTCGCCGTTTAATGTTTTTGATCAAGTTAGGTATGTACGCGAAGTGTTAGAAATTCCCAACAGGGTGAAATTGGCGGAATCGTTCTGGGTTGAAAACCAAGACGAACTAAGGCAAATCTTTGGAGTTTAGTTAATCCTATTTTTTCACGGTCGCGAAAAATTGGGATTAGGAGGTCTTAATTTTGTGGTAATATTAAATTAGAATGTTGGCCAGAATTGGAAGCGTAGCGCATGTGGGGTTGATGAGCGTGGCTATAGAGGTGGAAGTGGATGTGGCCGAGCAGGGATTTCCGGGGTTTAATATCGTGGGTCTGGCGGGCAAGGCGGTGGAAGAGGCGCGGGAGCGGGTAAAAACAGCGATTAATAATTCGGGGCTGGATTTTCCCGGCAAAAAGATCACGGTGAATTTAGCGCCGGCGGATTTACCCAAGGACGGTGGCGCTTATGATTTGCCGATTGCGGTGGGAATTTTGGCGGCTTCGCAGCAAATTCCCGTGAACGGGGCTCTTTTTTACGGAGAATTGTCGTTGGATGGGAGCTTGCGGGCCACTAAAGGCGTATTGCTGGTAGGATTATTTGCCAAAGGCGGGAGTATTTTTGTGCCGATAGAGAGCGCCAATGAAGCGGCGGTGGTGGAAGACGTGACCGTGTATCCGGTGCGGAATTTGCAAGAACTGGTGGATCATTTAAATGAGGTCAAGCCGATTGAGCAGATTAAGCATATTGAGCCGAATGAGCTGATTGAGGAGGCGGTGGTGGATTTTGATTTGGCGGAAGTGGCCGGGCAGGAACAAGCTAAGAGAGCCTTGTTGATTGCGGCGGCGGGCGGGCATAATCTGCTGATGAGCGGGCCGCCGGGGGCGGGTAAAACCATGCTGGCCCGGGCTATGCCGGGAATTTTACCGCCACTAGCACCTGCAGAGGCACTGGAAGTGACGCGGATTTATTCGGTGGCGGGACTTTTAGATTCGGGTGAATCGTTGCTGCGGCGGCGGCCGTTCAGATCACCACATCATGGAATTTCGCCGGCGGGGATAATTGGCGGGGGAACAAATCCCTTGCCCGGAGAAGTATCTTTGGCGCATTTGGGGGTGCTGTTTTTGGATGAAATGGCGGAGTTTCCCAGGTCGGTGTTGGAAAGTTTGCGCCAGCCGATGGAAGACGGGGTGGTGAGCATTGTCCGGGTGGCGGGGCATGTGAGCTACCCGGCTAGTTTTACCCTACTGGCGGCTATTAACCCCTGCCCGTGCGGGTATCTGGGACATCCCCGGCGGGAATGCAAATGCTCGGAAAAAATAATCCGTAAATACCGGGGCCGGATTTCCGGGCCGATTCTGGACCGGATTGATTTGCATGTGCGGGTACCGGCTGTGGAGACAGACAAGCTTAACGCTCAGCCCTCAACTCTCAACGCTCAAAGCTCAAAAAATTTGCGGGGGCAGGTGATTAATGCCAGAAAAATTCAAGCGGGGAGATTTGCGGGAGAAAGTATCTACACTAATTCGCAAATGAGAAATAAACAGGTGAAGAAGTACTGCAAGCTAGATCTGGAAACGGAAAGATTGTTAAGATTAGCGGTAGAGAAACATGACTTATCCGCCCGGTCTTATTTCCGGCTGATCAAAGTGGCCCGGACGATTGCCGATCTGGCTGGTAACGCTGATATCGCGGTAGAACATATGGCCGAGGCCTTGCAATATCGGCAAATTAATTAGTTGGTTATTGGTTTATGGTTCATAGTAGTAATAAATTTATTGGAGCGATAGGAGAAAGAGTTGCCCTTAATTATCTTTTGGCTAAGAACTATGAACTAATAACGACGAACTATTCTACACGGTTTGGGGAAATTGATCTGATAATGCGCGATAAAGATATACTGGTATTTGTGGAGGTCAAGACCAAAAAAGGGCTGGCTTTCGGTACTCCGGAGGAAATGTTTACTCAAAACAAATTAACCCGGGTCAAGCGCATGGCCACGGTATATTTGAAAGGAAAAGAGGTCAAATGCCGGATAGATATGGTGGCAGTGGTTTTGGACGAATTCAACGAACCGGTTTCAGTGAAGCATTACGCCAATGTTACTCAACCTTAACAACATGAATTCATCACGGTCGTGAGAAAATTATGTTAATATAACCTTATGGGTAGGAACAAAATGGTGGTGGCGAAAAAACAAGCTTCGGCAAAAGCCATGCTCAAATATGTCGCGGACAACTTGTCAATTCTATTTCCACTTACCAAGAAAGGAAGCTATAGATTGAAATATGCACGACTCCCTGATTGGGAAGATTATTTGCCAGCATCGGTTTACTTAGCCGCGGATAAATTGGAACGGCGGGGATTGGTGGAAAAAATATCGACCTCCGAAGGCATAATCGTAAAAATAACCGATCAAGGCAAGAAACAAACTCTAAAATACGATTTACTTAAACTTTCTTCACCCAAAAGTGCATGGGATGGCCAATGGAGATTGGTGTTTTTTGACATTGCCGAGATTGACCGGAAGAAAAGAGACAGCCTGCGGATGTATTTGCGTAATTTAGGCATGGAGCTGATGCAGGAGAGTGTATTCGTGAGTCCGTATGATATTTTTGATCAAGTGAGCTATCTCCGAGAAGTGCTAGATGTTCCCAATGGTGTTAAGTTTGCCAAATTGTCGTGGATTGAAAACCAAGACGAGCTTAAACAAATCTTTGAAATTTAATTAACATAAATTTATCACGGTCGTGAGAAAGTTACGTTGATATTTTTCTATTTTCACTATTTCCTAGCGAATGGGTTGGCTGTCGGTATTTTCTCAAAAACTAAGGACTCTCTTCAGTGGCGACTTTTATTCCCATGGATCTGGCTGTTCCGGAGACGGTATTGATGGCGGCGTCCAGAGAATTGGTATTTAGGTCTTTGAGTTTGGCTTCGGCAATCTGGCGGACTTGATCGGCAGTTAGAGTGCCGGCGATTTCCCGGCCGGGTTTTTTGGAAGCCAGTTCTAAGCCTAAGGCTTTTTTAATCATCGCAGACACAGGAGGAAGCTTGGTAATGAAAGTGAAAGACCGGTCCTCGTAAACGGTAATGACAGCGGGAATGATGTTGCCTTTTTGGTCTTTGGTTTTGTCGTTATACTGTTTGACAAATTCCATGATGGGAACGCCGTGCTGACCCAGAGCCGGGCCGACCGGGGGAGCCGGGGTGGCCTCGCCAGCCGGTAAATTCAGCTTAAGAATGACCTTTACTTTTTTGGCAGCCATATTAAATCTTTTTTACTTGTAGAAAATCTAACTCAACCGGTGTTTCCCGACCAAAAATAGAAACTAAGACTTTTAGTTTGCCGTGATCTTCGTCGATACTTTCTATACTGCCCAGGAAATCGGCAAAAGGCCCGTCGGTGATCTTGACGGCTTCGTTCAGACTAAAGTTGGCCTTGTATTTAGGGGCGCCCATTTGGGCAAATTGCATGATGGCTTCCACTTCGGCCGGGGACAGGGGAGTGGGCTTGTTGCCTGTACCTACGAAACCGGTGATGCCCTGGGTGGTTCTGACTACCAGCCAGGAGTCATCGTCCACGACCATTTTGACTAACAGATATCCTGGGAAAATCTTTTCTTTAATGGTGGATTTAGCCCCGTGCTTAATTTGGATTTTGTCCTGGGTGGGGATGAGCAGCTCAAAAATTTTGTCGGTTTGGCCCAAGGTGGTAGCCCGCTGGCGCAAAGTTTCGGCCACCCGGGCCTCGTGGCCGGAGTAGGTGTGGACTACATACCATTTGCCTTGATCAGCGCCTTTATCGCTGATCACCATATGGCCGGGGATGGCCTTTCCGCCCAGGCCTTTTTCGGTGACTGTAGTTTGATCGTTCATTTGATAATGAGTTTAAGTAAGTTGGTAAAAGCAAAATCCAGCCCGCCGACGTAAAATGCGACGACGATGGAAATGGCAATGACGATGACTGTCAGTTTAGTCGTTTCCTGGCGGGTGGGCCAAGATACGTGCTTGAGTTCGCCAATGGTTTCCTGCAGGTACTTAATTGGATTCACGCTGTTATTGTAGCAATAAAAACCGAGTCTGGCGACCCGTTGTCAAGGAGTATAACAAATACGGAGAGATTTACAAGGTGGGGAAATAATTTCTTACAAATTATTACGACCGTGGGGATTTGTAAGGGGGTGGGGCATGATAAGATAAATTTATGCGGGATATGCCGGAGGCGCCCAGGCTGCTAAGGCTCATTGGACCAAGCTTTATTATTTTGGGGGTAGGCTTGGGAAGCGGCGAACTTATTCTGTGGCCGTATTTGGCCAGTAATTTTGGTCTGGGAATTGCCTGGGCGGCGGTAGTGGGAATCACTTTGCAGTTTTTCTTAAACATGGAGATTGAAAGGTATAGTTTGGTGACGGGGGAGTCGGTATTTGCCGGGTGGGCCAAAAAATGGGGAAAAGCGGCCCCGGTGTGGTTTATTATTTCCACGATTATTCCCTGGATTTGGCCGGGAATTATGGCCGCGGCGGCTGTGGCAGCGGCGACGGCGGCGGGAGTTCCTTACTCCAAATGGTGGGGAATAGGCATGCTGGTGGTTTTGGGAGGGATTTACAGTTTGGGACGGGTGGTGTATGTGACTCAAGAGAGAGTGCAAAAGGCCATAATTTTATTGGGGGTGCCGCTGGTGGTGGGGTTAGCCATCTGGTTGGCCGGACGGGCGGATTGGGCGGCGCTGGCGGCGGGGGTGGTGAATATAGGCTGGTTGCCAAAAGGCATTCCGCTGGCCACTTTTTTGGCGGCATTGGTGTATTCGGGAGCGGGGGGAAATTTAAATTTAGCCCAGAGCTTGTATGTAAAGGAGAAGGGGTACGGGATGGGGAAGCATTCCGGGCATATTACCAATATTTTGGCGGGGCGGGAGGAAGAAGTGAAATTGACGGGAGAAGTGTTTGCCCAGACGGATGAAAATATTGGACGCTTTAAGACGTGGTGGAGGAGGATTAATTTAGAACACGGGATGGTTTTTTGGGTCACGGGAGTGGTGACCATGTTACTGTTGATGCTTTTGGCTTACGCGACGGTGCACGGGCATCCCGAAGTAGGCACCAGCGTTAAATTCATACTTTTGGAGGCAAAAACTATGGGTAGTTTAGGGGTAGCTTTTCTAGTAGCCGTAGCGTTGATGCTGTTTGGGACCCAGTTTGCGGTGTATGGAAGTAATGCCCGGATGGCTGCAGAGAATTTAGTTCTAGTTCATAGTTCATGGTTCAGAGTTCGTAGTATTGGGAAGTATTTTTACGGATTTTTGTGGTTGCAGATACTGGCGGGCGTGTTAGTGCTGGGGGCGGGATTTATTGAACCGCTGGCCTTGGTGGTGACGGGGGCGGTTTTGAATGCGGTGGCGATGTGTGTGTACGCGGGATTAATTTTGGGGTTGAACCTGTCTTTGCCTAAGGCTTTGCGGCCGAGTTGGTGGAGAGTAACTATTGTGGGACTGGCCGGCGCGCTGTATGGCGGATTTGCGGTCTTTACGATATGGAATATCTAATACTTAAATTTGGAGTCGGGGTGGGGATGCTGCTTTTGTCTACACACGCGTTTGTGAAATTGGTGATTAAGATATCGCAGAGGTTGAAATTGTCGCCTTTGATAATTGGGATGACGGTGGTGGCAGTGGGGACAAGCCTGCCGGAATTGGTAGTTTCTGGTACTTCTTTGATCAAAGGGGACGTGGGATTGGCTTGGGGAAACATCATAGGGTCGAATATTGTGAACGTGCTTCTGGTGCTGCCGGTGGGAATTATGCTGGGAAAGCTGCGGATTGGGACAACTAAGACCCAGAGGAATGTTTGGGTGCTTTTGGGAGCGGCGGCAATTTTTGCGGCGATCCAGGCGTGGGGGTGGTCGGGGTGGATTCTGTTGGTGCTGGCAGTAGCAGTAATTATCGAGGAGTATATGTGGGGAGTGGCGGGGCGGGAACATGAGGACGCCAAGAGATTTAATCATCTGGCTCCAAAAAAGTTGGGGGCGGGGGACGGGATAGGGATACTAGTTACGTTAGTGGTAATTGCGGTGGGAGGGGTGATGACGGTGGGAGCGGTGGAAGGGATTTCTCTGGCTAGCGGATATTCGACAACCATTCTGGGATTGACACTGACAGCGGTGGTGACTTCGCTGCCGGAGCTATTGACGACTGTATTTGCTCAAAAGGAGCATCAGGCCAAGGTGACAGTGGGTAATATCGTGGGCAGCAATATCTATAACTTGCTTTTGATTGGGGGGATTTTGCTGCTGTTTTCAAGTCCTTTGGCCCTGGGGACGCGGGAGGTGGTGTGGCTGGGGTTGACTACCGCCATTTTTGCCCTGATTCTGCATAAGTTTTCCGGCAAGCCGGTACCCAGATGGGTGGGGGCGGGTCTGCTGGGACTTTTGGTAGTGTATTTGCTGGTTTTGAGGTAGGATCACGAAAATAACTTCTTACAAATTTTGACGGTCGTGAGGATTTGTAAGAGGTGGTTTTGGTGAAAGATTCGAACTTGGTACGCTCAAATTTGATTTGTTTTCTGGGCTAGAAGAGAGCTTGAAAATCTTACGTTTTGCAAGCCCTGGTGGATCACAGATACTGAGCGAAGCCGAAGTACTATGTTGGAACCTATTTTTGGATAGTGGAAGAGTGTCAGCTTGACTATTACTTAATAGATCAAAAAGGCGTGGCCTTTCAATTTGGTAGTAGCTTGAACTCCGTTATTATACTGACGTAAATTCGGCTGTTTGGGTTGACAAGAATACTTAGTTATGTTACAGTTAGATCATGAATATTAAGCGTATCCTGGAGCCGGTGATAATTAAAACTTTAAATGAAGTACAAAAAAGTGTGATAATTTATGGTTCGCGGCAAGTGGGGAAGACCACTTTGGCAAACGAACTGATGGGGGTGTTGGGAGGGAAACCTTTGGTACTGAATGGAGACCAACGGGGGGCGTGGTGGGAGGCTTTGACCAGTCGAGAACTACCCAAGATTAAATTGTTGGTATCTGGATATGATGTTTTGTTGGTGGATGAAGCGCAGAGGATACCAGAGATAGGGTTATCGTTGAAAATAATAATAGATAATTTTAGAGAATTGAAAGTGATTGTAACAGGATCCTCATCTTTGGACTTGGCAAGTAAAATAAGTGAGCCCTTGACCGGACGGGCATATACCTATAAATTATGGCCAATTTCGACAGGAGAGCTAGGACAATTTAAAACACCTTTTGAGTTGGGAGAAGAATTAGAAGAGAGGTTGATCTTTGGTTCATATCCAAGGATTTTTTCAATAGAGAGCTTTGAAGGCAAAATCGAATATCTGCGAAATTTATTGGACGCAAATTTATATAAAGATTTACTGGAATTTGGGGATATTCGTAATTCAGTTAAAATCAGAGACCTATTAAAACTACTGGCTTTTCAAATTGGTTCGCAAGTTTCTTTGACAGAATTGGCATCGGCTTTGGAATTGAGTAGGGTTACTGTTGATAGGTACATAGATTTATTGGAAAAATCTTTTATTATTTTTCGTCTGGGTGGATTCTCCCGCAATTTACGTAAGGAAGTTAGTAAGATGGACAAGATATATTTTTATGATTTAGGGGTACGTAATGTTTTGATAGATAATTTGAAACCCTTAAAGGATAGGAACGATAGGGGACAGCTGTGGGAGAATTTTTTGGTGGTAGAGCGGATCAAAAAATTGGGATATGCCGGTGAAATTTATTCCCACTACTACTGGAGATTGTCCAGTGGAGCCGAGTTTGATCTGGTGGAAGAAAAAGGGGGGAAATTGACGGGTTTTGAATTCAAGTCTTCCCAAAGAACGGTTCGTGCACCCAAGTCTTGGCTAGAAACCTATACGGGTTCAGATTTTCAAGTAATAAACCGAGACAACTGGCTGGAATTTGTGAAGTAAGGCAGACCCTATTGGACGTAATTAGGAACTCTTGGTTGAATCTGAATGGCTTTGATTTTGGGGTGGAAACTAGAATAACCCTGCTATAATGGGTATCATCTTGGATTATGGCAGGGAATTTCATTTATAGAAGACTGTATTACAGTCTAAAGGCTCATGTAGAGAGTCCGGAGATATCTTTGGTATTAGGCCCCCGCCAATCCGGTAAAACAACTATTCTGGAGAAGTTGCGGGAAGAGTTGCGGGAGCAAGGCAAACCGACCGTTTTTTTGAATTTGGATATTATTGAAGACAGGCAATGGTTTTCCAGCCAGCACGCTTTAATTGAATTGGTGGAAAGACGGGTGGGACAAGGCAGGGCTTATGTTTTCATTGATGAGGTGTCCCGTTTGGAAAATGCTGGGGTGTTTTTGAAAGGCCTGTATGATATGAAGTCCGGCCATAAGTTTGTGGTAACCGGATCGGGTTCTTTGGAGCTGAAATCAAATATTATTGAACCACTTACGGGCAGGAAACAGACGTTTTATTGTTATCCATTATCCTTCACGGAGTTTGTGGTATATAAGTTGGGTTTGGAGGCAGCTGATTTTGACGAGGAATACGCTCGAGTAACACGCGAATTGATAACACAGCCATTAAAGCGACAGAGGTTGGTGGATGAGTATGTAAATTTTGGCGGATATCCGAGAGTGGTGTTGGCCCAAACTGAAGAAGAGAAAAACCGGATATTGCGCGAAGTATATCTGAGCTACCTGGAAAAAGACATTGGATTACTGCTGCGAGTGGAAAAGGAGCAGGCATTTGAAAATCTGGTGAAGATATTGGCTTCCCAGACTGGGAATTTAATTAACAGAGCCGAACTATCCGCGACTTTGGGAGTGTCCGAAAAGACGATTGAGAGATATCTCTATCTGT
>LCKS01000007.1 GCA_001001555.1 Candidatus Amesbacteria bacterium GW2011_GWC2_45_19 | reverse complement strand
GGGGAATTTAACTTGAGTGGCATTATTCACCCCATTGGCGGTGACCGTAAATGAAGCGCCAGAGGTAATACAGGCCGGAAAGGTTACCCCGCTGCAGGTAGGAGCGGGGATGGGAGTGGGAGTAGGGGTGGGGCCGCCGCCGCAGTCCTTGCTTCCCCAGGCACAGTCATTATTGGGCGGATTGGCACAACGGCCGCAGGCAATGCCGGTGCAGGTATTGGCGCAGTTGTTGGGAGAGGAATACTCGTTGCAGGTGCCGCACCCGGCCACCGGGGTCGGGGTCGGGGTGGGGGTGGGATTCACCCAACAACTACCGGTTTCCTGTTGGCGTGTAGTGGTACAAGATTTTTCGTCGGCAGAGATATCACAGGCATTATAGGTAGATGCATCGCTTCCACCAGCGTTTGCGGTATAATTGCACGAAGAAGAGTTTCCGACATAAGCACATGTAATTGTACCAGAGTCATTCTTAGAACTACTGCTACCTGAACATCCGTGAGTACTATTACACGCCCAAGACCCATTATTGTCACAGATATAGGTTCCCCCAAATTGGTATACACACCGCTTTGCGTTGACTGAGATGGTTCCTTGAAAAGGTGGCCAACCACAATAACCCTGCGCGTTGCTTGGTCTGGGACTAATAAATAACCTTATCGTTATTATAATAGCCACAAACGTCAGGGTACGTACAAGTAGAAATTTACATCTTGGGTTTTTATTAATCATTTTGAGACAGCTTAGTCACCTCATTTATTTGAACAATAAAGTCTTCTGGAAGATTTTTGGGGAATTTTTTTCCGGTTCTCAATGCCTGGCTAAGTTGATCAAAAATATTCTTATATTTAGAATTTTGTTTTGCCCCTTCCCAAACCTCTTCTCCATTATCTTTAACAACTATTTGAAGTTTAGCTAACTCCCCCGTTTTCAAGTTTGATAAAATCTCAGAAGGAGAAGCAATCCTACAACTAAGCGAATCCTTATCTTGAAAACATAAACCGGCCCCTAGTTGCTCGCCACTATAACTCGATCCACCTATTCTTGCTGGATATATATGGAGTTTCCAAAAGGAATCGAAGTAACCGATTTTAAGTCTTTCAGAGGAATTCGGAAAAACTGGGTCACTTTTTTCGCTGACAGAAATTATACAAGCATCAGTGTCAAACAATTGGAAGTACTCGTTAGCAGATTGGAAATTTAGGGATGATAATCCGGTATCAAATGGTTTACCGTACCAATTTCTACAAGGAGACAAAGATATTATTAGATAAAAGAGAAGGGCAAATGAAATTAAAAACACAGAAATAAATAAAAAAAGAAGAGTTTTCTTCAAGCTGGGGGCATTGAGCATATATTCACTGTAGTTTAGTTAGATTTTTATTGCAAGTTTCTATGCGGATCTTCTTATTTTTATGGTAATGGTTTTAAGGGAGTAATTCCAAATACGTATATATGAAAGTCTTGTGGGACTTCGGGAAATCCATCTCCTTTTCTGACTGCATCCAAAAGCTGTTTATTGTCTGACGAATTTGAATTAATTTCATTGGTTCCATCCCATTTTTTTCCTCCACTTCTGTCATATCTCACTAAATCAAGACTGATCTGTTTGGATATAAAAGAATTAGATATTATCTTGTCCAACAATAGCCCCGTTTCTGAAGCAGATGCGGAAACACAGGTTTGTGAATTACTGTCCTTTAAGCATAGTGGTAAATCTATATCTTTCCCATCAAGCATTTTACCTCCGGTGAATGCTTGAAAAATATGTATTTCCCCGTGGGTATCGTAAAACCCTATTTTTAAATGTAATACATTATCAGATGTCGAGCCAGGGAAAGGACTTACTTCGATTAAGCAAGCGTTGACGCTAAACATGTCAAATACATTATTTCTAAATTCACTATTTAACGCAATCCCAGTTGGTAAACCACGGCCTCCTTCATCTTTGGGATAATTATTATATCCAAATCCTCCTTCAAATCTTATCGGGTCAGGACCGCATTCCCAATATAAAGGTTTTTCTTCTGTGGGTTCGGGCATTGGGGTAAGTTCCAGAGGTAGTGGCGTGGGCATGGGAGTCCAGGTGGGGAAAGGCTCGGGGGTGGGTGTATTTAGAGAGGCTGGGGTGGCATTTACTTTCATGGGGGCGACTAACTTTTCGAACTGGCTCCGGGTTATCCCGGCGCTATACCACTGGCCGTCACCGCCCATTATTTGTAGGCCCAGCGCTTGCAGCAGTTGTTCATCTGTGAATTGCTCAACCTGATCAATAGGGATTTGGTGCATGCGGAGTAAGGTTTCCCCATCTGCAGCGACGTAAATGATGTATCCGGCGTCGATTTTTGGGGAGACGCGCTGAAAAGAACCATTCTGGTTGGCTTCCCAATAGGTGGTGTCAGCCACAGAAACCGGGCCTTCGTTTACTCCCGGAGCAATAATTATCGTTCTGGAGTTGCCGTCTGGGGTGACTAGGCCGACGGCGTCGGCAGCGTTTACGGATCTAGGGTCTAGAACGAGCGGTCCATGGTTTGCAGAGTTTGGCGAGAAAGTAACGGCAAATTCTTGCAACGTTTGTGTTTCATATGCGGCCTCGAGTTTTAGACTGGCCGGAAATTTCTCCGGAGTTGGACTTTGGCTGGGGCGGATTACCTCATCTGCTCCCGTAGCGCAAGCTGCCAGGGCCAGCGCGGCCACAACCAGCGCTGTCTCGGCGGCAACCGGACCTTTGTCGGGGCGCTGCCAGGGCCTTAACATTTCCCGTCTGTTCACTAAAAAACATTATATCACCCCCCCCCACAAGGTATCAATACTATAGGTCAAGTTTGAGATGAAGTATAATGGGACGGTGTTCAAAAATTATCTGGCCACTAAAACCGACCTAGAAGCTATAGAAGAAGGATTAAAGACTGTTTGGAAACCAGAACTCAACTTCGTTTTTCGTAAAAAAGGACTCATTGCTTCAACCGTAATTGTCTCATATGACAGCAAATATATTTATCTCTGGATTCCCCTCCGTGAGAAACCGGGTCAATACCGTTTCCGAAAAATTCTTCATAACACAACCATACCCCCAGAACATCATCGGGGATGGTCCGCGGGGGTATGGGAAAAAATGGAACAGCTTCTCCCCGCCTCAATTAGAAAAGCCTCCAAATTTGCAATCCCTCGTATCGGCGGAGGTTTATTAAAACCATTTGTCACACTGCAAAAAGACATGGGGTTAGAAATTAACCCATACACCACTAAAGAGTCATATTTGGCCACTATTGTGCATGAATTCGGCCACATATACTGGCAGCAACACAAACTCTGGTGGTATTCAGATAAGAAAGAAAATCTTCGTTACCTGCGTCTGGCTCGTCTGCTTTATGCCCACCCAAACGTAAATGTTCCCCAAATCCCCTTTTATCTACCAAATATACATGCGGTAGGGGAAATATATGCTTTTTGTGCCGAGTACACTGCCGGCACGCTCTTTTGGCCCACACATTGTAAAAACTGCGACAAATTTATCCAATGGCGGCTAAAAAACCTATTAGATGTTGAAGCCAAAACAAATCTTGACCGGGTGGACTCCGTTCTCGAGCCCACCAAATATCCTCACGACTTCTCCTTCGTGTTTGGCAAGATCGTCCTCACCCGCTATCCCCAGCTTTGGCCTGTAATATTAACTCGCCGTCCCTCACTAATTGATTAATTTGGTTTGGGCGGTCCTGGTGGAGGTGGTCCGAAGGTTGGTAGACACGTGTAAGTCGGAACACACGCTATCCGCGCCGGCAAGCATTGTGGCGCACACGGTGGTTGCGGGCCAGTATCTGGAGGTGGTACA
The DNA here is from genome assembly GCA_001001555.1 of Candidatus Amesbacteria bacterium GW2011_GWC2_45_19. Classification (GTDB taxonomy): domain Bacteria; phylum Patescibacteriota; class Microgenomatia; order CAZETR01; family Amesbacteraceae; genus GWC2-45-19. The sequence continues at coordinate 26,314 of LCKS01000007.1, read as the reverse complement.
TTTGGCGGACTACATCTCCTGGCAACAAATCCTACGTCCGCCGTTACCTCTATAATCTCAGCTTCTTTTAATGCCATTAATAATCACCTCCTTCAATGTCCAAGTGAAATCATGGAATTAATACTACCACTTGCGAGCATTGCTTGAATAATTGGGCCAAGTGACCCATCATAGTAAGGTTCTCCTTTTTCATCGACTCTCCACACCCCCTTGGCCCATTCGCCGGTATAAGGATTATAGGTACACCGGGGGTAAGGAGCAGAGAGATATTCTCCCCTCCCCTGATTGACTCCTTCGGATAAAGGCCGGCAGTCAAAGCACACATATCTGTATTCACAATCTTTACAGACTAATACATTATCTTTGGTGTTTTTCCAGACAACACCCAATTTGGGTCCTGCTATTATTTCTGCTAAGCAATTTTCCAGAGCATTTCCGACGACTAGGTTTCTGGAAAAGATGCAGGGAAGAACATCACCGGTATCAGTAATCGTAATTTTTCCCAGCAAACAGCTATGCCCAGAAAGATACCGTGACAAAGTTTCTTTGTCCACCGTAAAACTAGGCGCGGTCATTAATCCGTACTGCACTACTGCTTCCTTGGAGGGTGTCAGGGCTGGGTTGTCTCCCCCCCCTTTTGGTCTCAGCACGTCCGGTGATCGGTGACTAAAGCCCATTTCTTCCACAAAAGCTTGAGTTCCATCTACAGTTTGCTCATTAGGTCTCATCAAAACCGTTTCTACCCGAGTGGGAACTCCCGCCTCCTTTAACATATGAAGGGAAGAAACCGTTTTTTTGTAGCTACCAGAGGTATTGGTTATCCTATCATGTATACTCTCATCTCTAGAATATAAAGACACTGCCACATTTATACCTAAGTTTTTAGTTCTAGCCACCTTGTCTTCGGTGAGCAAGGTAGCATTGGTAAAAACCTCAATAAATTCATATCCTACTTCCTTGGCAAATTCAGCCAAATCGAGCACGCTTTCTCCATTCTCTCCCTTAAACAGAAGGGGCTCTCCGCCAATAAACTGCCCCTTCCTACAGCCCAAAGAATAAGCATCACCAATTAATGCTTCCCACTCCTCAACATTCAACTTCTTTCTCTTAGTTCCTTTATCTAAAGATTGCTCTAGAGGGGTATAACCACCTGCAGGAATACTTTTGGCCTTCCTGTGTGATGGAGGCATACTATCCGCATAGCAATGAGCGCAACTTTCGTTGCAATCGTCAGAAACGACTTCAAACCACACAAATTGAAGCTCCGGTTTTTGAATTAATTCTGGCAATACATTCCTTTGCGGCAACTTCTCCCGCGTCGCCAGACCTAGGTCTTCCAACTTAGTCCAAAAACCGTCCTCATCTTCCGCCAGCCCAGTTAAGACCTGGCGTGCTGTTTCGTTTATAGAGAAAACCCTGCTGGTGTTCAGATCGTAAATAGCTCCTCTTAAAGCTCCCCCAACAAACAGTATTCCGCTAGCAAGGCAATAATCACCACTAGAAATGCCCTCTTTTATTTCCGGTACTACACTTTCGATCATAAAAAAGCGGCTGTAAGCCGCTTAATAATTTTTGGACAGAGAAATAACTTTGTATTCTCTCATAATTTTTAAACTATATCACAGTTATTGGTTGGCAGGATATTAAAAATCCCCTCGCGGGGAAGTTAATTGAGGCTAGACAGTCTCGAAAATAATTGATTTTTGCCCACTCAAACATCTGCTTTAAGTATACTCCCATCCGTCAATTTGACAATATTATAGGATGGGAGGTTATTTACTAAAACTGAATCCTAAAATAAATGCGTTTTTATCATCGCAAAATTCATCAAAATTAGTACCATTACGAATAAGAAAATCTTGTAGCTCTCCTGCTTTAATATTTCTATCGATTTGAGGTTGCCAGTTTCGAAAAAAATTATAGAAAATACCTAGATCAAGGTTTACTTCAGGTCTGGGTCTAAAATCCCTCACTGGACCTGTACTTAACCAGGCATTAACAACTTCTCGCTCATTTATATTCATAGGCCTATCAAATGGAAAGCAAGTTTGTCCTAGCTTATTTGTAGCTTTCTTAAATGCCAGAATTTCGGCTGGATTTTGTGTTATCACTAAGATTGTTTTGGCTCCCCCGCTGGATTCTAGAATACTTTCAAACGCTATCTCATGCAGTACAGTTCCTAGGCCTCCAATCTGAGGATACACGGCTACAAGTTCAATGTAATATATTCCGTTTGATCCAGAGATTAATACGGCGATCTCTTCCTGCGTTAAATTGAAAATGGGGATTCGTCTATAATCAGGATATTGATTTGTTTCCTTCGGCATAAATGTTATATATGCAAGAAAATATCACAATTGAGTTAAATAGCAAAACCAAAGCTTATGGTGTGCTTCTAAAACTCAAGAACCCAGCTGACAGGTTGATTATTTTGGTTCATGGATTTTTAAGCAATCAAGAACACCACCTATTTTACAATGCTGCTAAATATTTTTATCAAAGAGGATATAACACTTTTAGATATAATCTTTACGGCCCTCAAAATGATGCCCGTAAAGCAAACTCTACTAACTTTGCAACCTTCGCCTCCGACCTGTCTAAAATAATTGCCTGGTTCGAAAGGCACTATTCCCAAATCATCTTAGTTTCTCACAGCCTTGGAGCCTTTATCATCCTTCTTACCAAACAACGAGCTATTTCTAGCCTCGTATTATGGGAACCCTCCTTGCATCCAAAAGAGATGTTAAAAAATGTTAAAAAAGATGCCCCTTATTATATCTTCAACTTGGGATATCAAGTAAGAATTCACCGTGAAGCAGCTACATCTATGCTTGACGTACCCGATCTGGATAACATACTAGATAAAATTAACAAGCCCATCGCGATTATTAGTGCCGAGAAGACTGGCAAAAAAATAGGTAAGTACTTTTACACTTTGGCCAGTGAGCCAAAAAAATTTAGCGTGATCAAAGGGGCCGGACATAACTTCGACGAAGAAGGTACGGAGCTTCAACTTTTTAAGTTGACATTGAAGTGGTTAGAAGATCGGAAACAGTCTGAGTAATCGGTAAACCCGTAAGTTCCTCTATCCATATCCAATATCCATTCGAATTACATTCCAAAAAAACATAATGAGTATGGGTAATGGGGCGTGTTGGCTATATCGTAACGTCGCCAGTCGGTCTTTGCTAGTTCGCTTTTTTGTGATTCAATTTTACAGGTTAGTACGCGATCTCCAATAACATGCACTCGCAACTCAAAGGCTTTGTCGATATATTCCTGAAAAAAGCAGGGAGAATGAATTAATTTTTTTGTTGCAAGCGATCTTACGTTCACAATCTGAGTCAAATTCATTGGAGAAGCAAGTGTTGGGAACCCGAAAACCTACTTTCTCTGCCAATATAAATTGTCCAAAAATATCTGCTGAACGACTCGACACCGAAAGTTTATTTACCCATTTTGACTCGCCCAATACGCTTTCCAGTCCAGTAATGAAAGCTGACCAAGAACTTGACAATTTTCCTTAAATTTGTTTAGATTGATGTTAGATAGTACCCACATAAGGGTATTTGGAGCATATGAAACAAACTATTTTAACCGCAAAACAAAGTGAGCTTTTGGAGAAACTTATTGTCAAATATGGGCAAATTGTGGCTTCTGAGCAGATATATGGAGAAGCCGCAGACACTTGGGATCGACGACAGGCTAAAAAACTAGTGACGAAACTTGTAAGCAATGGTTGGTTGATCCGCATCAAAAGAGGACTATATGCCATTTCAGACTTCAGTAATCGAGGATTTTTGTCACTTTCACCCTACATCGTTGCCAACTTGCTTGTAAAAGATTCCTATGTGTCTTTTGAATCAGCCTTGTCCTATCACGGCATGTTTGATCAACTGACAGACAAGGTTATTTCGATTTCAAAAAATAGGTATAAAACCGTACAGCTTGATAGCACTGAATACAGTTTCGTGAATGTCAAAGACCAGTTTTTTTTCGGTTGGCGAGAGGCACCGATTGATAACAAAGTTACACGAATTGCCACAGCCGAGAAAGCATTAATAGACATCATTCACTTCCATAAGAGCAAGTATGCCGTAGACGTGGTTATAGAAAAGCTGCAAGAACATCGCAGTAGCTTGAATATGGAAAAGCTGTGTGAGGATGTAAGCAAAATGTCTACAACTACCATAAAGATTTTTGGCTTTATGCTGGATTTGCTGGGTATTGGTTCTGAACGCTTGTACACACTTGTGAGGTCTGGGCGGGGGACTCATTGGATGTTGGCTGGTGACAAAAAGTTTAACGCCAAGTGGCGGCTCTACTACGATGAGTATTTTAGTAAATATCAATCCAGTGGGGAAAATCCGTGATTACCCGTCAACAACTCGAAATTATCAATCGCAAGAGTCTGAAGTATCCGCTCCACGTTGCTGAAAAAGACTATCTTTTGGCCCTTGTCCTTCAGATTATTACTTCGTCTTCTCTGAGTAAGACGCTTATTTTTAAAGGAGGAACCGCACTGCATCATTGCTATCTGGAACAATATCGCTTTTCTGAAGATCTGGATTTTTCTTCTAATCAAATCCCTGTTTCTTTGGAGGAAACACACAGGGTTTTTGAGAATGTTGATTATCTGAATATTAAAAAAGATTATCTTTCCGGAGCAACAATGAAGATTGAGAGGTTGCAGTATGTTGGACCTTTGATTCAGCCAAACTCTCTAAAAGTGGAGGTGGACTTTTTGCAAAATGTGCTTCTCCCGTCACAAACGGTCAAATATCATAATGTTTGGGGAGTCGATTTCACCGTTTCGGTAATGGATATCAAAGAGATATGTGCTGAAAAGATCAGAGCCATGAGTGACCGGGCTCGCTACCGTGATTTTTATGACATGTTCCTGATTCTTGAGAAATATCCGATTGATTTAGATGAGGTAGTTGGACTTGTGAAACAAAAAGAGATTCGCCAGCCGATTACCAAAGCTAACATTAAGCAAAACTGGAAGATTGTTCTTACTCAAAAAGAACAGGAGATGGGACAGATTTACTATTCAAGAAAAGTTGAAGACGGCGCAGTTGAGGAAATGATAGAAAATTTACCACTAACTGAAATTGTCTAGATAGATCCAGACAGGTTTGATTACCTGTTTTAGGTATACTCTCCCCCGTCAAGAACTGCAAACTATAGGTTAAAGAAAGTGTTGCACTTCGTTCTTGAACCTAGTTATAGACCTGCGTCCACAAACACCTTACTTTATATTATTCTTTTGTAAATACAGCTCAAGAACCAATAAACCCAGCATAAGCACAGACAGACCACCCGCCTTGTACTTGTCAACTTTCCCTTTCACAAAATCATCTCGTATGTCTTTGGCTTTCACCAGCCCCCAAGAACCCAGCACCGAATTACTTAACACCTCAATAATTAACTTTTGCCGCTCGTCGATAAACCTTCGTCCAAACCTGTCTGGTCCCGCCTTAGGTACAAATTGCTCTTTTATAAAAATGTCCGGTCTCAATCTCCATATTTCATGTCTCTTGTTTGGTACCCGCAGTGATTTCGGAATCTGTTTTATCACTTCAGAAATTCTCGGGTCGGCCAGCGGCCTAAGCGGCCAAACACCCGTTTCCCAAAAAGTTGGGAAGTACAACTGTCCAAGAGCCGTCACTGACGAGGAGAATGGTGATGGATAATATGTCTTGGCGCTGTATCGGCCCTTACCGAAAAGGATATCTTTACCCATATCGGTTAGAATTTCTCCTATGTTCCAGCTTTCCAAGCCCACAGTACTAAGATAATTAAATTGTATGGGAAATCTTATCCATGTATCATCGTACATTCCGTACATTTCGTCGCCGCCATCTCCGGTAAAAAGGGCCACTTCGCTACCCCCAGAAACAGTCCTGTGGAACCACCAATGATTCTCAAAACCATGATCAGTAACATAATCCTCACCTTTGGACTCCTCTAGTTTCTTAATTTCGGAAAAGGGAAAAAGTTCAGAAATGTCGTTTAAACGGTCGACAATACCGTGTTTTTGGCAAAATTTCCTCACTGTATCAATATTAGTATCCTCCGTCATATATGGAGAGTAGTCGGTATATGCCGTAAATTGACCGACGTTGACATTTTTAAGCATGTAAACTACCAGACCGCTGTCAAATCCCGAGGATAATTCAGCTGCTATTCTGGATCCGTTCACAGCTTGGGAATGTCTTTTTACCACTTGTAAAACTCTATCTAATAGAGCGGACGTAAATTCCTCCGCGGTCTGAAAAGGCTCAACCCGCTCCTTCAGCATATCTAACCTGTTTATCAGTGGACTCATCTGAGTTTTTAAATCGCGGTCAATCGAGAGCAAGGCAGCCGGAGGAAGCCGCCTTATCTGTTTAAATATCGTGCTCTCGCTAGTAAAACTAGCCTGATTCCAGACTATAGAGTCGACGACTTCATCTAGATTTATATCCAAGCGCCGTAGATGCCGGCGGACATTAAAAAAACTGGTGGATATCGTCACCCATCCTTCCTCAACAGAGAAGAAACAGGGGAACTTTCCCGTTTGACCATTCATAACTTTTATTTCTCCAGCCCGAGTGTCAACATACAAAACCAACAAGTCGGCAATCCAATTAGCCAACAACTTCCAATCTCCCCTTTTACAAATAGACAATATCAAATCTCCATCAAGATGTGCGTCGTAAGACAAAAAATATCCGACGCAGAAACTGTGATCATCTTGGACAAAAAACGGCCTGGGAAGTTTCCTATTTGGAATCTTGACTTCGGAGATAATCTCGGAGAGCAATCCTCCTCTCAAATTATTAATATTGATTCGTGCTTCAAAATAGTTTTTATTCAGTTTCATCTTCCAAAATTACCTGCTCATTTAACATTTTAGCTATAAAATTTTTCACCCTTTTCTCTATTAGCCACGAGGTGCTACTGATTTTGAGAGCCGTGCTTTCAACTACTTGTTCCAGGCTACTTTTAGGATGCCTGTCTAAAAATTCTAATGCCCAATAACCCACCTGATTTACCCTATGAAAGCTTCCATTTTTTGGACTGCGCACGATAGTCAAATAGCCATTCTCCTCATCCAACACCGGATGAAAGAGAACAACTCTTTCATTTAAGAAATACTTCATCATTTATACCAAGCGGCTAAGACATTCTTAGCCAGCGGTCTTGAGGATTAATTACTTTTATGGTGGAACTTACCTCAAAACCCAATTTCTCCACTTCAGGCAACCGTGGTCCCTCTTTCGACATGGTTAATCCTGTTTTGGCAAATTCTACTTTTTCAATTTTTAACATGTTTTATCAGTCACCCCCTCTCAAGCTGCAAAAAATAACTTGAACCATCATCTTTTCTAACCAATTTGGTTACTTGGTAACCCTCCTCATTTATCATCCTTTCTAACCCCGTCCTGGCCTTACTGCCTACAAATTCATCTCTTCCACTAATTTCTACTGCTCTAACGTCTCCTTCAGATACCTGAGTTACAGAGTTACGTGGAGCAAGTAAATCTTTCTCTATCTTCAACCTATCTTCTCCCTCCAAGTAACAATTTCTCAAATAGTGTGTGCCTCTGCACTTGCCTTTATTAAGTGAGCAATTTAGTGAGGGGCTCCTCTTTGGTCTAGACTCAAAGGACCTTATAAACAACCGTTCCCCAATATCCTTAATTGTCAGTTGGACTCTTTCTATTAAGGAACTCACATTATTCACCTCCCTTCCAACAAAAAGGCCCCGATGTCACATCGGGGCAAGACTAGCGGGCCGCTGGCCCGGAATTAAATTCGACTCTGTTCACTAAAAACATTATATCATCCCCAGGCAATAGGGACACTCCTTAAAGGACTAACCTTTTTATCTTAAATAATCCAACGGGTTGACCCACCCCCCAAACTTTCTGATCCTAAAATCCAAATGCGGTCCGGTGGACCTGCCCGTCGATCCTTCCGCCCCGACCACGTCCCCTCTTTTTACCGTTTGCCCTGCTGTCACATAAATTTTAGACATATGGCCGTATGAAGTCACATATCCATTCCCGTGATCGATCATCACCCGATTTCCAAACCCGGTATTATCCCAGCCGGCCGCTATCACTTGTCCGGAATCTGCTGCCAGCACCGACGTTCCAAATGCTGTAGCAATATCTATCCCCTTGTGATACCACACAAATCTCTGGGTAATCACTCCTCCTAACGGCCAAATAAATTGCCCGGTGGCCGATACCGCTCCGGCATTGGGAGTCCGTTGAGCCACATACAGGGTCGGCGACCAAGGAACTACATTCGGTCTCTTGCCCTCCGGCACGATTAAGGTTTGCCCTACGGCCAGGGCAAAAGTCTCATCATCGGCAAAAGTATTGAAGGGAAAATCTACAATCCCCTGGGTCCCGGCCTGGTATTTCTTGGCAATAGAGTAAATTGTTTCTCCCCGCACGACTTTGTGCGACACTCCCGCCACCGGCAGAATCTTCAGCTTCTGGCCCGGCTTGATATCTTTTACATCCGCCAAATTGTTCTCCCACCTGATGGTGTCCGCATCAATCCCGAATTTTACGGCGATTCCGGATACCGTATCTCCCGGCTGGACTATATATTCCTCGATTTTGTCTCTGACTTTATCTGACTTTTGCGTCGTCGTTTCATTATCTGTAACCGACCTCACCACTTCCGACGGTGAAGAACTACTCCATGGATCCGGCGCAATTCCCGGAAACGAGCTGGCCAGTACCGGCGCCAGAACTATGCCCAAGCCCACCAATCCCGCCATGCCAATGTGCACAAACGGCCGGGCAAACCGCCCTCTCTGCCGGTATAAAGCACCAGCTACCACATCTTTGGCTCCCTCAAAGCCCCGAAACACTCTATAGCCCCGCCAGAAGGTGTACCGCCACCACAGCTTCCCGTATGCCCGGATATCACTCCCCAACTGTCGAAGACATTTCATCGTCCCCCGAGTTTACTGTATGAAAACCCCAGTTGCAAAAAGCGTTAATCCCATTCTTTCGCGACCGCGAAAAAAGCGGATTAACCCGAAGACAAAAATCCCTTAGTAAATGATATAATATTCCGGTGATGGCTCAATATGTTGTCCAAGGCGGAATTCCCCTCACGGGTCACGTCACCATCTCCGGTAACAAAAATTCCGTGCTCAAGCTGATGGCCGCCTCCCTCCTGGCCAAAGGCACCACCACTCTGACTAATGTTCCCCACATCGCCGATGTGACCGTCATGGCCCAAATCCTCGAGACTCTGGGGTGTAAAATCACGGGCGGAGGTACATCCACCCTGACTATTGACACCACCGGCCTCAAATTCCACCGCGTCGACCCCCAGCTGGCCACCAAAGTCCGGGCCTCCATTGTCCTGCTGTCCCCCCTCCTGGCCCGTTTCGCCAAAGTGGAATTAGGTTTTCCCGGGGGCGACACCATCGGCAAACGCGGCCTGGGCACCCACTTCGACGTTTTAACCACTCTCGGCGCCAAATTCACCAACACGCCTCTGGTTATCAAGGGTCAACTGGCAAACAAGCCGCAAGCAAATATTTTTCTGGACGAAGCCTCCGTTACTGCTACCGAAAACGCCCTAATGTTTGCCGCTGCCCTTCCGCAAACAACTACCATTGAAAACGCCGCCTGCGAACCCCATGTCGTAGATTTGGGCCAAATGCTTACTAAAATGGGGGCCAAAATCCAAGGTTTGGGATCCAACACCATTACCATTACCGGATCCGAAAAACTCAAAAGCGTTACCCACTCCGTCGGCCCCGATTACATCGACGCCGGCACCTTTGCCATCGCCGCCGCCGCCACCAACGGCTCCATCACCATCTCCCCCCTCAAGCAATCTGACATGCGCATGATTCTCCTCTATCTGGCCCGTTTCGGCATCAAGTACCGCTGGACCAAATCCGACACTCTGGCTATCCTGCCTGCGAAATTAGAGTTCGCCCGCGAGGGCCACGGCGTCAAACACCACTTCCAGACCCGCCCCTGGCCCGGCTTCCCCACCGACCTGATGAGCCCCCTGATTACTCTGGCCACCCAAACCAACGGCACTGTCCTTTTACATGACTGGATGTACGAAACCCGGATGTATTTCACCGACCGCCTGATTCTTATGGGGGCCAATATCACTCTCTGCGATCCCCACCGCATTATCGTTTCCGGCCCCACCCCCCTGTTCGCCCGCCACCTGCCCTCCCCGGACATCCGGGCCGGCATGTCCCTTCTCATCGCGGCTCTGTGCGCCCATGGCCAATCCGAAATTGACCACGTCGAAATCATCGAAAGAGGTTACGAAGACCCTATCGGTCGTCTCAACTCCCTGGGAGCCAATATCAAGCGTCTAGAATTGTCCGAGTAGCTGCACTTCCGGCACCAACACCACCCCGAATTTTTTCTGCACTTCTTCCTGCAATTGCCTGGCCAATTCCCAAATCTCGGCCGCCTTGGCCCCTCCCGCGTTATAAATTAAGTTTCCGTGATAATCCGCCACGGCCGCCCCTGCCAACTTTCTTCCTCTGGCCCCCACCTGCTCCAACAGGTACCCCGCCGCGATCTTTCCGCCCTTTACTTTCTCCGCCGGAATCTGTTTTTTCAACTCTTCCGGCAACCGGTCAAACCACAAATTCATAAAGAAGCTGCCCGGGCACTTCATTTCCGGCGGATATTTCTTTTTCCTCAATTCCCGAATCTGGTCCGATTTGGCCACCAGCGCTTCCCTGTCCCCTTTTGGCAAATCAAACTCCGCTTCCAAAATAATTTCTTTGTTTTTCTTAAATATGCTCTCCCTATATCCAAATTCGCATTTTTCTCTTGGCCAAAATCCGGTCAACGTCGTCACTCCTTTTAGATGGTCAGAGATTGTCTGCCCATACGCTCCCGCGTTGCCGTACACTGCCCCTCCCACCGTTCCCGGAATTCCCGCCAGACATTCCATACCGACCAGCCCCCGGCTATTCATTTGATCCACCAAATCGTCAAGCGTCATTCCACTCCCCGCAGTTCTGTTTACTATTATTAGTCCAGGATATCCTTCATCACTCACCAGCAGATTGCTCCCTCCGGCAATCATCTTCCACTCGATTCCTTCTTTTTTAGCCCAATCTCTAATCTCTAATATCTCATCTCTAGTCTTCGCTTCTACCAAATATCCCGCCGGCCCTCCTACCTCCAAGGTCGTATATCCGGCCAGCGGCACATTCTCTTTAATTTGCATATTTTCCAATAGCTTTAATAACCGCTTCCCTGTCCGACCAGGGATATTCGGTGGTGCCAAAACACATTGACTTCTCATGCCCCTTACCGGTTACTACCACAATATCTCCAGGTTTGGCCAAAGAAACAGCTTTGTTAATAGCTAACTGACGATCGTCAACACGAAATACCTCACCCCCCACTGCGGTGATTTGCCGATAAATATCATCCAGTTTTTCCGTCCTGGGGTCCTCTGCTGTCACTATTACCACATCTGCCAGCTTTCTGGCGATTTTGCCCATCATCGGCCGTTTAGTGTGGTCACGTAAACCCGCACATCCGAAAGCAAGTATCAATTTTTTGTGGGCTGAGCGCTGAGCGCTAAGCGTTTTCAACACTTGCTCCAACGCGTTTGGCGTATGCGCAAAATCCACAATTGCCCTAAACGGCTGCCCCAGTTTTATTTCCTCCATCCTGCCTGGTACTCCGGCAAAATTATCTATAGTCTTTTTGATAATTGAAAATTGTAAATTGAAAATTTTAGCGACAGCGATGGCCGCCCCAATATTATATTTGTTATACTCCCCGGCCAGCGCCGGATTGGTTACTTTAATTCTGGTCTTGGCATATCTAAAAATCGGGTGCTTAGCCATCCGCAACAGCTTCATTTTGGTCGCTTTGTATTTGGCAAAACTTCCGTGATAATCCAAATGTTCATGCGTAATGTTGGTTACCACACCCACCATAAAATTGCACCCTAACACCCGGTGCTGGTCCAATCCGTGCGACGTCACCTCCAACACCAAATATTCCATCCCCGTTTCTACTATCCTTTTTATTAAAAGCTGCAAAAATTTGGCATCCGGAGTGGTGACATGAAACCCCGTATCTATCTGCTCATCCCCGATATACGCCGCTACCGTGGACACCAAGGCCACTTTTTTCCCCGCGGCTTTCAACATTTCATAAATCAAATGACACGTTGTAGTTTTGCCATCTGTTCCCGTCACCCCTATCACTTTCAGTTTCCTGGCCGGATATCCGTTTATAATCACCGCCCACACCGCTTCCAGCCAATGCTTGAAATTTTTGTATCTCCCTTCCATACCGCGCTATAATTCTAGCATGCACATTCACTTCATGGGCATCGGCGGGTCAGGCATGTCCGCCGCCGCCGCCATTGCCAAAGCCTCCGGCTTCGTAGTTTCCGGCTGTGATCTGAAAACCGGCGGCCACGACGTCTCACATTTAGAAGACGTCGATATCTTAGCTGTTACTCCGGCTGTTTTTTTCCAGTCTACTCACCACCCAGAACTCACTACCGCCAAAGATCGGGGAATTTTAATGACTTGGCAAGAGTTTATGGGTAAATATTTGCATAAAGGAAAGCAAGTCATCTGCATTGCCGGCGCCCACGGCAAATCCACCACTACTGCCCTCGCCGGTCTGCTCTTACAGGCCTCTGGCCTGGACCCCACCGTTGAATTGGGAGCCAAAGTCCCCGCCTGGAACGCTAATTTCCGGGTCGGTCAAGGAAAATACTTTGTCTCCGAAGCCGACGAGTATTATCACAACTTCTTAAATTTCCATCCCCAAATTATTATCCTGACCATGATCGAAATGGACCACCCGGAATATTTCAAAACATTCGCCAAAATCCTCAATGCTTACAAACAATTTGTAGAACTCCTTCCCCCCAACGGCACCCTCATCTACAACTCTTCAGATCCCGGCAATCAGCAACTAATTGCAGCCCTCAACGCTCAACGCACAATGCTCAAATTAATCCCTTATTCCCTGTCAGATTTCCCCAAAGATCTGAAACTGCAAATCCCCGGCGCCCACAACCGGGAAAACGCCGCCGCCATTATCAAACTCGCCCAGTATTTGAAAATTGATCCTCTCCCCACTCTCGCCACTTTCTCTGGAATAGGTAGAAGACTTGAACTACTAGGAGAAAAACGCGGCATTTACGTCTATGACGATTACGCCAACCACCCCACCTCGTATGCCGCCACCCTTCAAGCAGTGAAAGAAAAGTATCCAAAATCAAGAATCTGGGCCGTTATAGAGCCCCATACTTTCAGCCGCCCCAAAGCCACCCTTCCCGATTATCCCCAAGCCTTCTCACTAGCCCACCAGGTTATAATCTCTAAAATTTTTGCCAGCCGGGAAACCGACCCCGGCAACTTCACAGGTCAAGATATTGCCAATTATTTAAAAAATTCTTTATATATTCCCGAATTTCCAGCCATCGCCCAGTATCTAGTTTCTAATATCCAATCTCCGGCTATCGTTCTTGTCATGGGCTCCGGCGACTCCTCCAAATTAGCCCACCTCATTCTCGAATCTCTCTAAATATGCAAACACAAAACCGCGAGATATCAAAACAAGTCACTCCCCCAAAATTGGGCCAGCAAACCATAAATCTTTTAAATGAATTGTGTTTTCTTCCTGACTCCCCAATACAAAAAGTTGATCTAATTTTTGTATTTGGCGTCATGCAATTTGACCTTGCCGCAAAAGCGGCTAAAGAGTTATTAATCAAAAATACTTCAAAAAAAGTCATCGTTTCAGGAGGAACTCCCCAATTCTCGGATCATAGCTTGCTTAGCTACACTAAACCTGAGTCAGAGGAAATATTACAAAGAATCGATCCTAAAAACTTCCCATTGGTCATATTTGAAACCGAATCTGTTGCCAACAACACCGTAGAAAACGTCAGGCTCTCACTCAATAAGTTTCCATATCTAAGTGAGGTAAAAAAGATATTTTATCTATGTCACTCTCATGGAAGTCGTCGATGTTACCTATCCCTCCGCAAATTTTTGCCTAAGACTAAGTTACTTTTAAAAAGTTTTCCAAGGAAATTATCCAATAATCTAAGTGTCGTATCCCGAGAAAAATGGTTTTTGTCCGGCGAAGGAACGGAAAGGGTATGGGCAGAATTTTTAAGAATTAAGAAATATGGAGAAAGAGGAGATATTGTCTATAATTCAGAAACCAAGGGATTAGTCGACGAAATTACCTCATTAACCGCATCGCCCATCTCTTGAACTAATCATCTATTTTTACATCGATCTCCACGATCGTTACTGTTGATGTAAAAATGCATCCTCACTTATACAACTGGCTGTGTGTTCCTAATGCCACAAAATACACCGTCTCCCCAACTTCCATAAATATTGCCCTCCAGTCCCCTGTCACATTAATACTTCTATACCCCGCATATTCTCCTGCCAAGGAGTGATTGTTTAAAGTCGGACTGTATCTATCCTCTCTAAATAGCCGCAATTTGGCTTCGAATTTCTCTTTTACTTCCACTTGCATTTAACCATCTTATCGCACTTTCTACGTCGTTAAAACTAACTGCTTTTCCCTCCAACATCTCTTTTCTTGCCTGCTTTAACTGACGAATCAACCAAGGACTAGGATCTTCTGCCACAGCAAAATCCACCCTTCCCAACTTTGCCAGCTCTCTCAAATAACCCTTCAAAATAGAACTCAAGTTAAATCCCAACTTTTTTGCCACTGCCTGCGCATTAGCTTTAAGTCTAGGATCCACTCTCAAATTAATTATTGCCGTGTCCATATCGGTATTGTATATACATTATATATACAAAGTCAAGCCCCTAATTTTCTCACCGCTTCTTTAAACTGATCTCCCCGGTCTTTGTAATTTGCAAACATATCAAAGGACGCTGCCGCCGGCGACAGCACTACTACATCTCCTGATTCAGCTACTGATTTTACTTGCTCTAAAATCTCCGCCATATTTTTCGCTCCCCTTAGTATCTTAATCTCTTCGTTACTTATCTTCTCCTTAATTCTTTCTGCCATCAGCCCAATCAATATCACCGCTTTGATATTTTTAGCCTCCGAAATTACTTTTCCCAATTCAGTAAAATCACTCCCCTTCTCACTCCCTCCGGCAATCAAAATTAACGGCTCCGTAAACGCCTTAATTGCCGCAATGGTCGTCTCCGGCGTCGTGGAAAACGAGTCGTCAAAATATGTCACCCCATCTACCGTCGCCGCTTCTTCCAGCCGGTGTTCCAGCCCCTTAAAATTCTTAATCACTTCACCGAACACCGAATACTGAATACCGAATATCTTCGCCACAGCCGCCGCAGCGGCCACATTCTCCCGGTTATGCCCTCCCCGCAGTCTCATTTCCCCCTTCCAATCGTTCCCGGAAACCGCAATTTTTTGCCCTTTTCCCTGCATCCCAATTTTTACGGAATTCGGATAATCCTGGTTATAAACTACAAAATCATTTGGCATTTGAAATTGAGTGATTTTTGATTTAGCTTCAACATACTCATCTGGGCTCTTGTGCCAATCTTGATGCTCCGAAGTCATCATCAGCATTACAGCCACGTGCGGGCTTTTATGTAGGTCGATAAGTTGAAAACTGGACAGCTCCAAAACAACTAGAGAGTCTTTGTCCATCTCATCTAGGTGCTCAAATATTCCCTTGCCAATATTCCCCCCAAAAAACACTTTCTTGCCAGCTGCTTTCAATATTTCATAAATCAGCGTCGCGGTCGTCCCCTTGCCCTTGGTCCCCGTCACTCCAATGATCTTTCCCGGACACACATCAAAAAATATTTTGGTTTTCGAAGTTACCTCTCGGCCTTCAAACTCCGGCCTATATCTATACACTCCCGGACTTCTAACTAAAATATCATATTTAGTCAAATCCCCAAACGGTTTACCCTGAGCCGTGCCGAAGGGTTTTTCGTCCAAGACCGTTATCTTCGCCCCCTGCTTCCTCAACCACGGCTCCACATCCTGGGTATCCACCCCCCATCCCAAAATCGCCACTTTTTTGTCTTTCCAATCCATTACCCCAATTTTACCAGTTTCGGCTCAATCTCCCATCCCAAAAATCTCTTCGCCACTCTTCCCCCCAAAAACTATTCCTACTTTGATCTTTCCCATGTCTGGGTATTATATAATAACCGCACCATGATCTCTCCGATTCTTCGTTTCTGGACCGGTCCAATCCCTTTTCAATCCACCCGCAAAAATCCATTCTTAGATTTACTAATCCACCCCATCAAGCGTCATCTTGCAAAATTCTACCTTAAATTTCTTACTTTAAATGGCACTATCGTCATCGGCATTACCGGTAGTTATGGCAAAACTACCACTAAAGAAGCTCTCAAATCCATTCTCCCATCTTCCGTTGCTTCTGCCGCCAACATCGACCCTATCTACAATATTCCTGCCACTATTTTATCCACTCCTCCTTGGACCAAATACCTGATTTTGGAAATGGGTATCGAGCACTTAGGTGAAATGGATTTTTACCTTTGGCTGGCCCCGGTAGACATTGCCGTTATTACCGGCTTTGGTCTGGCCCATACCGAATTTCTCAAAGACCTCAAAACCATCAAATCCGAAAAGTTAAAAATCACTAAATATGCTAAACACGTTGTCAATTTTTCCTCCCACAAACCCGGCCCCAAAAATGCCCTCTCAATTGCCAGACAAGTTGCTAAAATCCTGGAGATAAAACCCGATCTTTCCAGTTTTACTCCTCCCCCTCACCGCTTGCAAATAATTAACCATCCTTCCGGCGCCATCATCATAGACGACTCGTACAACGCCAATCCTACCGCCACCAAATTCGCCGTCGACTATCTGGTTGATCTAGCCAAAAAGAAAAATCAAACTCCCGTCTTTGTTTTCGCCCAAATGAACGAGCTCGGCTCTTATGAAAAATCCGCTCACGCCGCTATTGACAAATACGTTGCCCAAAAAGGCATCAAAAACTTTTTAACCCTCGGCCCCGCCACCGCCAACCTCGGCCAGCACTTCAAATCCAGAGAAACATTAATTCCCGCCATCCGCAAATTCCTAACTCCCAACTACTGTCTCCTGATCAAAGGCTCCCGCTCCTGGCATCTTGAAGACGTAGTTTCTGCCCTAACGGCGTAGTTTCACTCACCTCCAGCGCCGTCACCAGTTTTTCCATCTCTGATCTGGTTGTATTCGAGGCCGACTCCATCGCACTTGGCGCGTCTTTTTGCGCCTGTTTCGCCTCAACGAGCGCCCTCTCTAAAACTGCCCTTCTCTTCTGTAAATTTTCCCTAACTTTCTCTCCCCAATCCATCCCTGAATTATATCATTATATCAGGTCTCCCAGGCCCTTCTTACAAATCCCCACGACCGTCAAAATCTGTAAGAAAACTATTTGAGGAATTCTCTTACCAACCTTCCCAGCCCCGCCACATCCTCATAGTGATGCGTATTGCCTGGCACTTCTACCAACTTAAAGTTAGGCAAATCCCCCGCCTGTTTTTGCAAATCCGCAAAGGCCAAAGACGGATCACGGGTTTTATCAATCACTAGTGCCGGCAGGGTTACTTTCTTAGCTAACGCCACCGGATCAAAGTCATTATTTCTGGCCCAATCCCACGCCGGCCCCACCAGAATAATTTTGACAGGCTTTATCCTTCCCTCCGTCGCTAACTTCAGCGTCAGCCAACTGCCGGCCGACTTGGCCAACACCACACATTCACCCTGGCACATTTTCTCCAACTTCTGTCCCTCTGCTGCAAAATTCATACTTTCAGATCCACTTTCCCAATAGTCATAATACAAAATTTCCGTCCCAAAATCAGCCTTCAATTCATCTCTCACCTCCTCAATCCACTCCTTATTTTTCCAGCTCATCCCGCCCAATAAAATCAATCTCATGCCGCAAGCATACCAAAATAACAACCTAAGTTATAATTAATTACTCTATAAGGTCAAGGGGCCATTTTATTTTTCTACGCGACCGCGCAAAAAAAATAAAAACGCACGAGGAGAGACCTTGTGCGTTTACCCGGCTTTCGTCAAACTATCCAGAAATTCGTCGTTGTTTTTGGTCTTTTTCATTTTTCCGATTAAAAGTTCTGTCCTTTCATCCTCGCCCAGCAAATCCAGCATCCGCCGCAATTGCATGACTTTTTCCAGTCTCTTCCCCAGCAATTTTTCCTCTCCCCGGGTCCCCGACACCAGCAGGTTAAAGGCCGGGTAAATCCGCCTATCCGCCAGCCGCCGGTCCAAATGCAGTTCCATGTTTCCCGTGCCCTTGAATTCTTCGTAAATCAAATCGTCCATCCGCGACCCCGTATCTACCAGACACGTCCCCACAATCGTCAAAGATCCGCCTTCTTCTAATTTCCTGGCCGCTCCAAAAGCTTTTTTGGCCGGATATATGGCTTCGGCCGAAAATCCGCCGGACAGCATCCGTCCCGAATTGCCCCCGATCAGGTTGTAGGCCCGGGCCAGCCGGGTAATAGAATCTAAAAGCACAAACACGTCCCGGCCCGACTCCACCAATCTCTTGGCCCTCTCCAGCGCCAGCTCCGCAATTCTCACCTGCTCCAGCGGCGGCTCGTCAAAATGAGAAGCCGCCACGTCCCCTTTTAGGTTTCTGGTCACTTCCGTCACCTCCTCCGGCCGCTCGCCAATCAGAACCGCCATCACGTGCATCTGCGGATAATTTTTACTCAACGCCTGGGCCATATCCCGCAGCAGCCACGTTTTCCCCGCCTTAGGTTGAGCTACAATCAAACCCCGCTGGCCCTTTCCCACCGGCGCGATCAAATCAATAATCCGCGTCGACAGCGGCTCGGTTTCCGTTTCCAAAATTATCTGCTCGTCCGGAAAAACCGCCGTCATTTCATCAAAATGCGGCCGCTCCCCGGCTTTTTCCGGAGTGTCCCCGTTGACTTTTTCCACCTTCAGAAGTCCCCAATATCTTTCGCTTTCTTTAGGCTCCCTGGCCTGCCCTCCCACCATATCGCCGGGGCGCAAATTAAATCTCCTCACTTGGGAAGAAGAAATATACACGTCCTTGGAAGACGGGATCATTTTAGGGCGCAAATATCCATGCCCGTCCGGCGTGATATCCAGAAAACCCTCCACATATTCTGTCGGTAAATTAGCGTCTGGAATAACTCTTTCACCCGCCGAAGTCCCGCCCCGCGGGACGAAGGAGGGGCTCCGTACGAACCTTGGCCCCATTTGTCCTAGCACGCGCACCACTCCCGGCCGCATCATCGAGCGTACACCTGGCCTCACTGTGGGTTGTCCGTCAGTCATGAAGTTTGTATAAATCCAGCTCCAGGGGAATCTAAAAGTATTATAACTGCCCCGCCCATGTTGTCAATATGGAGGATACTAGGCCTGCCCTACCTAACATCCTCCGTACTAACAACACAGAAAATTTTTCCTTGACAACTTTTGCTAAAAGTGCTAGAACCTGTACTCAAGTGAAATTCGCCCTTTCTGTCCGGGCGGGTGGATCGACTAAAGAGCATTGCTACTCGTGGTCCTCAAAATCCAGCGATGGCGATGCTCTTTTTTGTGGCCTAACGGCCTAAGCTCATGGAAATAATGCCTTGATTCAAACTCACCATCTTTTGCAGCTGCTCCCGAAAATTACTCTGCCGTTTCTGCCTCAATAAATTAATGAGTTTTCTGAACATGCTTTACTTATACCACTTCTTGTCAAGTCTTGCAACCCATAGTTTTCCCCCTCTCTAAAATCTGTATCCTGTAATATAATATTTAGCCTCGAAAGATACTTTTGACAACTATTGTGGATAACCGGTGAATTAAGTACCTCACCCCTTTCGTTCCCCTCTCCTACCTTAGGAGAGGGGTAAAATATCCTTATGAAGTTTCCTTATAACAGTCCCTTGATGGTTGATCGTCGGAGACAATTACGAGCTCAATCGTCCAAACCAGAAGATATATTGTGGAACCAAATCAAAAACAACAAACTTGGTTTTAAATTCCGTAGACAATATAGTATCCAATCGTATGTTCTAGATTTTTTCTGCCCGGAAAAACGGATAAATATAGAAATTGACGGCAGACAGCATGCTAAATCTCTAGAATATGATCAATATCGTGATAGATATATGAACGCGCTGGATATTATCGTACTAAGATTTTCAGCACAACGAATATTTCATGATTTAGATACGGTAATAAAAGAAATAATGTCCCTCTCCTAAGGTAGGAGAGGGATTAAGGGTGAGGTAAAAATCATTCAAGTAACTTCTTAATCGCCGCCGATACACTTTTTCCCGACTCTGCCGAGGCCACCCTATATCCCAACTTTTTGGCTTCTTTAATTCTCTTATCCAATCCCCCCACCTTGCGCACTTCTCCCAACAGTCCCACCTCCCCCACCGCCGCAATATCAGCCGCTACCGTCTTGTTTAGAAAGCTCGAGGCAATGGCCAGACAAATAGCCAAATCTATCCCCCGGTCGGCCAGGCGGATGCCTCCGGTCACATTTACAAAGATATCCATATCTCCCAAGTTCAGTCCCGCTCTGCGGGACAAGACCGCCACTAGCATCTGTAATCTAGCAAAATCGATGCCTGTAGCCACCCGCCGGGGAATAGCCAGCTGGGAAGGGGTGGTTAAAGCCTGAATTTCCACCAGCAACGGCCGCGTTCCTTCCAACACTACTCCAATCACACTTCCGGGTACGTTCTTTACCCGTTCAGCCAGCAGCAGTTTTGAGGGATTGTCTACTCCCGCTAGCCCCGTTTCCGTCATCTCAAACACTCCCACTTCATCGGTGGGCCCAAACCGGTTTTTGACTGCCCGGATCAGCCGCAAGGCCTGGCTCCGCTCCCCCTCAAACCATAATACCGTATCTACAATATGCATCAATACCGCCGGCCCGGCGATCGTCCCCTCCTTGGTCACATGCCCCACTATAAATATCGGTATCCCTGAGCGCTTAGCGCTGAGAGCTAGGCGCTGCGTAGCTTCGCGCACTTGTCCCACGCTCCCGGCCACCCCCAGCAAATCCTGGGTGGTCAGCGTCTGAATCGAATCAATAATCACCAATTTCGGTTTCGTCTCTTCTATCTTGGCCATCACCTCGTCCACATCATTGCTTTCCAAAAGCCCCAAATCCCCTTTTCTGCTCATCCGCCTCACCCGCAAAGCTACTTGAGAAGCGGACTCTTCCCCGCACACATATAAGACCGGACCCTCTACATTTAATGCCACTTGGGTCAAAAGAGTGCTTTTCCCAATCCCCGGCTCTCCGGCCACCAAGACCACCATCCCGGCCACCAACCCTCCCCCCAACACGCTATCCAGCTCCGCCTCCCCCGTCTTCATCCTCTTCTTTTCATCTATCTTAATATCCTGGAGCTTGAAAATTTGTGATTTATTTGAAAATTGAGATTTGGAATTTGAAAATTGCTGCGACACAGTCTCAACCATCGAATTCCAGACATCGCATGAAGGGCATCTCCCCGCCCACTGACTCTGACTATACCCGCACTGCTGACACACAAATTGGCTTTTCGTCTTACTCACCCCCCGTTTATATCACAATCGTCCCGCTTATTCTCCTCAAAAATCCTTGCACAAACCATACCCCGGCCCACCTTCAAATCCACTTACTACAATCATTCCTATGCCTCGCCATCTCATTAGTACATTATCAAAGATACGCGTTCTCCTCCAATACTTCAGCCAAGATTCTGGGTCAGGCTCAGCTTGCAACACCCTCTGCACCACCCCATCCAACTTAGCTTCTATAACAAAGCCTTCCTTTCCTCGATGGCCGCTTTCAAAAGTTGCCACCCTAAACTCATTCTCCTCCGCCCACTTAATCATTTCTTGTCTATTCATGCTCCCTATTTATACCCTACCGGCTTTTTTGTCAAGACCACCCCCAAAGACAATCTCCTTTTGTCCATATCCACACTCTCCACAAACACTTCTACTTCCTGCCCCTCCACAAACGTGGCCTCCGCCGGCATTTTAGAGGCATGGATCAGTCCCTCGATTCCTTTTTCCAGATGCACAAACACCCCATACGGGGCAATTTTAGTCACCTGGCCTCTGTGTTTGCTATCCGTCGGATATTTAGCCGCCATCACCTGCCACGGATCGCCCAGCAGCCGTTTCAGAGACAAAGCCAATTTGCCGTTTTCCTCATCCAACCCAATGACCATTACTTTCACCTGGTCTCCTTCTTTCAACGTCTTCCCCACTTCATCCACCTTTTCCCAAGAAATTTCACTAATATGCACCAATCCTTCCAAAACCTCCTTTTTAATCTTGATCTCCACAAACGCCCCAAACGGCACCAGCCCCGTCACTACCCCGTCGTATACCTCCCCGCCCTTCACCACTCTCAAGGCCTTCTTTCTAGCCTCAATTTCTGCCGCTTCGGACACCGCCCTCTCGCTCATCACCAGCCGGTTCTCGCCCCGGTTTATCTCAATTACTTTTACTTTCAGGGTCTGTTTTTCTCCCGCTTCCCGCGATAATTGCGAAGACGGGATAAATCCATACGCCCCGTCCGCCTCCACCAGCAACCCTCCCCGGGTCGTTTCCTTAACTTTTACTTCCAATATTTCACCCCCTTCATGGGCTTTTTCCAGGGCTTTCCACCGGCTGTCTTCTACCGCCCGCCGCAAAGACAAAATAATCTGCCCCGAGTCCGACTCGGGACTGACTACTACCCCGGTAATCTTTTCTCCGGGTTTCAGGGCCCGTAAATAATCTTTAGAAGTTTCATATTCTCCCTCCGCCACCACCGCCTCCATCTTGCCGCCTACATCCACAAACACGGTTCTGCCAGCCACTTCCGTCACCGTTCCTTCCACCACATTTCCCCGCTTAAATGTCTTGATGGTATATCCTGTCTGTGCCAACAACTCCTCCATTGTTTGGGGAGTTTTACTTTGAGTTTTTGCTCGCTGTGCGAACGTATTTTTGAGTTTTTGAGTTTTCGGCAAATCTCATGTCCTACCTTTCTTTGAGAATGCTTCATTATACTCTATTCCACAAACTTCCGGAAGTTCTCCTTATTCACCAGACTCACTCCTGCTTTGTAGATCTTCATAAATACTCCCGCCCCCCGGCTCAAGGATCCCCGTTCCCCCGATTTTATCTCCCATCCCTCCATTTTTCCCCCACCCAATTCCAAATAATCCACCTCGGATCCGTTATAGCTGCGCCAAAAATAAGGTTTCACCAAACTCCCCATATTCACATTCCGTTTAATTCTCTCGATTACTAAAAAATTTTCCCATATCTTGCCGGCGTCTGATCGAAATCCGATCGGATTAAAATCACCCACCAGCATGTTTCTTATCCCTAAATCCACAAAATACACTTTATATCTCCGGCCTATCTCTCTCCTCGGATTTTGCGAATACGGATACAGCCTGTAAACTACAAACGCCTTCTCTAAAATATCCAGATACGAAAGCAGAGTTTTCCTATCAATTTTTATTCGACTGGCCAATTCATTTTCGTTTATTTCGCTGCCCACTCGGTATGCCAAAGCTCGCGCCAAATTTTGAATTGCCTCAGAATTTCTTATCCGGGAAAACGCCAAAATATCCTTAAACAAATAGCTTTCCCCTATCTTAGCCAAAAGTATCTTTTTTAACTCCGGCTGTTTCAGTAAATAGACCTCCGGGTATTCTCCATACAATAAAATTTCATTCACCAACAGATCCGCACTTAATGGTTTCTCAAAGTTGGCAATTTCCACCAAAGACAGCGGATACAACACAAAATCTATATATCTTCCCGTCATGGCATCACTCAGCCTATTCTTCAGTTCAAAGCTGGAAGAACCTGTCGCCACCACTTTTACTTCCGTGAAATTATCGTAAATTATTTTAAACGTCAACCCCGGGTTTACCATCCTCTGGGCCTCATCTACCAACAAATAGTCCACCCCTTTCAAAGTCTTGCCTAAAATTGTCTTCGTGGTTGAATCGATAGCTGTTCTATCCTCAGCCAAGTCGCAATTCAAGTAAACCACTCTTTTCCCCGCGGCTTCCAATATCTGCCGCAAGTTCATAAGCACAGTCGTCTTCCCCGACTGGCGCGGGCCCAACACCACCACCACTTTTCGCCACTCATTCAGGCTCTTGATCACGTTTTGTTGTACAATTCTTGGGATCATATTCCCAATAATAGTACGACTTGAAGGTCTTGTCAATCCCAATTGGAGGTCCTTGACAAAATTACAGAATCGTTATATAAATATGTAATATGATTCAACAGCTTATAAACGACGAGCGTTTTACCAATATCCAAAAAGCTCAAGCCGGTCTTACCAAGCTCTTCCAAAAAGCCAGCAAATCCGGCACATTTTACCGCGTTCTTAAAAATGACCAGCCTCTGGGAGTCCTCATTCCCAACTCCTCCTGGGAGAGTCTCACCGAGGATCTGGAGGCCTTGTCCTCTCCTAATTACCTAAAACGTATCGCCGCCGCCAGAAAATCCAAAAAATATTTCACTTTAGACCAAGTCAAACATGAACTTGGTATTTGAGGAAAAAGCCCAAAAAAGGCTTAAAAAGTTTTCTCCCGAAGTCAGCCGCAAAATTATCGCCAAGTTAGGTTTTTTTATCTCCGCCCCCTCCCCCCTTGAATTCGCGGAAAGACTGATCAACAACGATGCCGGTCAATACCGCTTCCGCATTGGCGATTACCGGGTAATTTTTGACGTTGAAGAGGACACTATCGTCGTCCTCACTCTTGGCCACCGCCGCGAAATCTACAAATGATTCGTTGCCTTTGCCTTCTGATTAAATTTATCAATTCCACGCTATAGCGTTTTTTTGATAAATTTCTACTTCCCAACCCACCCATTCTTTCCCAAATCTACTTTCTCTCCTCTAAACTCCACTCCTTCAGCCAGCAACTTTTTCTTCTGCTCTCCTGCCCCACCAAAGGCATACCCCGGCGCCAACGAGCCATCGGCAAATACCACCCTGTGACAAGGAACTCTTCGGTCTTTGTTCGCGTGCAACGCCTGCCCCACCCGCCGAGAGTCTTTTGTACCCAAAATCATGGTAACTTGGCCGTAAGTAGCTACTTTTCCAACAGGGATCCCTTGAACTATTTGGTAGATTTCTGCAAACATGCTCTTATAAACTCCACAAAAATAGGGTGGGGAGACAGCGGCCGGCTTTTGTATTCCGGATGAAATTGCGTGCCCACAAAAAACGGATGTATTTCTTTTGGCAACTCAATTGCCTCCACCAGCCGGCCATCAGGACTCGTCCCGGAAATTATCAATCCTTTTTTCTCGAAACGTTCTCGAAAACCATTATTCACTTCATATCTGTGCCGGTGTCTTTCTGAAATATTTTCTACGCCATAAATCTTTCTTAGTCTGGTTCCCGCCACTATCCTGCACGGCCATGCCCCCAACCGTATCGTTCCCCCATATTGATGCGCCTCTAAATATTTCTTTTGCTCCGGCATAACGGCAATTACCGGATATTTAGTCTGCGGATCAACCTCGGTGGAATTGGCTCCTGTCAATCGACACACGTCGCGGGCAAATTCAATTACCGCCATCTGCATCCCAAAACACAACCCCAGGTATGGAACTTTCTTCTCCCGGGCATATTTCACTGCCGCAATCTTGCCCTCGATCCCCCTCTTTCCCCATCCCTGGGGTACTACAATCCCGGCATATCCTCTTAAATCAAATTTATCATTTGCATTAATCCACGTCATATTAGGCGTCACTCCCAAAAACGAACATGCGTGCTTAATGGCTTCGATGACGCAAATATATGAGTCTTTAAGTACATAATTTCCCGTAGCAAAATATTTACCCACCATGGCAATTTTTACCTCTTTCCGGCTTTTCCCCAACCTTCTCACAAACCTTCCCCATTCTTGCAAATCTTCTCCCTGAGGCTGCAAACCTAATTTCTTTAATAATTTATCAGAAAATTTTTGCGCTTCTAAGTGTAAAGGCACTTCATATATATTTTCCAGATCAGGATTAGCAATTATATCTTCATCCTGCATGTTACAAAACAGAGCTAACCTGGCTCTTCTCTTCTGGTCAATTGGCTGTTCGCTTCTGGCTATCAAAAAATCCTGCTGAATCCCCATTGAATTTAGTACATGTACAGATTGTTGGGTCGGTTTGCTCTTCAATTCTCCCACACTTTTAATGACCGGTAAATACGACCGTAATCTGACAACACATATGCGACAACAGATATAAACTGTTGTCATGAGAGTAAGACCAAAGCTAATAGTCAAATGTCTTCGGAAGAATAACTTTGA
>LCKS01000006.1 GCA_001001555.1 Candidatus Amesbacteria bacterium GW2011_GWC2_45_19 | reverse complement strand
ATCAAAGTTATTCTTCCGAAGACATTTGACTATTAGCTTTGGTCTTACTCTCATGACAACAGTTTAAACCTGTTGTCGCATATGTGTTGTCAGATTACGGGGAATACAACTCGAGGTTGACAATATAGCAAAATTGTGATATTAATGAGTTATGGCCACGACTTGGGACAAATATAAAAAGAGGTGGGAGAAAGACCCGGAGTTTAGAAAAGCTTGGGAGAAAACCAGGTTAGAATATGAAGTGGCCCGGGCGTTGATTAAGGCCAGAATTGAGAAGAAGATGACACAAGCGCAACTGGCGAGGAAGATGAGGACGAAGCAATCGGTAATTTCCCGGGTGGAAAATGCCCAAACCAAACCTACTTTATCTTTTTTACAAAGACTGGCGGACGCTATGGGTGGTAAATTAAAGGTAAGCTTAGAAATATGATTTATTAGTGGAATTATGGCAGAGTTAATAGAAACGGGAAACCTTTGGAAAGAATTGCCTTCAATGAAGGACGCTGAATCTTGTGTCGGTGCGGGTGTAACTTGGGCTATCAAGTTAGCTAGGCCAGAAACTCCCATCCCGGCCGACGTTGAGGAACGAATTAATAGAGCCAAGTTTGGTAAATGCAAAGAAAATATTCCCTTAGCTTGAATTTTTGGTGTAAGCGAAGTCTTTCCTGATATTCCACTTACGGTTTATGTAGAACACCCAGACTATTTGGAAGAAATTCGGGCGCTAATCCCCCAAGGATTCGAGAGAGTGCGACCAGAATTCGGGTTAATATCAGGTGAAGAAATAAAGACTGGTAAGTTGGGAATTTGTGCGGTTTTGGTAGACAGGGGGATTTTACAGGGAGGAATACATATAGCTCATACTGTAGTTATTAACCCTGATAGCCAGGACGAAGGGGGTTGGGTAGCCTATTCAGATCCATGGATGGGGAAAGAAAGGGCGCTTGTTCCCAAGACGGTATTTGATAGAGCTATTTTTGGTCTGAATTATCTTATAGGTTGGGGAAGTATGGCTGTCTCAGTTTCTCGCTGAAAAAGGGGGATCTGTTATCATTAACTAATTATGATTTATATTGGAGCCGATCATCGGGGATTCGAATTAAAGGCTAAAATTGCCAAGTGGCTGGCAGGACGGGGGTATGAATTTGAAGATGTGGGGGCGTATGAGCACGACCCGAGTGATGACTATGTGGATTATGCAATAGCGGTGGGACAGCGCGTCAGCCCTCAAAGCTCAACGCACAACGCTCAAAATAGAGGAATTGTGATTTGCGGCAGTGGGGTGGGAGTGGATATGGCGGCCAATAAAGTGGCCGGAGTGAGGTGCGGGCTGGGGTGGGAGGCGGACCAGGTGCACGCCGCCAGGAAAGAGGATAATATAAATGTATTGGCTATTGCCTCTGATAATATGGAGGAAGAAAAAGCTTTAAAATTAGTAGAGACTTTTCTGGAGACGGAGTTTGTGCAGACGGATAGGTATTTGCGCAGGATAGAAAAAATCAGAAGATTCGAAGGAGGGAGGTGAGAAGAGTGAAGGAAGTGAAAAAAGTATCCAAATGGCTGGTGGTAATAGGGGCAATCAATTGGGGACTTGTGGCCCTGTTGAACTACAATTTGGTTACAATAGTGTTTGGCAGCTGGCCGGGAATCGAGAAAGGGATATATATCCTGGTGGGAGCGGCCGGTGTTTGGGGAGCCTATGCTATGCTGACCAACAGCAAAAATAAGTGAGGTGTGATTAAATTAGGTTATGATTAACCTGCCCGGAATAGGGGATGCGTTTCTGGTCAAGAAAAGAGTGCTGGTGCGGGCGGATTTGGAGTGGTCAGGAAAAGATTCGCAACGGGAAAGAGTGACTAAAGAAATTGTTGAATATTTGAAAAAAAATGGGGCGGAGGAGGTAAAACTGATCGGACACAAGGGAAAATTTGAGCCTGATTTGCGGGCTGATCCGCGGGAGGAAGCTGATGACGGGAGTTTGGCGGAAGAATTAGCCGAGGGGTGGGATGTATACGTAAATGAGGCGTTTGCGACCAGCCACCGCAAACACTGTTCAATTGACGCCCTGCCCCGGTTTATGAAATCACAGGGGAAGGAAGTGGGTGTGGGGTTAAGATTTGAAGAGGAAATAACTCACCTCTCGTTCCCCTCTCTTAATTTAAGAGAGGGGATGCAGGGGAGAGTTATCGTAATTGGTGGGGCGAAAGGAGATAAAGAAAAATATGCTGATGATTTTGAGAAAAAGGGATGGACCGTTTTGCGGGGAGGGTTATTACCTGGAGCTAAATTGCGGCCTGATGGATTGGATATAAGTGATGAAGAGATTTCAAATTTCAAATTTCTAATTTCTAAAGCTGAAGTAGTTGTGTTGGCCGGGCCGATGGGCAAATATGATGAAGCGCCAGAAGGCACGAGAGAAGTTTTTACAGCAGTTGCCAATAGCAAGGCGTATAAAATCGCCGGGGGAGGGGATACCGAAGCGGCCTTGGGTAAATTTGGGTTATTGGGGAAATTTGATTGGATAAGTGTGGGTGGCGGCGCCATGCTGGAGTTTCTGGCCACCGGGACTTTGGTGGGGATAGAAGCGGTGATATCATAAGAATATATGGTCAAAGTGGCGATTAATGGATTTGGTAGGATTGGGAGATTGGCGTTTAGGATTTGGCTGCTTAAGCATCATAATGAGATGGAGGTGGTGGCGATTAATACCAGTGGCTCCATGGATACTGCCGGCTGGTGTCATTTGTTGATGAACGACACAACTTATAGAAAGTTCGAGATTCCCGTAACGTGTGACCAAGATAATTTGATTGTTGAAAGCATGGGACTGAAGATTCCGGTGCTGGCGCAGAAAGACCCGGAGCTGCTGCCGTGGACTGAGTATGGAGTGGATGTGGTCATGGAGTGCACGGGCAAGTTTACGGATGAGCTGGGAGCCTTGAAACACGCCAAAGCCGGGGCTAAAAAAGTGATTATTTCGGCTCCTTCTAAAGGCGGG
Source organism: Candidatus Amesbacteria bacterium GW2011_GWC2_45_19 (assembly GCA_001001555.1). GTDB lineage: Bacteria > Patescibacteriota > Microgenomatia > CAZETR01 > Amesbacteraceae > GWC2-45-19. Next base: position 44,790 of record LCKS01000006.1, on the reverse strand, counting down.
AATGTGGGCACTTACGTGCTAGGAGTTAGTAGTCAGGAGTCAGGAGCTAGTCCGACTGTGATTTCGAATGCTTCCTGTACCACAAATTGCGTGACGCCGGTGGCAGCCGTGATGCAGGCTAAATTTGGAATTAAAAAAGCCGTCATGACTACAGCGCACGCTTATACCGATGATCAGGTATTGCAGGATGGATCGCATAAAGATTTGCGGCGAGGTAGAGCAGCGGCGGCTAATATTGTACCTACCAGCACCGGAGCGGCCATTGCTACCACAGAAGTTATTCCCGAACTAAAGGGATTATTTGATGGGATTTCTTTGCGGGTGCCGGTGTTGACCGGATCAATTTCCGACTTTGTGTTTGTGACCAAAAAACCGGTGACACGGGAGGAAGTAAACCAGGTATTTGTGGAGGCGAGCCAAAGCCCGAAATATTCAGGGATCTTGGGGGTCTCGGGGATGTCGGGGGTGCCGGAGCATTTAGTAAGCTCGGATATTATCGGCAGTGCATATAGCGCCATTATCGATCCGGAGTTTACGCAAGTGATCGATGGGGATTTGGTCAAAGTTCTGGCCTGGTATGACAATGAATGGGGCTATGCCAACCGGTTAGTAGAGCAAACGATTATATTTGGACAGATAACTTGACATATAATTATATATATAGTAGTATTGTGCTCATATGATGACGACGATCCCATTTATGGCCACAGTATCTGATTTACAGAGAGGTTATAGGGTGTTAGTAGACAGAATAAAGAAAACTGGGGAGCCTTTGATCGTGGTAAACAATGGCGAACCCGATGTGGTGGTTATGGATGCGGCTACTTATAATAGTGGGGTAGAAAGAATAAGGGAAATGGAAGAGAAATATTTGTTGAAGATTGGTGAGGAAGCATTGGAAGAGTATAGATTGAGTAAAACAATAAGATTGAAAAAGGGCCAGAAGCTGTCCGATTTGTTGTGAGAGTATGGAAATTAATCTATCGTCGCATTTTCTCAAGCGGGCCAAGCGGTTGTCTGCCAAAGAGAAGAAAGAACTCTCTGTACGCACAGATCTGTTTCGTGAAAACCCCAATGATCCAGGACTAAAAACCCACGCTTTGTCAGGAAAACTGAAAAGTTTTTTGTCCTTTTCTATAAATCGTAAAAAGAGAGTGAAGTTTATGTGGGTTGATAAAAAAATCGCATTGTTTATTGATGTTGGGCCCCATGATGAGGTATATAGATAGTATGGTATAGTCTATAAATATGGCGGGGAGAAACGACGGCCATGAAATGGAGTACTCCCAAATAACGGAGAATATTTATATTGGTTCGGATTTGTGCAATGGGCCGGACCAGTTGCTGATTGGGTCGGCGGCTATTAATGAAGTGGAAGAAGTGCAAAAAAAGGCGTTAGAAGAATTCGCAAAGTTATGGAGATAATTCCGGCGATATTAACGGATAAGCAGAGTGAGCTGATTGAGCTGATTGAGCGGATTAAGCGGAGTAAGAAATTTACGAGGGTGCAGATTGATTTTGTGGATGGGAAGTACGCGGCCAATAAGAGTATAACCCCACTTCGCATGAAGCTACGTTGGGGGCAGGGGCTTAAGTTTGACGCGCATTTGATGGTCGTCGAGAAAAACTTACAAGAATATTTAAAAGGTTTGGCCAAATTTGACCGGATTATAGTTCAAATGGAAAGTGTAGCCAGACCCGAAGATTTTGATTGTCTGGCGTTAGACATTCATTCGCCAATTGAGTCGATTAAGCCATATTTACCAAAGCTCAAATTGGTAAACCTGATGTCAATTGAACCGGGGTTTGGAGGGCAAGAACTGGATCTTAAGATCCTTCAAAAAATAAGTCACTTAAGTAACTTAAGAGATTTGAGAAATTTAAAGCTCAAAATTTGTGTGGATGGGGGAGTCGAGAAACAGCATTTGCCGATGTTGCAAAATTTGGGAGTAGATGAGGTGGCGGTGGGAGCAAGACGGGTGTTAGAATGGAATTAATGCCCGACGGAACAACGAAAAAAATAAAAACGGTGGCGTGCCTGGGGTTTGCGGACGCCAGTCCGGAAGATCCGCTGTTTAAAGAAGCATATAACGTGGGGGTGGCATTGGCGAAAGCCGGATATATAGTGGCCAATGGGGGAGGTCCGGGTGTAATGCGGGCCACATCAGAGGGGGCGAAGGCCGGAGGGGGACATGTAGTGGGAGTGACTTTTTATCCCAAAGACGTGGCCAATTTTGAAGGAAAGGATAAAAATAACCCCATTGATGAAGAGATAAAGGCAAATAATTATCTGGAAAGAACTTTAAAACTTCTGGAAGTGAGTCAGGCGTATGTAATTTTTAAAGGAGGAACAGGGACAATTTCGGAGTTTGGCATGGCGTGGGGGTTGGCCCGGCTGTATTTCGGGCATCACAAACCACTGATTCTGTATGGCAAATTTTGGGAAAATATCATGGCTACCTTTTTGGCCAACATGCGGATGCGGCCCGAGGAATTTCAGGTATATCGGGTGGTGGAGACGCCGGAAGAAGTAATTAAAACATTGGAGATATTTGAGTATATGCTGGAGCATGAACCACGGGTGTTTGATCCGGCAGAAAAGCCTTTCCAGGTATGAATCTAGATTTAAAAGCCAATGAGATCCGGCAGGATATTATTAAGATGCTGCTGGAGGCGGGATCGGGACATTCTGCTGGGCCGTTGGGGATGGCGGATGTGTTTACGGCCTTGTATTTCGGGGGAGTGTTAAATTATGATTCTAAGGATCCCTGGAAAAAAGATAGAGACAGAGTGATTTTAAGTAATGGCCATATTTGCCCGGTGTGGTATGCGACCTTGGCTCACGCGGGATTTTTCCCTTACGACTTACTTCTGACCTTAAGAAAATTGGGGAGTGGGCTGCAGGGACATCCACATTATAGAGAACTGCCGGGAGTGGAAAACACCGGGGGGCCGCTGGGACAAGGACTGTCGCAGGCAATTGGCCAGGCCATGGCGGCCAAAATGGATGGCCAAGATTGGCGAGTATACGCTATGATGAGCGACGGGGAGCTGGATGAAGGGCAGACGTGGGAGGCCATTATGTTTGCCGGGAAGAACAACCTGCATAACCTGACGGCGATTGTGGACAGGAACAATATCCAAATTGACGGGTTTACAGAAGACGTGATGCCCCTGGAAAACCTGGTAGATAAATGGACGGCGTTTAATTGGTCGGTGATTGAGATAAACGGACATAATATGGCCGAAATAATCGCGGCCATCGAAAAAGCTAAAACTGTTTTCGAAAACCCGACGGTGATTATCGCCCATACGATTCCCGGGAAAGGGGTGGACTTTATGCAATGGAAACCGGAATGGCATGGCAAACCGCCGAAAGCGGATGAGGCTAAAAACGCGTTACATCAATTAAGAACTTTGGGAGGAAAAATCCAATCAGAACACCAGTAACGCCCCCATACCTCACCCCTTTAATTCCCCTCTCCTATTATAGGAGAGGGGCAGGGGAGAGGTATAAAAATATGACAAAATCTTTAAACCCAAAATTATTTGATAAAGACGTGGAGATGGTGCCGACCAGGGATGGGTATGGGGAGGGGTTGGTGGAGTTAGGAGCCGGGAGTCAGGAGATAGTGGTTTTGACAGGGGATTTGAAAGAGAGCACGCGAGTGGAAGAATTTGCTAAAAAGTTTCCCGAGAGATTTATTGAGTGCGGAGTGGCGGAGCAGAATATGATGGGCATCGCGGCGGGGTTGGCGGCCGCCGGAAAGATTCCTTTTGTGTCGTCGTATGCAGTATTCTCTCCGGGTAGAAATTGGGATCAATTACGGGTGTCCGTGGCTTATTCAGGCCTTAATGTAAAGATAGCGGGAGCGCATACCGGGGTATCGGTGGGGCCGGACGGAGCGACGCACCAGGCATTGGAGGATATTGCCATTACCCGGGTGCTGCCGAATATGACAGTAGTAGTACCGTGCGATTATTGGGAGACGAAAAAGGCGACGTTGGCCGCGGCGGAAACAAATGGTCCGGTTTACTTCCGGTTTACCCGGGAGAAAACACCGGTCATTACCATTCCCGAAACACCGTTTAAAATCGGCCGGGCGGAAGTGCTGTGGGAGGCAAACGCACAAGGAGAGACCTTGTGCGCGGCGATTGTGGCATGCGGACCGCTGGTCTATCAGGCGCTGGTGGCGGCCAGAGAATTGGAAAAAGAGGAGATAGGGGTGACGGTGGTAAATAACCACAGCATTAAACCCATGGATGTGGCAACGATCATGAGAGTCGCCCGGGATTGTAGGGCGGTGGTGACAGTGGAGGAACATCAGGTAATGGGGGGGATGGGATCGGCGGTGGCGGAGATACTGGTTAAAAATTACCCGGTGCCTATGGAAATGATTGGGATGCAGGATACTTTCGGCGAATCCGGCCAGCCGGAAGAACTACTGGAAAAATATGGCATGAGTGTGGTTAAAATAAAAGAAGCAGTTAAAAAGGTAATATCGCGAAAGAGGGTGATTTAGATGGCGGTGAAGAAAACTACAAATGAAGGTAAATGGGTGACGGCGGGATGGGGGCTGTTGTTGGTAGGAGGATTGGCTCACATGCTACCGGTGCAGATGGCTCCACTTTTGGGATGGTCCTTGTATGGAGTGAGTGTGCAGATGGCAGTTGGGGTGCTATCAGTGGTGACTGCTCTGTATTTCCTGTTGGGGAACGAATGATCGGTTGTCGGAAGGTCGGAAGTCGGATCCCGGTTAACCGGATTGCCGGCGAACCGGTTTCTGATAACCGATTGTCCGAAAACCGAAATTAGGTTAGACTGGAACCATGGTTGATATAGGCAAGATTTCCAGGGACGGGAAAATAATGCTGCTGGCGTATGACCAGGGGATGGAACATGGGCCAACCGATTTTAACGATGAAAATGTGGATCCGGAGTATATTTGCAAAATTGCCAGGGAAGCAAGTGTGTTTACGGGAATTGTTTTTGGGGCGGGAATAGCTGAAAAGTATTATACGCCAGATTTGCCGCCGTTGATTTTAAAATTAAACGGCAAGACGGGGTTTCATAAGGGGGAGGAACCGGTGAGTTTACAACTGACCAGTGTGGAGCGGGCCATTGAGTTGGGAGCGGCCGCGGTGGGGTATACGGTGTATGTGGGGAGCGAACATGAAGAAGAGATGATGAAGGAGTTGGCGCAGATTGCGGGCGAAGCCCACGCGAAAGATCTGCCGGTGGTGGCTTGGATGTACCCGCGGGGTAAACATGTAGAAGGCAAGGAAACGGATCGGGACACGGTGGCATATGCGGCCAGGTTGGGATTGGAGCTGGGGGCGGATGTGGTAAAACTGCCGTATACGGGAGATGCGGAGAGCTTTGAGTGGGTAGTCAAAAGCGCGGGGAAGACGAAAGTTGTGGCCCAAGGGGGAACCAAGATAGAAGAGATGAAGTTAATTGAGGAGATTGAGCAGATAATGAGCGCCGGAGCGGCGGGGATGGCCATAGGGAGAAATATCTGGCAAAGTGATGACCCGGTGGGATTGTCTAAGAAAATTGCCCGGAAAATTTTTAATTTTTAATTTTTAATTTTTAATCAAATTCAAATTTTAAAATTATGAAATATGATATGTTGAGTTTGGGTCCGGCGAGGATGGATGTGTTTGTGAAGTTGCCGGATGTGGATGTGGAGGAAGTGTGCAGTATTGACCGCAAGCGGTGCGTGATTGAGCTGGGATTTGGAGAGAAAATCGGGGTCAGGGGAATTGAGTTTGCCATTGGCGGGAATACCGGAAATAATGCGGTGGGGTTGACCCGCTTGGGATATAGAGTGGCCATGATGGGGAGCATGGGAGATAGCTGGACGGACGAGCGGGCGATTAAGGAACTGCAAAAAGAGGGGATCGACACCCAGTTTATAAATATTGTGCCGGGAAAGAGCGGATTTGGGGTAGTCATTAATTATCAGGAAGAGCGGACGATTTTGTCATATTATCCAGTGGCGGCAGGTGGGTTTAAAGTTGGGGAGGACGTGAGATCTGATTGGATGTATCTGACCACGGCGGGAGAGGATTTTGAGCAATTTTACCGGCAAGCGGTGGATTGGGCAGTCAGTCACGGAACAAAGATCGCTTTTAATCCCGGATCCAGACAGATAAAGGCGGGGGTGGAAAAGTTGATGTTTGCTTACCGGAATACCCAAGTGCTGTTTGTAAACCGCGAGGAAGCCGCCAAACTTTTGGGACTGGAAGTGACCGATATAAAGGCCTTATTGGTGGGATTGCAAAAAATGGGGCCGAAGGTGGTGGTGATTACCGATGGGCCGGCGGGGACGTATGCCTACGACGGTGGTAAATTCTGGCATATGCCGATTGTAGAGGCGCCGGTGGTGGAGCGGACGGGGGCGGGGGACGCTTTTGGGTCGGGTTTTTTGGGGGCGTATATGCAAGGCAAACCCCTGGACGAGTGTCTGAAATGGGGAACGGTCAATTCGGCCTCGGTCTTGGGTTACATCGGCCCGCAAGCCGGACTTTTGACTGCTGACAAAATGCAGGAGTGGCAGGAAAAGAGTATAGGAGTAATTCCAAGAGAGTTTTAGCCTATGATAATGGCTCGGCGTCTCCATTTATCCTCACGAGCTTTTGTTGCGGCGAACCTTCGTTGTGCCGCGTTCAATCTCTGTCTAAACGGTAGCTTGTTTGGTGATCCTTTGTAAAAAGCCGATTCGGCTGAATATAATTCGTCATCCCGATCTTTATCGATAATCGACGCTGTTCTTTCAGCCAATGGAGATAACTCTTTCATGAAGTGATTTTAGACTCTTTTGATGCGTTGTCAACTGTGGTAGATTGAGAGTATGGCGAAGATATTCGTAACCAAAAAAATTCCCTTTTGGGAAGAGATTAAGAAGCCGCTTCTAGAGGCGGGATATGAATTGACCGTGGGGGGAGATTTGAAACCGGAATTGGAGAAGGGGTATGACGGATTATTATGTTTGTTGACGGATAAGATTGACGCAGAAGTGCTGGCGGCGGATAAGAACAAGAGGCTAAAAATAATTGCCAATTACGCGGTGGGATTTGATAACGTGGATGTTGAAGCCAGCAAGGCCCGAAATATTTTGGTGACAAATACGCCTTGCGATGAGGTAAATGAAAGTGTGGCGGAATTTACCTGGACACTGATGCTGGCTTTGTCTAATCAATTATTGCCGGCGGCGGATTTTGCTAAAAACGCGGCATATAAAGGCTGGGAACCGGACGTATTCTTGGGGCAACTGCTGAAAGGTAAAACTTTGGGGGTGATCGGGATGGGGAGAATTGGGAGTTTGGTGACAGCAAGAGCCGAGGCTTTTGGGATGAAAGTGCTGACGCATAGCCGCAGCTCGGGGACAAAATTGGAAGAGGTGCTGGGGCAATCTGATTATATAAGCTTGCATGTACCACTTACTTCTGAAACTACACATTTAATGAATGAGCAGACTTTTATGCAAATGAAACAGGGATCGTATTTGGTAAACACGGCCCGGGGGCCGGTGGTCGATGAAATGGCGCTGGTGTACGCCTTAAAAACCGGAAGAATCGCCGGAGCGGCTTTAGACGTGTGGGAGAATGAACCTAATCCCCGGCCGGAACTTCTGGAAATGGAGAATGTAATTTTGACGCCACATATTGCCTCGGCCACATTTGAGGCCAGGAAGGCCATGGGAACAGCGGCAGTAGCAAATCTGGTGGAAGGTTTGTCTGGAAGAACACCTCCCAATCTAGTAAAGTAGCAAAATGGCCAATTTGGTGCGGCAGGTAAATTTGAAGCGGATGCCGGTGAACAGAAAATTGATCGGCTGGGTGTTTGTGGTGACGGGAATTATTAGCGGCTGGCTATGGTGGAGGGAGCAGAAACCGGAGTTGGAACCTCTTAAAATCAGTTATCAGATAGAGAGAAAAGAAATAGCGGGAGAACCGGTGGCGCAAATCCGCAGCCGGTTAAATTCCGCCCAGGGCAATTGGGCGGTGGCGGTGTACAGGTTGGATGAGAAAAAAGGATACGGAGTGGGGGATAGTAAGGTGTTGCCGGCGGCGTCGATCATGAAAGTGCCGATTTTGGCGGCAGTGTTCCGGAAATTAGAAATTGGAGATTTGAAATTAGAAGATACTTACGCGTTGAAAGACGCAGATAAGCAGAGCGGTTCGGGGCCGATTGAATTTATGAATGCTGGAGCAAAATTGACGGTAAAGCAGCTGGTGACGTATATGGCTAAGAACTCCGATAATACGGCTGCCTATGTCCTGGCAAATATGGTGGGGAGAAGGGAAATGGAGATAGAGATAGAGAGGTTGGGAATGAAAAATACCGATTTTGGCGAAAATACGACGACCGCAGAAGACGTGGCGGCGATGTGGCAGAAAATATATGAAGAGAAAAATCAACAGACACTGGATTTGCTGCAGGGCAGTATTTACGAGGAGAGGATTCCCGCCGGAGTGCCGGACGGTACGCGGGTGATTCATAAAGTGGGGACGGATTTGGATATTTGGTCAGACGCGGGAATCGTGATGGCCGAAAAACCGTTTATATTAGTGATTATGAATGAGGGAGTAGACATAGATAGGGCCAAAAAACTGGTGCCGGAGCTGACCAAACTTATCTGGGACTTTGAAGCAGAAAGAAACGCAAAACCACAATAACCGCCACAGCCGCGGAGAGGGCAGCGATGAGGATAAGAGTGTTTTTGTAGTTATGGTTCATGTATCCCTTGGAGAAGTTTATCATTTTGTGTGCAAATGTAGGTTTTTATAGATATTTGGGTAAACCCGATTTTTTGGGCAACCTTTAGTGATGCTAGGTTGTTTTTGTCGGTACTCCAGACAGGAATGAGGTTTTTTGCCTGGAGATTCATAATTACCAAAATTGCCGCTGACGTAGAGTAGCCTTTGTTCCTGTTCTTTGGTTAGAAAGTAGCGGATATGCACATTTTCCGGAATGTCCGGGAAAAAAGGTAGGAGGCGTGAGTATTGACTTGGGGGAACAGGGGAAACCATGACCCTAGTTTAACCTACTTTCATGGGGTTGATGTACCCTGAAGTAGTTTATCACGCTCTCCGTGTCATTAATCTGCCGTTTTACCCCAGCCACCTCTATTTGTCATATACCGCGGCCGCGCCAAACGGCAAAAATCAAATAATACGATTACTAATTCGGGATTTCCCGGTTTTATTGGTTATTTAATGAAATGTCCTAAGTCGGGAGGATGAGAGTGTTTTTGTAGTTACGGTTCATGTATTCCTTGGAGAAGTTTATCACGCTCTTTTTGGTCTTTTTTGGCTTTATCTTCCAAAAGTTTTTCGATAGCTTCCTTGGTGCAGGCGAGTCGAGGTTCGGTGCCGGGGATAAAGTACTCGCTGCGGCCGGGACAACCCTCGCAGGCTAACTGGCCGGTAATGGTGCAGATATTGACTTTAACAAGATTGGCCGGGGAGGCAAAGCCGGCGGAGGGAGTGGTTTTGAGGATTTCGGTCATGATGCGGCGCCAGATGGGGGAGGCCCCGGTGACGCCGGAAGCCACGTAGCTCATGGGGGAATTGTCGTTGTTGCCCACCCAGACGGCGACCAGGCGGTCGGGTGTGTAACCAATGGTCCAGTTGTCTCTAAGATTGTTGGTGGTACCGGTTTTGACAGCTACATTGGGGACGTTCAGATCGGAATTGGGACCGAAAGCCGGAGTGCGGGCGGCGTTGTCGGAGAGAATATTGGAAATAAGATATGCGACGCGGGGATCGAGAACGGATTGGCTGGAAGGAGAGGATTGTTCGAGCAGGCGGCCGGAGGAATCGCGGACGGAAAGGATAGGATAAAGGTCGACGCGGGAACCGGAGTTGGCAAACACTCCGAAAGCGGTAGCCATGTCCTGCATGGTGACTTCTCCTCCGCCCAAAGTTAAGGACAGGCCGTAGCGGGACGGGTCGGTCCAGGAAGAAATACCAAGTTTACGGGCAAATTCTATGAAATTGGATACACCATTGGCGGCCAGGATTTTAACGGCCGGAACATTGTAGGAAGAGCCCAGGGCGGTGCGTAAAGTAACTTTGCCGTGGAAGCGCCCGTCGTAATTGACAGGGGAGTATGGAGGTTGGCCCGGAGTTTTGTAAACGATGGGCGAATCGTCGATAGTGGAAGCGGGGGTGAAACCGCGGGTCAGGGCGAGCGCGTAATTGAGGGGCTTGATAGACGATCCGGGTTGGCGCAAGGCGGTAGTGACGTTAAAGTTGCCGTCGTTGGCGATATCGAAATAATTTTTGGATCCGACCATAGCTAAAATTTCTCCTGTTTGGGGATTTGTAACTACGGCGGCTCCATTGCCGATACGCAGATAGGCGACTTTGGCTACTTCTTGAGTGACGGCGGTTTGGGCAATTTGCTGGATGGACAGATCTAAAGAAGTGATGACTTCCAATCCTCCTTGTTCAACGATGGCGGTGCCGTATTTTCTGGCCAGGTAGTCGCGGACGTACATCACGAAATGGGGAGCCTGGATGTCTATGGTTTGGGGGGCAAATTGCAGATCAGCGGCAGAGGCGGCGTCGGCCTGGTTCCAGGTGATAAAGCCTTCGGAGACCATGCGCCGCAGAACCTCTTTTTGCCGGGCTTTGGCTAGGTCCGGGTGGGCTCCAAATGGAGAATAAGTAGTGGGGGAAGCGGGCAGACCCGCTAAGAGAGCCGATTCAGGCAGGGTCAGGTCAGAAGCGGGTTTGCCGAAGTAAGTTTGAGCGGCTTCTTCTATCCCATAGGCAGCCCCGCCGAAACTAACCCGGTTGAGGTACATTTCCAAGATCTGATCTTTAGGATAACGCAGTTCGACCAGAACAGCCAAAACCAGTTCGCGGATTTTGCGTTGTAAGGTGCGCTCGGGGGAGAGGAGAGCGGTTTTGACTAGCTGTTGGGTAATAGTGGAACCGCCTTGTATTGAGGATGAGTTGCGAGTAGAGAGGAGTGAGGAATTACTAATAAGAGCGCGGAAAATGCCGCGCAGGGAAAAACCGGAATGTTGATAAAATTCGGCGTCTTCGATGGCGATAGTGGCCTGGCGCAAAGTAAGAGGGAGGTCTGATAATTTGACCAGGGTGCGGTTTTGAGAAGCATAGATTTTGTACAGCTCGACTCCATAGCGGTCGCGGATATGGGTAGTCAGGGGAACGGGTTGGGTGGTAAGGGATGACGGCGCGGGTAAATCCTTAAAAACATAAAAATAAATACCAATACTCCCAATAAATACTAATGCCAGTAATTTCCAGTGAATTTTCAATGTGGGAATTTTCAAAACGGGGAGACGGACTTGGGTCAGGGGATAAATGGCTTTGAGGAAGTTTTTGAGATAAGGGGTTTTGGCGTGATAAATGACGACTTCTTTTTTACGGGTCTTCTTTCGAGTATCACCCCCCCTGACCCCCCCTCTTAATTCGAAAAATTTAAACAATTTTTTGCGTCTCACTTTGTTCAACGTAAGCGGGGGGGAAATAAAGAATTTTAAAAGAATATATAGGGGGTGACCAATGGAAATAAGGAACTTGCGCATAGCCTGGAGGCAGGGTGGCTAATTATATCGCCAAGATTTGAAATTGACTATGGGGTGAAAGATTTACCAGATTGACGCTATAGCTTGAAATTGGTAAAAAAGCGCTTATTTTACAGCCCGGCCGTGGCGGTCGAGACGGATGGAGTCGGCTTCGCCGTAGCCGCCGGCGCAGTCTAGGCAGAGCTGAACGCCCAGAGGGTCAAAAACCACAGCGTGATTTTGGTATTCAATTTGATCCGGCTGTTCGATGATTTGTCTGGAAGTTGCCGGTGATTGGGTAGGACGGAAGATGGGAATGTCCCGGCGCAGGTCGCCATCTTGGGGTGGGGGAACGGTGCCTTTGAGAAAGTATTCATAGCGGGGGGAACAGTTTCCCGGAGGGTTGTCCGGAACCTTGAGGCCAGAGAGGGAACACACCAGAGCCCCGATGACATCGGGAGGCTGGACCGGCCAGCGGGGGGATGCGTCTTTGAGAGCGAATGAGATAACCTTGTTCCAGATGGGGGAGGCGCCAGTGACACCGGAGGCCACAGCGCTCATAGGAGAGTTGTCGTTATTGCCCACCCAGACGGCCACCAAAATATCGGGGTTGTAACCAACGGTCCAATTGTCGCGTTTGTCGTTAGTGGTGCCGGTTTTGACAGAAACTTCGGGATGGTTTTTAACCACTAAGTACGAACTGGAGCCAAAGGCGGCCGACCGGGCCCCGTTATCCAGCAAGAGATGAGAGACAATATACGCCGACCCCGGAGAAATGACCCGGGTATTGGGCGGTAGCTTGGGCGCCTCTTCCAGAATTTTGCCGGAACGATCGGTGATTTTGAGAATGGGATTTAAATTAACCCGCTGGCCGGTGTTGGCCAGAACGCCATAGGCAGTGGCCAAATCCAGCATGGTGACTTCCCCTCCGCCTAAAGTAATAGAGGGCCCAAAGTTTTTGGCGTCGGTGAAGGTGGTCAGGCCGAAAGCCGAAGAGCTGGCCACAAAATTTTCTAATCCATTGAGAACCAGGGTTTTGACGGCGGGGATATTGAAAGAGTTGCCCAGAGCGAAACGGACTTGGGTGGGGCCGTGCCATTGGTTGTCGTAATTCACCGGGCAGTAAGGTTCTTGGTCTGGAATGAGAAAACAGGTGGGTTTGTCCGCCAGAACCGTGCTGGCGGTGAGCAGGCGGTGCTCCAGTGCCAGGGCATAATTGATAGGTTTGATAGCTGACCCCGGCTGGCGCTTGCTCAAAGTAACATTGACGTTGCCGTCAGATTTGACGTCAAAATAATCCTTGGAGCCAACCATGGCTAAAATCTCGCCGGTTTTGGGACGGATGACCAGGACTGCTCCGTTGCCGACTTTTTCGGCTTTGAGCCGGCCGACTTCGGTGGCCACGGCGGCTTGGGCAAAATTTTGCAGACCGAGGTCTAAGGTGGTGGTAACAATCAGCCCGTCCTGCTCGACTTTGGCCAAGCCGTATTTTTGGAGCAGTAAGTCTTTGACCCACAGGGAGAAATGGGGCGCGTTGAGAGTAGGGGCGGGGATATACTGCAGTTCTTGGTCCTTAGAAATTAGATATTGGGAGTTGTCAATAAATCCGGCGTCGAGCATTTGCTTGAGAACATATTCTTGGCGGGCTTTGGCCAGTTCCGGGCGGGAGAGGGGCGAGTAAAAACTGGGGGCCTGGGGCAAGCCGGCCAGTAAGGCGGCTTCGGCCAAATTCAGATCGGCCGCCTTTTTGCCAAAGTAGGTTTGGGCGGCGGATTCTAATCCGTAGGCGGTGCCGCCGTAGGGCACTTGGTTGAGGTAAAACTCGAGAATTTGGTCCTTTTTATAAGCGGTTTCCACGGCTGCTGAGAGAATGAATTCGCGGATTTTGCGCCTGACAGTGCGGTCGGGTTCCAAAAGAGCGTTTTTGACCAGTTGCTGGGTAATGGTAGAGCCGCCTTGGAGATTTTTCTTGAAGAAAGTGCTAATAAAGGCCCGGGTGATACCTCTAATACTAAATCCAGAGTGTTTGTAGAAATCCCGGTCTTCGGCGGCCAGGGTGGCCTGCCACACGTATTTAGGTAGGGAGGAAAGGGAGATGGGAGTGCGCCGCTCCCCTACGAAAACTTCGTACAAAAGCCTACCGTTGCGGTCCAGAATTTTAGTGGAGGCGGGAGCGGGATTAGTAGTCAGGCGCAGGGGATTGGGCAGGCCCCATAAGATATAAACACTAAATCCTAAACCCGAAATCCCAAATAATAATAATTTCCAGTTTTTCAACACTCCCCCTCGGCCCCCCCCTACTCGGTCCCCCCCTAAATTAGGGGGGGAAGAACGAAGTTCAGGAGGAGTAATTTTACTCACTCTTGAATTATAACGCAGGGGGGATTATATTATTGGTAATGGCTGTTAAGAAAAAGGATGATTTGCTGGAAGGGCAGTTGGATGCGAAAGAAGAAAAAACGCTGGATTGGATTCTAAACGCGGTGGTAATCTTTGTCCTGGGCTGGCTGGCTTTGGGGATTCTCCTGTCCATCGGCGGCCTGTTTAATTTGTGGGGATAGATTTTGCTAATTAAGACCATTTGTTCGCGGTCGTGAGAAAAAGGGATTAATTTTTGGGGTTGACTTTTGTAGAGAGAGAGAGTTTAATAGGGGTATGGCGGATGAGTTTCATGTATCTGAAGGACCTGATAAGGGGCGAGTGACGAACGATCAGGGGCGGGCGCAGGAACTGGCGGGTTTGGAAGCGACAAAAGGGAGAAATGCGGCGTTGGCAAGGGAGGGAGAGTTGAAAAGGCAGATGGAGACGGGCTCGACCGACGACGAAAGGAATAATTTGGCAATAATGGCGGGAGTGAAAGAAAAATATCCGGACGCTTGTGATGCTGTTGTAGACAGCAAAGGGAGGGAGTTTTTGAGGCTTAGACAGGATTCTGAATACAGTAATTATTTTACTCAGTATGGCGTTGTATTTGCCGGGGAGTTACCTGATGAAGCGGTAGTAAATGACGCTGGCGAAATTGCAGGGGGGAGAAAAAAAGAGGGGGTCATGCTTGATTTGACTAGTAGGACAATACTCGATAGTCTAAGTAGAAGTCTTAAAAGAATACAAGAAAGAGAAAGTGCCGCTAAGGAGGCGGTTAAATCGAAGGCCGCGTCTTCTTTGGCGCAAAATGTTTTGGCGAAATTGTAGTGATATTGTTCCACCTCTCAGGTGGAACAGGGATTTAGTTTGTGGGGGTAAAAGTAGATTTACATTGTTAGTAACGATCGTGGTGGTTGGTGTAAAAAGCGGAACTTGATCTTGACAACATATGACATACGACATACAATTAGGGCATGATAAGGACGCAGGTATATATTCCAGATGACTTGCATAGAGATTTAATGCTGTTGGCCAAGACCAGCGGGTTAAATTTTTCTCAATTGATCCGGGAAGGAGCGGAGGAGGTGAAGAAGAAGAGAGCGAAGACGCAAAAAAAGAGAGACTGGAAAAAGTTCATTGGAGCAGGAGGCAGGGGCGGACCCAAGGACTTGTCTTCTAAAATTGATTACTATCTGTACGGAGAGGGGAATCCCAAATGGGCAGGGCGTTAATGGACGCAAACGTACTGGTGGCTGTTTATAGACCAGACGATAGTTTACATAAGAAAGCAGTGCAATTGCTTTCGAAAGTAAAAGATTTGGGCGGGGGCTTGGTGTTAACAAACCTGGTCGTACAAGAGATAGCGACAGTGTTGAGCATGAGAGTGGGAATGAAGTTAGCCAGAAAGTTTATGAATGATTATGGTGACATAGCCGATGAAAGCATTTATATTGACGAGGAGTTAGAAAAAGCTTCGTGGAAAATTTTTTTGAAACAGGAGAAAAAGGGAACGTCGTTTGTGGATTGCGCTAGTTTAGCGGTGATGGAGAAATACAAGCTGGATGGAATTTTGACTTTCGATGAATTTTACCCAAAAGAAGTAAGAATTGGTGTATAAATTATGGAAAAAGCCTTGATACTGTGTGATAGGGTTGGTTGAAAGACTTGACAAGGTGTGGCATACTAGAGAGTACCCATATGGGTACTGGTACACAAAATTTACCCGAAACAGAGGTTTTCTGGAAGAGTGCGTGGGGAAATTTGCGTAACGCTTTGATCGGCTGCTCGGCGGCGCTGCTGTTTGGGTTGGCGGTACTTATGATGTCAGTCCTCTCGGTGAGTTCTCCAAGAGCGGCCGTGGATCCGGTGACAGTGAAGGTAGAGTATTACTTGCCGTATCCGGGAATGCTGCCGGATAGTCCGTTATATAAAGTGAAAGCCTTGCGGGATAGGTTGCAGCTGTGGGTGACGTTTGATGAAGCGGGCAAGGCCAGGAAAGAACTTCTGTATGCGGACAAAAGAATCGGGGCGGCGGCGGCGCTAGTGGAAGGTGGAAAAGTAAGCTTGGGGGTAAGTACAGCTACTAAAGCGGAGAAGTATTTGGAATCAGCGGTGAATAGGACTATAAAATTGTCTGGTGAGGGGAGAGACGTGAAGAGTTTGTTGTTAACTTTGACAAAAGCCGTGGCCAAACACCAGGAAGTATTGGAGATAATAAGCGCTAAAAGCGGAGGAGTGGAGAAAGAAGCGCTGCAGAGAACTTTGGCGGGGGTAAAGAGTTTGCAAGAAAATTTGGCCCAGACGGTATTGGAAGCTAAGTAAGTTGTTGATGTCATTTGATATAGAAGTTGATGATTGACGCGCTGGATGTAGTGTTCTAGTCTAAAGACCGCCACTAAATATGCAGTGTCCGTTTTGCGCTAACTCTGAAACTTCGGTGTTGGAGTCTAGAGTAGCAGAAGACGGACAGTCGCTTAGAAGACGGCGCGAATGTGAGAAATGCCAAAAGCGTTTCACTACATTTGAACGGGTCGAGGGGCCGACGATCTTTGTCATAAAAAGGGACGGCGGGCGGCAAGCGTTTGACAGGGAGAAAATTGTCCGGGGGACGATTAAATCTTTTGACAAACGTCCGGTGTCCATAGATTTGATCAACCAATTGGCTGATGAAGTGGAAAGGGAAGTGAGGAGAAAAGAAGTTTCCGAAATTCCTTCCAAGACAATCGGGCGGATGGTTTTGAAGAGACTGAAAAATATCGACAAAGTAGCCTGGATGAGGTTTGCCAGCGTATATTTGGAGCTGACAGATCTGACGGAGTTCGAGAAACTCCTAGAAAAAATCTCATAATACCTCACCCTCGATCCCTCTCCTTAATTCAGGAGAGGGAAGAAGGAAAGGGATAAAAATTATATGCCTGAATTAAAATTACAAACGCTCAACGCTCAACGCTCAGCCCACAAAAGGGCCAAGACCAATGGGCACGCGAAGAGAGTTCCGTGGGAGAGATTGGAATATAAAGAGATGGCGGCGATGGTGGGGAAGATGGCAGGGCCGATGCCGGAAGTGCCGGCGGATATCACAGGTGAGCCATGGAGTGAACAGGCGATTAGGGTATTGAATGAGAGGTATTTTTTGAAGGATAAGGATGGGAAGGTGGTGGAGACAGTAGAAGAAATGTGCTGGCGGGTGGCCTGGGAATTGGCCAGAGCGGAGGTAAAATTTGGAAAATCCAGGAAAGAGATAGAGATAGAGGCGAGAGAATTTTATAAATTAATGTTGAATAGATGGTTTTTACCCAACTCACCAACCCTGATGAATGCGGGGACGGAAAGTAATTTACAGTATAGTGCTTGTTTTGTGATTCCTGTTGATGATGATTTGACCAGCATTTTTGATGGGGTGAAGTGGCAAGGATTAATTCACCAAAGCGGTGGGGGGACTGGGTTCTCGTTTAGTCGACTGAGACCAGCCGGCTCCCGGGTGAGAGATAATGTGGGAGTAGCTAGCGGTCCGGTGTCTTTCATGCGGATTTATGATGAGGCTACCAACCAGGTTAAGCAGGGAGGAAAAAGGCGAGGGGCAAATATGGGAATTTTGCGAGTGGATCACCCGGACATTTTGGAGTTTATTCATTGTAAGGATAATGGAAAGGGAATAACTAACTTTAATATTTCGGCGGCGATTACGGATAAGTTTATGAAAGCTTTGGAGGAGGACGGGGAGTACGACCTGGTGGCCCCGCATACCGGAGAAGTAACCGGAAGATTAAGGGCCCGCGAAGTATGGGACGAGATTGCTAAAAGTGCTTGGAAGACCGGGGATCCAGGGTTAGTGTTTATTGACAGAATTAATCAGAGTACAGCTAATCCCATTCGGGCCAATGGATGGGAAGTGGAAAGCACTAATCCTTGTGGTGAACAGCCGCTGTATCCCTTTGATGCGTGTAACTTGGGAAGCATATTTCTGGGATATTTTGTGAAAGATAAAAAGGTAGATTGGGAGAAACTTCGTGAGGTGGCTCGTACGGCCGTGAGAATGTTGGATGATGTAATCGAAATGAATCCATTCCCATTGCAGCAAATAGATGAAACAGTGAAGAAAATTAGAAGAATTGGGTTGGGGGTAGGCGGGTGGGCGGATATGTTGGTAGAATTGGGCATTCCTTATGATAGCCAAGAAGCGCTGAACTTGGCTGAGAAAGTGATGAAACTGATTAACGAGGAGGGACACGCACAGTCTAAAGCATTGGCTGCCGAGCGGGGGGCGTTTCCTATGTGGCAAAAAAGTATTTATGCTAAAGATGAACCAATCCGCAATAGTACCGTAACTACAATTGCGCCGACGGGGTCTATTGGAATTTTGGCTAATGCATCCGGGGGGATAGAACCGCTGTTTGCCATAGCCTATCAGCATATTGTCAAAAGCGAAAACCGAACTTTGACATTTGTAAACCCGGCTCTGGAAAAAATCGCTAGAGAGCGGGGTTTTCACAGCGAAGAGTTGATGGCCAAAATTGCGGAGCATGGAGTGGTTAGAAGTCTATCTGAAATTCCGGAGGATGTGCGAGCAGTATTTGGGACAGCACACGAGATAGATCCCCAGTGGCATGTAAAAACCCAAGCGGTGTTCCAAAAATATACAGACAATGGGGTTTCCAAAACGATTAATTTGCGGCACGATACAACAGTGGAGGACATAAAGAAAGCGTATATGATGGCTTGGGAGACAGGATGCAATGGAATTACAGTATTTCGGGACGGGAGTAAAGGTGAGCAAGTGTTGAACTTAGGGATCAAAACTAGCCCTCAGACGCAGTTGATTAAGCCCAGGCCGGTGAAAGTGGAAGGAGCTACGTATCAGATTGAGACGCCGGTGGGCAGCGCTTTTATTACCGTGAATCACGACAGTGACGGGAATCCATTTGAACTGTTTGTGACTATTGGTAAAGCCGGATCGGAAGTCGCGGCCATGGCGGAGGCGATCGGAAGATTGATTTCGACTACCTTAAGATTCGGTAATCATTTGCCGGCTAAGGAAAGAGCCCGGGAGATAATGGATCAACTGCGGGGGATTGGGGGAGGATCCGCTGTGGGGTTTGGGCCGAATAAGATAAGAAGTTTACCGGACGCGGTGGCCAAAGCCATTGGGACGCACTTTGGTTTAATTGGCTATCAGGCAGAGCAGGCACCGCAAGCAGCACAAGCAAGCTTGTTTGCCAAAAAACCGGATTTGTGTCCGGGCTGCGGAAACGCGGAACTGGTATTTGAGGAGGGGTGCAAAAAATGCTACGGATGCGGGTACAGTGAGTGCTAGTGGTAGAATGAGCGCATGATTATTACGCGGACGCCGTTGAGGATTTCGTTTTTGGGAGGAGGGACGGATTTTCCGGATTTTTATAAGAAATACGGCGGGTGCGTGGTGACGGCGGCGATTGATAAATATGTGTACGTCATTGTCAAAGAGAGATTTGATAAGCAGATTTATGTAAATTATTCAATTAAAGAAATTGTGGACCGGGTAGGGGAGCTGAAACACGAACTGGTGCGGGAAGCCATGAAGAAAGTGGGCATAAAAGAGGGGATAGAAATTTCGTTTCAATCAGACGTCCCTTCAGCAGGCTCAGGGCTAGGCTCGTCCAGTACGGTGACAGTGGGGGTGTTGAACGCCTTGTATCAATATACCGGGTGGGCGGCGGACGCCCAAAGGCTAGCTCAAGAAGCCTGCGAAATAGAGATTAAAATTTTGGGTAAACCCATCGGGGTGCAGGACCAATATATAGCTGCATTTGGGGGAGTGAGATTTATTGAGTTTAAGAAGTCGGGCAAGATCGTAGCAGAAGATCTGGGGTTGTCCGAGGAAATTTTGGACGACCTAAAAAGTTATCTGATGGTTTTTTATACCGGACGGACCCGGCAAGCGGGGAGTATTTTGCAGGAGCAGAAGGAAAATATAAAAAATAAAAATGAGATTTTGAAAAAAATGGCCGGGCAAGCCAGGCAAGCGAAAGAGCTGTTGGTGAGAGGAAAGATTGACCAATTGGGGCGACTAATGGACGAGGGGTGGAGACTAAAACGGCAGCTGGCCAGCCGGATCACTGACCCGGAAATTGATCAGATCTATAGTGCGGCTAAAAAAGCCGGAGCGATTGGGGGAAAAATATCCGGGGCGGGCGGGGGAGGATTTCTGACACTGTTCGTGCCGACAGGCAAGAGAGATATGGTAAGAAAGGCCATGAATGGATTGAGAGAGATGCCGGTGGGATTATCTAGGGACGGAAGTAAAGTGATATTTAATATAAGATGAACAAAATATACACAAAAACCGGAGATCGGGGGACGACGGGAACGTTTCGTGGAAGGATGGCCAAGGATGACCAGTTGGCGCAAGCGCTGGGGGCGGTGGACGAGCTGAACAGTTGGGTGGGGCTTTGTTATAACTCACCCCTAACCCCTCTCTTTATCAAAGAGAGGGGAACGAAAGAGGTGAGTTTAGATAATGAATTAAAAAGGGTACAAAATAATCTATTTATTATTGGCTCTCAACTTGCCGGGAGTGAGAAGAGATTAAGAGATGAAGAGACTAAGAGATTAGAGAAATTGATTGATAAATTAACGAAAGACTTACCAAAATTGTCAAACTTTATTTTCCCGATGGGATATTTGCAGGTGGCCAGGGCGGTGTGCCGCAGGGCGGAAAGAGAAGTAGTGAAAGCGGAGATTAAAGAGAAAAATATTCTGAAATATCTAAACCGTCTGTCCGATGCGCTGTTTACGATGGGAAGATGGGTGAATTTTAAAATGGGGGTAAAAGAAGAAGTGTGGAGAAGTAAGTTATAATTTACTTAGCCGACGGATTCTGAGAGGGAAAGCCTTTTTTAGGTGAGTACTAAGGGCCACAATAGGAAGTTGGTGTGGTGTTTACAGCCCCAACCCACACACCTCGGCAGGATTTTTGGAAGAGGAAGTGTGAAGTTTATTAAAAAAACGCTATAGCATGAAATGGATAAATTTTTGGGAACGGTTGTTACTGTTTTTGGAGTTGTCAAGTTGATAAGATAAGAGAATATGGATGATACTGCCCAGGATCCACAGAAAGCTTATAACGCCGGGGGGAGGTTTAAGGAACAGCTGGAAGCGATAGCCGGGGGATTTTCCGGAGGATCAAGAGAAACGGAGGCGACCAGGGTTGAGGAAGTACCGGCTAATGTGGAAGAAGAAAAGCTGAAAGAGGCCGAGGGGTATATCGAAAAAGTCGAGAAGGAGGCGGAGCTAGGTAAACCGGTGGTGGATGATTACACCAAACAGGTGCTGGTGGCGGCGGCAGTACCGCAAAAGCCGAAAGTGACGCTGCCGCTAACTGACGATCAGATTAAAAAAGGCCTGCATCACAAAATATGGGAGGGGATTAGGTGGCTAGCGGAATGGTGTCTGCGCCAACTGAAGATGGTAAGATGAAATGATGGCGGATTTGACGGGGCTGGTGTATCAATTGATGACATTAATGCTGGGAGCGGCAGTGTTGTTTTTGACGATAGTGGTCTCGGGGTATTTGCTGATTTTGTGGTACCGGCATAAAGACCGGGAGGAAAAAAGTCTGGCCATGACCACACTGCAGGTAGCAGTGCCGCGGGAGAACGAGATAAAAATCGACGCCATGGAACAGATTTATGCCAGTTTGTATGCGATTAAAAAAGGCAGCCTCGGCCCTTTTGGCTGGTTTAGTTTTTTACAAACCCAGCCGCATATCAGTTTTGAACTGGTGGCCCGTAAAGAAGATATTCGGTTTTATATCGTGGTGCCGGAGAAATTGCGGGATTTGACGGAGAAGCAGATTCATGGCAGTTACCCGGGGGCGGATATCCAGGTGGTGGAGGAGCCGAACATATTTACCGAAACCGGGAATGTGGAATTTAGCTGGCTGGTAATGCGCAACTCCGCGTACAATCCAATCCAGGTATATAAAAACTTGACGGTAGATCCGCTGGCGGGACTGTCGTCGGCTCTGGCTAAGATGGGGGAGGGGGAGGGGGCCCATATCCAAGTGCTGATTGCCCCGGCGGATAATAAGTGGAAGGGCAAGGGGCGGGCCTGGATAGGCAAGACTAAGAAAACCGAAAGTGACCCGGAAAAAGCCAGCTATAAGGTCGATCCTAAAGTCATGGAGGCGGTAGACAACAAGGTGAGCAAAAGCGGATTTGAAACGACGGTGAGAATTGTGGTGTGCTCCAACGACAAAACTTCGGCTAAGGCGCATTTGGCCAATATCCGGGCGGCTTTCGAACAATTCAACGGAGATTTAAACGGCTTTAAAAGTAAGAAAGTAAGACTAAAAGGGGCTTTCATGACGGATTTTATTTACCGGTACCAGCCGATGGTGGTCTGGGGAGGGCAGACGATATTGAATACCGAGGAGCTGGCCGGCATTTACCATTTTCCCAATAAAACTATTGAGACGCCGCACATCTTTTGGCTGAATGCCAAACGGGCGCCCGCTCCGGCGGGCATACCGGACCACGGGTTGTATTTGGGCAAAAGCGTTTATAGAGGAGTAACCCGGCCGGTATTCATTTCTGACGCGGACCGGGAGCGGCACATGTATATCATCGGGCGGACGGGAACGGGGAAGACGGAATTACTGAAGACCATGATCTTGCAGGATATCCGGGCGGGCAGAGGGGTGGCTCTGATAGATCCGCATGATTTGGCGACAGATATCTTAGCGTACATCCCGCCGGAACGGGCGGAGGACGTAATTTTCTTTGACCCGTCTGACCCGGAGCGGCCGATGGGGCTGAATATGATTGACGCCCGGACGGAACAGGAGCGGCATCTGGTGGCCAGTTCCATCATCGGCCTGATGTACAAATTGTATGATCCGCACAAAACGGGAATTATCGGACCCCGGTTTGAACACGCTATCAGAAATGCCATGCTGACGGTGTTGGACGCTATTCCCGGAGGAACGTTTGTAGAGGTGGTGCAGGCGCTGCAGCGGGCGGAATTTGTGCAGGAGATGCTGCCCAAAGTGACGGATCCGATTGTGCGGCGGTATTGGACGGATCAAATTGCCCAAACCAGCGACTTTCATAAATCGGAGGTCTTAGATTACATCGTGTCCAAATTCGGGCGGTTTGTGACTAACAAGATGATCAGAAATATTATCGGCCAGTCGCAGAGCGCGTTTGATTTCCGAAAAGTGATGGACGAGGGCAAAATTCTGATTGTGAACTTGTCTAAGGGCAAGATGGGGGAGGAAAATTCTAACTTTTTGGGCCTGATATTGGTGCCGCGGATACTGATGGCGGCCATGTCTAGATTTGACGTGCCGGAAGCTCAACGCCGGCCGTTTTATCTATATGTAGACGAGTTTCAAAATTTCGCCACGCCGGATTTCGCCACCATTTTATCTGAAGCCCGGAAATATAAGCTGAATCTGGTGGTGGCCAACCAGTTTATCGGGCAGATGGAAGAGGAAGTGAAGAACGCCATTTTTGGCAACGTGGGGACATTAATGGCTTTCCGCACGGGCGTGTCTGACGCGGGATATTTGCAGCACGAGTATGCACCGACGTTTACGGAGGCGGATATTCTGAATGTGGAGAAATATAATGTGTATATCAAGACAATTGTGAACAATGAACCGGTGCCGTCGTTTAGCATGGATGTGACCAAAGATATTGTGGCCGAACGGGCGATAGCTAACCCGAAATTGGCGGAGGCGATTAAGCAATTGTCGCGGCTGAAGTACGGGCGGGACGTGCGGCTGGTGGAAGCGGAGATTAACGAGAGAGCCAGACTATAACTCACCCCTGTTATTAAACTTTGGTGGTAAAATTACGGCCATGGGCCCGTCGTTTAACGGTAGGACATTACTCTTATAAAGTAAGAGCGGAGGTCCGACTCCTCCCGGGCCCACAGAAATGGAGAGTTCGGCGAGTCGAGAATGGCGCTCGCCGCGCCCGCCCCCGCGGCGAGCGCTGCAAAGCCCTGTTTATATACGCAAAAAAGCCGCCGCACATAAAAGAGGAAAAGAAAAACGCAAAAATTTTAAAGAACTAAAACTTAAATGGCGCAACCGGTGGAACCAACTAAGAATCGCTTCTAGTTGTCCGATTGCGCCATCAAAAAAGCGATTCCCTAAAAGTTGGTTCCACAATCAATATACCAGATTTCCGAAAATTTTGGTATACTTAGGCAAGTTAACGGCCGGTAGCAATCAATAAAAATATGTCAGAAGTATCAGCTTCAGAACCAGTAAAAATAGAAG
This sequence comes from Candidatus Amesbacteria bacterium GW2011_GWC2_45_19, assembly GCA_001001555.1. Lineage (GTDB taxonomy): Bacteria > Patescibacteriota > Microgenomatia > CAZETR01 > Amesbacteraceae > GWC2-45-19. The sequence continues at coordinate 20,610 of LCKS01000006.1, read as the reverse complement.
GCAATAAGCTCTTGATCAACAGGGGTCAGCCGGCAGAATCTAAAGATGCCTTTTTTGGAATAATGGAACAAAGAGTCCAAAGATTGGATAGTAATTCGTATGCTCGGTTAGCAGGTGCTGGGGCAGCAATGGGACGTTTTATGGGAGTAGTTTTCCAAGTTCCCGAAGGAAAAGCTATTGAAGATGCCACTATTTATGTCAATGAAGACGACTTTCGTGTAAACGGAGAAGATTTTACAGATGTTATTCCAGTTACAGTCAGGCATGAAATTTTTGAAATGTGGACTTACGCGAAAAACGGTTGGTCACTTTCACCCCCCCCAGAGCGTATTGGTACAAAAAACCGCGTTGCTGTTGCACACGGCTTAGCTACTTGTGAAGAATATAGATATGCTTTTGAAATTGGGAAAGCAGATAGATATTTAGAATACATTGAGAAGTGGTCTTCAAGACTACCCGAAAGAGAAAGACAAAAACTAATAACAGAAAATGTTGAAGCATATAGAAAGGCGATGACTCAAGTTAAAAGGTAATTGCTCGCGAAGCGAGCAAAAATCGCGCGTGCGAAACATAAGCGAGGCCGAAGGCCCCTCCAGAGGCGGGCAGGCGAGCGTGAAGATGGCGCTGCGAGTGGCCTGCCCGCAATGCTACGCAAAGCGTTTGCAGGCGGGGTGGGGGCACTCGCGCGCCTGCCCGCCTTTGGCGGGCTACCTTTGAAACTCAGTCCGTATTTTTTCGTAAAGAGTCCACTATTTTATTACACCAAAATAACCAAGTAGGTTTCCCACAGCTACGGCAGCAAGCCCTACGTTGACGGTTCTGGCTGTAAGGATGTAGGCGTATTCTTTTAACCCTCTATTTTCATCAGGTCTAATGTTGTTATATAGATTTCTGAGTCCGTTGATGCCGTATGTGGTAAGGCCGATTTTTGCCACCACGAATCCGGGAATTCCGAAGTTGTTTAATAGCCAGACACTAAGAGGATTCGCTTCTTTTAGTCCTATGGACAAAAATGCTACGGTTGTAGCTATATCTGCAATAGTCCCCAGGGCGAGTAAGCCCAGATTCCACTGGAAGGTTTTGCGTTTCCATTCGGGGTCTAATATTTTGTAAATTCCATCGTATTCCATATTTATTAAAGTTCGGTGAGGCGGGGGGTGGGGTTTGACACCTGCCTGCCCTGCCCTGCCGGCAGGCGGGCGGCAGGCAGGTAGTCGAGATATTTGGTGGTAGAGGCCAGGCGTTTGTGGCCGGCGATTTGGGACAGGTATTGGGGGTCGCAGCCGGCGGAGAGTTGGTGGGCCATGAAAGTGTGGCGCAGATCATTGACTTTGACGCCTTTAACTCCGGCGGTTCTGAAAAATCTGTCAATGGCGGTGCGAATATTACGGATTAAAAGGGGATGGCCGGTTTTGGTGATAAAAAGGTGGGGGTCAGCAACTCTGGAGCGGATGTTGAGATAATTTTGGACGGCGGTGGAGACGGAGCGGTTAATGGGAACTGTACGCGGGCCATTATTTTCCAAAGGACGGATGTAAACTTCGTTTTTCCGGACGTCTTCTACGTGCAGATTGGCCAGCTCGGAAATGCGCATCCCGGTCTGCAGAAGCAGCTCGATAATGGCGGACATTCTGATATCCAGGCGGACCGCGTCACGCAGAGATGCGTATTCGGCCGGGGTAAGAATGCGGGGGGCAGAGGATGTGTATTTAGGGTGGGCTAAGGCTTCGGCTGGGTTGGTGGGGGTGAGACGGCCTTGGTTTAAAAATTTGAAGAAAGTTTTGAGAGAGTTGATCTTGCGGCTGACGGACTTGGCGGTGTAATTGTTGGCGGAAAGGAAAGCCAGATAATCGGCCAGGTGCTGGGGAGTAAGGGTAGTGACTTGGGTGATGCGTTTGCCAACAAAATGATTTTTGAGCTGGGTTAAATCGCCGCCGTAGGCGGTGATAGTGGCGGAGGAGCGCTTTTGACTTTTCAGGTGAGCGATAAACTTCTCCAGGGCTATATCGAAGCTAATAGGTGTGGGTAAATTATTCATACTACAGGTTAATTAAATCAAAGGGATTCTACAGGATATAATGATAATTGGCAATATGAAGACAAAGAATAGAGTTTTGTATTGGGGTCTGGTTTTGGTGATGGGAGTGTTTACAGTCAGATTGTCTGCGAATGTGTGGAGACTGTGGAAAGCGGGGGATAGGATTAAGGACGCGGAGTCAGGAGTCAGGAGTCAGGAGTTAGAAAATCAGGAGCTAAAGAAAAGACTGGCGGAGGTGCAAAGCCCGGAGTTTATAGAAAAAGAAGCCAGGGAGAAATTGGGACTAGGAAAAGAAGGGGAAACGATCGTTGTTTTGCCTAAAATCGAATCGGAACCCTCCTTCGCCAAAGCTTCGGAAGGGCGCCAGCCTAATTGGCGGAGGTGGTGGAAGGTGTATATTGCCGACTAGGGTGGCTGCGACAGGATTCGAACCTGTGACCATAGCCTTATGAAGACTCCGCTCTACCGCTGAGCTACGCAGCCAGATTTAGCCTTAATTTTACCATGTATCACCCCATAACTCACCCTACTTTAACCAAAAATCCCACCCGGAAGGTGGGATTTAGCTGCGCTTCTTGTTGCGGGGACTCCATGAAATCAGAACCTGGTTTTATGAACGCTCCGTGAGTTTACCTAACACACCTCTTAAATTTACTCCCCACCTCTGTGTTCCAACTGTCCTAATATAGGCTTGGGCCTCTTCGTCGGTCGCTATCATGCGTGGCGAGATAACTGGTAACGACTCTCTGACAAAACCATGGATCGACCTCATCTTCTCACCGAGTTGATCGACCCGCCGTGCTTGTTCGAATGACATTCCCAAAATCGGCCAGCCATGAATTTTTCCTCGTTCAGTTTGTGCTTTCAAAAAGGCTACGGCCAAGGCTTGTCTCTCCTCATCACTTATTTCTGGCGGAGCTCCATCACTTTCCGCCGCTACCTCCCAATCATGTATTAATTGTTCAATATCTCGCATATTTTAATTACACACTACTCTAAAAGTTTCTAAATTTCAATAAGAAAAAGAAAGCTCATACCAAAGGGGAAGATTATGCTTGATCTGTAATCTCAAATTACTTTGAGTGTCGGACTATATCATTACCCCGAAGGGTATTTGGCGTGTAGTCTCTACGGACTCTCCTGGGACTTGCCATGAGCGAAGTCGAAGGGTTGCCTCGGTATAGTCCAGCACCAACTGGTGCTGGGTGTCCACCGATATAGCCAAATTTGCTGTCCTGCATTACTACAGGAAGGGCCCATACTACTAGCCTTCCGTGCGGCTTTACACTACCCCGCATGTCTTTTTAAAGGGCAGATATATTATACCATCTCTTGCCAGGTGGCCATGTATATATCAAACTGGGTCAAAAAGGCCACGCCTTTCAAAACCTCACCCTTGGTCCCTCTCCTTATTTCAGGAGAGGGAAATATGCGATACTTGAGATGTGGTTAAGAAACAAAGTCGCCTCACTGCCAAGTGGCTAAGGAAAATCGGGGTGAAGGAGGTGTTGATACCGGGACTGCTTTTGGCGGGAGTTTTGGGGTGGACGGGGTGGCAGAAATTGGGGCCGGATATTTATAGGAATAAACAGGCGTTTCCGGATAGCGGGATAGTGAGAGTAATCACAGATGGGGATACCTTTGAATTGCAAAACGGAGTGAGGGTGAGGACGGTTGGCGTAAACGCTCCCGGGCGGGGAGAGGAAAAAGCAGGCGAAGCGGTTAAGAGATTAAGTGATTTGGTGAAAGATAAGAAAGTGTGGTTGGAGTACGATCGGTACCAAGATGATAAATACGGCCGGGTCCTGGCTTGGGTGTGGATAAATTGTGAATTTACGCCGAAATTTTTGCCAAGCGATTACATGCGGCTGTCTTTTAACCGCTCCCGGCCGGGGCTGACAGAAAATCCCGAAGGGTGTAAAAAAGGCAAGCTGGTGCAGGAAGAGATGATGAAGGCTGGCTTGGCGAAACTGGAGACATATAAAGTTAGGGGTGAGCTGAAATATGAGGGGAGATTGAGGTAGAATGGGGTATGGATAAAAGAGTTGTGTTTTCGGGAATCCAGCCATCGGGGGATTTGCATATTGGGAATTATATCGGGGCGGTAAGGCAGTGGGCGAAAGGCCAGGATGCCGGATTAAATATTTTCTGCGTGGTGGATATGCACGCAATTACTATTCCGCAAGACCCTAAAACCCTAGCCCAAAAAACCAAAGAAATCTCCGCCATTATTTTGGCCGCCGGAGTTGATCCCGAAAAATCTTTGTTGTTTGTGCAGTCGCACAACCCGGATCATGCAAACTTGGGCTGGGTCTTGAATTGCTATTTATCCATGGGCCAGATGGGCCGGATGATCCAGTACAAGGAAAAGTCCGAAGGGAAAGGATTTGTAAGTGTGGGACTGTTTGACTATCCGGCCTTGATGGCGGCGGACATTTTGCTCTATGACACGACAGAGGTGCCGGTGGGGGAGGATCAGAAGCAGCATGTGGAGTTGACGCGGGACGTGGCCGAAAGATTTAATGCCAAATACGGGGAAACGTTTGTCCTGCCGGAGCTGAAGATTCCCAAGGTAGGGGGGCGGGTGATGGGCTTGACGGATCCCAGCAAAAAAATGAGTAAAAGCGACTCAAATTCTAACGGGGTGGTGGGTCTGCTGGAAGATCCGGGCTCGGTCCGCAAGAAAATAATGGCAGCTGTTACTGACAGTGGATCAGAAGTTAAGTATGACTGGGATAAGAAACCGGGAATTTCTAATTTGCTGGAAATTTATAGCCAGTTGGCTGGTGTTTCTGTCTCTGAATCGGAGACAAGGTTTGCTGGTCTAAACTATGGCCAGTTTAAAACTGCAGTCGCTGACGAAGTAGAGAGGTTTTTAACGAACTTTCAAAAGAAATATTATGAAATTGCGGACTCTGAGAAGTTGGATGAGATCTTGAGAAACGGAGCGGAAAGATCCTATGAAATGTCCCACAAAAAACTTCTGGAAGTGTACGATAGGGTGGGATTTGTAAAACCATAGGTGGAAGTGGGAGCCCGAGTAAGGTAAAATAGGGCGCTATGAAGAAGGAGTCCGATAAGACAACTAAGGCCAATGGGACAAATAGGACGAATGGAAAAAAACCCCTCGACTCCGCTCGGGGTAAACCGGCGCGGGGAGTGATGATTCAGATGCAGTTTAATTTACAGCGGCTGGCTTGGTGGGCGGTGGTGGGGTTGATGGTTGCGTCCCTGGCGGGATTGTGGACGTCCGGATCCAAAGTGCAAAAAGAAGTGCAGCTATCCCAGGCGCTGGAGGATATCCGGACGGGAAAGATGGAGAAAGTGGAAGTGTTTGCTGACCGGCTGGCCCTGACTTATAAAGATAAAAAAGATGAGGTAATGTTTTCCCGCAAAGAAGGGAATGTCAGCTTTACGGAAATTTTGGACCGGGCGCAAATTAAACCGGACGCGGTGAAATACGAGATTAAAGATCAGACTTTTGGGCAGGTGATGGCGGCAGTGCTGCCAAGTGTGGTGGGGACGGGGCTGGTGCTGTTGGTGCTGTTGTACATGATGCGCCAGGCCAGGGGGCAGCAGGACAGTATTTTTTCCTTTGGACAGAGCCGGGCCAGACTGTTTGATAAAGGCAAGCAGTCGGTGAAATTTGCGGACGTGGCCGGGGTGGATGAAGCCAAAAAAGAAGTGGAAGAGGTAGTGGACTTTTTGAAAAATCCGGGCAAGTATAAAGCCCTGGGAGCCAGAACTCCCAAAGGGGCGCTGCTAATTGGCCCAAGCGGAGTTGGTAAGACGCTCTTGGCGCGGGCGATAGCCGGAGAAGCCGGCGTGCCCTTTTATTCAATGGCAGGAAGTGAGTTTATGGAAATGCTGGTGGGGGTGGGATCGGCCCGGGTGCGGGACCTGTTTGCTACGGCTAAAAAGAACGCGCCGGCGATTATTTTTATCGACGAAATTGACGCCATTGGCCGGCAGAGAGGACATGGGCTGATGGGGGGGCACGACGAGAGGGAACAAACCCTGAATCAGATTTTAGTAGAAATGGACGGATTTGCGGCGAATGAGAACGTGGTAGTGCTGGCAGCCACCAACCGCCCGGAACTTTTGGATCCGGCGCTGGTGCGGCCGGGGAGGTTTGACCGGCGGGTGATGGTGGATATGCCGGATATAGAAGGGCGGAAAGCTATTTTGGCGATTTATGCCAGAAACAAACCATTTGTAGAGTCGGTAAATTGGGAAGCGGTAGCTAAGCGGACGGTGGGTTTCTCCGGGGCGGATTTGGAGAATATGCTTAACGAAGCGGCCATCGGGGCGGCCAGAGAAGCTAAAAAAGAAATAACCACGGAAAATATTGAAGAGGCGGCGACTAAAGTCAAGCTGGGGCCGCAGAAAAAAAGATTGCAGACCGAAGACGACCGGAAAATGACGGCCTATCATGAAACGGGGCACGCGGTGGTGAACTGGGCCCAATCAGGATTGGATCCGGTGCACCGGATTTCTATAGTTTCCCGGGGCATGAGCCTGGGGCATACTTTGGTGCCGCCGGCGGCAGACCGGGTGTATGAAACCCAGTCCCGGCTGCTGGCCCAAATTGCCATGATGCTGGGGGGGCGGGCGGCGGAAGAGCTGGTTTTCCATGAATTTACAACCGGGGCCAGCAACGATATTGATAAGGCGTCCAGCGTAGCCCGGGATATGGTGATGGAATATGGGATGAGTGATCTGGGGCCGATTAATTACGGGCCGGCTCAGGACGTGATCGATTGGGGGAGGGCCTATATGGAACAAACTCAAATTTCTCCGGAAATGCAGAATAAGATTGATAGCGAAGTGAGAAAAATAATTGATGAAGCCTACAAAAAAGCCCTGGCGATTATTAGAAAATACCGCAAGAAAATGGATAAGGTGGTGAATAAATTAATGGAGATAGAGACTATGGATGGGGACGAATTCGCTAAAATGATGGCATGAAGCTTTTGATACTCGACGGGAATAGTGTGCTGCATCGAGCCTATTATGCCCTGCCGGATTGGAGGAATAGGAGCGGGGAGGCGACGGCGGGGGTGTATGGGTTTTTAAGTATGATGCTCAAGGCCGTTGAGGAGTTGAAACCGACGCATCTGGCAGTGGTGTTTGACCATCCGGATCCTACCTTTAGACACACCATGTACGTGGGGTATCAGACAAATAGGGAAAAAGAGAGACAAGTAAGTGAAGATATTTGGGGACAAGTTAACAAATTAAAAATAGTTTTGGAAAAAATGGGAGTTCCTGTTTTTCAACTTTCGGGGTTCGAGGCTGACGATCTGATTGGGACGATATGCCAAAAACTCAAAAACTCAAAAACTCAAAAACTCGAAATAATTGTAATTACTGGAGATAGGGATTTGATGCAGTTGGTAGATAAGAAAATAAGGTTATATATGCCGGTTAAAGGACTAAGTGACACGATAATTGTGGATGAGGAAAAAGTGATGGAGAGGATGGGGGTGCGCCCGAATCAGATTGTTGATTACAAAGCTTTGGTAGGAGACAGTAGCGACAATTATCCGGGGGTTGTTGGCATTGGTCCGAAAACTGCGGTTCAATTAATTGAAGAGTTTGGAAGTTTTGAAAAAATATATAGATTTATAAGTACCTCACCCTTACCCTCTCCTAATCTAGGAGAGGGAACTATAAGGAAACTTGTTGACGGGTATGAAGGGGGAGAATTATCAAAAAGACTGGCAACAATTAGAATTGACGCTCCAGTGACTTACAATAGTGCTCAATGCTCAACGCCCAGCCCACAAAAAATAACTGAAGTTTTGCAAGAATTAGGATATAAAAGTTTAGTTAAGAGAATGGGAGGTCAGCAGGATGAAAATAGCTCTCGTCCACGATTATTTGAATGAGTATGGAGGGGCGGAGAGGGTGCTGGAAGCCCTGGCGGAAATGTGGCCGGAAGCACCGATTTATACCGCCTTTGCGGTGCCGGGATCGACGACAGTGAAAGCGTTTGCGGGTAAAAAAATTATCACGTCGTGGTTTCAGAGTTTGCCCTTTTATAATAAATTATATAGTCCACTGCGGTTTTTAATTCCTTGGATTTGGGGAAGTTTTGACTTTTCTGGTTTTGACCTGATTATTACTTCGGCCAGCTGGTACATCACTAAAGGTTTGGGTAAGAAATTTAACGTGGCAGAGATTTGTTATTGCCACACCCCCCCGCGCTGGCTATATGGGTATCCCACGTCGGTAAATTTGCAAAAATATTGGCCGGTGCGGGTATACGCGGCTGTAGTGGGGCATTTCTTGCGGATGTATGACTTTAGGCAAGCGCAGAAAGTGGATATTTTTGCGGCAAATTCTAAAAATGTGGCGGAGAGAATCGAGAAATTTTATAGGAGGAAAAGTGTGGTGGTGTATCCGCCAGTTGAGGTTATATCACCCTCCTCGGTCCCCCCTCTTAAATTAAGAGGGGGGAAGGGGGGTGATATGGGCTACTATTTAATAGTGAGTAGGTTGGTAGGAGGAAAGGGGATTGAAATGGCGGTGGAGGCGGCGAAAAAATATGGATTTAAATTAAAGATAGCGGGTGAGTTTGCGGGATACAATAAATTTCCAATTTTCAATTTCTTGGGGAGAGTGAATGAAGAGGAAAAGGCAAGATTGATGACAGGGGCCAAAGGATTTTTGGCATTGGCCAAAGATGAAGATTTTGGGATGACACCGGTGGAGGCGCAAATGTGCGGCACGCCGGTGATTGCCTTTAACGGAGGAGGGTACAGGGAATCTGTGGTTGACAGCAAAACTGGCGTGTTATTCGATGATTATTCCGTGGAGGGGTTGGGAGAGGCAATAAAGAGGTTTGAAAATTTGAAATTAGAAATTAGAAATTTGAAAAGACATGCGCGGAAGTTTTCCAAGGAAAATTTCAAAAGACAAATGATAGAATTGACTAATGCGGTTTCCGGACGTCTCAACAATTAAGATAACAACTGCCAATGTTAACGAATTTTTGTCTCATGGAAAATTAAGCAGACACGAATTGTCAGGCAAGGAACCGATAAACAAAGTTTTGGTTTTGCGGGGAGAGGGACTGGATAAGGCCCGAATAAAGAAGATGCTGGCCGAAATGGGATTTAATGTTAGGATTGTGGTGGGAAACAGACACCATGCGGATCTGGTTGCGGTGATGGGGATTAGAAGGAAAAGATTACATTTGAGGCTTTTTTTAAGTGTCGACAAAAAGGAGTGGGTGATTACTGCCCATACCGACTGGAGTTGGATAAACTTAAATTTGTTTAAGCCGATCAGGTCACATTTGATGAAAGGCATGGGGGATTACCAAACCGGGACTTTGATGGCGCACCGGTTGTTTAAGCTGTTTTTCCAAAAAAAACTAGGCTATGCCGGAACTACCTGAAATAGAAACAGTGAGACTGCAACTGGAGAAAGTGCTGGTGGGGCAGACGAATTTGAAATTTGAAATTCGAAATTTGAAAACTGTGCATGGAGATTTGAGTAAAATAGTCGGGAAAAAAGTGGTGAGTATTGAGAGGAAAGGTAAAGTATTGCTGATTAATTTTGGGCCGGGATTGAATTTAGGCTTTCACTTCAAAATGACAGGACAGCTTGTTTATGTGCCAAGTGCTAAGGGCCAAGTGCTAAGTGCTAGGGTTGTGGGTGGGCATCCGACAGAGGATTTTGTGAACAAGATGCCCAGTAAACACACTAGAGCAATGTTCCACCTCTCAGGTGGAACATTGTATTTCAATGATCAGAGGATGTTTGGCTGGGTAATGCTGAATCCTAAGTTTGTAGACAAGCTGGGGCCGGAGCCTTTTAGTTTAAACACCCCTAAGTTTCTTAAGTTACTTAAGGGACTTAAAAAACCTATCAAGATTGCCATCATGGATCAGGAAATTATTTCCGGGGTGGGGAATATTTATGCCAATGATGCGCTGTGGGAGGCGAAGATTAATCCGCGGCGGCCAGCCAATACTTTAACGGCCAAGCAATACCACGATTTGTACGCCGGGGTGGTCAGGGTGCTCAGGGAAGGAATAAAGTACGGCGGGGCCACGGCGGCGGATGCTAAATATGTGAACCTGCATGGATTAGGGGGACATTATCAGGACCATTTCCGGGTATATGACCGGGAGGGGGAAAAGTGTAAAAGGTGTAAAAGTGTAATTAAGAAATTTGTTTTAGGGGGCCGGGGAACTTATTATTGCCCTAAGTGTCAGAAACGTTAAATGGCGGATGAATAGAGGGAAATCAGTTGGGCGGCGACTTTGGTGACGACGAATCTTTTTGAGTCGGCGGCCGCGTTTTTGGACATGGTTGAGAGTTTTTGGGGGTTTTGTAAGAGGTTCCATATTTGGGTGGCAATAATTTTGGGAGAGGCGGGCAGGATCAGGCCATTTCTGTCGTGGGTGACCAGGGACTCGAGATTGGCATTTTTTAAGGCCACCACGGGTAACCCGCAGCTAAGGGCCTCGATAACAGACAGGGGCATGACTTCTGACGTAGATGCGGTGATAAATAAATTGGCGTCTTGGTACAGGCGGGGAAGAAGAAGTCTGGGGGTGTCGCCGAGAACCAAAATGTTTTCCTGCAAATGGTATTTATTAATTAACGATGAAACTTGTTGGAGCATATTTCCTGTTCCGGCGATATACAACCTGAAGTTGTGGATAAGTGTTTTTAAGTGGCGGCTGATTTTAATCAGCATTAAAGGGTTTTTTTCTTTTTCAATCCGGCCGGTAAATACTAGGGTGGGGTAAGACGTTTTCTTTTGGGAAACAGGAGTAAATATTCCATCTTCAATGCAATTGGGGATGACTTGAGTGTTTTGGAGGCCGAGTTTGATAAATCTCTTTTGGGTTTCGGGAGATGGGCAAATAATGGTGTGACATTTTTGAACCAGTGTCTTGATGTCAGTAGACAAGATTTTTGAAGTGTACTCTAAGCCGTAGGGAAAATAATGATACAAGTACTGCTGATAATTGGTGTGGGCGGTGAAGAAAAGAGGAGCGTGGTATTTTGCCGCCAATAACGTGGCCAACTTGCCCACAATTAACGGGTGGTGAGTGTGAACGATTTGGGGGGAGAACTTGGCTACAGTTTTTTGGTTGAGTAAGGGGATGCCAATGGGGTGAGATTTGGCGAACGGGTTGGGAAAGGACAGATAGCGGACGACCGACTTTTCGGCGTCCAGGTATCCCGGAAACGACGGAGCCAGCACCATAACTGGGTGGCCCAGTTTCTCAATGGCCCTTTTTAAGATTTGCACCTGATAAGCCACACCATTAATAGAGGGAGCGTAGGTGGCGGTGACAAACAAGATGCGCATGGCTCTGGTATTATACTGCTATGCAGCTGACGAAAATAAGTTTGCAGAATTTCAGAAGTTATGAAAAGAGAACGTTTGAGTTGGGGGAGAAAACCGTAATTGTGGGGGAGAATGGGAGCGGGAAGAGCAACTTAATGGAAGCCATATATATGCTGGCTGTCGGAAAGAGCTTTAGAGCGGACCGCGAGGAGGAGATGGTAAAGCATGGAGAGAACTTTTTCCAGATAATAGGACAAATAAGTCAAATAGGACAAATAGGACAAATAGAAATAACGATGACTGAAGGCAGAAAGAGATTTTTGGTAAACGGCGTGGCCAGGAGAATGGTGGATTTTGTAGGGAGAATGCCGGCGGTGTGTTTCTCGCCGCAGGATATGGAATTGGTAACGGGGAGTCCTAGCGGGAGGAGAAGATATCTGGATTTTGTGATTTCGCAAATGGACCGGGAGTACCGGCGCTGCCTGATTAGTTATGAGAAAGGCCTGCGGCAGAGAAATAAACTGCTGGACATGATTAGGGAAGGATTGGCAGAAAGAAGCCAACTGTTTTTTTGGGACAGGCTGCTCATAAAAAACGGGGAGTATATTACTCTTAAACGGGCAGAATACTTAACAGATTTGGCAGAGTATGACAAAAGCGTAATTAGCGAGGCCAGATTAAAACAGTATGAAATTGAGGAAGTGGCGGCGGCGGCGACACTGGTCGGGCCGCACCGGGACGACTTTGTCGTCCAAATTCTAAATTCTAAATCCGAAGTTCCAAGAGATGTATCGAAGTATGGAAGTAGGGGTGAACAAAGAATGGCGGTATTGGGATTAAAGCGCAAAGAAATAAGTTACTTGGGAGGAAGCCCCGTGCTTTTACTCGATGACATATTTTCGGAGCTGGATCATCAGCATCGGGAAGAAGTGATGAAGTTAGTAGAGGGTTACACCGGGCAGGTGGTAATAACGACTTGCGATTCCCGCATATTTTCCGTAAAATATCCGCAGTGGATATGTATATTCCTAAATACACCATAAGCACCTCGGTTTTGCAGAATGTTGGCTTGGTGGAGGCCGCCCGGGAAGTGATTATGAATGCGCCGCTGGTACCGGCCTGGGAGGCTAAATTTAGGGGAGAGGCCAGACTGAAAGCGGCCCATTACGGGACGGCCCTGGAAGGCAACGACCTGACGTTTAACGAAGCTCGGGCAGTCATGGAAGGGCGGGAGAGCGAGGTGGTGGCCAGGGAGCGGGACGTGCAGGAGGTAATTAACTACCGGAATGTGCTGGATTTTATAGAGGGCCTATCGGGGAAGTCGGGGGAGTCAGGGTTTAATTACACCAAGGATTTGCTGCTGCAACTGCACGGCTTGGTGGTGGAGAAAATCGTGTCTAAAGAACAGACAGGGCAATACCGGACCAGCCAGGTGGTTCTAAAGAATTCGGTGACGGGGGAGATTGGGTTTAGGCCGCCGCAGGCTGTAGACGTGCCCTTTCTGGTAGATGAGCTGCTGCGCTGGTTGAATGGAGAATTCGGGCGCAAGGAACACCCGGTGCTGCGGGCCGGGGTGACGCACTATGTGCTGGCGGCGGTGCACCCATTTATCGAAGGAAACGGACGGACGGCCCGGGCGATGGCTACCCTGGTGCTGTTTAATGAAGGATATGACATTAAGCGATTTTTCGCCCTGGAGGAATATTTTGATAAACACGCGGAGGAATATTTCGGCAGTCTGATGCAAGTATCTAACCAATCACCCACGTTAGAAGATCGGAATCTGACGCCGTGGCTGGAAGTATTTACCCAGGCTTTGGCCATGGAACTGACCAGAATTAAAGAACAGGTGCGGGAACTGTCGGTGGATATTAAAATAAAAGAAAGGCGGGGTGAGCAGGTAAGTTTGAGCGAGCGGCAGATAAAACTGATGGAGTATCTGCACAGCAACGGGGAAATGAGCATGCGCGAGGCTAAGGGGGTACTGGCGATGGTTTCGGAAGATACGATTCTCCGCGACTTGAAAGATTTGATGGACAAGGAGGTTATTATAAAGAGAGGCAGCACGAAATCCGCCAGGTACGTGCTGAAAAAATAATGGCCGCCGACGCGCAAATGTTTTATGTGATGCTGGCTTTGCCCACCTTGTTTGGGCTGACGCTGGTGGGGGAAGGAGTATATAAGATGTCCCATTATGAGCCGGGATGGGTGAGCATTATTCTGGGAATTCTTTTTCTAGCAGTGGTGGCATTTGGATATTTCTTGCTAAGAGGGTATATTAGCTAACATGAAGTTTGCGGAGCTGGCCAGGTATTTGCAGAAACTGGAGGGGACGAGGAGCAGGAATGAGATGACGGTGATTTTGGCGCAGCTTTTTGGCCAGGCCAATCCGGAGGATGCCAGGTTAATCGCGTATTTGTCGCAGGGTCGGTTGGGGCCGGCGTACGCTTCGCCGGATACGGGAGTCGCAGACAAGATGATGGTAAAAGCTTTGGGACCGGAGGCCGAAAAATTATTTAAAAAAAGAGGTGATCTGGGGCTCGTGGTAGAAAAACTCAAAAACTCCAAACTTCAAAAACTCAAAACAAATTTAGATATAAAAGAAGTGCATCAAAAATTATTGGAGATTGCGGGGACAGGGGGACAGGGGAGCCAGGAGAGAAAACAAGAACTTATCAGAAAATTATTGGACGAATTAGACGCGGTGAGCGCGAAATACGCGGTGAAAATAATTTTGGGAAAATTGCGGACGGGATTTTCGGACATGACGGTGTTAGATAGTTTGTCGTGGATGCTGGCGGGAGATAAAAGCCAGAGAGGGGAGATAGAGAAAATATATAATGTCAGAGCAGATCTGGGGGAAGTTGCCAAGCAGATTAAGCAGACTAAGAATATTAAGCAGATTAAGATGGAACCGGAGATTGGGACGCCGGTGCTGATGGCCCGGGCGGAAAGAGCGAAAAATCCGGGGGAAATTTGGGCTAGGAACGGCAGGTGTGCGGTGGAATATAAACTGGACGGATTAAGAATTCAGGCGCACATTATGAAATCTCAAATCTCAAATCTCAGATCTCAAATAAATTCTAAATTAAAAAATTCAAATATCAAACTTTTTTCAAGGGGATTAGAGGACGTGACTCACATGTACCCCGATATTTGTGAAGGATTACAAAAACAAATAAAACACAATTGTATTGTAGAGGGAGAAATGATTGCGGTGGGGGAGAATGGGAGGTTTCTGGCGTTTCAGGAAACGGTGCAACGCAAAAGAAAATATGATATTGCCGCCATGGCCAAAAAAGTGCCGCTGAAAATTTACCTGTTTGACGTGCTGCTTCTCAATAAGACGGATATGACACATAGGACAAATATGGAGAGATGGGAGGAGCTGGAGAAACTGGTGGGGCCGGGAAGGGTGGTAAAACTGATGCCCAGGATCCAGATAGAGACGGAGATAGAGATAGAGAAATATTTTAAGCAGGCACTGGCGGCGGGGACGGAGGGGATTATTGCCAAAAAACTGGACGGGCCGTATCAGGCGGGGGCGCGGGACTTTAATTGGATAAAGTACAAAAAAAGCTATACCCAGTCGGCTCTGGCGGACACGATTGACGCGGTAGTCATGGGGTATGACGCGGGGCAGGGCAAGCGGGCCGGGTTTGGAATAGGGGACTTTTTGATCGGGGTGTATCAACCTGATTTAGATGGGTTTGTGACAGTGGCCAAGATTGGTACCGGTCTAACAGACACGGAGTGGCGGGAATTAAAACTCAAATTGCAAAGTGCAAAAACTCAAAATAAGCCGGAAAATTATAAAGTGGGCAAACAAATGGAGTGCGACCACTGGGTGAGCCCTAAAATAGTGGTGGAGATACTGGCAGATGAGATAACCCGCTCGCCGATGCACTCATCGGGATATGCTTTGAGGTTTCCCAGACTGGTAACTTTCCGGGAGAAAAAGCCGGAAGATTCTACTACTGTTGCAGAGATAAAAAAAATGGTTAAATTACAGCAAGAGAGAAGGTGATGATGATGGCAATTAAAAATACAACTTTTATTAACCTGTCTCCAAATATGGCGTCGGCCGCAGTATATGTGCCGGTGGTGGGATTTGTAGCCGCCGTGGTGCTGCTGATCATAGAGAAAAATTCTACGGTGCGGTGGAATGCGGTCCAGTCGTTACTGCTGGGCTTGACAGTGGTGGCAGTGGATGCGGCTTTGGCCATGACTTTGATTTTGGCGCTGGCGGTTCCACTGGTGAATGTGGCGGCGCTAGTGATCTCTTTGGTACTGGCGGTTAAGTCTTATCAAGGGGAGACAGTCAGGCTTCCGGTGCTGGGAGCATGGACGGACAAGATAATAAAGAAAGGGTGAGAGCGGCCATGGCGGCCGTGGACCGGGCGGCTTTTGTGCCGGAGGAGTGGAGGTGGGCGGCGGGCGAGGATAGGCCGCTGCCGATTGGGTATGGACAAACAGTAAGCCAGCCTTATACCGTAGCCCGGATGTTGGAGTTGTTGGGCAGTGGAGGGAGGGTGCTGGAAGTGGGAACGGGGAGCGGGTGGCAAACCGCTATTTTGGCCCGCCTTTTTGATAAAGTTTATTCTGTGGAAATTATTCCTCAATTAGCTCGTGAGGCAAAATTTAGACTCCAGAAGTTAAAGCTCAAAAATGTGAAGATTAAGGTTGGGGATGGGAAGAAAGGGTGGAAAAGATATGCCCCATATGACGGGATAATAGTGGCGGCGGATGCAGATGAGGTGCCGCCAGCTTTGGTTAGTCAATTGGCGGAAGGGGGGAGGATGGTGATTCCGGTTAGGGGGGAGATGTTGAAGATTGAGAAGCATGGGAGGTTTGTTTTTGTGCCGCTAGTATAATGGGGGTATGAAAGTGATTATTGGACTTGGGAATCCGGGGGCAGAGTATGCGGGGACAAGACATAATGCGGGTGTGATGTTGGTCGAAGTGCTAAGTGCTAAGTGCCAGGGGCTAAGTAGTTATGGGTGGAGGAAGCATTACGATGCGTTAATATATAAAACTGGGGATTTGGTGTTGGTGAAGACAAAAGATGTTTTTATGAATGAATCCGGCAAGTTATTGCAAGGACTAGGAGAGGGACGTAACTTATATGTTGCGCACGATGATTTGGATTTGAAACTGGGAGAATTTAAGATTCAATTCGGGAAGGGACCCAAAGAACATAATGGAGTGGAGTCGGTGGAGAGGGCCTTGGGGACTAAAGATTTTTGGAGGATAAGAATTGGCATTGATAATCGCACAACGCCGGTTGATGGTGAAACTTATGTATTGCAAAAATTCACGGAGAAGGAAAAGGAAATATTAAATAAAGTTTTGAGTGAGATAGCGGGGGAACTAATATGAAATCAATAAAACAGATTTTGGAGGAGAAAAAGGCTGGGGACAAAAATAAATATGTTTCGCGGGAGTGGCAGGATTATGGGTATAGACTGGCGGCCGAGCTGGGGGATCTTGCTCACAAGTCACTATATATAAAGCTGGCTAAAACTATAGACAGGTCAATTTTGGAACAATGCAAAAGATTTGTGATTGACAGCAGGGCTGATAATATGGGGGCCTTGTTTATGTGGAAGTTGAAACAGCTAAAATAGTACAATAGGACATATGAGCCGGATAGGACTGATAGGACAAATAGTGGTGTTGGCCACAGTGCTAGGTGCTAGGGGCCAAGGGCTAAGTAGTGTGTGGTTGATGGTGGGATGGGTAATAGGCTACGCGCTGGCGGAGGCGGATCATTTGTTTTATGTAGCCATGTGCAATCCACAGGAGCTATCGTGTCAACGGATAAGGCAGAAGTTGGAAATTAGGAGTTGGAAAGAAGCGTGGGAGTTGATAAAGGCGACGAGTGGAGAGAGGACGAGGCTGCCGGTACATAATATTTTGACTGGGCTGGTAGTGACGGTGTTAGGGTTGTGGATAGTGAGTAGTGTGGGAAGCATGCTGGCGGCTGGAGTGGTAGTGGGGCTGGGAGTGCGCTTGTTCACGGAATTTTTGACAGGAGACAAGAAGAAGTGGTTCTGGGTATTTGCCCGGGAATTTAGTGTCGGGGAAGTCGGGGTGATCGGGGGGGTCTGGGGGATATTACTGGCGATTTCTTTGATAGGATTGGTCAGATAGGACGTATGGGACAAATAAGTCAAATATTAATTTGGACGACGGTAGGAAGTGTGGCCAGTTTGGGTGGGGGAATATTGCTGGCTCTGCGCAAGAAAGCGTTTACCCACGAGCAGTCGCTGCTTTTAATATCATTTGCGGCGGGAGTATTGCTGTCGACAGCGTTTTTTGATTTATTACCGGAAGCGATAGGACAAATAGGTCAGTTAGGACAGATAGGACAAATATGGGGATGGGTATTGGCAGGGATAATATTTTTGTTTTTGTTGGAGAAATTTTTGTGGTATCACCACCACGACGAGGAGCATGAGGGACGCCAACGGACACCGATATTAATTACCGTGGGGGATACGGTGCACAATTTTATTGACGGAGTAGTGATAGCGGGGACATTCATGGTGGCGCCGGCCACGGGGATCGTGACAGCTTTGGCGGTGGCGGCACACGAGATCCCGCATGAAATGGCGGATTTTGGGGTGCTACTCTCTAAAGGTTGGGCCAGAAAAAAGGTGATACTGGTTAATTTGGCGTCGGCAGGAGCGTCGCTGGTGGGAGCGGTTTTGATGTATTCTTTTGGCGGTAGGATTGAGGGAATGTTGCCGGTCTTGCTGTCTTTTTCCGGGGGCATGTTTATTTATCTGGCCTGTTCTGATTTGATTCCGGAGTTACATCATGGGCATACAGAAAAGAAAAGAGAGACGGTGGCGCAGATGGCGGTGTTTGGGGTGGGGATAATAATTGTGTTAGTATTGAAAGGATGGCTGCAGCACATTTAGGTAAGGCAGATTTTGACGAAAAGATTAAAACCGGGGTGGTGATGGTTGATTTCTGGGCAGAGTGGTGCGGGCCGTGCAAGATGGCAGCGCCGGTAATCGACCAGCTATCTGATGAATATGCCGGAAAAATGCTGGTGGGAAAAGTGGATGTGGATGCGGAACCGGAAATTGCCCAAAAATTCGGAGTGATGAGTATTCCCACAGTGATTTTGTTTAAAGATGGCGTCGAACTCGCTCGACAAGTTGGATTCGCTGGTAAGCAAGGATATCTTGATTTGCTTAAGAAAGTGTAGGAAACTTATGGAAACATATGATGTAATAATAATTGGCTCGGGGCCGGCGGGATTGACTGCGGGGATATACACGTCCCGGGCGAACTTGAAAACTTTAATGATTGCGGGGTCAAAATGGGGGGGACAGCTGATGCTGACCACTGGAGTGGAGAACTACCCGGGGTTTGCCGAAGGAATACAGGGGCCGGATTTGATGACCAATATGCGCAAACAGGCGGAGAGGTTTGGGGTAGTGATAAAGGATGAGGATACTACTCGTGTTGATTTCACCAATAGGCCATATAGGACAGATACGACAAATGGGACATATAAAAGCAGGGCGATGATAATTGCGACGGGGGCGGCTGCCCAGTGGTTGAATGTGCCGGGAGAGCAGGAACTGATCGGGCGGGGAGTGAGCAGCTGCGCCCCATGTGATGCGCCGTTTTTTAAAGGCAAGAGAGTGGTTGTGG
This sequence comes from Candidatus Amesbacteria bacterium GW2011_GWC2_45_19, assembly GCA_001001555.1. Taxonomy (GTDB): domain Bacteria; phylum Patescibacteriota; class Microgenomatia; order CAZETR01; family Amesbacteraceae; genus GWC2-45-19. The sequence goes on along the minus strand of LCKS01000006.1, from coordinate 1,585 downwards.
TGGGAGGAGGGGATGCGGCCATGGAGGAGGCGCTGGTGTTGACGAAGTTCGCGGGCGAAGTGACTATTGTGCACCGGCGGGGCGAGTTTAGAGCCAGTCAGGTTATGCAGGAACGGGTAAAGAGTAATCCTAAAATCAAAATAATGTGGAATACACAAATAACTGAGGTGATAGGGAAAGATAAAGTCAAAGGAGTACGATACCTCGGAGGTGAGGTATTGGATTGTGACGGCGTGTTTATAGCCATTGGGCATAAACCTGCCAGTCAGATTTTTGAGGGGAAAATTGACTTGGACGAAAAAGATTATATTAAGCGCCAAAGCCAAAAATATCTGACGATGTCTAATGTGGAGGGAGTGTTTGTGGCCGGGGATGTGCATGATTATCGCTACCGGCAGGCGATAACGGCGGCGGGATATGGCTGCGAAGCGGCTCTTGACGCGGAGAGGTGGCTGGGTGAAACTTAACGCCAAACAACTGCGGGCGGCCAAACCGTCTGATGAGGAATTGGCAAGGATAGAGCGAAAACCCATATATATAGTACTGGATAACGTGCTGGATACATATAACATCGGGTCTATTTTTAGACTGGCAGACGCGGTGGCGGCCAAAGAAATAATTTTGTGCGGGGGGACGGAGAGGCCGCCATCTTCCCGAATTCATAAAGCGGCGGTGGGGACGGAAGAGTGGGTGCCCTGGAGATATGTGCCGAAGGCTGACGAAGAGATTAAGAGACTAAGAGATGAAGGAGTAAAGATAATTGCTGTTGAGCAAAGCGAGAAATCTATCACCCTCTCTGATCTCCCTCTTAATCTAAGAGGGAGAAGTATCGCTTTGGTTGTCGGTCATGAGACCGAGGGGGTGAGTCAAGAAGTGCTGGATATAGCCGATGTGATTGTGGAGATTCCCATGTGGGGAGTGAATAAAAGCTTGAATGTGGTGGTGTCTACGGGAATTGTGCTTTACAAGCTGCTGGGGCAAGTGTAAAATACGGGGGCACTTTGACATGCGTAATTGTCTTTTGAAAAGTGGTAGGAATTTTTTTGAGAGTTTGATCCTGGCTCAGGATGAACGCTGGCGGCGTGCTTTAGGCATGCAAGTAGAACGGGGGGTGCCATACGGTACCCCCAGTTGCAGACGGGTGAGTAATACATAGGAATCTACCTTTTAGTGGGGAATAGCTGGCCGAAAGGCCAATTAATACCGCATAAGTCCCGCCTTTGGCGGGAGAAAGGGCGTAACTGCCCGCTGAAAGATGAGCCTATGTCCTATCAGCTAGTTGGTGGGGTAAAGGCCTACCAAGGCGATGACGGGTAGCTGGACTGAGAGGTCGGTCAGCCACAATGGCACTGAGACACGGGCCATACGACTACGGTCGGCAGCAACTAGGAATATTGCGCAATGGACGAAAGTCTGACGCAGCGACGCCGCGTGGAGGATGACGGCCTTCGGGTTGTAAACTCCTTTTGTCCCCGCATATGCGGGGGAGAATAAGCACCCACTAACTACGTGCCAGCAGTTGCGGTAATACGTAGGGTGCAAGCGTTATCCGGATTTATTGGGCGTAAAGAGTTCGTAGGCGTCC
>LCKS01000005.1 GCA_001001555.1 Candidatus Amesbacteria bacterium GW2011_GWC2_45_19 | reverse complement strand
CTCCATTCCGGCGGAAAAGTTTGTCTTCAGCCCGGAATATATTTCCGCCCTGCCCGCCGGCCTGTGGGAACAAAACCGCTACAGCCAGGAACTGGCTCCTTAGAAGTATCCTACTTGGTCAAACTTGTCCCGGAAAACAGAGCCGCTTCGAATATATCCGGTCTATCGTCCTGCTTATCAACCTTTACCTTGCGCACCGACTCTCCCGCCCGTCCCACGGCTGTAATCACATCGCCCTGTTTAGGAAGACTGGTCACAGGTACAACCGTCAATTGATCTGCCGCGATGCCATTTTCCAACAATTTTAGCCTTATAGACTGCTTCGGCGACCCCGCTGTCAAAGGCACATCGCGACAATTTCCGTCCTGGGAATAATAATTTCTCTCCACTCCTACTACTGGAGACCCATAATAAAAGGCCGTCTCCAGACTCCCTACCCCACTCCAACACACTCCAATGCTGCCCGCCGTGTATCCAGCCAAATTTACAGTCACCGATTCGCCGGACGTCAGCCGCTGAACCAGAGCCAACGGAGTATTCACTGTTCCGAAATCTGCTAACGTTACAGTATAAGTAGAAGTTCCCACATTCCCCGCGTCAGGCAAGGCCGAACCGGACAACTTAGCTTCCACTCCCGCCTCCGCCGCCGCCAAGGCCCGGGCCGCTTCTTCTTGGGCTGTAGACACACTCACTTCCGTTATTGATCTGGAAGCAATCGATAACGACACCGTCACAACCACTCCCAAAATCAACAGCACGGCTATCAAAGCTTGTCCTCTTCGCATGTTAACTATATTAAGACACATTACTCCCGGTTTCGCAACCCTATCTGTGTTTGAAATTGAGTCGTGGCCTTTTCCGAAACAAACGCCGTTCCTTTCATCTGGACAGTAAAATTCACATTAACTTGTTTAACCGGAGCGTCGCAACTGATAATACAGCTCGTCATTTCTACCCTATCGCTCGTCAGACTGGCGCTATTAGAAGCTATGTGATACTTTCCTCCTCCGTCATTTACGCAGGCAAAGACAGCCGGATTGCTGGCGTCAGCCCGCGGCTGAAATGTCACCGAGTTCCCTCCGCAAGCTGTAACGCTGGTGGAAAATTTCAGCATCTGAGTCATGATGTTTATGACCCGGCCCCCTTCGTTTTTAACCAAAGCCACCGCCGCCGCTTTCTTAGCTCCCTGCAAAACCCCCACCATTATCACCGTCGTCATCGTCCCCAGCACGGCAAATACCGCTACCGCTATCAAAACTTCGACTAGTGTAAACCCTCTAGTACTGCGTAAATATCGCATCTTGTTTGGCAGAGAAGCTTTTACCGCCTTGGGCCCAAGTAACCGTAACTAATATCGCTATTCTCTGCGGTGACCCGGGTGTCGGAGTAAAACCCGCATGCACTGTGTACCTATTTCCAATAATAACATCGCAAACCGGCCCACATGGATGATTATTCCACCACTCTTCCCATCCTTTAGTATTTCTATCGGCCCTGATCCATTCCATGGCTTGACTGGCATAAGAAGTGGCTTCCGCCTGATAACGGGAAAAGTCTGAATTTTTAATAGACCGCGTAGACAGCTGCACCAGAGCCACCATGACTATCGTCACTATCGCCAATGCCAACACTACTTCCAAAAGCATCTGCCCCCTCTTCATGGTCCCACTTTCACTTCCCCCTGATTAGTAATCGATACCTTCTGCGTAAACCCGCTCACGGACAAAGTGATTATCCGGCTAGAGGTCAAATCCGTCCCCAAAGATAATGGTTTGAATAGTATCGTCCCCGTACCATTAGTCGCTGTCACCCCACCCAAAAAATTAATTTGTCGCACCCCAAAAGGACTGCCGCATTTACCCTGCACGGTATATCTGGTTGTTTCCACTATCACCTGCCAGCCGTCCAAAGATTGGCCGCACGATAGATCCTTTTTCCCCGCCTGGGCAAAATCCCGCGCCTGGCGCATGGCCGTAGCCAAATCTTCCGCCGCTCTGTCTACCGCTTTCTTCCGTCCGGCCGAAAGAGAGATAGCCGCCCCCGATCCGGCCATCAGCGCAACCAAAGCCATGACCACCAGCAATTCTACTATTGTAAATGCCCTTCTCATGGATTGGTCACACAGTACGCAAGAGGGGTAGTTATTTCCCGAGTCGCGCACAAGTTATAAGTCTTGCCTGCTCCCCCTTGAGTATATGCGTAACCCCCGTTAGTCTTCGGATCTGTTGGCACAGTTGTTATATACGTTGGGGACAAACTGCCCGTTCCTACAGGATACGTCCCCAGATCACTTCTATATATTTCCAGCGCCGATCTGATGGCCTCCAGATCAGTCTGCCTCCGTCCATCCCGGCCTTTTTCCAAGTTTCCGGTCACGGAGCGACCCAATGTCATCGCTGCCAAAACCGCAACTACCGCCATTACCACCAGCAACTCCACTAATGTAAAACCCTTTTTAATTACCCGCATACCAATTACATTGTATATCATTTTTAAATTGCTTGTCAGCTTTGTATTCCAAATTAACACATATCTTGTATTTCGTCCGCTCCTTATTAGTGCTGTACACATATTTCCAGCCCCGAGCGAAGTCGAAGGGATCTATCGGCAATTTCTTCAGGTATACCACACCCTCACCGTCTGCGATCGCATCGCGCCCCCATTCACATCCCTCGCTTCTTAGATATCCACAAGCGGCAATCCGCCCCTCCGCCGCCGCCGGCAGTATTTGATGATCTTCCAAATAGACGGTCAGCGCCCGCCCCACTAATTCCACGTCAGCCTTTCTCTGCGCGTCCCGGGTTTTCATCTGCCCAACCCGTAATTGCAAGCCGGAGACGCCCAAAATCAGCACCAGCACCCCCAGCACAAACCCTATCTCTCCCTTTCTCCAAGCCAGGACAGAAAAAGTATCCACCCTTCGATTATACCTCACCCCTTCCGTTCCCCTCTCCTGTAACAGGAGAGGGGCCAGGGGAGAGGTATAAAAACATTGAGGTGTCTCAAAAAATCATAGTCATTATCTTCTCACCCCACACATATCCCACCCAAGCTCCGAATATTAAAAACGGCCCGAAGGCAATTTTTGATTTCATCCCACTTATTCCCCTGATCACCCTTATCCCCCCGATCACCCCACCAGCCACAAACGCCACCCACAACCCGACCGCAATTCCCGGCCATCCCAACCACCATCCCGCCACCGCCGCAATGCCAATATCTCCCTCTCCCATGCCTCTTTTTCTGGTTAACATCCACATCCCCCCGATCACCCCGACCGCCACCGCCGCTCCCCACACACTCCCCATCCCTATCCCACTACTCACTACCACCAACCCACCCCAAACCAACACCAACCAATCAGAAACCAGCTGCGTCTCCCAGTCCATGACCGCGATGATTAACGTTATCCATAAGATACCTAAGTAACTTAAGTTACCTAAGTTACTTAAGTAAACAAAACTCCCGGCCATCACTAACTCCACCAGTAAGTTTCTCACAGCAATCGAGCGATGGCAGTAGCGACATTTTCCCTGAAGCACTACATACGAAAACACCGGAATCAAATCCCACACCCCCAACACATGATCACATTTATCGCAATGCGACCGGCCAGCAAACCACAACTCCCGCCGGGGAAGGCGGTCAATAATCGCATTGGCCGCGCTCCCCGCCACCGCCCCCAATCCCAAACCCACAAGCAAATCCATTTGTTAGAAACTTGCCGCGGCGGTGCAAGTGCCGGCGCCGCTCACACATATCACATTGCCTACGGTAGTGTCCCAAAACCAAGTACATCCTTTCCAAGTTGAGCAGTACTTAATCGCCTGAATATCTGCCGTAATTCTCGGAACAGTCGTACTGTAGGTAATTGCTAAGTAAGCCGGAGGAGTTCCTTTGTATTCCGTTTGTAGCTGCGTTAAATTAGCCGGATATTCACCCGTAGTGCTGCCAGCGGCAAATGCTCGCATCGCCCCGGCTATGGCAGCTACAGCGTCTTTTGCTCTCACGTCCTGAGCCTGCCTAATTTTTTGTACCGGGTCTATCCCCAAAATTAAACCGGCTGCCAAAACCGCAATCACCGCCATAACCACCAACAATTCTACTAATGTAAAACCCTTTTTTATCACTTATCTGTCACCCCCCATCATAATCATATCTTATTAGTAATTCCATAAATCGGCATAATAATCGCATACATCAAAAACCCTACCCCCAGGGCCATAATTATGAGTATGATGGGTTCCAGGGCTGTTGTCAAGTTTTTGACTTTCTGTTCGCTCTCGCCTTCAAAAAAGGCAGACAGCTTGGCCAGTACATCGTCCAGTTTGCCCGTCTCTTCTCCCACGGCCACCATTTGCCCCACGATCGGCGGAAAGCTGGGCGACTCCCCAAAGCTCACCGCCAGAGAAAAGCCTTTCTCTACCCGCTTGGCAATCAATTTCATTTCTGCCTCCACCACCACGCTCCCCACCGCCTCGGCTACAATATTAATCGCCTCCACGATAGCTACTCCCGATCCAACTAAGAGAGCCAAAGTCCTGGTTAATTCTGTCAGCATCGTCTCCCGGGCCAGCGCTCCCGTCACCGGAAATTTATACACCAGAGAATCCCACCATCTCCGCCCTGCCGGCCTCCTCATATATCTCCCGATCACCCCGACCCCCCCGACCACCCCAATCATTATCAGCCACCAGTAATTCATAAACGCGTCAGACATCCCTACCACTATCCGGGTCGCCAGCGGCAATTGAGCGTCAAACTGTTTATACACTTCAGTCAGTTTGGGAACCACTACTACCATCATCAAAATTATCACCGCCGCCATCCCCACCAGAATTATGATGGGGTAAATCATGGCCGAAATCACTTTGCCGTGGAACGCCCGCCCTTTTTCCAAAGTATCCGCCAGCCTGATCAAAATTGTTTCGACTACCCCCGCCGCTTCTCCGGCGCGCACCAGCGCCACGTACACTTTGGAAAACAAAGCCGGGTGCTTACTCATGGCCTCACTCAAAGACACCCCGGACTGCACATCCGCCATGATTTGCCCTACGGCCCCGCTCATGCGGGGTCCGGATTGCAACTGCAGCAAATTCAACGCGTCCGTAATCGGCAATCCGGCATTGATCATCGTCGCCAGCTGCCGGGTAAAATTAGTCACTTCAGATGGATTAACCCGTCCCCATTCCGGCCAATTCAGCCCCTTTGGTTCTTTAGAAACGGAGATCACTGTCAATTTTTTCTCCCGCGCCATTCCCGCCGCGTTCTTGGCATCCGGCGCGTCCACTACCCCCTTGACCTCTAGTCCGCGGGCATCCCGGGCTTTATATCTAAATTTCATGTTTCCCTTTCCAGCCCGTAGGCTTGCGCCGTTTCTAAACTGATCGCGCCGCTCTTTACCAATCCTGCCAGACTGGACTCCAGCGTCACCATGCCCACCTCCGCCGAAGTCGTGATAATGTTGTCCAAAGTATGCGTCCGCCCCTCACGGATAGCCGTCCTAACTGCTCCCGTGCCCAACATAATCTCATAGGCCAAAGTTCTCCCCCCCGCAATCTTTGGCACCAGTCTTTGCGACAGCACCGCTTCTAAATTCGCGGACAGCTGCAGCTTGGCCTGGGCCTGTTGGGACTCGGGAAATACATCCACAATCCGGTCTACTGTTTGAGCCGCCGAATTGGTGTGCAGAGTGGCAAATACCAAATGCCCCGTTTCGGCGATGGTCAGAGCGGCCGCGATAGTTTCAAAATCCCGCATTTCTCCAATCAGGACCACGTCCGGGTCTTCCCGCAGTGCCGACCGCAGGGCTATTTCCCAGGAATGCGTATCCTGCCTGATTTCCCGCTGCGATACCACCGCCCGGTTCGAACTATATACGTATTCTATCGGATCTTCCACGGTCACGATATGCACCGGCCGGGTGCGGTTGATCTCTTCCAAAATTGCCGCCAAAGTCGTCGATTTACCGTGCCCGGTTGGTCCGGTCACCAAAATAAATCCCTGTTTGAGGACGGCAAACTGATGGCAAATTTTCGGCAAGCCTAGTTCGTCAATCCCCGGAATCACCGCCGGCACCAGCCGGAAAGCCGCCGCCATCGATCCTTTTTGCTGATAGGCGTTGACCCGGAACCTGGCTTTTTCGGCCAGCGTAAAAGAAAAATCCAATTCCCGGTTTACCGTCAACACCTCTTTTTGCTCAGCCGTTAGCACCCCATTAATAAGTTGCCCCGCAGACAGCGGGGTCACCGCTTCTTCTGCCGCCACCGGCACCAGCACCCCGTCCAGCCGTATCGTCGGCGGCGCCCCCGCCACCACATGCAAATCCGACGCTTTGTTATCAATTACATACTGTAATAGTTCTTGTATAGTTTTCATCATTCTTGGGCGACGCGCAAAATTTCATCAACCGTCGTTATGCCTTCGACGACTTTCAGGTAACCGTCCTGCTTCATAGTAATCATACCCTCTTCCACCGCCTGTTTCTCAATTTCCGAAGCGGGAGCGTGTTCCAAAATCAGCCGGCCGATTTTTTCCGATACTGGCAGCACCTCAAAAATTCCTGTTCTGCCGCGATACCCCGCGTGCCCGCACTCATCACACCCCTCACCTTTATATAATTGCGCTACTTTACCCTGAGCGGAGTCGAAGGGCCACAACTTACCCAGAATATTTTTAATATCCTGCAACACTTCGGGTGCCGGCGTATAGGGTTTTTTACAGTGCGGGCAAATCTTCCTAGCCACCCGCTGACCTACCACCGCCGTGATAGTCGACGCCAGCAAATACGGCTCGGCGCGCATATCCAAAAGCCGCGGTAAGGCCCCCGAGGCGTTATTAGTATGCAGGGTGGAAAATACCAAATGTCCGGTCAAAGCCGCCTGAATCGCCAAATCGGAAGTCTCCTGGTCCCGAACTTCTCCTACCATAATGACGTTGGGGTCCTGGCGCAAAAAGGACCGCAGCCCCGACGCAAAAGTCAGCCCCGCCAGAGGATTAATCTGCACCTGGTTTACCCCGGCAATCTGATACTCTACCGGGTCTTCGATAGTCACCACATTCACCTTCACGGTGTTAATCCGCGACAGCACTGAATACAAGGTGGTGGTTTTTCCCGAGCCCGTCGGTCCGGTCACCAGAATAATCCCGTGCGGACGCAGAATGGCTTCTTCCAGATTTTTCAGCGCCCGCCCGCGTAAACCTAGTTCCGGCAAGGTTGGCACCCCGCCCGATTTTTTTAAGAGCCGCATGACTACTTTTTCTCCAAAGGCGGTCGGCAATGTAGACACCCGTAAATCCACCTCTTCGGTTTCCGTGCGGAAGTTAAACCTGCCATCCTGGGGAATTCTTTTTTCATCAATCTTCATATCCGCCAAAATTTTGATCCGGGAAATCAGCGCCTCATGGATACTCCGCGGCAACACCAGTTTTTCGTACAATATGCCGTCAATCCGGTATCTCACTCTCGTCCGGCTTTCCATGGGCTCAATGTGTACATCAGAAGACCTGGACTTCATGGCAAATTCCAAAATCGTAGTCACAATCTTGACAATTGGGGCCTCCTTGATTAACTCTCCCATCCGCCGGACATCCACCGTCTTTACTTCCGCCACCTCTCCTCCGGCTTCTTTCAGGGCCGCCGTCACTTCGCCGGACAAGCTTTGCTCATAGCGGCCGTCTATGGCTTTAGTTACTTCTTCAGGCAGAGCCGCGTAAGGTTTAATCCGCAGTTTCGATTTTTTTTCCAGAAATTCAATCGCCGCCAGGTCTACTGGATTAGCCATGGCCACCCACAATTCCTGACTCTCCGGTTTGTAATCAAAGGGCATGACCGTAAATCTCTGCGCTACCGGCTGATCAATATAAGACAGGGCAATAGGGGAAATCGCCTGTTCCGATAATTTGATAAACGGCACGTTGTAAAAAGCCGCCCGGGCTATAGTCACTTCTTCGGCTGTCGTTTTATTTTGCTCCACCAACCACTCCGTAGCCTTTTTACCGGTAGCCACAAAGGCCATTTGGGCGCTCTGACCATCCTCCGGCGTGACCTTCTTACTCTTGACCAATACATCCACGACACCAACGTCGTCCTGATTTTGGGCAGGCATACTATAATAGTATTACATGCATGCCTTCTTAACAACTGTTAACCCCGAGCTGGTCGAGGGGCTGGACACCCTTCACATCATTCCCGAAACCAGTATTGGTATAGACGAAGTCCGTCAAATCCAGTTTTTTCTTTCCCGAAAACCCATATCTTCAGATCACCACACCGTAATTATCCACCAAGCCCATTTGTTAACTTTACCCGCCCAGCACGCCCTCTTAAAAACCCTCGAAGAACCACCCGGCAACTCCTTAATCTACTTAGTCACTTCGACTCCTGATTCTCTCCTGCCCACTATTCTCTCCCGGGTGCAAATCATTACCACCCCTTATATGTCCCATAAGTCCAATACGACCTATATGACCTATACGTCGGATCTTCTAAAAAAGCTCCAGGAACAGGAATTCACCCGTGAGTCAGCCCTAAAACTCCTCGACGACCTGGAATATTTAATCCATGACATGGTTAATAACTCCCCCTTGCGTCCCCCTCTTAATTTAAGAGGGGGATCAGAGGGGGCGTTATATAAGACAATCGCTGATACCCGCAGATATCTTAAGGCCAACTGCAACCTCAAACTCTGCCTGGCTCACCTTGCGCTCGGCCTCCAGAATTGCTAATATAGCTTCATAATGGCCAAATACGACGCATCTTCAATTCAAGTTCTGGAAGGACTGGAGCCGGTCAGAAAACGCCCCGGCATGTACATCGGCTCCACCGATCAAAAAGGGCTGCATCACCTGATCACCGAAATTATCGATAATTCCATCGACGAGGCTTTGGCCGGTTTCGCCCATCGCATCTGGGTTACACTGCATAAAGATAGTTCCGCATCCGTCACCGACGACGGCCGGGGAATTCCCGTAGATAAGCACAAATCCGGAGTCTCCGCGTTAGAGTTAACCATGACCAAGCTCCACGCCGGCGGCAAATTCTCCGAATCCGCCTACAAAGTCTCCGGTGGTTTGCACGGCGTCGGGGCTTCCGTCGTCAACGCTCTGTCCGATTGGATGCGGGTCGAGGTCCGCCGTGACGGCAAAACCTATTTTCAGGAGTACCGGAAAGGTATATCCAAAGCCAAGGTTCAGACTACCCCGCACCCCCAGAGCACCCTGAATTCCCCATCCGGAACTTTCACCGTTTTCAAGCCGGACCCCACTATGTTTACCTCTGTAGATTGGGACTACACCGCCATTGAATCCTCCATCCGCAACCGGGCGTATCTCATAGCCGGCCTGCGCTTCTGGCTCACCGATGAAAGGACCGGCATCTCCAAGCAGTTTTATTTCGAAGGCGGCATCAAATCTTTAGTCGCCCATACCAACCGCGACAAAAAAATTTTAACCGCCCCCATTTATATCAAAAAGACCACCGATCACACCGAAGTCGAAGTAGCCCTGCAGTACAACGACGGTTTCAATGAAGTCATAGAATCCTTCGTCAACGTGATTAATACCGTTGACGGCGGCACCCATGTCACCGGTTTCCGCATGGCTCTGACCCGCAGTGTAAACGACTACGCCAAGAAAATCGGGGCTCTCAAAGACGGAGAAAATGGACTCACCGGCGAGGACATGCGCGAAGGCCTAACCGCCGTGATCTATGCCAAAATCCCCACCCAAACCATCCAGTTTGAGTCTCAAACCAAAGCCAAGCTCAACAACCCCGAAGTCCAAGGCTACGTCAACACGGTCGTCAAAGAGGGTCTGGATACTTATTTCGAAGAAAATCCCGCCGACGCCAGAAGAATTGTAGAAAAAGTTATGCTGGCTGCCAGAGCGCGGTTAGCCGCCCGGGCGGCTAAAGACGCCGTCCTGCGCAAAGGCGCTTTAGAAGGTATGACCCTGCCCGGCAAGCTGGCCGACTGCCAGGAACGCGACGCCAGTTTGTGCGAACTATATATAGTAGAGGGAGATAGTGCTGGCGGAAGTGCGAAAATGGGCCGTGATAGGCGCTTTCAAGCTATATTACCTCTGCGGGGAAAAGTCTTAAACACCGAACGGGCCCAGTTAGATAAGATTATCGCTTTTGCAGAACTCAAAGCTTTAACTATCGCGCTAGGAATGGGAATAGGGGAGACAGTCAATCCGGAAAAGCTCCGCTATCACCGCGTCATTATCATGACCGACGCCGACGTAGACGGCTCGCACATCGCCTGCCTGCTGATGACTTTTTTCTACCGCCATCTGCCTTACATTATTCAAAATGGCCATTTATTTTTAGCTATGCCGCCTTTATACAAGATTACTTTTGGTAAAGACGAATCTTACGTGTATACGGACGCGGAAAAGGATGACCTAATGGCCAAACACGCCGATCAAAAATTCAATATCCAGCGTTACAAGGGTCTGGGAGAAATGAATCCCGTGCAACTCTGGGACACTACCATGAACCCAGTCAACCGCATCCTGAAAAAAGTCGAAGTGGCCGATGCCGCCGCCGCCGATCACGTTTTCAGTACCCTCATGGGTGACGAAGTCCCCCCCCGCAAGAAATTTATTACTACTCATGCCAAAACCGCCACTCTAGATATCTAATATGGCAAATAAAATTGAAATAATTGTTGCTTCAACCAATCCCATCAAGATGGAGGCTACAAAAGTCGGTTTTGAAAAGATGTTTCCCTCCTCACAGTTTGAGGTAAAAGGTATTAGTATTAAATCGGGAGTACGTGGCCAACCGCTGACCAGCGCAGAAACTCGAAATGGAGCCAGGAATAGAGCCACTAATGCTAGAAAAGCCAATCCTCAAGCCGATTATTGGGTTGGTCTTGAGGGTGGAGTAGAAGAAGACGATCAAATGTTTAATCAAAATCATCATCTTCATCTTCTTAGATCAGTAGTTTGGTGTGCAATTCTCAAATCAGGCGAGAATGTTTTTGGAGAAGGTCAACCGGGATCTTATGCTCTTCCGGGAGAGATTTGTAGACTGATACTAGAAAAAGGCATGGAGTTGGGAGAAGCAGACGGGTCGGTAGGCATTCTCACACATGGAGTCTTAAATCGGGATCAATACTATTCCATAGCCGTCGAATTAGCCCTCATCAGATACATCAATCCAGACTTATATTCCACCTTCTTGTAATTTACATCACGAGTAACGATCGTTACCGACGGTGTAAATTATTAGGCTGTTTGAGTTTGCAGTTGCAAACTCGAGTTGTTTTGCTATAAAATTAGCCCCAGTTGCTTGAAATTCGGCAACTTTTTCTTATCATGAATATTCAATTAATTGCCCTCACCGCCGCTCCCATTACCGCCATTTGCGCCTTAGCTTACGGGGCTTATCTCTCCCGCAAAGTTCTGGCCGCCCCTATTGGCAGTGCCAAAATCGCTGAAATTGGCGCCGCCATTGAATCCGGCGCCATGGCCTATCTCACCAGCCAATTCAAAATCATCTCTGTCTTTGTGATCCTCTTGACCGGCGTCATTTATTACTTCTTAAATCCCGGTATCGCCGCCACTTTTCTGTTGGGAGCCGTTTTTTCCGGTCTAATCGGTTACCTCGGCATGTTGATCGCCGTCCGCGCCAATACCCGCACTGCTAATGCCGCCCAGTCGGGACTGAATGCCGCTTTGCAAATCGCTTTCGGCGCCGGCACGGTCAACGGCATGCTGGTGGTCGGTCTGGGACTTTTGGGAGTGTCGCTTATTTATATGATTAGCTACTTCTTAAAAATCCAGGCTACTGACGTCTTGATCGGCTATGGTTTTGGAGCCGCTCTTTTGGCTTTGTTTATGCGGGTGGGTGGTGGCATTTTTACCAAAGCCGCCGATGTGGGCGCCGATCTGGTTGGTAAAGTAGAGAAGGGGATTCCCGAAGACGACCCCCGGAATCCGGCCGTTATCGCCGATAATGTGGGCGACAACGTGGGCGACTGCGCCGGCATGGCCGCCGATGTTTTTGAATCTTACGCCGTCACTATTGTAGCCGCCATGGTTTTGGGCGGAGCTATGTTTGGTCTCAAAGGCGTGGTCTTTCCCTTACTGGCCCGCTCCGGTGCCATTTGGACTTCAATTTTGGGCACTTTCTTTGTCAAAGCCAAGCATGATTCCGAAGATCCCATGAAACCCCTAATGCGCGGCTTTATTGTCTCCGCCGTCTCCGCCGCCATTATCTTTATGCTTCTATCGGTCTACCTGCTGGGAGAACCCAAAGCCGGTTTAGCCGCCGTTTCCGGATTAATAGCCATGATGGCCCTCCTGTACATCACCAAACATTACACCGGTCCGGGTGAAAAGCCGGTGGTGGCTATCGCCAAGGCTTCCCAAACCGGCGCCGGCACCAATCTGATCGCGGGACTGGCCTTCGGTATGGAGTCTACTCTGGCCTCCGCCATCGTAGTTGTCCTGGCCATTCTAGCCGGTTATGCCTTGATGGGCTTTTATGGCATCGGCCTGGCCGGTATGGGTATGCTGGCCACCACCGGCATCATTATGTCTTTGGACACTTTCGGCCCCATTTCCGACAATGCCCAAGGTATAGTCGAAATGGCCGGCCTGAATGCCAAAGCCAACAAAGTCACCTCCAGTCTAGACGCAGTCGGCAATACTACCAAAGCTTTAACCAAAGGTTTTGCTATCGGCAGTGCCGCCGTAGCCGCCTCTGCCCTGTTTGCTACCTTTTTTGAAGCCACCCATTTAACTTCCATTAACATTGCTTTCCCCACTGTTTTTGCCGGAGCTATTTTGGGAGCCGCCATTCCCTTTATCTTTTCCAGCCGTTTAATTTCTTCCGTCGGCCGGGCCGCTTACGAAATGATTGAGGAAGTCCGCCGCCAATGGAAAACTATCAAAGGCATCATGGAAGGCACTGCCAAACCCGATTATGCCCGTTGTGTGGCTATTTCCACCCGCGCCGCCCAAAAAGAATTGCTCGTTCCCGCCGCCATTACTGTTCTATCTCCAATTGTGATTGGCCTGTCTCTAGGCGCCCAAGCTCTCGGCGGATTCTTAGCCGGCACCATCATTTCCGGCCTGCTGTTAGCTTTCTTTATGGCCAATACTGGCGGAGCCTGGGACAACGCTAAAAAATATATTGAAGACGGCCATTTAGGAGGGAAGGGGAGTGACGCTCACAAAGCCGCCGTGGTCGGAGACACCGTGGGCGACCCCCTCAAAGACACCGCCGGCCCGGCCATCAACCCCATGATCAAAATTATCAACATCGTGGCCCTCCTTTTAGCCCCGTTTTTAGTCTAAAATAATATGGCAGAAACACTTCCAACACCAATCAAGGATTGTCCCAAGGATGTGAAAGTTACTCTCAATCCTAATTCTCTCGCTATGAAATATATACAAAAACGGCTGCCTTTCTTTACCAACGTTAACGTTATCACCAGTGGAAGAATTTTCTGTCCGGCTATTAATAAAGGGGTTGAAATCCTAGTCGCCGCAAAACCCGTGAAAGATGTCCATCTCTTTTGCCGTGAACTTATGGAAGAAAAATGTCCATTTGCAAATTACGAATCTCCTGAGGCCTGAAGTTTCTCCTTAGTTCTACCCCATTCTTGTTATTTACAATACTAGGTAGTATTGTAGTTATAATGGCAAAATTTTCTCGGGGTTCAAAACTTTCTCCAAACAAAAGACAAGAGCTAGTTCTAGCTTTTTGCCAGGCTATTCAATCATTAAAAAACGAGGAGGAGGTAGCTAAATTTCTTACCGATCTTCTCTCTCCACAAGAGGTCGAGATGTTGGCAAAACGTTTACAAATTGCCGAACAGTTACTCGCTAACAAAAAATACGAAGATATTAGAGCAAGTATAAAAGTTAGCTATGGAACAATTGCCCGGGTGGCCACCTGGCTGGGCATGTCCGGAGAAGGTTTCAAAATTGTCATCTCCCGTAAAAAATCCCAAAAAAAAGAAGTCTCCCTTGAGGAAAAATACGATCCTTACAGTAGTTACAATTTCAAACGCCGTTACTCCCAATATTACTGGCCCCAACTTTTGCTCGAAAAAATCCTTCAAGCCAGCGATGCCAAGCACAAACAAAAGATAACTACCATACTACAGAGTATGGTAGTTAAGAGGGAGACATTTACGCCGGAGTTTAATAAGCAGGTTTTTGCTTCATTTGCCCCTGGTAAAACAGCCAAGAAATAGCTACAATTAGAGAGTAATTATGAACCAGAACATCGGCAAAATTCAGCCCGTGGAAATTACCACGGAAATGCAGAAAAACTTTCTGGATTATGCCATGTCCGTCATCGTCGCTCGGGCTCTGCCCAACGTCCGTGACGGACTAAAACCAGTTCACAGACGTATTTTGTACGCCATGTGGGACATGGGACTCAAAGCGTCTTCCAAACATACCAAGAGCGCCAAGATCGTCGGAGAAGTTTTAGGTAAATATCATCCCCACGGCGACATGCCGGTTTACGACGCCATGGTCCGTCTGGCCCAGGAATTCTCCATGCGCTACCCTCTGGTTGATGGCCAGGGAAACTTCGGTTCCGTCGACGGCGATTCTCCGGCTGCCATGAGATACACGGAGGCTAAGCTGTCAAAAATTTCCGAAGAGCTGATGCACGACATCGAAAAAGAAACCGTCTCCATGACCGACAACTTCGACGCTACCCTCAAAGAGCCCGATTTTCTCCCCGCCAAACTTCCCAACCTTCTCCTCATGGGCTCCGACGGAATAGCCGTCGGTATGGCCACCAAAATCCCGCCCCACAATCTGTCCGAAATAGTCGACGCCATCTCATATTTAATAGATCACCCCAACGCCGAAGTAGGGGATTTAATGCAATTTGTCAAAGGGCCGGATTTCCCTACCTACGGATCCATTTACGACGTTAAAGCCATTGCCGAAATGTACACCACCGGCCGCGGCAAAATTATCGTCCGGGGAAAGGCGGAAATTGAAGAGGGCAAGAGCGGCAAGTCCCAAATCGTCATCACCGAAATTCCATATCAAGTCAACAAAGCGGAAATGGTGGCCAGAATTGCAGATTTGGTGCACCAAAAGAAAATCGACGGCATTTCCGATCTGCGGGATGAATCAGACCGCACCGGCATGCGCGTAGTTATCGAACTCAAACGCGACGCCAAGCCCAAAAGCCTTCTTAATAATCTCTACAAACACACCGCTTTACAAACCTCATTCCCCGCCAACTTTGTGGCCCTGGTCGACGGCACCCCCCAAACTCTGTCGCTTAAGCAAATATTAGCTGAATATATTAGACACCGCCAAACGGTCATCATCCGCCGCACTCAGTACGACCTCAAAGTTGCCACAGCCCGGGCTCATATTTTAGAAGGCCTGACCATCGCCCTCGATCACTTAGACGCCGTCATCAAAACTATTAGAGAGTCCAAAGATTCTGATGAAGCTAAGAAGAATTTGATGGACCGCTTCCAGCTCTCCGAACTTCAGGCCATAGCCATCTTAGATATGCAACTGCGCCGCCTGGCGGCCCTGGAGCGCAAAAAGATCGAGGACGAATACCAGGCCGTCAAGGAACTTATCTCTTTCTTGGAAGATCTATTAGCCCATCCCGCCAAAATTCTCTCCGTCATCAAAAAGGAACTGTCCGAGTTGGAAGAAAAATTCGGGGATGCCCGCCGCACCCGGGTTTACAAACAGGGGATCGGGCAGTTCTCCGAAGAAGACCTCATCCCTTCCGAAGACACCGTAGTTACTATTACCGCCACCGGCTACATCAAGCGCCAGTTACCTTCGGCTTTCCGGGCCCAGCACCGGGGCGGCAAGGGCGTCACCGGCATGACTACCAAAGAAGAAGACGAAATAGCCCAAATTTTGACGGCCAATACTCATGACAACATTTATTTCTTTACCAATAAAGGCCGGGTTTTCCGCATCAAAGCCTACGACCTGCCGGAAGGCTCCCGCCAGTCCAAGGGTCAGGCTGTAGTTAATCTTATTAACATCGAACAGGACGAAAGATTGGAAACCGTCCTTCCTTTAGGCAAAGGAAATGGTGTTAAATTTCTACTTATGGTCACCAGTTTAGGAACTATCAAAAAAACCAAAATTTCCGAATTTGAATCTATCCGCCAGTCCGGCAAAATCGCTATTAAATTAGACAAAGGAGATGCCCTCAAATGGGTTAAACCCACCACCGGCTCTGACCATGTGCTTTTAGTTTCCCATGAAGGCAAATCAATTAGATTTAAAGAAGAAGACGTCCGGGCCACCGCCCGGGATACGACGGGGGTCAGAGGTATCGACCTCAAATCCGGTGATTTTGTCGTCGGCATGGAAGTTTTTCCTTCTGCCAAATCCGCCCCCACCGACCGCCGCCGCAAAACTTTTGAGGACGTGCTTATCGTCATGGAACATGGGCTGGGTAAAAGGACCGGAGTCAAGCAGTGGCCTTTGCAAAAACGCGGCGGCCAAGGCGTCAAAGCCGCCGAAATCACATCCAAGACCGGCAAAATTGTGGCCTGTATTTCCGTCGACGAAACCATTGAGCAAATTATTTTGACTGCCAAATCAGCCCAGGTTATCAAACTGCCTCTGCGAAACATCCCCCGCTTGGGCCGGGCCACTCAAGGAGTGATTCTGATGCGCTTTGCCAAAAAAGGCGACTCCGTCGCCGCCGTAACTTGTATTGAAAAAGAAAATGAGTGAGAAATTTGTATCCTTACCACTTTTACCAGGAGGAGTACCCGAAAGATTGAAGCCAATAAATTATCAAGTTCGAATTTTAGATATAGACACCCATTTGGAAGAATTGACTAAAATTAGGACTGGAATACTTAAAACATATTACCTCTGCTCCATACCACACGACTTAAATCCAAGGACTGGAAAAATGATCGATCCACTTTCTCCAACATCAGCTACAGAATATCCCTGGGCTGTTTCAAAAGGATGGCTGTTTGGAACAGATGATCCTAAAAAAATTAACTCCTACATCGACCAAAGCTTGTCTCCGGATACAGACCAAGACTGTTATTACAAAATGGTGGTTGTTCAAGATGATAAGGGTGAAGTAGTGGGTTGGAGCAGATTAAAAATAGTGAGAAGAAATTCTGATTTCAAATCGGGAAAAGTCTGGCAAACTCCACCAGGTCAAGCAAGCCGTTCTGTGGAAACTCCAAAAGGGCGAAAAAAACTGTTTCTATTACGGCATAAAAACAACGAGGCTTTCATTACCATATACGGACCGCACGGGGAAAAAATTGTCAGAGATATCAGAATCACAGATGGTCCAAAAACTCACAAACCATCTGGATATTTATGGTTTTCTAAACAAGACCAGGATTCATACAAGGGATCATTTATAGAAGTTGACGAGATTGCGGTTGACCCAGCCTTCAGAAGTATCAAAAATCAATCTGGTCAAACCCCGGCTGAATTGTTACTTGCTAATACCGAAGCAATCGCCAAAGAAGAAAATTTAAAAAATATCTTTGCTTGGGTATGTACTGGTCCGTATTTTCCCAACTTTGCCTCGTGGAGTTTTTTTCAAAAAAGAAATTTTTCTGAAGTTGCTTTAGTAGAAAGCTTATCTGAAAAAGACGTTACAGTTGCAGTGGCCTTAAGAAAATCGCTTTGAAATCTCTTTGTATGTTCCGCTCAGTTTGACAAAACTGTGGTATCATAAATATATGAATTCGTGGTGGGAGTAATGTTCCACCTCTTAGGTGGAACATTGTCGTACGAGACTAGATAAAACCCAGGTTTGAGAGTAAAATAGCCCTACTATGGGCAGAAGCAAAGCTAAAACCTACCTCCAGCCAGACAGCAACACCTGCGGGCCTGCATCCTTAAAAACCGCCTTGGAAATTCTCGGTATCAAAAAGCCTTTGAGGGAGCTTGTTAAATTGTGCCGCACCACCCGCAATGGTACTTCCCCGGCCAAGCTGATCAGAGCCGCCAATAGTCTGAGGATTTCAGTCCTGGCCGTGGAGTGGACTACTCTCACCCATCTGCAAAACGCCCTCAAATCCAGTCCATCAAAGCCTAGAGCCGTTATCGTAGATTATCTCTACGACCTAAAAGCGGATTTTAGTCCACACGAAGAATCAGGTCACTATACTGCCGTAGCCAAGTACTCCGCCAGCAATCGCCGACTTACTGTTTTTGACTCTGCGTCGGGCGCCAAAAAATCATACGACTGGAAGGATTTCTTAGATAGATGGTACGACTTCGAATATAAAAGGCGGAAAACAAAAATTGGCCGCATTAAGACTTTTAAATTAGTCAAAAGCTGGAACAACCGCCTAATGCTAGTTCTGGCCCGTGATCCAAAATACTTACCAAATTTCAAAATCTCGACTGCAAAGCTGTTTTTACCGTCTTAGCCCCAAACCAGTTTCTGGTAAATTCTGCCGCTTTCTTGGCATCAAACCATTTACAAGAAAATATATTAATATAGCAAGATTTTTTATACTCCGAAAAATGCCTGGACACGCAACTGGTTTCAACCAGCTGAACCAGAGAATATCCGGAAGTTATAGGGTTTTCGTGTCCAAAATGCTCAATCAATGGTTCCCCATATCTCTTCATATCAATCACCTCATCGCACAGTTTTATTACATAATTTCTGATGTGTTCTCTATCGGAAATTTTGGCCAGATCACAGTCATACAAATCCACCGTCAACTCCTGCCCGAATTGATCATTAACGCTTCCGTCTTAAAGAATCATATGGGCGCCGCCAGCAAAAAGTGTCTTTCCCGTACCCGGTCCGGCAACCGGCCGTAGACTCTCTTATAAGTGATGGCCACCAGTGTCTCAATAAATTCACCGTACGTCCACCCCTGGGCCTCCACCGATTTCACGGTCGCGTCCTGGGTATCATAATAATTCAAGCTGGGATTCATATTTATATCCACTATGTAGGCCCGGCTCCGCATGTCTACCCGGATATCCATCCGGGCTATGTCCCGGCAACCGAAAGCCCGGTAGGCGGCCAGAGCCAACCTCTCTATTTTTCTCTCCAGTTTCCGGCTCATTTTTACCGGGGCAGACGCCCGCGCCCCCCAATATTCCCAGGATTTTTCGTCCCATTTGGCATCGTAAGTATATACATCCCAGTTGTCCTTAAATTCTCCACCAAAAGAAATTTCACAGTAGGGGAGAGCCACTGCCTTTCTTCCATTGCCAATTACCGTCACATGAATCTCCCGCCCATCAATAAATTCTTCGGCTGTCACTTCACCCGGGAAATGCTTAAACAAATATTTCACCCGATCCTGTAGTTCGTTCTGGTCAATTACCACCGAGTCTTGGGATATACCAATGCTGGCATGTTGCCCAGAGGGTTTGACAATCAGCGGATATTCCAGTCCCCGCACCTGAGAAACTCTCGACCGGCGGTTAAAGATCCTGAAACCGGGAGTGGAAATTCCCAACCGTTTCATTCGTCTTTTCACCCGGGCCTTTTTCGTTACATACTTAAAACAGGGTATGTCATGCCCCATCTGCGCCCGGCCCAGCTCCTCCAGCCGCAATCCCACTTTAGTGTACAATTCCCAAGTTTCATCCTCCACAAAATTAAAAACCACCTGGCCGGGCAATTTCACCGCTTTGCGCCAATTTTTTTCCGTTACCTGCAAAGTTCTCACCATATGCCCTTGCTCTTCTAGAGCTTCCTCCAATCCCCGGGCCGCGTTTTGCGTGTCCTTCAGGTCTTCGGCTTCCCCGTCGTAATACAAAATCGCTATACTGATCGGATAATCAAAGGAAATTGGCGTCATGAATTTCTGCAAACCTTAAATAAGCGTTTTCCACAATATGGGTCAGAAGTTCTCCATAAGTTTTAAATCCGGCCAGTCGCGCAGACATGCCCATCCCCGAGTCTATATCCCAATCTACTCCTGGATTATTATTTATCTCCAACACAAAAATTTCACCGCCTCTCACCCGCAAGTCTAATCGGGGATAATCTCTTCCCCCTAATTTCAAATAACATGTTTGGGCCACTTTTGAGATTTGAGATTTGAGATTTGAGTTTAGGACAGCTGGTTCCATTCCAGCCTGATCATATTCTGGCGATTCCTCCACCCATTTCATTTCATAGGACAACACCGTCCCCGGTTTATCAAACACCACTTCCGCCGCCGGCAACACCCACGGCCGGCCATTTTTCTCCAGCACTGTCACTTGCAATTCCCGCCCATCGATAAACTCTTCAGCAATCACCGGTTGCCGGTACTTTTTTCTTAATTCATCAGCCCTATTCTCTAATTCTTGTCCACTGTTCACTATGCTATTTTGCCCAATCCCAATCCCACAATGCTCATAGGCTGGCTTGACAATCGCCGGAAATTTTAATTGTGGAGTTGAAATTTTATGCTTGGCCATTTCCTTTTTCATCAATATTTTATCTGCCGATATTTTAAAACCCCGGCTGCCCGACCCCGTAAAGGGCAAACCGCACCGCTCCAATTCCCTGATCGCCCCGACCGCAAACTTCCATTTCACCCCGCTCCACTCCACCACATTAAAAACTAAATCCGCCTTAATTTTTTGCACCTGATCAACTTCGGCCGTAGAAATTCCTAATAATTGCGCGTCATAACCCGCAGTATTTAACTCCCCGCAAATACTTATCGCTGAATTTTGCGTGTCCAAATCAGACTCGTCAGAAATATTTTCCGGTTTGTTATACAAAACGCAAATGTTTTTCATAAACTTTTTCATTTCTAACAAAAGTGTGCAGAATAATATAAACCATGTCAAATTTTTTATGGGCCATGATTAGCTTTTTTTTATGGATTTTGTGCGCAAATAACAAAATTTGATGATTTCACTAACTTTTGTTGACAATAGTTATAAATCAGTTATAATGATTTATAATGAAATCCCAAAAAAGCCTGGTTACCGCTTTTTCTCTTCCTAAAGAAACGTTGAATCTTTTAAACCACCTGCAAATAAAATTCAAGCGTTCTCGATCGGAAATACTTCGAGAAATGATAGAACATTTTGTTCAATCTCAAAAAACGTCGACCAAAAGAGTGGGAGATGAAGGGATCAATGACTCTGATGCCAATAAAATTCTCAAACTTTACTATTCACTGTTATCCCAAACTAAACCCAAGACAACAATCGTCATCGTGATTGGCATTGTTAACAAAAAAGACAAAGTTATTATCGGATTACGTAAATCTCCAGATCCAAACATCAGAGATCTACACTGGACCTTTCCCTCTGGAAAAACGGAAACCCTGGATTTTGAAAAAACTCTAACAAAAACAATAAAAGATGAAACAGGGTTAAATGCTAAACCCATCCGTCTCGTCCATGCCCGTCTCATCCCGGACTCTCCCGACAAAAAAATTAGGATTGTGGCCTTATACTACCACTGCAAATTGCTCGGCGGTCAACCAAAACCCGGCGGAGATTTCAAGGAAATTAAATGGGTTCCCGCCACCCAAGTTCACCGCCATTTCACCACCTCCGTCGCCGACGAAATTACTACCTTTCTGGGCACACTCTAATTTCCACAAAAATTTTCACGGATAGAGGATTAGAGAAGGGGAGTCACTTCACCGGATGATACTTGTGATGTGTTTCTTCTGCAAATTTGTCAGACGCGTGCACGTAACGCGTGGTAGTGTCTAATGATTCATGACCCAAAAGAACCTGAATCGCCGCCGGATTGGCTCCGTTTTCTGCTAAATAAGTCGCGAACCCATGCCGCAAAGAGTGCGCGGACGTCGGTACGTTGATCCGCAGTTTTTCCCTATATTCCTTGATTTTTTCTTGCAGGTAGTTCGTGGATATCCGGCGCACAGACTTCCCGGCATTTCGGCCTCTAAGGGGTACGAACATGGCCGGCGCTGAATCTTCCCGTTTGGCCAAATATAATTCCAACCAATGGGTTGCCCGGTCGGTCAGATACGCAAATCTTTCTTTCTTGCCCTTTCCACGTATGAAAAGCCGCCCAGTCCCGTCTAATTGGCTTTTGTTCAAAGATATCAGTTCCGAAATCCGCATCCCCGTTGCCAACAATACTTCCAACATCGCCCGGTTGCGGATTCCAATCAATTCATCTTTTTCCAATCGCTGCGGCGACTCAATCAATTTAACCAGTTCCGAAAGTTCCGCTACTTGTCCGTGTTTCTTATCCGTCTTCACCATTTTAATAGCGTCCGGCGGCAACGGTACCGGACGGTCCATTTCTATTAAGTAGCGTACATAAGTCCGCAGCGAAGACAACGCCCGGTTTACAGAACTCGCTCCGAGTTTGCGCGGCGCTGTAAGCCCCGTAAACGGCTGTTTTCGCTCCCGGCTGACTAAATATGCCTTATATTGATTAATCATTTGTTTAGATAAGGCCTTAAAATCGAGTTTTTCACTCTCCAGGAAATTTTCCAGTTGTTTCAAATCCTGTTCGTAATTGTAAACCGTTTCCTCACTATAGTTTTGAGTTTTTATATATAAAAGAAACTCGTCGACCATTGGTAATCCTTTTATCAATCTCTCGCTCATAATTTCGGGTTTATTTAGGAAAGGGTAATTTTAGTTAGTTAAAAAATAAATAGGGAACTCAAGCATTTTTATTTTAGGACATTTCACCGGTAATGGAAAACAAAGGTCAACATTACATGCCGTAATGCTCAGTCTTCTCCGTCGAGGAGAAACTGAGCATTAGGGATATTATACTCGATTATAATCAGATTGAATACTTCCTGTCAACCCCAACTGTTAGGAGACAGCCCCTATCTCCAATTTAAAATTAAAAAATGAGATTTGATTAAAAATTAAGAATTAAAAATTTACCCTCCTCGCTCTCTCTCCCTACTTAGCCTATAGTCTATATCAAACTATATCACTTTGTGAAAACTCCCCCACTCTCCCCGTGAAACATATCCACAAAAATCCCCTCTTTCTTTTACTACTCCCCATCTGCTTTTTTATCCAAAGCCTCCGAAACTTTTGCCACAGCGGCAAATATCTATACCCCCTGCTGGTCCTCTAGGTTTGCTTTTTCTAGTCCATCCACCGGCCTCAGCCATACGCGGAAGTTATCAACATGGTAACCAACACTACCACTCCGATGGTAACGTATTCCCACACCGTCCGGCTAAATAACCTCTGGGAAAAGTGATGTTGGGAGATGCCTAAATAAATATATAACATAGTCGTCAAAAAAAGCGAAGCCACGGTTAGCGACACCGGCCAGAAAGAGATGGCTACCGCCATCAGCCCTTGCAAGACAGCCAGCCAAACCGTGTATTTAATTACTTTCAAACTTATCTTATTTTCTACTTCTACCGACCATAGAGCAGGCAACAGGAGCAATATGGAAACAATCGCCACCAGCGGCGCCGACCACCACCATGCCTCCCGGAAAGACAAAATGGAGTCGTACAATAAAAATCCCGTCAACATGGTCATTACAAACCCCACCGCCCCCGCCGCCCGGAACAGAGCAATAGTCCGGATAGCTGCCACTGAAAAAATATTCGCGGTTAAGAGTAAGGCGTACTGTCCTACCCCAAACATTGTCACTATGGCCAGCCTGGCCAGCCAGTGCGTCGGCAGCAGAATATAAAACAGTCCCACTCCGGCCGCAAACAGCGTGGGAGGCAAAACCACTGTCAACCACTCAATTCCGGATAGTCCCTCACGCAGCGCCCAGCCAGACCCGACCGCGGATATCCCTACTAACAGAGCAATTAGCCAGTAGCGCCATTCCAAAGCCACGGGGATGGCATGAATCCCCCACAGTCCGGCCGCCAGGGCCAGCGCCGTCAAGACAAATTTTTGGCGTTTACGCATAGTTCGTCCACACTTTCTGTACGTCGTCTAGTTCTTCCAGTTTTGCCAATACCGCTTCTATTTTAGCTCTGGCCGCCGCGTCTTCCACCCTTACTTCAAAATTCGCTGTCCTGTCCGCGGAAAACAAATAAGCCACCGTTCCTTTCTTCAACAATCCCCATACCGCAGCTGCGGTACGCAGTTTATTGTCCGTCACCGCCGCCACCATCACCGCTACACCGCCGGGCCCAAAACCTTCAAACATTACCTCGTGCAATTCGTCTCTCCGGTCAATAGCCCGCTGAATATTATCCTTGGGCATATTAAATTGTTTGGCCTTCGCAAGCGCCAATTGCAAGCCCCGGCCTTGCTTAACCGCCATAGTTATCGCCCTCGCCAATTTAGTAAACACTGCTCCCCTTTTAACATCATTCACCTGCTTTTGCCTATGAATCGTCACCCACTTACTGTGTCCGCTCATTGACAATATTCTACCACCATCTATACTTTTTGCGATGCATCCTACACCACAAGCCAAACAAGCCATCGACGCCGCACTAACCGGAAATTGGAAAGAAGCCGTCAAAATCAACCTTTTGATATTAAAGCACCAACCCCGGGATATCGAAGCTCTTAATCGCCTCGGCCGGTCATTTATGGAAATCGGTCACAAGTCCAAAGCCGAAAATGCCTACAAAAAAGTCCTGCGCCTGGACAAATTCAACACTATCGCCACCCGCAACCTAGTCAACCTCAAAACCTCCCGCTTGACTCGCCTGGCAACCGGCAAATCTAGCTATCCCCAAACCATGTTTCTGGAAGAGCCCGGAGTGACCAAAACCATTCAGCCCATCCGCCCCGGAGACGCCAAAGTCATTTCCCGCCTCCACCCCGGAGACCCGGTCAAAGTCGTCGTCCGCCAGCACAATGTGGTGGCCATAACTACAGCCAATGAATACTTGGCCCGTTTCCCGGACGACTTGGCTTCCCGCCTGCGCACCCTCATCCAAGCCGGCAATACATATTCCGCTTTCATCCGTTCCATCGATCCTTTGAAAATTTTTGTCAGAGAAACCGGCCGGGGCGCCAAATACCACTCCACTCCCTCATTCCCCTTAACGGAAAAGCTGACCTACGCCGCTTTCACTCCCCCGGAGCTAATTCACGAAGAGAAACCTGACGTCTCCGCCACCGAAGAACAGGAAGAGGAATCTTTTACCGAAGAAAATCCTCCCTCACCTTTGGCCGAAGAATAGTTCCACTTCGTTCTCCCCCACTTCCGCCTCTCCCCAACTACATCCCAACGATCTGACCATCAATCTAACTCCAATCTTAGACTTAGACTGTTTACTGCTCCTGACTTGGCAGCCCTGGATCCCCCCCTCACCCGTCTGCGTAGCCACCACCCGCAAACCCGAATTTTCAATCCTACGCGCCACCCGCACCGCCAATCCAGGTTCATCTGTCATGTTCACCACCGTCACCATTAATCTTTCTTCGGCGACCGCTCTACTAGCCAGCATTTCTCTGGCCGCCGTATCCCATGTTTCCCTCAACCTCCAGACTTCCGCTCCATCCACCGTGCGTTCCTTTTTCATCCATTGCTCTGCCTCTACTTCTTGCCATTTAACCTTTCTTCCCCATCCCCACCACAGCCACCGGTCTCTCCAGTCCATATCTGATTGACTGGTTGTATATAAAATTCCTAAATTTTCCGCCACCAAGTCTGCTCTGCCTACCTTGTCCGCCAGCCACTCCCCTTTTCCGCCGGTTCCCCCAATCATCCAGTTGGGCGGAAAAATTATTTTAATTCCCTCTGCCGTCCTGGGATCAAAACTAGCCACCCGGACTCCATCGCTCACAGATATCACTGTAAACCGGCTCTGCCCGTCCCAGGCCCTTCGGGCAAACGCTAAATAATAAACACTAAACCCTAAACCAATAATTAAAGCTATCAGGATTAAAAGTTTGAGTTTTGACATCAGTATTAGTATACTAACTTTAATGCCGGACAATCTACATGAGTATCTCAAAACCCGCCGCGCGCCTGTTGACGTCAATCTCAAGCACCACTCGCTTTTTAAAGCCCACGACAAAATTGCTTCCATCACCACCAGGATCATCGGCTCCATGTACGCCGTCTACGCCATTCTCCTGATAATTTCTCTCTGGATCACCTGGCAACTCATTACCGAACGGCCCATTGACCCATATCCCTTCGCTTTCCTGCTCTTTCTCACCAACATTGCCCAACTTCTTCTTACTCCCCTCATCCTGGTCGGCCAAAATATCCAAAACCGCCACGCTCACCTCCGCGCCGAAGAAGAATACCAAACCACCAAAACTATCCACACTGACATCGAAACCATCCTCACTGAACTCTCTAGACTGCGGAAGACCCCAATCGATCTTTAGCTAAAGATGCGATTCTCCCAGGCATAGATGCCACAAATTGTACATAGAGATCAGGCCTGGTAACCAACAAGTGAGCTAGAACTGGAGTCGACCCAACGATAAATCCTGTCATTTCCCTCGGCCTTCTTATAGACAGCCTAACTACGTCTTCAAGTTTCAAGCCTCCTTCTTGCAGGATCCTCCATAAAGAAAAATCGTCAAATTCCTCACGCAAGATCTTGTAAATAAATCTATTTACTCCCCCGGTTCTTGATCCTCCTCTTATCCTGTTTTCCAAAAAGCCTCGATGAATTAAATACAAGAATGGAGGTGCTGTCAGAAATTTCCGGTAAAAGCCCTTTCCAACATTCATCCACTCCCCTCTCTCCTTCGCCCTGACAATCTCATCCGCCAACGTTTTTGCGTATAGAGGTAACACATCAATCAGCTGACCATGGATCGGGGAATTTAATCCAGCCGCTTCCCCAAAAGGAACAACCCCTCCCTTAAACTGGGACGCGGGAGCGGGATCCACCCTAAACGCCATATTTTCGCCACCATTTCCTGGCAAAGAAATACTAATCCCCAGCTTTTTCTCATACCAACCGACCAAGTTTTCTAATGCCCCCTGGCCATATTTATCCCACCATTCTCTCGCTCCGCTTACTGGCATCACCTGACCCGCCATTACTTCAGCTCCGCTCTCGCCCAATGGTACCATCCAGTTTCCCTCATTCCTCTCTAACCCACTAACAAAGTGAATCACTCTCGGATCGTGACCAGTAACCGGATAGCTCCCACCCCTCAGAGCGCGTATTAAATAATCGCCTTCCCTCTTTCCCGCCATCTTAGTCACCGCCGCCGAATGTCCGGTCGCATCTACGACAAGTTTGGCCCTAATATTGCCCCTGTTTGTGGTCACCTCCACTCCACTCCCACTGTCTACCAATCCTTCGACCGTGGTCCCCCACGAAATATTTCTCCCGATCTCACCACTCCTTAAACTCTTTTCTATCCGGTACTGAGACACGGGAGTAAATCCTATTTCCCCAGACAAAATAGGACCCAAACCGTCAACCATTCGGCCTGTAGCAGCATCATATTCCCGATAACCCACAATCGGTTTTTCACCCTCCACACATGTCTCCCCCAAGCTCAATTGTCTGGCTATTACCGAACTAATCAAATACATCGCCCGCTTAAAATCCTGCGGACCCTTTCTGGTATCCACCAGACGGTAGTTCACCCCCCCGCTTTCCATTTCTCGTGCCAGCGTAAGCCCAGACAAACCCGCCCCCGCTACCAATACGTCTACATTACTCATATAGCCTACCTCCGACAAATTATACCACAAAGACGTCCTATAATATCAAACGCTCCCGCAGCTCTCGGCCTTTCTCCTGCAAATATTTCTTATCCAAGCCATGAGAGGTAATGAGGTGAGACAGATATTCGCCCCCGATGGTATGTGGAACCAGCACTAGATCCGCCCCGGCTTTATATAATCTGACCGCGTCGGCCGCATCGGCAGCCAGGATAATGGAAATCGGCCGCTTTTTCTTTAAGGCAGACAACAATTGCAGATTATCTTCCACGTCTGAAACCGTGGACAGCACCATCTCCGCCTGATCAAGATTCAACTGGTCATATAGTTCATAATCGGCAATATCTCCATATACCCCGCCTGTTTCTTCGACCACCCGAGGATCAAAATCCACCACCACTACCGGCCGCCCCAGTTTTTCCAGAGCCGGCCGCAATACGCTTCCCATCCGATTATGACCCAAAAGCAAGATGTGCCCGGCCAATTTTGCTTCTCCCCCTATGGCTGCAGTCTTTACCCGGCGCTCAAATATCCCCAACACCGGCTTCAGAAACTTGTACAGGGATTCGGAATACATAATCAAATACGTAGATATCGTCATCGTCACCGCTCCCACTAAGGCCGTCAAGCTCAGTATCTCCGGCCCCACCGCCCGGGTTTTTACCGCCAGGGCCACCAGTATCAGAGAAAATTCGGATATTTGCGCCACCGTAATTCCGGCCATAAACGAAGTCCTTTTTTTATAACCCATCACCCCCATAATCGCCATCACGATCAGCGGATTACCCACCAGCACAAACGCAGACAGAGCTGCCGCCGGCCACAATATCGGCCGCACTTGCCCCACAGTCACACTGGCCCCCAACACCACAAAAAACAAAGTTAAAAAGAAATCACGCAACGGCCGGGTTCGCGCTAAAATCTGCCAGTGTTCCGCCGTTGCCGCCAGTGCCAACCCGGCCAAAAACCCTCCGATTTCGATACTAAACCCCACCCACGGCGAGGCCACTACGGCCGCCACCGCTAAACACCAGGCAATCGTCCCCACAAACAGCAGTTCTGTGGACCGTCCCAGCCAGTCCAGCAGCTTTGGCATTACCCGCCCCGCCAGCCAAACCGCCGCCGCCACCAGAATTATTCCTTTTACCATCACTCCCGCCAAATTTCCCCACCCCGTCCCTCCCGAAGCCAATCCGGACATGACAACTAATATCCCAATCGCCACAAAATCCTGAACCAGCAAAAAACCAACCGCTATCTTTCCGTACAAACTTTGCAAGTCCTTTTTTTCAGACAGCAGTTTAACTATAACAATCGTGCTGCTAAAAGTCAGGGCTATCGCCAAATACAAGGCCGGTACATTGCCAAACCCCAGCGCCCGGATAATTACGTATCCTATTACCGAGGTAAAAATTATCTGTCCCAATCCCGTTGCCAGGGCCACCCGGCCCATTTTTTTTAATTCCGCCAACGGCAATTCCAATCCCACCAGAAACAAAAGCAAGGTCACCCCCAACTGTCCCATCAGCTCCAGTATTTTTTTTGATTCCTCCGCCTTTCCCCACCCCAAAGCGGCCAACGCCACTCCCGCGGCAATATAACCCAAAAGTACCGGTTGACGCAGCATTCTGGCCACCACTCCAAACACCGCCGCCGTCCCCAAAACTACAGCCAAGCTGCCAAAAAGTTCCATTGGTTTAGTGTAGCACCTTTTCCAACTCTTCCGGAAGCTCCGCTGTAAATGTCATTTTTTCTCCAGTCGCCGGATGGGTTATTTCTAAAAATTTGGCATGCAGAAAGAGCCGCGGGCAAATTTGCAAATCTTTCATCCAGGTTTTCCGGTCTCCATAAATCGGGTCGGCTACAATCGGGTGACCCAGATGCCGCATATGTACTCTTAACTGATGCGTCCGTCCGGTGTGAGGTGTGAGTTCAACCAGTGTGTTTTCTCCGATTTTTTTAATTACTTGCCATTCGGTGATGGCAGTTCTCGACAAATCTTTTCCTACATAAAATTTCTGGCCAATTCTTTCTATCGGAGTATTTATTATTCCCTCGTTCTCTTTAAATTCCCCATGCACCAGCGCCACGTATTTTTTCACCGTTTTGCGTTCCAAAAACTGCTGTTTCAGTTTCTCATAAGCCTGCAGCGTTTTTGCCAGTACCATCACCCCGCTGGTATCCTTGTCTAACCTGTGCACAATTCCCCCCTTATCATAAAACTCTCCTTGCCCAGAGCCTATCCCAAACCAATCTTGAATTGTTTTTTCTTTAACAGTCTGTGCTTTGTTAACCACCCATCCTGCCGGTTTGTCGATCACCCGCATGACTTCATCTTCAAAAATTATTCTTGGCTCACTTCTCACGCTTTTTCTCACAATCCACGCACAAAGTTGTTTCCGGAAGTACCATCAGCCGGTCCGTATCAATAAACTTGCCGCACCTCTCACACACTCCATACTTACCAATCTTTATCCGCGAAAGTGCTTTTCTAATCTGAATAATTGTCCTATCGTAGGCCTTTTTTACTGCCGATACCCGCATGTGCCCTATTTGCTCTGCTGCGTCCGTATCCACCGCCGCGTTGTCATCCAGCCTAGCTTTATCCAAAAACGGATCCTCTCCGCGCAATTCTTTTTTCTTTTTCTCCAACGCCGACAGTTTCTCCTGCAAATGTTTGGCTACCGGTTCCACCACCTCTTTGGGATAACTTATCGTTTTTTTGGCCATATTCCGGAAAATTTGTGACCTGAGCGTAAATAAATGGCTACTGCCAACCCTACCAGAACCCAGGCAGCCAAGTATACCTTGGAGATCTGCCACGGCGCAAGTCCCATCCACGCCCCCATCCACCACATCGCGCCCACCAAACCCACTAATCCCATCTTTCCGCTTTTATACCACCTAATTTTTCTATAAACTCTAGCCAATCCCCACAACACCAACACTCCCACCCCCAACACACTACTCTCTACCCACCACCCTTTCCCCAAAGCCGCCGCCGCCCCCAGCCCCAGGCTGGCTCTGGCCACCACGTCACTCCACTCCCAGACATCCCATTTTTTCAACTTGCACCACACTACCAGCGCCAAAATTACCCCCGCCAATACTCCCGCCAATCCCCACCATTTCCAACCCCAGCCCAGCCCCCAAGCCGTCCCCGCCAAAATCAGACTCAAGGTCAAAATATCCTCCTGGTCATAATCGGACCGCATCGTTTTCCACACCCAAAAGTCAACAATTAGAAATGCTATTACAACCATGCTAAAATCATAACACATGCTCGAATTACCCCATGTTCTGGTCGGCGCAGCTATTGCCACCGCCATTCCCGATCCCCGCATTTCCCTGCCTCTGGCTCTCCTGTCTCACTTTGTGACCGACTATATCCCCCACTGGAACCCCCATCTCAATACCGAACTCAAAACTGCCGGCCAGATCTCCGCCCGGTCTAAAATTATCATTCTCGCCGACGCAGGGGCGGCCCTGATGTTGGGTACTTACATTGCCGCCGCCAGCGGCAATTTTGTGACTATTATTCTGGCCTGTTTTCTAGCCGTTCTCCCAGACGTAGCTGAAATCCCCTACTATTTCCTGGGTATGAAAATAAGGTGGATCGAGAAATTAATCGCCTGGCAGCGCACTCACCAATGGAACGTATCTCTTTTTTGGGGTATTCTCTGCCAGCTGGCTGTCGTCGTCTTCGCTCTCTACTTCACCCTCTCGGCATAACTTCCATCCCGAGTATCAATCAGTACTTTGTCCCCTTGGTTAATAAACAGCGGCACCCGGGTTTTGACTCCATTATCTAAAACCGCGTCCTTATACAAATTGGACACACTATTACCCTTCACTCCCGGATCCGTTTCTTTAACCGTAAATTCCATTTTCGGCGGCAGCTCAATCCATAAGGGCCGCTCATCCCAAAACAAAATATTTACTATTGTTCCCTCCAGCAAATAAGACGCCTCACTACCCACTACTTCACTACTTACTCCAACTTGTTCGTAATTCTTAGGGTCCATAAAAACAAAGTTTTTTCCATCTTTATACAAATACTGCATCGGCCGGCGCACCGTGTTTATCTCCTCAACTCTGGCCGAATTAACAAAACTTTTTTCGGTCGTAGCTCCGGTCAGCAAATTTCTGGCTTTAATCCTAATCGTGGCCGACCCCCGACCCATCTTCACATGCTCATATTTCAGACACACATAAGGAGCCCCGTCCAGCAAAAACGTCACCCCATTCCTTAAATCCTGCACATTCAACATACGCCAATTTTAAGCCATTTTATGCAACTTGTAAACATTACACCAACCTCCACGATCGTTACTGATAATGTAAAAACATATTTGACTTCAAATTAAACCATCTTGATTTCAACCTCAATTAAGCGTATTTTATGCCTATGAGCAAAGTAGACCAACTTATAGTAGAAGCCCAAAAAACTCGGGGAGTAAACTCGGAGAAAATAGCCAGACAAGCCTTGGAGATCATGCAAAAGGCCGGTGGAATTTATTCTCACTGGGCCACCGATCAGCACAAAGATCGGACTGAACATTTCGACGAACTCGTATTGGGCCTTGATGGAACTGAATATAAAATAGGAATAGGTAGTTCCGAAACCAACAGAAGAGACGATCGGAAAAAATACCCGGACATTTATCACCTGGTAGTTCTTCCAGGAGAAACCCCGGAGCAAATCACCCTCAAAGTCATTGCCCTCCTTGGCCTATGAATTTGCAAGAGGTCCTCTCGCAAAGGGCTATATAACGGTCAAACTTTTTAGAGTAAAATAAACTCATGCCGGGGTGGCG
Organism: Candidatus Amesbacteria bacterium GW2011_GWC2_45_19; assembly: GCA_001001555.1. Classification (GTDB taxonomy): domain Bacteria; phylum Patescibacteriota; class Microgenomatia; order CAZETR01; family Amesbacteraceae; genus GWC2-45-19. The sequence continues at coordinate 3,936 of LCKS01000005.1, read as the reverse complement.
GAATGGCAGACGCTCCACTCTCAAAAAGTGGTGAGCCTTAAGCTCATGCGAGTTCGACTCTCGCCCTCGGCACCACGTAGGAAATTTCAAGCGGTTTTGGTTCGCCTTGCTCCGCTCGGTGTGAAATCCCACCTGAAAGGTGGGATTTTTTTAGAATCAAAACAAAATATATGCCTTCAAACCAACCAATAAAATATTTTTATCCTCCAAAATGGGGAATCAATCAAAAAGTCTAGTCAGACAAATATGCTCTTACTCTATGAAGTCTGCCTTTCAGCACAGTAAATGCTTCCATTCTCTCCATCACATAACCTGAGCCAAAACCGGAACGATGGTCAGCTACGACTGTCTCCCCTTTAGCTAATTTCTCAACTTCATCGGAAAAGAGAAGGACGCTCTTTTTTATGTTTACATACGGGCCTTGTCCCGCTTGCTCTTTCAGCTTTCTAAAATCTCCCAAATTACTATCTGAAATATCCTGCCATTGATAGTGCATGAAGTCTGGATTACCAATAATACCTCCTACCTCCTGGAAACTGCTTTTGGTGCTTCCTGGTGGAAGTACCCAATGCCAGTTACCTTTATTTGCTCCAAGCTGTTCCAATGTTGCATCTCTAACGACTCCACGAACAGCCATCACAGAGTCTTTAACGTCCGAGTTATGCCATTTGTAGTCTAGGCCAGGAGGAACATTAACCACTTGAAAGATTGGCTTTTCAAGTTGAACTCCTGTTTCTGCCATTAGTCGTTGGAAAAGGCCATAATCTGATTGAGGTACACGTATTGTTGTTATTCTTTCGGATAGAGACATTAGTAGATTCTTATAGCATGGTCAATTAACGAAGTCAAGGTACGTACGCTTTCAAAAAGTCACGCCTTTTAGTAGAATACAGATTGTTAGTTAGTAAAAGGAAGCTTTGCTCGCCCTGAGCGAGCAAACTGGCGAAGCCAGAAAATTGTGCGCAGAAAAAATAAGCGAGGCCGTCAGGCCGAGCTACTAATAGTTCGGCGATTGGATGGGGGCAATCGCCGCACCTTTGAAATACGTTCGAATTCGTATATATGTAGGGCACTAGCTTGCCTTTCTTTTGGCTTCTACCGAATAAAATTTTATCCTGTCCCCTTTAAAACGCAGCTTGAGGGAACGCAAAGGGCCATTCCGGTGCTTGGCAATATCTAAATTCATGTTCTCCAAATTTTCATCATTCTCCCGCCACATAAACATCACCACGTCCGCGTCCTGCTCAATCGCCCCGCTTTCACGCAGATCGGCCAGCTGCGGCTTTTTCACCCCTCTCGATTCCACCTGTCTGGACAGTTGAGACAGGGCTAGCACCGGGATCTTTAACTCTCTGGCCAAATTCTTTAACCCTTGGGAAATTTCTGATACTTCCTGCACCCGGTTATCCAAATTGCGTACCGGCCGGGCCAATTGCAAATAATCTACGATGATCAGTCTCAATCCATGTTCCGCCTGTAACCTTCTGGCTTTGGTCCGCATTTCCAAAATACTGGCCCCGGGCGTGTCGTCAATATACAACGGCGTTTCGTACAGCTCTCCCATGGCATCGGACAATTTGGTAAATTCGCCCTCGTCCAAACGGCCGGTTTTCAGTTTCCAGGCGTCAATTTCCGCCTGAGCTACCAGCAACCGGTCCATCAATTCTTCCCGGCTCATTTCCAAACTAAAAAATCCCACCGGCAACTTATGCTTAAACGAGGCGTTCTGGGCTATATTGAGCGCTAATGCCGTCTTTCCGATGCCTGGCCTGGCTGCCAGAATCAATAAATTTGAGTCTTGCATTCCTGCCAGCGTATCATCCAAATCAGGAAAACCCGTTGGCACTCCCCGCAAACCCCCAGCTGTCTTATGTAATTCGTCCAGCCGGTCAAACGATTCGGCCAAAATATCTTTTACCGGAGTAAACACCTGCTTCAGATGCTGCTGAGCCAGGGAAAACACTTTTTGCTCGGCCGTATCCAGCATCTCCCGCACGTCCGCCCCCTCGTCAAACCCCATCTCCGTTATTTTTTGGGCCGCGGAAATCAGCTGTCGCTTGGTAAACATATCCCGCACTACCCGGGCGTAGCTTTCAGCGTGGGCCGCCGTGGGCACTTTATTCACTAATTCCGCCAGATATTCCCGTCCCCCAATTTCACTTAGAGTTTTTGATTTTTTGAGTTTTTCAGCCACCGTCACCACGTCCACCGGCTCCCGCTCCTGATACAGCTCCATGGTGGCCGCAAATATCTGCCCATGTTTGTCTTCATAAAAATGCTCCGGCCGCAAAAACTCTACCACCGCCACTACCGCATCCCGGTCTAATAAGAGCGACCCCAGTACTGATTGTTCCGTCTCCAATGAATGTGGAGGGACCTTCAGCTTGTCAGCCATATGGTAGTAAGTTCTGTGGGCAGTTTGTCACGGCTAATAGTATATTTGGCCACCCCCTCTTTTCCCGTCGTTACCACCACCCAAGGATCAATTTGTTTCACCACTTCCGCATCCACTTCCGGCAGCAGGGCAATATCGATCGCCCCGGCTTCGGCTGATTTGGTGGCCGTACACAGCCTCAATCCATCCATTTCCACGACATATCCTCCCCCCACTAGCCCGATCACCGATACTCCCCCTACTTCGTATTCCCCGGGTTGGTCAATCACAAAATTCTCATTAACTTTCACCCTTTCCCCCACCGACACAACTCCCGTTTTACCTTTTATTTTAAACTCCCTTTTGCTAAACGTGATATCCATAGCCGCTTGACAATACCACACTTCTAAGATATTCTCCACCCAGAAATGAAGAAAGAAGTTATCCTGGCTATCTCTATCGGATTTGCTCTGGGACTGATCATTACTTTCGGCATTTGGACTGCCAACCAGAGTCTCAAGAATTTGCCCCAACCCTCCCCCAAGGCCTCCGTCGCCCCCTCACCTACTCCAAATAACCAACTGGCTAATAACCAACTAACCATTAATATTCCCGATGACGAAGCCCTGGTTTCCACCGACACCGTCACTCTCTCCGGCACTACCACCCCCAAAGCTACACTCCTGGTCGTCTCGGAAAACGGCGAGCAAACAACTGTGGCCGACGCCTCCGGCGCCTTTTCTCTTGACGTAGACCTCATTACCGGTTTTAATACCATCACCGTCTATTCTTACTCTACCGACGGCCAAGAAGCTTCCAAATCGCTAACTATTACTTATTCTACGGCCAAAATATGATACTTGCTTTTCTTCTCACAGCATCACTTTTGACCCAAATCCCAAGCGCTACAGATAGTGCCATCCGCCAAGCTGTCAAAGATCAGGTGGCCGCTATCAAAACCTCCGTGGCCAAACGCGCCTTCGTCGGCCCCATTTCCGCCAAATCCGAAGCATCGATTACTATCACCAACCTAGGCAATCTTACCCGCACCGCCGTCGTCGCCGGCGACGCCACCATCAAGCTCGCGGGAGGCAAAGAAGGCACGTTTGCCGATCTCAAGGTAGGCAATTTTGTCATTGCTATGGGCGACGTGGATAGCCAAGGCACGCTGGCCGTCAAACGCCTGCTAGTTATCGCCAAACCCACCCCGGACAAAAGAGTCGTCATCTCCGGCCGCGTCACCGATACCTCTGCCGCCTCGTTCACTCTGGAAACCGCCAAAAAAGAAACTTGGACGGTCAAATTTACTTCCAACACCAGCTTTGCCGGCAAGATTAAAAAGACAGATATCAAAGCGGGCGATCGGATAGTGGCCGTCGGCAATCCCGCCGCCACAGCCAATACTCTGACCGCCAAACTCATCGTCCAGCTCTCCACTTCCCCCACCGCCTCCCCTGTCACCCCCGTAATCTGACAACACATATGCGACAACAGATATAAACTGTTGTCATGAGAGTAAGACCAAAGCTAATAGTCAAATGTCTTCGGAAGAATAACTTTGA
>LCKS01000004.1 GCA_001001555.1 Candidatus Amesbacteria bacterium GW2011_GWC2_45_19 | reverse complement strand
TGTTCCGGTTCCATTAAAGCCCGGGAGTGGGGGAATAGTCCTTCTTCCATACCCACCATAAATACATTTTTAAATTCCAATCCTTTAGCGGCATGCAGCGTCATTAAAGTCACTGCCGATCCGGAACTTCTTCGCCTATTAGCTTCCCGCTCTGTCAAGGCAATATTTTCCAAAAACTCCGGCAATTTCGGAAACTCCATGGCCACGCTGCGCAGTTCCTTAATATTTTCCAACCTTGCCAAATCTTCCTCGTCATCCGGATTAAATAACTCTATATATCCGGTCGACTTCAACACGCTATCTAAAATTTCGATAGTCTTATTTCCCGTCGCTTCAAGTTTTGCCAATCTGCCCTTGCCAATCTTTTCGGCCCGCTTTCTGGCTACATCATCTTCGGGGTTCATCACCAAGCGTAAGTAACACACCACGTCTTTAATTTCTTTTCTCTCATAAAACCTCGTCCCCCCTACCAACACGTACGGAACCCCCGCGTGCAAAAAAGCCTCTTCAAACACCCGGGACTGCGCATTAGTCCTGTATAGCACAGCGTAATCTGAATAGTTATTTTTCATTTGCGAAATGACATATTTTGCTTCGTCGGTTTCACTGTCTGCTTCGTATAATTCTATTTTTTCGCCGCCCCCCTTTGCCGTCCACAACTTCAAAATCGGATGGTTTTTATTTTTAGATATTACTTTATTAGCCGCGTCCAGAATTATTTGTGTAGATCTATAATTTTGTTCCAAATTAATAGTTTTTAAACCTGGAAAATCCTGTTTTAAAAGTAATAAGTTTCTATAATCCGCCCCTCGCCATGAGTATATAGACTGCGAAAAGTCCCCGACGGCGGTCAAATTTTGATATTTTTTGGCCAGCAGTTTGGTAATTTCATACTGGGCTTTATTTGTATCCTGATATTCATCAACTAAAACATATCTCCATCTTTTTTCCGGTTGTTCTCTTAGCAGTTTTACCGCCTCTATCAATAAATCATCAAAATCCAGAGCTTTATATTTTTTTAAGAGTTGTTGGTAAGCCAGATATACCCGCACCACCATTTTCTGAAAATCTCCCCGGGCATAGTCTGCATACTCTTGTGGTCCGATAAGTTCGTTTTTGGCCTGGGAAATTGTATGTAAGACGGAAGCCGGCTTTACCGCCCTTGGATCCATCCCCACGGCTATCATTGCCTGCTTTATTGTATCCAACTGATCTGCCTCATCAAAAATTACAAAATCCGGATTATTTCTCCGCAGCAGTCTGGCGCAGAAACTATGAAACGTCCCCCCAGTGGGCTTTGTCCCGGTAATTCGTCGCAGCATCTCTTCAGAGGCTTTATTAGTGAAAGTTAGCAAAATTATTTCTTCCGGAGCCACCCCTTGAGAAATTAAATATGCCACCCGATGGGTCAACACTCGGGTTTTTCCGCTGCCTGCCCCCGCCAAAATCAGCAGTGGTCCTTCGCCAAATCTGACTGCTTCTTGTTGGGCTGGGTTCAGATCGGCTAAAATGCTCATGCTATGGCATTGTATCAAAGGTTGAAGCGCCAAATCCTCTCCAAAGTTGTCCTCGTCCGCGTATTTCTTATTTTACTCATACTCTCTGGTTCTCTGGCTCTGTATTTCTTGGCTATCAAACCTCTTAGCCGATTAACCGCCACCCTGCCGGATCACGCCGGCCGCACTAATTTTTTGCTCCTGGGCATAGCCGGGGGTAATCACGGGGGCAGTGATCTCACTGACACTATAATTTTTGCTTCTATCAACAAATCTTCCGGAGACGCTCTGCTGGTCAGCATTCCCCGGGATTTATGGATCCCTTCCCTGCGGGCCAAAATCAACACCGCCTATTATTATGGAGAGGAGAAACAACCTGGGAAGGGGGGATTTATTCTCGCCAAATCTGCTGTCTCTGAAGTCCTTAATCAGCCGGTCGATTACGTGACCGTGATTGATTTTTCCGTCTTTGAAAAGGCCATCGACACCGTGGGAGGCCTGGATATTACCGTAGACCGCTCCTTCACTGATCTCAAATATCCTGTACCCGGCCGCGAGTCAGACCCCTGCCAGCCTTGCCGTTATCAAACCGTTAGTTTCTCCACCGGTCCGCAACATATGGACGGAGCTACAGCTCTCAAATATATCCGCTCCCGCAATGCCGAGGGGGACGAAGGCACCGACTTTGCCCGTTCTGCCCGCCAGGAAAAATTAATCTCTGCTTTTAAACAGAAACTCTTTTCCTCTCCTACCAAGATTTTTCAACTTAAGCGCGTCCTTTCTGGCGGAATTATTACCGATATTTCCCCGGATTTATATTTCCAGTTAGCTAGATTAGCTCTCAAATCTGCCCGCACCCAGCTCCGCACGGCCGCTATCGTCGAACCACTGGTTTACAACCCGCCCATCTCCGCCGTCCAAGATTACCAATGGGTCCTCCTGCCGAAAGACGGTGATTTCTCATCTCTCGCTTCTTACGTCAAAAATCTTCTGGCTGAACCGGTCCAAAAGTAGCGGATATTTTCCCAAGAAATTATCCTTCATCCCCGGACCGATTATTACATAGCTTATGTTATAGCTCTCCACTATCTGGCCGGTGTTCCACATTTTTTCTACGTCTTTTTCTCTCTCGCCATAGTTTATACCCCAGCTCCATAGCCATCCCTTAAATCCCATGACAATTTTTCTTCCCGCTAAATCCACCACCCAATGGTTATGCGCATCTGTTGTCAAAAAAATAGCATCTTTTGGCGTATTGTCTTTCGTCCACTCGGCTAGAGACATATCAGAGTTGTTCCACATCATTAATTTGTTTTTCTCAAAATTCAGCCAGCTACCCGCGTCTATCGCTCCCGCCAAAGTTATCATTATCAAGAAAATTACAGCCAAAACCCTAGGTATTCTCGCCAGCCACCACCCCATCAGTATTGCCGATCCCAAATACCAAAATCGCAGCAATTTGGAATTGTCGTTTTCCCATGGCTGGAATATCCATAAATTTGCCGCCGCAAAAATAATCACAAACGGCATATACAGCCAAAATAATTTCCGGTCTTTTTTCCAAGCTGTGGCCCACGCCACCGGGATAAGGATGGCCGCCGGTCCTATGTTTTTTATCCAAAACCAAAACCAATTGTCGCTTTGCACATAAGCCGTCCACCCCGGCTGCCACCTCATAAATCCCGGACTATAACCGGCCACTTGCGGCACAAAATAAGCCAACTGGGGGAGGACCAATATCCCCGCCGGAATGAAAAAGTACCACCATACCTTTTTGGGTTTTATTAAAAACAAAAATCCTGAAACCGCGGCCAGAACCAAAAAAGTATGCGCGTGAAAAAAGGGGACCAGCCCGGCAATCACTCCAGACAGTAAAAACTTTTTGCTATCATTCTTCTCATAGCCATCCCACCATAAATTAAATATCAGCAGTGCCGCCGCAATGCCTATTAATATTCCCCTTTGCGGCACCATTTCCGAAATCACAAAATTTACCCACTGGATATTCTTTTCATAATAGTGCGTGGCCTCTTTTGCTCCGTCTTTTAGATACACAAATCCCAATCCTCCCGAGAGCATAAAAATTGCTACCGCTATTGCCCCCACCGCCGCCTTCCCCGAAATCTTTTCAGCCAGTTTAAACAACAGAATTACAATCGTTAACCCAAAAACGATCCCAGGTAACTCCATCGACCAGGGAATGGACAGTCCCATTTTGGCTAATATTGCACTGGTAAAATCGAATAAGAACGGATACGACAAGCGGATGCCGGCGTACCAGGGATTTTGCGGTGGAAAATTACTGCCATATAGCCAGTTGGCAATGTATCCCACGTGTCCCGCCCAATCTCCCCACACATTACTCCCCCCGGCCCAAATTCCATCCGGTCTCACCACCATCATCTGCGAAAAAAGTTTTACCAAAAATATTCCCCATCCCACCGTCGTTATCCAAAAAACCTTAGTCTCTTTTATTCGCAGTGAAATTCTTGTCACAAAAATTAACATCACAACAACAAATGGCCACACTTCAACCTGTTTTGTCACCAGAGACACTAAAAAACTGGCCCATGTTCCTATCATCGTTCCCAATATTAGCCCCAGCATGATATTATTTTAGCGTATGTTGGGCTTAATTTTAGCGTTTGCTTTTCTTACCCGCATTTTCAACCTTTCTTACCCTCCGAATTTTTATTTTGACGAGGTCTACAACGCTTTTACCACCCTGGAAATTGCCAAAGGTAACAAAGACGCCTATGAATGGTTCCACACTACTCCCCCCGGGACCGCCTACGGCTGGACACATCCGCCCCTAGCCAAACTAATTGACGCCACCGGCATTCTGGTTTTCGGCCCCAATTCATTTGGATGGCGCATCGCCAACGTCCTAATCGGCACCGGTGCAATTTATCTGACTTACCTAATTGCCAAAGATTTATTAGGCACTAAGCGCTGGGCTCTTTTGGCTGCCGGCTTTGCCAGCCTCGATGGTCTTCTCCTCGTCCAATCCCGCATCAACATGAACGACATTGTGGCTACTTTTTTTATTCTTTTCTCTTTCTGGGCATTTATTAAGTATCAGCTCAAAACTAGTAAATTATCTCTGCTTAGACTAGGGTTTATTCTTGGACTGTTAATTGCAACCAAATGGACAGGTCTCTACGCCATCGTCTTATTCGGCGGCTGGATCGGACTGCAAAATCTCAAAAAGATTAAAAACTGGCCCTCTATATTTATTTCTCTGGTTTTCATCCCCGCTGTTCTATATGTGCTGTCGTATTCCCAGTACTTTGTTTTAGGCGGCACCTGGAAAAATTTCCTGGAGTTGCAGAATCAGATGTGGTGGTACAACACTACTCTTAAGGCCACTCATACCTACCAGTCAGATTGGTGGACTTGGCCTTTCATGCTGCGGCCGGTGTGGTATTTTGTGGATTATGCCGGCGATAAAATTGCCAATATTTATGCCATGGGCAATCCCATTTTATGGTGGCTGGGCATTCCGGCAATTCTCTACACTCTTTATTCAGCTTTTAAAACCCGCTCTTGGCGCTTGTGGCTTGGGATTTGTGGTTTTCTGGTCTTCTGGCTTCCTTGGGCCCGGGCCCCCCGCATTATGTTTCTTTATCACTACTTGCCTTCGATCCCCTTTTTATATATCGCTTTGGCTTACACTTTGCAAAAGTTAAATAACAAATTTATCACGCTTGGGATTTGTGGCCTGGGATTTGTGGTTTTTGTATATTTCTATTCTCACTGGACAGGCATTCACATTCCCAAATCTCTGGCCAATTCGTACTTCTGGTTCCCCTCCTGGAAATAGATTTTTTAATCCCATTCTTCAGCGGCCGCGGGAAAAGCGGATTAACATAATACCACCATAACTCCAGATCAAAACGCTAACATTAGTAAGCTTCCCAAGCCCAAAAGCAGTATACCGGCAATTGAGATGGTCCAGGTTCCGGTTACATCGCCCGCCTTTGCCAATTCTACCGGAGTGGGCGTCGGCCCGCTCACAATAGTCACCGGCGTTGAGGTAGGCGTCGGCCCGCTCACAATTGGCGTCGGGGTGGGAGTAGGTTGTGGAGTGCCCGTTGGCGTCGGGGTGGGGAATGGGGATGGCGATGGAGTAGGTGTGGGGGTTGGTGTAGTGGTGGGGGTTGGGGTGGGATCCGGGGTTCCCGTTGGCGTGGGTGACGGTGTGGGTGTAGACGATGGAGATGGCGTCGGAGTGGGAGAAGCAGTTACATTAAATGCAATTGTACAAGATGTACCCACTGCCGCCTGGCTAGGAATTCCTGCTGTCGGCGCCACCGACTCCTGCCTTCTTTGATACAAAAGCACCGCCGAAATCACCGATATTATTGCCAACACCACTGTTGCCGCCACCACCCAAGTTGGACTTATTTTTGGAAATCTGGGCCAATCCAACCCCTTTTTCGGCCCAATGACATTTATTTTTGGCTGCGTATCTAAATTCATGGATATATTGGTGTCGCCGTCACCGAATAACTAGCGGCAACTATAGTAATAGTCGGGGAGTCTGCTTGCCATAACCCACCCACCAACTGTAAACCAGTTCCTGCATAACTAGTAACGACTCCGTTTTGAGAAACAGCAAAATTAATAGCCGTCACCGTCGTATTTACCGCGCTGGCAAAACCTCTAAATACAACTTGGTCTCCAACTTGAATTTGATTTTGAGCAATCACTACCCCATTTCTCAAAATATCTATCCTCTGACACATCGAACTCGTTGGAGGTGGCGTTGGGGCGGGAGTAGGTGTTGGCCTTGGCGTTGGGGTGGGGCCACTGCACGATTCTGCACACAACGATACTACTCTACAATTACTATTTCCGGGTGACTCACAACTATCTACTTGAGCGCACGCTCCGGGAGCCGCCCCCGTCGAATAGCGCGGATTAGTTCCTATATCAGGTGTTTGACACCTTCTATCGCTGGCACACCTATCGCACGTAAATGTAATATAGTGCCTAGCACTATCATCGCCGTTCTCGTCTTCGTCATCACCCACCTTGTCACAACAAGCCTGACCTTGGCCATTTGCGTCGAGTGGACAACTACCATTAGGAATTCTGTCTCCATAACAAGAACTTCCTGGAGTTATACAACGACAATTAGCTGCTAGCGACGGTTTTATTTTTTGATTTTGCTTGACTTGCCATATACCAAAACCCAGCCCCACGACTAAGACCATCAATGCGGTCGCGCTGCCAATTAGCACTCCCGTACCCCATTTTTTCCGGGGCTTTATAACTTGCGCGCTGTCACTGGCCGGAGCCGGCGTTGAAGTTGTCGGGGGTTCAATCACCGGAGTGGGTGGGGGCGGAGGCGGTACGGGAGTTGTCTCCTCCGTACCCGGCATAATTATTTTTAGGTCTTGGACAGAATCCATACTTTAAAAAACTCTAAATTCTAATATCTAAACTCTAAATAATATCTAAATTCCAATTGTTTAAACTTTTTAGATTTTGACATTGAAATTTATTTAGGATTTAGAAATTAGAAATCAGAATTTGTAATTGTAGCCAGTATATCCGGCTACAATTAATCCTGTTCCCAGTATGAGTAAAATTAAAGTCGGAATCAAATTTCCAGATACGGGAATGCCGGATTCCGTGGACGGATAAGCGACTCTGGGAGCAATTGTAGGCGTTGGCGTCGGAGTAGGTGTTGGAGTCGGCGTTGGCGTAGGAGTCGGTTTTAGGGTTGCAGACGGAGTAGCCACTCTGGCTGGCGCGTTAGAAACGCCCGCCGCTTCCACCACAAAATTCTTCTTGATCGTTTTAGTTACACTGTCAATGATCGACGTCACCGTCACCGTATGCTCTCCGGGTTCCAAGTTTTCAGGAACACTATACGTCCATTCCCCGTTTTCACTGGCGGTTAAAGTCTCGGTAAATAATTTGGACGATTCCACTTTAATGGTAACTTGGCTTCCTGCCGGAGCTCTGCCCATAATTTCCGGCTTTGGGGAATTTACTCTCTCTCCCGACTTGGGCGTCAAAATTACCAATTCTTTCTCCACGTCCATAGCCGGAAATTTTGATCCGGTAGTTGGCTCTGGCTCATTCCTGGATTTTCCTAAAGCAATCTCTGCCACTGGTTTAGTCGCTCCAGCCGTCGTATTTATTGTCGCCGTTCCCAACATTCCCACCTGGACCACAATTTCTACCCGTTCTTTTTCCCGGTCGTAAGCTGCGAAGCTGGTTAAATCTGCGCTGCGGGCGGCAGATACGGGAATAACCCACGATCCAGAGGGCTTGGTCATGGCGGCTTGGGTCACCGCTCCCGGCATCAATAAATACACAATAGCTCCTTCTACCGGATCGCCGCTGGCCGTCACCACTTGTCCATATGCCACGTCTGCTGCCGGAGGTTGTCCCGCCGTCATGGCTGTCGTCACCTCGTATAAATCTCCCCCGGACCCGATTTTAAAGCTATACTTGGTAGCCGGTTTCAGCCCCCTGACCGTTACCAAATGGGTAAAATAGTTGCCAATTTCGCCCCTTTCCTGATCCCGGTCGTCGGATACCACCAATTCTCCATTATATTGGATATAACCGGAAGTAGATTTGTCTGTCACCCAGCTGACTACAAAATTTGTGTCGGAAATATTAGTAATTTTGACTTCTTTCGGAGTTTCCTCCGGACTAGCTCCCACCAAATTCCGTAACGGTTTGTTCAATAACACCATCCCCCCTACCAGTCCCCCAATTATGGCCAGAACCCCCAAGATTGTAGGAATGGTCAGCTCTCTTTTTCTCACGGGGTCCTGCTTTCTAATTTTTCCAGCACGGGGATGTCCAGCGTGGGAGATAACTTTAGCAGTTGCTTATCTGGGACAGGAGAAATATTTACTCGGGTATAAGCCCGGTAAACTTCAAATCCCACCCACGCGGTCAGCGTAATCAAAGTCATAACTAGTACCATCACAATATCACGGTCAATCTTGTTTTTCCTCATATGATTTCAGAACTCCCTTCATAATTAACGTCAATTCTTTTTCTTTAGCCAGCTGCACGCTCTCAATTTCCACTAATCTTCGCAAGTTTTCCAAAGCAGCCAAAAACCGTTTTAACTCCGGGACGTCTCCGACCAGGGAGACACTAAAATTTTTCCCTTCAAGGAGCGACCATTCTGCCACTTTCACTCCACTCTCGGAAGCGACGTCTTCCAATCTTATTGCCCAGGCCGCGTATTTCCGGCCGATTGGCAATGCTTCGTCCAGCACTTTCAGCCTGGATTCATTCTTCAGGTACACCGCTTGGGCTGCCGTTACTTCCGCAATTTTTTCATCCAATTTTTTCTCTACTTCGCTTTGCTGCCTAATATCTCCCAGCAGGGAAGCGATAGCTACTAAAGTCGGCCTCAAGGCTGCCGATACCAAAATTATTACCAACATTAAAGATAGCACCAATCCCAAACTAGCCGCAAACATAGGCTGTTCTCGAATTACCGCCAAGTATCTGCGGTATTGAGCCAAACTGCTTTTGTAGTTTAGTTGAGCCATATTTAGAGCGAAATATTAATTGAATATTTAATTCCCGTCTGCCCGTCAGCAGACAAGCTGGTCACCCGCACGCTTTTCCAACCGCCGCCTCCTGCCAAACGGGATAAAAAGACTCCAATTTCATCCGTTTTATCAGCGCTTCCCGTTACCGATATTACTTTATTAGACACTGCCAAATCAGTTAAAACTACTCCCACAGGAACTTTGGCAGTCACTTCTTCAATTTCGTTTGCTGCCTCTAACTGCCCCCCGATGATTTTTCCGGCCGCTTCCAATCTTTCCTGAGCCAGTCTAAATCTTTTTTCCGTTTCGGCCATGGCTGTCAGCACCGCTTTTTTGCCGTTAATTTTGTCTCCTAGGTCTGCGTAATCCTGATCCAATTTAAATCTGGATAAAAACGCGGCGATTACGACCAACTCCGTCAAAATTACCAGGTATCTTCCGGTGCTCAGTCCCCATTTCAAAAATTTCCCCCAAAAAGAAGCTTCGAAACCAGACTTAGGCAACAAATTGATATTACCCGGGGCAGTCATGTCTGTAGTATACTATTTTTTCCGCAGCAAACGCGAGAGCCTGGATTTTAACCTATCGGCCTTGTTTCTGTGGATGACCTGGGATTTGGCGGCCCGGTCCAGCCTTTTATAGACCTCCACCAGGTTCTTCGCCGTCGGGTGTTTACGCATCTTTGATACTACTTCTCTAAATATCCGCTTTACCACGGCATTAATCCCGGTCCTGCCCTTATCAGTCCGGAGCTTTCTGATTGCGCCTAGAGTTACTGGCATATCCGCCATATAATATCACACATGCGGGATATTTTCTTCCGGCGCCAGAGCCATATTCTCTCCGCCGCTTTTATCATTATGGCCACTTATGGCTTGTCCCACCTCATCGGTCTGGTCAAAACCCGCCTGCTTATCTCTTCTTTCTTTAGCGCCCAATCCCAGTTGCTGGATGTGTATTACGCCGCCTTTGTTATCCCTGATACTATTTTTCAACTTCTGGTCATCGGCTCTCTTTCTGCGGCTTTCATCCCCACCTTTAGTAAATATCTGGCCAAGGATGAAAAAGAAGCCTGGACCATGACCTCGACCACCATGAACCTGATTATTCTGATTTTTATGCTTCTCTCGGCTTTGATTTTTGTCTTTGCCTACCCGCTCTCCCGCCTGATTGCCCCCGGATTTACCGCTTTCCAAATCGGCACTATGGTTCAGTTGCTGCGGATCATGTTAGTGGCTCAAATTTTCTTTTCCATTTCCGGATTTTTGACCGGCATCATCCAGTCTCACCAGCGTTTTCTTATTCCCGCCCTGGCTCCGGTGGCCTATAACCTGGGTATTATCGCCGGTATCGTCTTTCTCTCCCCCACCTTGGGCATTCTCGGACCGGCTTGGGGAGTCGTCCTGGGGGCGGTTTTGCACATGCTCATCCAACTGCCGTTGGCCTGGCGTTTGGGTTTTCGTCCCTCTTTGTCCTTGAATTTTTCTCACCCCGGGGTTCGGGAAGTAGGCCGGCTCATGCCTCCCCGGGTCTTGGCCCTGGGCATTGATCAAATAGAACAGTTCGTGGCCGTTACTCTAGCCTCGCTTTTGGTTCCCGGCTCTTTATCTCTCCTTAATGCCGCCCGTCTCCTTTTTACTATCCCCACTTCTCTTTTTGGGGTGACCATCAGTCAGGCCGCTTTTCCCCAACTGGCCAAAGAAGCTGCCCATTCCAACCTAGATCAATTTCGTAGCACCCTCATCTCCTCATTTTTACAAATTGCTTTCATGGCTCTTCCTCTGAGCACCCTGTTTATCATCTTGAGAATTCCCATCGTGCGTCTTATTTTTGGGGCCAAAACCTTTCCTTGGGCCGCTACTCTTTTAACCGGCAAAACCCTGGCCATTCTTTGTGCTTCAGCAGCGTTCTACGCGGTAATGCAATTAGTCATCCGCGGTTTTTACGCTTTACACGACACCCGCACTCCGCTTTTAGTGGGCTTCTTGGCCGCCATTTTTAGTTCTTTGCTGGCAGTTTTCTCCGTTACTTGGTTGGGGTGGGGAATCTTAGGCATCGCGGTGGCCATTTCCGCTACCGCCATCCTAGAAACCCTAGTCCTGTCCTGGCTGCTATACCGCCGCGTCTCTGTCGCTCCCCATAAGGTTTTTGTCCCTCTGGCCAAAATGATTCTTACCAGCCTCATCACCGGCCTCTTCTTGTGGCTGCCCATGCGCCTTCTGGACGAGTTTGTTTTCGATACTACCCGGACTCTCCCCCTGCTTTTATTGACCGGAATTACTACTCTCATTGGTTTGTCCGTCTATTTCTTTCTCTCGGTAGTTTTCAAAATTCAAGAACTGGCCACTTTCGTCGATTTAATTAAACGAATTACCAAATGGAGAAACATTCTTGCCCCCACGCCTTCCGAGCCCGTCATTCTCCCCGCCCCGGACCAAAATTAATGAATATCCACAATTTTGCCATTATTGCTCATGTTGACCATGGTAAATCTACCTTGGCCGACCGGTTGCTGGAAATCACCGGCACTGTCCCCAAGCGGCAAATGCGGGCCCAACTTTTAGACAGCAACCCTATCGAAAGAGAGCGGGGGATCACGATTAAATTGGCACCGGTGCGGATGGAGTACCAGAATTATATTCTGAACCTGATAGATACCCCGGGTCATGTAGATTTTTCCTACGAAGTCAGCCGCTCCCTGGCCGCATGCGAAGGAGCGATTTTACTTGTCGACGCTACCCAGGGCGTTCAGGCCCAAACCCTGGCCCACTATCACCAAGCCAAAAAGTTAGGCCTAACCATTATCCCCGTCATTAATAAAATCGATATTACTACCGCGGATATCGCCGGCGCTGAAAAACAGCTTAAAGAAATATTAAATTTGGAATCTCCATTACTGGTCTCGGCCAAAACCGGCGCCGGCGTCCCCGAACTCCTCACTACTATCATCCATCGTATTCCCTCGCCTCGCCGTAGCTCTAGCGAAGGCGGGCCCACCCGGGCCTTGGTATTCAATAGTAATTTCGACCCCCACTTAGGAGTGGTTGCCTGGGTCAGGCTTGTCGATGGCGAAATTAGAGCACACGACAAACTCTTTTTGCTAGGCACCCGCGCCCCAACCACAGCTATTGAGGTTGGTTATTTTACCCCCCAGCGTACCCCCTCTCCCAAGTTATCAGCCGGAGAGGTGGGTTACGTTGTCACCAACCTTAAAGATCTATCTCTTCTTACTGTTGGCGACACGCTTTCATCTTCTTTAAACGCTGTTTCACTCCCTGGCTACAAACTAATAAAACCCGTGGTTTTCATCAGTTTTTACCCCACCGAGGGATCCGAAATAAATATCCTGCGCGGCGCTCTGGACAAACTTCAGCTATCCGATTCAGCTTTCACTTTTACTCCGGAATTTTCTCCGGCCCTGGGTAACGGTTTTCGCGTCGGCTTTTTGGGCCTGCTTCACGCCGACATCGTCCAGGAAAGACTGGAGCGTGAGTTTAGTCTGGATGTTATCGCCGCTGCCCCCTCGGTTTCCTATCAAATACTAACCATGAACCATGAACTAATAACTATCAACCAGGCCTCCGCCTTCCCCGACCCGTCAATCATCAAAGAAATTCGCGAACCTATGTTAAATCTCTCAATTTTTGTTCCTCAAGAATACATCGGTCCGGTCATCCGGCTGTGCCAGAATCATCGCGGTACTCAAACCCATATTCAATACCTGGCTCGTTTAGTCCAGTTGTCCTACTCTCTGCCCCTGGCCGGGCTGATCCGCGGCTTTTACGATTCTCTCAAAAGCGTTTCCCAGGGCTTTGCCACTCTGGATTATGAACTGGCTGGTTATCAGGCAGCAGATCTGGCTAAACTAGACGTTCTCGTCGCCGGCGAAAAAATAGAGGCCCTGTCTCAAATCATCCCCAGCGCCCAAGCCCGGTATTTGGCTAAAAGTTTAGTCGATACCCTGCAAAATATTATTCCTAGGCAAAACTTTGAGGTGCCCATCCAGGCCGCCATCGGCAGTCGTATTCTGGCCCGGGCCGACGTCAAAGCCTACCGCAAAGACGTCATCGCCAAACTTTCCGGGGGAGACCAAACCCGCAAGGACAAGCTCCTCAAAAAACAAAAAAAAGGCAAAGCCCGCATGAAACGTGTGGGTAAAATCGACCTCCCTCAGGAAGCCTTCCTGTCGATTTTGAAAGTAAATTGACCGCAATTACTTGACAAAAAGCATGCTTTTTGTTAAGCTCTATGCCAGATATGTTCCAAAAGCGCAAGATTTTAGATATTTTAGCCAGGCATGCAGATGCCCAAGAAGCGATAGTGGTAACTGGATTCAGGCGAGTGGGGAAGACGGAATTGTTAAAACATATTTACGAGGGTGTAGCCACCAAAAACAAGATTTTTTTGGATATGGAAAGTCCGGTGAATCAAAGAGTGTTTGCCGATGATAACTATGACAATATCAAGGCGTATTTAGGCAGGTTGGGGATTGATTATAGCCGGAGGGCGTATGTGTTTTTGGATGAAATTCAGAACGTGCGTAATCTGCCGTCGGCAGTAAAGTATCTTTATGACCATAACAATATTAAATTTTACCTGACCGGATCAAGCAGTTTTTATTTAAAAAACTGGTTTTCGGAAAGCCTGGCGGGGAGGAAGTTCCTGTTTGAGTTATATCCATTAGATTTTGCAGAGTTCTTATGGTTTAAAGAAACGCAGGTCAGACCGGACGCGGGGTATGAGTGGCTGTCGGCACTATATGAGGAATATTTGACATATGGGGGGTTTCCGGGGGTAGTGTTGGCCCAGTCGGCGGAAGAGAAGTTATTGCGGCTGGATGATATATTGGGATCATATTTTAAGCTGGATGTGCAAGCGCTGGCCAACTTTCGGGATAATCAAAACCTGAAAGATTTGTTGTTTTTATTGTCTTCCCGAGTGGGATCAAAGCCGGAAATAGGTAAGTTGGCCGAAAGTTTGGGTGTGTCCCGTCAGACCGTATCGGGCTATTTAGATTTTTTTGAACAGACATACTTGATTCATTACTTAAGGCCGATATCTGGTTCCCGGGACGTGCAGGTTAAGCATTTACCCAAGATCTATTTTGGAGACACGGGGATATTGAACAGAGTGGCTCAAGTGTCGCGAGGACAATTGTTTGAAAATAAGGTATTTAACCAGTTGTTTATCCGATTGGTTTACGGAGGGAAATTGGGGAACATGAAAGAAAACATAGGGTATTACCAGCTAAAAAGCGGAGCGGAGATTGATTTTATAGTGGAAGGCAGAACAGCTTATGAGGTAAAAACGGCGGGGGGAGGATTTGACGTGCAGAAATTGGAAAGAACGGCGTTAAAGCTGGGAATAACCAATTGCCGGGTGGTGAGTTTGGACAAAGCCGACAAAAAATTAAAAAAAGTAATATATGGATTTCAAATTTAAGAACACAAATTTATTGGGATTTGGGTGTGAGTTCGAGTAGTACCGCGCTATTTGGAGTCATAGGTATTTCTCGCTGGAGTATAGCTTCTGTAGTGGCTACTTCGGATTGAATAGTTCCTCCGCCCATGGTTATCTGCCGCAGCAAAAAATTTTCACTTGATAAATTTACAAACGTCACCGGCACCACTTCCGAATGTCTGCCTTTGGGATCGTAATTCACCACTAGCACCTGATACGCGTCGCCTTTTTTGGCTCCAAACGCCCGCACCCAGGTCCCGTCTCCGGTCACCGCCAGTCTTTGATCTCCCAAATTAGACAGCAGTCTCAAGGCTTCATACCTGGGCTTGCCCACCACTCCCCACTGTCCCGTTACTGAAAATGTAAACACGTATTTTATTTGGTACAGTAACTCCCGCATTACCGCCAGCAAATGGGCCGCCCCCGCCCGGGTATCATTTTGCCCGCCTTTTTCACTATCCGGCCCCATTTCTGAAATCACTTTTTCCACATTTGCAAAATACGGGTGGCTTTCTATCCACCGGTTTACAAAGGCCACATCCTGGCTGTATTTAGCCAAATCTGCGTCATACCTATGCCAGGAGAAGAAATCCAGTCTTAAACGGTTTTCCAAAATAAACGGAAAGAAACGGTCCATCCAATTTTTATATAGTCCCGTTGTGGCCGGTCCTCCGAATTTAAAAGATTGGGACACCCGGGCCGCCTGTGCTCCTCTGGAGGCATACAAATATAATTTTTTATAATCCTTATTTCCTCCCATGGTCCATTTACCAAATAGATCCGGCTCATTCCAGACTTCGTAGTACACTCCCGGGATATTTTTTTCTCCGCTAAAGTGTTCAATCGTTTTCCGGACTACTAACGACCACTCGTTCCAATCTCGCGGCTCATCCAAAATATCTCCTTTGGAGATGGCCAGGGGCATGTAAGACAAGGACAAAAATGGCGTGGCTCCGGCCGCCCGTATTTTATCTACCACCCGGTCCAGCCCTGTCCAGTTGAAGGTTAAACCGTTCCCCACCACGTTGAAGCCGTCATATATATGATCTATCCGCACATACTGGGTCTTGACTCCCGCCACTTGTCCTCCAACCTGGTCCATAAAACCCAACAGATCCTCTCCGCCTTGGGCTAGCGCCCGCCAGGGTTGAGGCATAGGTCCTAAAACGCGATCCGTTTCCACCGTAATGGCTGCCAATCTTCCCTCCGCCCCCACCATTAATTTCTGCACATAATTCACTCCCTTCAGCAGCAGCGGCAGCGCCAGCGCCAGTATCACCACCCCCCCCAATGAAATTATCTGGTCCCTCTTCATCATTTGATTCTACTCCGAGATTCTCCCCTTGACAATCGTTAGCACTCTTGATATAAGAGTGACAATATGGACACCAACCTTACTACCCGCCAGATCCGGATCCTTAAATGTCTGATCGAGGAATATATCAACACCGCCGAAGCGGTAGGCAGCGAAGTTCTGGACCGTAAATATTCCCTAGGTGTTTCCCCGGCCACCATTCGTAACGAAATGGCCGCTCTGACCGAGGTGGGTCTGTTAAAACAACTCCATACCTCTGCCGGCCGGGTGCCTACCCCGGAAGCTCTGCGCTTTTACATCGGCCACCTCATGCAAGAGAAAAAGATGTCTGTGACGGAGGAAGTGGCCGCCAAAGAAAAAGTTTGGGACTCCCGTTTCGATTTTGACCGCCTGATGCGCCATACCACCTTGGCCCTGGCTGACCGCACCAAAAATCTGTCCGTAGCCGTCACCGACGCCGGCGATGTGTATTATGCCGGGACAGCCAACATTCTTTCTACTCCCGAGTTTTACGATATTGACGTGACCCGCACCGTGCTGACTCTTTTAGATCAGGAAACTCGCATCCGCCAGCTGTTTTTTGACCGCCAATATGACCCCGCCGAAACAGTGCATATCGTTTTTGGGCAGGATCTGGGTTGGGGAGATTATTTCGAGCCGGTCGGTTTTGCTTTTACGCCTTTTGCTGCCGGCTCCGGCCGTCGGGGCATTTTGGGACTCATCGGTCCCTGCCGTCTCAATTTTCCCGTCGTTTTGCCCACCTTGCGTTATTTCTCTGAACTGGTTTCTGGAATGACTTCTGGCTGGTAATCAAAAAATGAAGACTAAAAAATCACCCAATATCACCCCCCATCCCCCTCTTACGGCGTCAGACGCGAGCCCAAGGCTCGATTTAAGAGGGGGTGGCCCGCAGGCCGAGGGTGATACGGTTAAAACCCTTACAGAAAACTGGAAACGGGCCTTAGCTGATTATCATAATCTGGTTAAACGTGTTGACGCTGACAAAAAAGACTTTGTCACTTACGCCACGGCTAATATTATGGCCAAACTTCTGCCCACTCTAGACGTTTTGGAGTTGGCCGCCATCCACTCCCAAGATCAGGGGGTGCAAATGGCCGTTAAGCAATTTCGAGACGTCTTGACAGCCGAAGGTCTGCAGGAAATTTCTCCCAAAATAGGCGATTCATATAATCACGAGATACACGAATGTCTTGAAACTTTGCCGGGAGAGCCCGATAATACTATTGCAGAAATAGTCACTAAAGGTTATAAAATTAACAATTATGTTATTAGACCCGCTAAAATAAAAGCATATGTCAAAGATAATCGGAATTGATTTGGGGACCACTAATAGCTGTGTGGCCGTTATGGAGGGGGGGACTCCCAAGGTTATCCCCGCTGCGGACACCGGCCGCAACACCACCCCCTCTATTGTGGAACCGGTCAAAAATCTGGTGGGCGAAGTCGCCAAACGCCAGATGATCTTAAATTCCAAAAACACTATCTACTCCATCAAACGTTTGATGGGCCGCAAGTTTTCCGACCCCGAAGTCAAGCGCACCATGGAAATGGTGCCCTACAAAATCGTGGCCGGCAAAGACAATATGGCTTGCGTCGAGGTCGAAGGTAAGACTTACACTCCCCAGGAAATCTCCGCCAAGATTCTGCAAATCATGAAAGCCCACGCCGAGTCTTACCTGGGTGGCACCGTCGACCGGGCCGTGATTACCGTCCCAGCTTATTTTGATGACTCCCAGCGCCAAGCTACCAAGCAAGCCGGGGAAATCGCCGGCCTGAAAGTCGAAAGAATAATTAATGAACCCACCGCCGCGGCCCTGGCTTACGGTCTGGACAAGAAAAATGCCCACACCGTGGCCGTCTATGATCTGGGTGGCGGTACTTTTGACATTTCCGTCCTCGAACTGGGCGACGGCGTTTTTGAAGTCAAAGCCACCAACGGCGACACCCACTTAGGGGGAGACGATTTTGACCAGGTAATTATGGATTGGATAGTTTCGGAGTTCAAGAAAGATAACGGTGTGGACCTTAAAAAAGACACCCAAGCTCTGCAGCGCGTCCGCGACGCCGCCGAGAAAGCCAAAATCGAACTGTCTTCGGCCATGGAAACAGAGATCAATCAGCCGTATATTACTCAGAATAACGGCCAACCCCTGCATTTAAATCTCAAACTCACCCGGGCCAAATTAGAAGCTTTAGTGGATTCCCTAATTCAAAAAACCGTTGCTCCAGTTAAAGCCTGTCTTAAGGACGCCAAAATCGATACTTCTAAAATTAACGAAGTGGTCCTGGTCGGCGGGATGACCCGCATGCCGGCTGTTATTGAAGTGGTCAAGAAATTCTTTGGCAAAGAGCCTAACAAGTCTGTCAATCCCGACGAAGTGGTGGCCGTCGGCGCCGCCATTCAGGGCGGCGTTCTCACAGGCGATGTCAAAGATGTAGTTCTTTTGGACGTCACCCCTTTGACCCTGGGGCTGGAGACTCTCGGATCGGTCATGACCCCTCTTATAGAGAGGAATACCACTATTCCCACTTCTAAATCTCAAGTTTTTTCCACCGCCGCTGATTCTCAGACCTCCGTCGAAATCCACGTCCTTCAGGGCGAACGCCCCATGGCCGCGGATAACAAAACTCTCGGCCGCTTTATTCTGGATGGTATTCCTCCTGCCCCCCGTGGCGTGCCCCAGATCGAAGTTACTTTCGATATTGACGCCTCCGGTATTCTTAATGTCAAAGCCCTCGACAAAGCTACGAGCAAAATGCAGCACATTTCCATTACCAACTCCACAAACCTCGATGAAAAAGAAGTGGAAAGAATGCGCAAAGAAGCCGAAGCCCACGCCGCCGAAGACGCCGAAAAGAAAACCAAGATCGAATCCAAAAACCAGGCAGATTCTTTAATTTTTACCGCCGAAAAAACTCTCAAAGATGCCGGCGACAAAGCCCCGGCTGAACTTAAAACCGAGGTAGAAGATAAAGTAAAAGCTCTCAAAGATATTCTCGAATCCGGCACCAAAGAAGATCTGGAAGCCAAATCCAAAGACCTCATGGATTCTTTGCAAAAATTAGGGGCCGAAATGTATAAGCAAACCCCACCTCCCACAGAAGAAAAACCCGCGGAAGAAAAACCAGCCGACGCCAAAAAAGCCGAGGAAGGGGAAGTAGTAAACTAATAGCCATTTTCTTGTATAGATATTTTACCGGACGCGATATCGTACACATACCCAATTCTTTTAGCAGCGAACTCAATAGAACCACTATCGACCCACTTGTTAAAAGTCACGCTTTCATCTAGTTCTTTAGGGGCGTATATTTTTCTAGTCCGCCCCGTCCGATCGTTGTATAAATATAAACCTTCCCGCTGATCCAACTTTCTTTCCCACACAACTTGAGTATCATCTCCTAGCCATGAAGTTCCCGACTGCCAAAAACCCCAAGCAATATACCTGCAGTCAGGGGACCAATCGGGCCCTGACACTACACTAAAGTGATCCTGGTTTGTCCTAAAATTTTCTGGGATGAAACCACATCTTATTATCCTGTTTTCAGCTGTTTCTTCAGCGTATTTTACGACAACCTTTTCTTTCTCTTTTTTTATATAAACTACCCTCGGCTTAACATATCTCCCTATTAAAAATCCAATAAGAACTCCTACCCCCAAAGATGTTGCGATAAAAACATGCAAACGCGATATTTTGAACATCTTCCCATTATAACAAGCAACTAGCCCAACATATGACGCCAAAAAAGCCGAAGAAGGGGAAGTGGTAAACTAAACTCTTCTCTTTTTACTCGGCCTGACTCCGTTATGCGGAACTGGCGTTACGTCGGCAATCAGATTCATTTTTAATCCTGCCGCTTTTAACGCTCTTAGGGCCGCGTCTCGTCCAGATCCCGGGCCTTTCAAATATACCTCCACTTCCTTAATTCCCGCTGTCATGGCTTTTCTGGCCACCACTTCGACTGCCGTCGTAGCCGCGTACGGAGTAGCCCGGCGGGCGCCCTTAAATCCGGCCGCTCCTGCCGATCCCCAGGCAATAGCATTTCCCGCCATGTCTGTAATAGTCACCAGGGTGTTATTAAAAGTGGCCGTAATAAAGGCTTTGCCGGTCATTTCTTTTCCTCCACTTTAGGTTCCTTGGTAGCTAACACCTCTTTCTTCAGCGCCCCGATGGTCATTCTTTTACCTCTCTTAGTCCGGGCATTAGTCCGCGTTCGTTGCCCCCGAACAGGTAATCCCTTAGCGTGCCGGTGGCCCCGATACGACCCAATCTCCTTTAACCTGGATATATTTTGCTGGACAGTTTTTCTCAAGTCCCCCTCCACTTTTACTTCGTCTACTGCTTTTTGCAGTCTGGCCAGCTCCTCCGCCGTCAGGTCTTTCGTTCTTTTATTCGTATCCAGTTTTGCTTTGGCTAAAATTCCGGCAGCGTTCGTCGGCCCAATGCCATATATGTACCGCAGGGAAAACTCTATTTTTTTGTTCTCGGGAATGTCTCGTCCGGCGATTCTGGGCATATTTATCCTTGGCGTTGCTTATGCTTGGGGTTGGTGCAAATTACAAATAACACCCCTTTCCGCTTCACAATTTTGCAGTTTCTGCACCTGGTTTTGATGGATGCTTGGACTTTCACTTTAATTTATAAATAATTCTGCCTAATGTTTCGTTAGGACCTGCCATAGCCACTCTTACTTTGTCCCCAGGCAACAGGCGGATCCAGTGGATTCTCATCTTGCCTGCCAAGTGGCACAATACAACTTTTTCCGAGCCGTTTAATTTGACCCGGAAAGAGGTATTAGGTAGATTTTCTACGACTTCTCCCTCTACCTCAAAAATTAACGAGTTTGGCATGTCAAAACAAGGGGACCGTGACTGGTTATGGCCACGGTCTCTTCAAACAGCCCTGATATTTTACCATCAGCCGTGACTATTGTCCAACCGTCGCTATTTTTGTATACCACTGCCGATCCTCCCTGGTTATACATAATTTCGATAGCTAATACCATGCCGGGAATTAATTTCGGACTGTGCCCGTAACTCCCCAGCACAAAGCAGGGGATAGCCGGTTCTTCGTGCAGCTCTCTCCCTATCCCGTGTCCCGTCAGCGCCCGCACCGCATTGTATCCCGCCCCTTCCACTGTTTTTTGCATGGCGGCGGAAATATCTGCTACCCTCTTTCCCATTTGCGCCTGTGCGATGGCCCTCTTCAGTCCTAGCCGGCCGACTTCTAAAAATCTGGCCGGCCCGCCCACCGTTACCGAAGTATCCGTGTGCCACCCCTTATAAAAAAAGCCCATGTCTATTCCTACTTTATCTCCCGCCTTGATTTTGTAATCATTAGGTATTCCATGTACTACTACGTCGTTGATATTTATACAGGTTGCCCATCTGTACCCGGGAACCATTTTAAACGACGGTTTTCCTCCTGCCTGGGCAATCAATTTATCCGCCAGACTGTCCAGTTCCGCCGCGGTTATCCCCGGTCTTACGGCTCTGACTATCTTATCTCTAATGCCTGCCAGCTTCACTCCCCCTTCTCTCATCATCTCTATCTCCTTTCCGGTCTTGATGGTTAATTTAGTCATAATTTACTCACCATGTCCCGGTGGATTACGTCGATCGGTCTTTCTCCGTCAATTTCCAGAAGTATTCCGTCTTGTCTGGCTTTTTCTATCACCGGCTCTGTCTGCAATCTAAACAGCTCCAACCTTTTTTTAATTGCTTCCGGCGTATCATCTTCCCTTCCTCTTTTCGCCAGCCTTTTAATAGTTTCCGCCTGTGAAATTTCCAGGTCAATCACCCGGTCAATTTTTTGTCCAAATTTCATTAACATATCCTGCAAATGTTCGTATTGGGCCGCTGATCTGGGATATCCGTCAAAAACAAACCCGCCGTTTCTGTGTTTGTTAACAAAGTTCCAGGCAATTAACCTCACCAGTTCATCCGGCACCAAGTTTCCCGAGTTAGCCGCCGCTTTTACGGCGGAGGCATGCTGATTATCAGAATCGGCAATGCTGCGCAAAATCTTTCCCGCTTCAAAATGCTGCAGCCCAAACCTCTCGGCTAGTAGTGCCGCCTGCGTTCCCTTTCCCGACCCCTGTGGTCCCAGCAAAATTATGTTCACGGCAAAAAACTATCGTAATTTCTAACAGACAGTTGGGATTGCAGGGACTTGACTGTTTCCAGAACCACCGATACCACAATTAAAATCCCGGTCCCCCCCAAGCTCAAAGTAGGAATTCTGAAAACCACTTGGACAATGGCCGGCATAATGGCGATGGCCCCCAAAAATACCGCTCCGGCCGCCGTTACTCTGTTCATAATGCCATTTAAATAATTGGCAGTTGCCCCCCCCGGTCTAATTCCCGGTACAAACCCTCCGTATTTTTTGATTTCGTCGGCAATTTTCACCGGATTAAATACCACCGCGGTATAAAAGTAAGTAAATCCCACCACCAAAGCAAAATAAATCAAGTTATAAGCCCAACCGTTCGGTTGCATAAAAGCCAGCACCGACCTGGCCGCCAAGGCTACTTGGGCATTGTTCACATTTTGCAAAAATTGGCCTACCAAAGAGGGGAGTAAAACCAGAGATACCGCAAATATGATGGGGATTACCCCGGCCTGATTTACCCGCAGCGGCAAATGGGTGGATTGCCCGCCATATACCTTGCCGGCCCGGACGCGTCTGGCATACTGCACCGGAATCTTTCGCGAAGCTTCGTTCACAAACACCACCGCCGCCACCAGTATCAACCCCACCATCCCAAAAATCCCTAAATTCCCCACAGACAACGTTTCCAAAGTCACCGCTGTCTGCCCCAGAACCACCGGCAGCCGGCCCACAATTCCGGCAAAAATAAGCAAAGACACGCCATTGCCCACCCCATATTCAGAGATCAACTCCCCCAGCCATACTGCCAGGATGGTCCCGGCCGTCATGGTGACAATGAGAGCCAGCAGTGACCCCAAATTTAGCTGTCCAATTATGTTTTGCCCCCGCAGGAGCGAATACATTCCAAAACCCTGTAAAATCGCGATGGGCACCGTCAGCCACCGGGTATATTGGTTGATCATCTCCCGGCCGGATTCTCCCTCTTTGGACAGCTCTTCCAGCTTGGGAAATACCATGGTCAATAGTTGCAAGATAATCGAGGCATTGATATATGGCCCCAAGCCCAGAGCGATCAGCGAGAAATTGGCTAGCGTCCCTCCGGAAAAAATGTCCAGAAGCCCCAAAAGTTGTGAACCGGAGAACAGGTTAGCCAGAGCTTGGCGGTCGATTCCCGCCACTGGAATATGCGCCAACAGGCGGTAGATCAGCAGTACCGCCGCCGTAAATAACAATTTCTTGCGTATCTCCGGCGTCCCCCAAATTTGCTTCAGACTGGTCAGCACTTTATTCATTTTAATATGTCCCCGGCTTTACTTTGGCCTTGAATTTGCCCTTGCCGCGCAGCATGGGAATACGCTTGACCAGGGATTTTTTGGTTTTGGTCCCCTCATATAAAATAGACACTTTTCCCCGGGCTTTTTGCCCCTTAGTTCCCCGCCCCGCGGTGTGGCTGCCTTTGCCGGATCCCATACCCCGTCCCACCCTCTTCTTGGGTCTGGTGATTATTCTGGGTAATTTATTTAAATTCATATCTGTTTCAAACGCTTCAGCGCTGCAAATGCCGCATATACGTTAGACGCCTTGTTTTTTGTTCCTAGGATTTTACTCACAATATCCCGGATTCCCGCCGCTTCTACCACCGCTCTTACCGGCCCGCCGGCAATCACCCCGGTCCCGTCCGGAGCCGGCTTCATCATTACTTGGGCTGCCCCCACTTTGATCCGTATCTCATGGGGAATGGTCCGGCCCTTAAGAGGAACCGTGATCAGGTGCTTTTGGGCATATGTGCTGGCTTTGCGCATGGCAGAGCTCACATCGGCGGCTTTCCCCAGGCCCACTCCCACCCGGCCTTTTTTGTCTCCCACTACCACTAACACCGAAAAGCTCATCCGGTTGCCGCCCTTGGTTTTTTTGGACACCCGGTTCACTTGCACCGTTTTTTCGTCAAACTCCTTGGGTTCCGCGTTGAATTGTCCGGTTCTTACAAACGGTCTCAAAACGTTAACCCCCCTTCTCTGGCGGCCTCTGCCAAAATCTTGACCTGGCCATGATATCGGTATCGTCCCCGGTCAAAAACAATTTTTTTCACTCCGGCCTTGATTGCCCTTTGGGCCACCAGCTTACCCACTTCGGAAGGATTCTTTCCATGTGCTTCTGCCACGGTTATCCCCTTGGCGTCATCAATCGCTTGGGCATAAATATATTTATTGGAGCGAAACACAGTCAGTCTCATATTTTTATTTCAGCTTTGGCCGCTTTTCCGGCTTTTCGCCTGATAATTTCGCCTTCATATTTTAGCCCCTTGGCTTTATAAGGATCAGCCGGCCGCCAGGACCTAATTTTAGCAGCCACCTCTCCCACTTTCACCTTGTCTATTCCCAGGACCTTAATTTTGTTTTCTACCACCTCAAAAGTAATGCCTTCGGGAGCCGGGATTTTCACCGGATGTGAGAACCCCAAAGACAAGTTTAGTTCAGTCCCGCTAGTGCTGGCCCGGTAACCAGTCCCCGTCAGTTCCAAAGTTTTGCTCCAGCCTTGGCTTACTCCGTAAACCATATTATTAATTAGCGATCTGGATAGCCCATGCAAGTTCGATAACTTGGCCGTTATCATTACTCTGCCTTCCTCAATTTTTGCTTCCACTCCATCCGGCATTGTCCATTCGAGCTGTCCTTTTGGTCCTATGACACTTATCCTGTTACTGTTTACCGTTACAGTTACAGCTTCTGGGATGGGGACCGGTAGTCTGCCCATTCTGGACATATTTTTACCAGGCTTGGGCGATAATTTCGCCCCCCACATGTAACTTTTTAGCCTGTTTATCCGCCATAACCCCCTGGGGTGTAGACAGGATATTAATCCCCAGTCCCCCCAGAACCCGCGGCAACTTTTTCACCCCGGCGTAAATCCGCACCCCCGGCCTGCTTACCCGGCGGATATCTGTCAGAGCCGGAGTTTTGCCTTCATATTGCAGTTTTACTACCAATTCGTCTTTTTGCTTATCGCATTTTTCAACTAGTTTTTGTTCGGCCAGCACCCGCACCACATTCTCTTTTACCCGGCTCCACGGCAGACGCACTTCGGTTAGATTTGCCCGGTAACCGTTCTTAATTCGGGAAATCAAATCTGATAGGGGATCGTTTACCATGATGCTTTTTTTACCCCCGGCAATTCTCCGCGGTGTACCAGCTCCCTGAAACACAGCCGGCACAGGCCAAACATCCGCAGATAACCCCGGGGCCGGCCGCAGCGGTGGCACCGGTTGCGGTATTGCGTCGGATACTTTAAGTAACCTTTTTCTTGTTTGACGACTTTAGATGTTTTAGCCATTTTTAAATTTGAACCCTAGAGATTCTAATAACTTTTTGGCAGACTTCGGATTGTCGGCGTTGTTTACCAAGGTAATTTCCAGACCCCTGATTTTATCAATTTTCGCATAGTCTATTTCCGGGAAAACGATTTGTTCAGCCAGCCCCAGTGTATAGTTGCCCTTTTTATCGAAAGCAGTGGTCGGCACGCCATGGAAATCCCGCACCCTGGGTAGAACAATGTTTATCAATTTAGTCACAAAATCTTGCATTCTTTTACCACGCAAGGTCACAGTTAGACCCACCGGATCTCCTTCTCTTACTTTAAAGTTAGCGATGGAAGTTTTAGCTCGGGTAACCTTAGGTTTTTGTCCGGCAATAGCCGCCAGTTGTTCGGAAGCTTTGGCCAGCACCCCTTTATCGGTCACGGCCTCTTTCAGTCCGATATTCAAAACGGCCTTGGTGATTTTTGCTTCCCACATATTTAAATATTTTGGTCGCACTTGCGGCAGATTCTAACTTTTTTGTCGTTAATTATCCTATATCCTACCCGGGTTGGCTGTTTGCATTTTTGACAAACTAAAGCTACGTTGCCAACCGGCAGCGGCCGGCTCAAGGTCAAGATTTCTCCTGGCTGTTTTTCCCCCTGGGCCTTGCGGTGCTTCTTATATTGATTTACTCCTGGAATTAGCACCCGTGATTTATCTGCCCACACCTTTTCTACCACGCCCTCCCGCCCCCGGTCTTTTCCGGCTGTAACCAGAACTTTATCTCCTTTGTGTAACTTCATATCACTTCCGCCGCCAGCGATGCGATTTTATTAAAACCGGCGTCTTTTACTTCCCGGGCCACCGGTCCAAAGATCCGGCTCCCTCTGGGCTCGCCCGTTTTGATGTCTATAACCACTCCGGCATTATCATCGAAACGGATATAACTGCCGTCTTTGCGTCGCCGTTCCTTGCGGATGCGCACAATGACCACTTTGACTATCTCTGAATCCCTGACCACTCCGGTAGGATCCGCTCCGTCCACCACCGCCGTCGCCACGTCTCCCAAGCTTCCCCATTTGCGCTTCGAGCCCCCCATAATCTGAATGACCTTCAGTTTTTTGGCGCCGCTGTTGTCTGCCGGGACTAATATGCTGCGTAATTGAATCATATAATTCTCCAGGTTTTGGTTCTGGAAATAGGTTTAACTTCAGCTATTTTCACCACATCCCCAATTTTTATCCCTAGCTCGCTATGGGCGTGAAACTTTTGCGTTCTCTTTATCCGCTTGTGGTATTTGGGGTGGACGACTAACCGCTCCACCTCTACCACTACGGTTTTGGCCATTTTATTGGATATGACCTTACCGCTTAGCGTTCTCATATGTTTTTACAATAGCTAACTGTTTACGCAATTTTAGAGTTGGTTTTTTCTCAACTCTGGCCCGGGCGATTTGTGCCGCCAACTCTCGCACTTTAACCACTAATTCGTTTGCGGTCAGTATTTTAACTTGAGACTTAAATTTAATCATTTTTAGAAATGACTCTGAATTTAAACGGTAATTTAGCTATTGCCCTACGAAAGGCTGTTCGGGCCACTTCTTCAGGCACTCCGGCAATTTCAAAAATAATCCTGCCCGGGGTGACCACCGCTACGTAATCAACGATATCTCCCTTACCCGACCCCATTCTGGTCCCCAGAGCTTTCTTGGTAATCGGCTTATCCGGAAAAACCCGAATCCACACTTTGCCGCCTCTTTGGGAGTAATGGGTAATGGCCTTCCTGGCCGCCTCAATTTGCTTGGCCGACAGCCACCCCCGGCTTATAGCCTTTAGGCCGTATTCCCCAAAATTCAAAGTGTTGCCCCGGCTAGCCGATCCCCCCATATGGCCCCGGAATTGTTTTCGGTATTTTTGCTTTTTAGGTTGGAGCATAATTTGTTTCTCCTCGGTTAATCCATACTTTTACCCCCACATATCCGGAACGGGTAAGAGCCGGTATTTGGGCATAATCCACGTCCGCCCGCAAGGTTTGGAGTGGCACGGACCCTTCGTGATATAGCTCCCGTCGGGATATTTCCGCTCCGTTAATTCTGCCGGCGATCAATATTTTTATTCCCTTGGCTCCGGCTTGCATGGTTCTTTCCAGCGATTTTTTAGCTACCCTGCGAGCCGGCAGCCGGCGCTCAATTTGCTCGGCGATTTTAGACGCTACCAGATGCGCATTCAAGTCCGGGAATTTGACCTCTTCGATTTGCGGTTGGTCTACCCTCAAATCTAGGCGGCCCAGCGTTTTGGAGATAAACCGTTTTAGATCGTCGATTCCCGCCCCACCTCGTCCGATTACCACTCCGGGTCGGGTGACAAAGATGGTTACTTTTAAACTTTTAAGAGACCTTTCTATGTTCACTCTGGTTACCCCGGCTGCCCTCAATTTTTCCATGAGGGCTTTTCTTAGTTTGACATCGACCGCCAAGTATTCCCGGTATTTCTTGGGGTTGGTAGTAAACCACCGGGATTTCCAGGTTGCGGTTGGGGATAGCGGTAGCCGATATCCTACCGGATTGACTTTATTTCCCATGTATTTCCTCCTCCAACTCTAGGTTAATATGTGCATACTTACGCCTCTTGACACCTCTGTCAAACCTGGCTCCATGGGATCGGTCCATCCGCTTTGGTCCCCGCGGACCATCGTTAATTTGTAGAGATTTAATTTTTAGATTTTCCGGTGACATCTTAAAGTTATTTTTGGCGTTACCCATAGCTTGCTCAAACACGGCCAGTAAGACCCTGGCTGCTCTCTTGGGCAGCAATCTTAGCTGGTCAATGGCAACCTTGGGGGATAGCCCTCGCACGGCGTTAGCCACCAGCCGCAATTTCCGCGGGCTGGTCATTACAGAACTGGCTTTGGCCTTAATTATCATGTTTTCTCCATAGTTCTTTTAACTATTGCTCCATGGCCACGAAATGTCCGGGTGGGAGCAAATTCTCCCAAGCGGTGCCCCACCATTGATTCATTTACAAACACGTCCACAAATTTATGTCCGTTATGCACCCGAAAAGTCGTCCCCACAAATTCTGGGGGAATCTGACTATTTCTGGCCCAGGTCTTGATGGGATTAATTTTTTTGCCCACTTTGGCCATTAATTTTTGATCCAGATATGGTGCTTTCATTTGCGTCTTTGCACAATCATTTTGTGCGAATATTTAGACTTGTTTCTGGTCCTGTTTCCCCGGGCAGACTTGCCCCACGGTGTTTTAGGATGCATGCCTTCACCAGACCGTCCCTCCCCGCCGCCGTGCGGATGAGACCTGGGATTTTGGGCTGTTCCCCGGACGGTTGGCCTGATTCCCATATGCCTTTTTCTTCCCGCCAGACCTAGGTTTACGTTCTTCCAATCCGGATTACCGACCTGCCCGATAGTGGCATACGCGCCGGCTCCGATGCGCCGGATCTCACCCGACGGCAATTTTACCAGAGCCCACGGCCCTTCGAAACCCTGAATCATGGCAGCCCCCCCCGCCCCGCGTACCAGCTTTGCTCCCCGGCCGATAGCCAGCTCCAGGCAATGGATCATGGTTCCTACCGGGATTGCCTTCAGTGGCAACGCGCTTCCGACAGTCAGGGGGGCTGACTCACCACTCATTACTTTCTGACCCACGCGGAGAGTTTCAGGTGCCAGGATATATCTTTTTTCTCCATCCGCATATTGAACTAGAGCCAAATCTGCCGTGCGATTGGGATCGTATTCAACAGCCACCACCCGGGCCGGCATGTCTCGCTTATCCCGTTTCCAGTCAATTTCCCGGTAGCGTCTTTTCTCTCTGGCCCCCTGGTGCCGGGTGGTCACTACTCCGGTAGCATTCCGGCCGGACTTCTTTGGTAATGTCCAGGTTAATCTCTTTTCCATAAGTCAATGCTTTGCTGGGAATTAATCTGCACGATCGCCTTTTTTTTGCCGCCTGACCGCAAGGTGTGCACTCTTAACACTTTTACTCCAAACATCTTTTCTACAGTCCTTTTTATCCCCGACTTGGTGGCTGCCGGAGTCACCCCAAAAGTATATCTTTTGTTTTGGGCTTCCCGCATAGACTTTTCCGTGATGATGGCTTTAAGCAGCATATATTTTCTTAATGCTCGAAATAACTTCTTTGGTCAAAACCAATTGTTTGTGTGCCAACACCTCATACGCCGACAGGCTCTCCGGTCCCCTGACGCTGGTTTGTTCCAGATTGCGAATTGCCCGCTTGAATTTTGTCTGGCCGCCCTCCATTATTACCAGTTTCTTGCCTGCGGGGAGCCAAGCTAATTGTTTGGTTTTCCCCAATGCCTTATCCACTCCCTCAACAATTAGTATCTCTTTGGCCTTAGCCTTGACAGACAACGCTCCCAGTAGGGCCAGCCGGCGCATTTTTGCCGGCAGGCTCAATTTGTAGTTTTGTTTCCCTGACGGACCGTGGGCTATGCCTCCCCCCACGAAAATTGGAGCCGCATAAGATCCATGTCTGGCCCGGCCTGTGCCTTTTTGCCTATACATTTTGGCCGTTGTTTTGGCTACCTCACTTCGGGTCTTGGTTTTTGCCATTCCCCGCCGCTGGTTAGACAGCCACACCCGTACCGCTTGAGCCAGCAAAACTGGTTTGACCTTAATTTCAAAAATAGAACCAGGCAGGGAAGTTGACTCAACCTTTTCTCCCTTCAAGTTGTATGTTACAGCTGAAATCATATTTTTGTAATCCTGACCAGCGTTCCTCGGTGTCCCGGTATCGCTCCAATAATCGCTATCTCTTTTTCGTTAATATCCAAAACTTTGAGCCCCTTTGTGGTCACAGTTTCTCCACCCATTCTGCCCGCCATTCTCTTTCCCCGGTACACCCGTCCCGGAGTGGTCGTTTGTCCGATGGATCCGGGAGCTCTTTCGCGGTCAGATTGGCCGTGGGTTCTGGGTCCGCCGGCAAATCCGTGTCTTTTTACCACCCCGGCAAACCCTTTGCCCTTAGACACTCCTCTTACTTTCACTACATCCCCAACTAAAAAGTCCGCCTCTTTTACGTTGCGGACTTCTTTTATTTGATATTTGTTATTTGTCATTTGAATTTTAAGAATTTGGGCGGCATACCCGTGTTTTTCAACAGTACGTGTCCCGGCATCAGTCGTGGGTAATATGGAAAGCAAAGTTACCCCCGCCTGCCTTCCATCGGAGGTATATCTCATGGTCATTTCCTTTTTTTTGGCAAAAATAGTATTCAACATATGCACAAAAAAAGTGCCGGAAAGCACTTTCTAAAGTTCGCCGTCCGCACTTACGTTATCCGCAGTATGCGCCCTGTATTCTCACAGTGAGCATGACTCCTAAACTCAAAAAGTTGATTAAGGTTGATCCTAAGGTGCGGTTTGGTAAACCGGTAATTGCCGGCACGAGAGTACCAGTAGAGTTGGTAGTGGGGAAAATCGCAGGCGGTATGGAAATTGAGGCGGTTAGAGGCGAGTATGACTTGACTCGGGAGCAAGTCATGGCCGCGCTCCAATACGCCGCAGCCATTGTCTCTTCAGAACGATTTTTATCGGCATGAATGCCGTAATTGACGAGGACCTCCATCGATCGCTAAAACCAGTTCTTGAGTCCCTAGGCTTTACCGTGTTCGATATCCGTGACCACGGCTTGCGAGGCTATTCGGACTCGGAAATATTCTCCTTCGCTCAACAAAAGAAGGCCGTTCTCCGCTTTCCCAACGAGTTATCAATTAAATTGATTAATCAAAGAGTTTTTCAGTTACTGTCACAACTAAATGAAAAAAATTATCGCCAAAATATTGTTATTGTCTCTCCCCATCAAGTTCGCATCCGGTCTGCCAAAATTAGCCATGGAACAACCACGAATGAATAGCGGGCTTTTTACATCTTGATCTCAATATCCACTCCCGCCGGCAGTTCCAGGTTGGAAAGAGACTCTATTGTTTTGGGTGTAGGGTCCAGAATATCAATCAAGCGTTTGTGCACCAGCATCTCAAAGTGTTCCCGGGCGTTTTTGTCCACATGGGGCGAGGACGTCACCACAATTAATTTTCGGTCAGTCGGCAAAGGAACCGGACCCGATACTTTAGCCCCAGTGGCCAAAGCCGTTTCTAGTATCTTGGCGGCT
Source organism: Candidatus Amesbacteria bacterium GW2011_GWC2_45_19 (assembly GCA_001001555.1). Taxonomy (GTDB): domain Bacteria; phylum Patescibacteriota; class Microgenomatia; order CAZETR01; family Amesbacteraceae; genus GWC2-45-19. The sequence goes on along the minus strand of LCKS01000004.1, from coordinate 71,336 downwards.
GTTTCGTCTACGACCCGATGGTCAAAAGACTTCAGCCGGACTCGTAGTCTTCCTTTTGCCATATTAAAGTGCTAATAAGTTTTATGCGATGATCTTGGTCACCGCGCCTGCACCCACGGTCTTGCCGCCTTCACGGATAGCAAACCGCAGTCCCTCTTCCAAAGCTACCGGAGCAATTAGCTTTACTTTCACTTTGGCGTTGTCTCCGGGCATGACCATCTCTACTCCAGCCGCCAATGTCACTTCGCCGGTCACGTCAGTGGTCCGGATGTAGAACTGGGGCCGGTATCCCGAAAAGAAAGACGTGTGCCGCCCGCCCTCCTCTTTGGTCAAAACGTATACTTCAGCTTCAAATTCAGTATGTGGAGTAACCGTGCCTGGCTTGGCCAAGACTTGGCCCCTCTCTACTTGATCCTTTTCAATTCCCCTTAGCAGTATTCCCACATTGTCTCCGGCCAATCCCTCGTCCAGTTGTTTTCTAAACATTTCCACGCCCGTAACCACCGTAGACTGGGTAGCCTTGATGCCTACAATTTCAATCGTGTCGTTAATTTTCACTTTTCCGCGCTCGATCCGGCCCGTGACCACCGTTCCCCGGCCCTTGATAGAAAAGACATCCTCTACCGGCATCAAAAACGGCTTATCCAGTTCGCGCACCGGGTCGGGAATATATTCATCCACCTTCTTAATAAGTTCTAAAACCGCTTCTTCCGCTTTGGCGTCTCCTTCGGTAGCCTTTAATGCCGACCCGCGGATGATAGGCACGTCATTGCCGGGGAATCCATATTTAGTTAATAGTTCTCGGACTTCCATTTCCACCAGATCTAATAGCTCCGGGTCGTCCACCATGTCACATTTGTTCAAAAAGACCACAATAGCCGGCACATTTACCTGTTTGGCCAGCAGAATGTGTTCCCGGGTTTGCGGCATGGGTCCGTCCGGAGCGGACACCACTAAAATGGCCCCGTCCATCTGGGCTGCGCCCGTAATCATGTTCTTGATGTAGTCGGCGTGCCCCGGAGCATCAATGTGGGCGTAGTGTCTTTTCTCAGTTTCGTATTCCTGATGGGACAGGTTAATGGTCACTCCCCGGGCCTTTTCTTCCGGAGCCGAATCGATCTCATTATATCTCTTGGCAGTGGCCATCCCTTTTTTGGCCAACACCACGGTAATAGCGGACGTCAAAGTCGTCTTCCCATGATCTACATGACCAATGGTTCCGATATTGACGTGGGGTTTATTTCTGACAAAAGTAGCCATATGATGCCCTCAATTCTAAACGAAATGATTTTTCTACGCAAGTCCCAAATTATTCCATTGTTGCTTCCGGGCCTTTATTGCGGAAAGCTTTGACGAATTTTTCTGCCAGCTTTTCGTCAAATGTATCCATTTTTAGTATCCTGTCCCAGGCCACCATAATGATTGGTTTATCAATCGTCGGATTAGGTTGGACAATGAGTTTTTTTAACTCCATTTTCTTGGCAAAATCAGCCAATTGTTGGCCCAAAGCACAATCAGTCTTAATTGTTCCACTATCCGTTGCCACCTCGTTATCTTCATGTGCGCTCACACTGAGCGTTGAGGGCTGAGCGCTGAGGGCTTTTGCACAGTTATAGTGCACGACCACATATCCGTGTTCCAGTGAATGGATTAACTTGTATTTATCCTGCGCCTCGCCATAAACCCCCGGCCGTATCCAATCCGCATCATGCGGACCGGAAGCGGGGGGATTAGAGTTATATTTAAACTCATCCAGTTTGCCATGGTCCCGATGTTCTCTTCCCTGATCCGCCACCGCTTCCCCCGGCAAACCGCCCCGCCCGCTCACCAGCCATACTCCGCCGCCGACCAAAATTAATATCCCAATTATCCACTTAAGCATTTGCTGTCACTTTACCAGATTTAGCAATGATGTTCTCGGCGATGTTTTTGGGCACTTCTTCATAGTGGGATGGCTCCATATAATAGGTGGCCCGGCCTTGGGACATGGACCGCAGTTTGGTAGCATAACCTGATAGTTCGGCCAAGGGCACAAAAGCGTTAATAATGGTTAAGTGCCCCCGCTTGTCAGTTCCCAAAATCTGCGCCCGCTTGCTGGACAAGTCACCAATTACATCCCCCATATAGTCTTCGGGGGTGGACACTTCCACCTTCATGATCGGCTCTAAAAGGCACGGATCGGCCAATTTCACCCCATGTTGAAACGCCATTGAACCGGCAATTTTAAACGCCATTTCCGAAGAATCCACATCGTGATAAGTTCCGTCGAATAAGGCGACTTTCATATCTACTCCCGGAAAACCCGCCAATACTCCATTTTCCATAGCTTCCTTGACCCCTTTTTCAATAGCCGGGATGAATTCTGCTGGAATTGCCCCACCCTTAATCTCGTCCTCAAATTCAAACCCTGCGCCTCGGGGTAACGGTTCAAGTCTCAACCAGCAATGGCCATATTGTCCCCGGCCACCGGACTGGCGGATATATTTTCCTTCCGCCTCAGCGGCTTTTCTGACAGTTTCTTTGTATGCCACCTGGGGAGCTCCCGTGGTCGCTTCCACTCCAAACTCCCGTTTCATCCGGTCCACGATAATTTCCAAATGCAATTCTCCCATTCCGGAAATAATCGTCTGTCCTGTTTCCAGGTTAGACTTGATCCGGAAAGTTGGATCCTCGTCCGATAATTTATTCAGAGCCAACCCCATCTTTTCCTGATCCTGTTTAGTTTTTGGCTCGATAGCTAAAGAAATAACCGGTTCCGAAAACGTAATAGACTCGAGTACAATTGGTGCGCTTTTGTCGCATAGAGTATGTCCTGTACTCGTCTCCCGCAGCCCCACCAGAGCCACAATCTCTCCCGTGTAGGCCGCGTCTATCTCTTCCCGCTTGTTAGCGTGCATCAGAAGCATTCGGGAAATCCGCTCTTCCTTGTCTTTGGTGGCGTTATACACTCCCTGCCCGGCCGTGAGTTTTCCTGAATAAATCCGCAGATAAGTCAGCCGTCCCACATGCGGGTCGGTCTGGATCTTAAACGCCAGCCCGCAGAATTTTTCTTCATTAATAGTTTTTCTGACCTCTTCACCCCCAGTTTTGGGGTTGACTCCCTTTGCCTGGTCAATGTCAACCGGGGAGGGCAGATACTCCACCACTGCGTCCAGAAGCGGCTGCACCCCTTTATTGCGAAGTGATGCCCCCGAGTATATGGGTACCAATTTATAGGCAATAGTGGCTTTTCTTAGGGCAGTTTTTAGCTCCGTAATGCTCGGCTCTTCTCCGGCCAGGAATTTATTTAGCAAGTCATCGTCTGTTTCTGAAATCTGCTCAATTAACTGGCTGCGCCATTTCTCTACCACTTCTTTCATCTCTGCCGGCACTTCTTCCTCTACAAATTTGGCCCCGGTTTCGTCACCCTGCCAAATTAAAGCCTTGCGCTCCAAAAGTAGAACTACCCCCCGGAAAGTATTTTCAACTCCAATGGGATAGGCCATGACCGCCGGGTTGGCCCCTAGCCTGTCGATGACTGCTTTGACTGTCCCTTCGAAATTGGCTCCCAGTTTATCCACTTTATTCACAAAAATTATCCGCGGGACTTTATATTTGTCCGCCTGCCGCCACACCGTTTCTGTCTGCGACTGTACCGTTTCTTCCGCGTCCAAAACAGTTACTGCCCCATCCAATACCCGTAAGCTCCGTTCTACTTCTGCCGTAAAATCAATGTGTCCGGGCGTGTCGATGATATTTATCCGATACGACCCCGCCTCCACTGGAGAATTTGCGTCGTTTACTGTCCAAAAGGTTGTAGTTGCAGCCGAAACAATGGTGATTCCTCGTTCTCTTTCCTGCTCCATCCAGTCCATTTGTGTGTCTCCTTCGTCAATATCTCCAATCTTGTAACTTTTCCCGGTGTAAAACAAAATTCTTTCGGTTGTCGTCGTCTTTCCGGCGTCGATATGGGCAATTATGCCAATGTTGCGCACCCGATCCAACGGCACCATCCTGTTAGTAGTCTTTACATCAGCCATAAGAGGTCAAAAAAATAAAGCCAATTAGCTTTCTTCAATTGTATCAACCTTCGGTCTTTTCCACAATCTCTACTTTCATCCCAGACCAAAAAACCACCAATAGAAACTCCCTGATTTTCTGGGCGCAGAAACATCGGGTCCAGATGTCATTCCCCATGTATTAGAAACCAGATTTTTCTCCCAACCCAAAAACCCCACCGATGTTATCCGAACAAACCAATCAACCCAAGTGCCTCTTTCTCGTGTTAGCACATATTCGATTTGAGAACTCATATATTCGTATCTTACTCAATGTTTAAAATTTGTCAATTTGGCACTCGCGGGGTACAATTGCCAGTAAGATGGCGTATATATTCATGGATGAGAGTGGAGACTTAGGTTTTGACTTTAGCAAAAAGAGAACCACTCAATGGTTTTTGGTCACATTTCTATTTTGCAAGGAAAAACGCCTAATTGAAAAATTAGTATCAAAAATTCATACGGGACTTAAAAAAATTCACAAAAAGAAAAGCGGAGTGCTTCATTGTCATAAAGAGTCGCCCACAACCAGATTCCGATTACTTCGGGAATTGGCAGGCAGAGACTGCCAAATTATGGTTATATATCTAAACAAGAAGAAAGTTTATACCAAACTTCAAGAAGAGAAGAGTGTCTTGTACAACTATGTAACTAATATCCTATTGAATAGAATTTATGAAAATAAGTTAGTTCCTCTGGACAATTTAACACTGATAGCTTCCAGAAAGGAAACAAATCGTTTTTTGAACGAAAATTTCAAATCGTACCTGGCTGATAAGATCAAGGTGAATCATAAACACAAACTACAGGTAATAATAAAAACTCCCCACGAAGAGAAGTCTTTACAAGCGACCGATTTTATTAGCTGGTCAATTTTTAGAAAGTACGAATATGGAGACAGCAGTTACTATGATATTATTAAGTCCCTGATTATCGGAGAAAGCTCTCTGTTTGCTTGAAGTTCCGTAAAAATGACAAAACCCCACACGCTATATTCGAGCAACCATTCCGGCAGCCCACGCATGGGGAATTACTTGTCAACATTTATAATAGCATAGAATGTCAAGCTGAACTATGGCCGCTAAGCGTGATTATTATGATATTTTAGGTGTTTCTAAAGGCGCTTCCGATGCCCAGATCAAATCTGCCTACCGCAAAATGGCCATGCAGTGGCACCCGGACAAAAATAAGTCTCCCGAAGCCGAAGAGAAGTTCAAAGAAATAAACGAGGCTTATCAAGTTCTTTCCGACTCTCAAAAGAAGCAAACTTATGACCAATTCGGCCACACTCCGCCCGGTGGTTTTTCCGGCGGATCCGGCTTTGCCGGGCAACAGCAAGGCCCTTTCCAATATTACTATTCAACTTCTGGAGGCGGACAAAATCCTTTCGGGGACATGGGCGATCCTTTTGAAATATTTGAACAATTTTTTGGCGGCGCTTCGCCCTTTGGCCGCAGCCGGCCTGCCAAGCCTCATTATTCTTTGCGCATTCCTTTTAAAACGGCAGTTTCAGGCGGTACCGAAAGCGTCACCATTGACGGCCGGACCCACGCTATTAAAATTCCCGCCGGCGCTGATACCGGTACTCATCTGCGTTTTACCGATTTTGATATTACTTTTGAAGTTGAGCCGGATCTAATTTTCCGCCGCGATGGGGCAGACATCTATATAGACCACAAAATTCCTTTCACCCTGGCTATTCTCGGAGGGACCACAAGTGTCCCTACCTTAGACGCGGACTTAAAGCTTAAAATCCGCCCCGGCACCCAACCCGGTACCATGGTTCGCCTGGCCGGCCGTGGAGTAGCCAACCGCGGCGATTTCTATATCCGTCTCATCATCGATTTCCCCACCCACCTCTCCCACCGCCAAAAACAAATACTGGAAGAGTTTGAAAGATCTTAAATATCACCCCGTCTCCCGCAAGACCAAAAGTTTAGACTTAATCAAATTAATAATTCTCTCATTTACGGCAGCCCAACTTCTCACAACGTCTCCGCCGACCTTTACTTGGGGCATATACCTCCTGACATACCCATCAACATTCGCAGGAGTCAGCTTTTTCCTAAATCTTGCCTCCAAGTAGCCGTATTCAAAGTTAGCTACAGCTTTTACCAAAGGCAGTTCATCTTTGTTTTGCCCAAGAATCGTCTGAGCCAGATAGTGACTTGCCGTCAATCCCACACAGTCAAAACCTGGGGCCCGTACAGCAAAGATATCCATGACGGCTCTTGCCGCAATCTCTACATCCTTTACAAAATTATCTTCGGTTCTCGGGTTATCTCCCAACGCAGGGCCATACACACTGTCTAAGTCGTAAAGACTTCCCAAGGACCAGTTTTGTGAGTGGGGAAAACCATGAATCAAGCCATTTTTATGTAGCCTCGCTAAGTATTGTCCCATTTGAGCAGGTAGCCACTCAACAAACACTCGAGATAAATGATCCGAGTTATTAAAATCAAATTTTTCGTCTCCTGAAAAGGGCCAAAGCGCAAAACATAAGTCTTTAGATTTACGTAACAACTTATTCCAGACCGGAGTTTTCGCTCGTTGTCTCCTGGTTAGAATTTTGTCAAGCCACTCCATGCTCTGCTTAGCCAGATTTTCAAAGTCATTTTTGGTCTTGGCGTGCGGGATATCTCGTAATCTAATCGGTGTTTGTAGATGCCTTTCAAAAACATAGAAATTGTCATTCTGCTTCAAATAACCTTTTACAAATTTGACCTCTTCTTCAGCTTTTGCCAAAAGCTCCTCTAGTTCATCCTTTTTCTGGCCGTAAGTTGAGGGATTCCTCAGCTGTTCTCTGGCAAATTCGATATCTGATTCAAGCTCTGTTAGTAGTTGTTTTCTCCATTCTTCTGGACTTATCCGCCGACCGTTTTCGGGAAACCAGGTAATTTTATACATCCTGTAAATGGCCTCAGTTGGTAACCCCATTCCTCTCAAGGCCCGAGAGGCCGCAATAATTCTTCTGGTGACCTTTCCTGTTTTAATTCCACACACCCTTAATTTATCGGTTTGATCCGTATCAATAACCACATCATCCACGACGTTCCCCTTATAATCCACCGACCCAAAAGGTATACCAAAATCGTCACGCCACACGACTGTTGACAATAGCCTGGCATCTGCCGTCGCCCGCCCGTGTTCCGGGCTAACTTTTATTAATTCTGCTTTCTCGCCGTTTTTCTGTATTCCGATAGACGCTTTGGGTAATACGTTAAATGGGGGGTGCGAACTTTCGTCCGTGTAAACCAACTCTAATCCCAGTTCAGCAGCTTGTTTTGGCACCATAACCTCTGAGGTTGTAGTTTCTGACATGTTGGTAACCCAAATTACCGTCTCACGATCTGGGCAGTAGTCCTCCGGATTTCCTAGCAGCTTCGTCTTCACGCCTTATGGCCTTCATTTCCCTCAAGGCACTAAGACCCATTTCAAGAGCCTCTTGATCAGACATAGACGGAGGTGCCTCTTGAGGCTGACGTCTGCCATGCACGGCCTCATAAACTCTTAATGAGTTTTTGGGCAGGGGCTGTCCCGTTTCAGCGTCAAATCTTGGAACACTCACGCCTCGTGCTTCCGCCTCATTTACTTTCTCGCCCATTTCTCCTCTTAAAGCCTCTAGTCTTGCAGACCAACTTTCATAATCAGGAACAGCTTGTTTTGTCTCCGCCTTCGGTAATGGGCGACCAGTGTGACCACTAAACTTAGATTCAAAACTTAGTCCCAAAGCCTGTTGAACTTCCCCAACCGCCTCCTGGGTAAGCATTCTCTTCAGAGATTCATTGGGGCGCTTCCTTAGATCTTCGCCAGTCCAACCATCAAAGTTATCTGGGAGGGGAACTTCCCGAAAATGCGTGTCAAGGAGCAACCTGTCAACAACAGGCCTTAACGTCTCATCGGCCGCTTCCTTTTCGGGAACAGCAACACCCGCATCACCCTGTTCCATTGTAAACTAATGTTAACAAGGGTAAGACCAGATGTCAATAAACAATTAGACCGCCTAGCTTAATATAGTTAGGCAGTTCCATCTCTTAGGTGGAACATTTCTACATCGATCTCCCCGCCCATCTTTCCCACGAACAAAGACGTTTACTGGAAGAATTAGCAGACATTCTCTAGTACCACCCCCTCGTCCCCCTCCTAACTTAGGAGGGGGAATAAATAAACTGTTTTATAAACACCGGAGGATGATCGTTGTGGTTCTTGGATGTTATTCTAAAAAACAATTGTGTTCTAACACCATTATTCTGATCAGAAATACCCCGCTGACGTTCATATTCGAACATGCCATGAGCGATATGTCTTAAGTCAAAGAAGGTGTATTTTCCTCTGGCTTGATAGTGTCCGAAATTGTTTAATATTTCTCGCGAAATTTGTTGTAAATCTTTATAAGTTTTTGCTTTTTTTACACAGTCAAAATATCCTGCGACCCACTTGTCTCCAATCCGCAAAGAAGCATCGTTCGCAATTTCAAATATTTTCGTTAAGTACTCAAAATCACCAGAAAATACCAAATCAGGAATAAAAAAGTGGAAACCGCGCGTTGTTTTAAATACATCAATCGATTTACCTAATTTATGTGCGAGAAACTTGGCAACATTAAACACTACTTTCTCATCGCCGATCTCCACATCAAGACCAATAAAAGCCTTATATTTGACATCGGAAGTTTCAAATGTAGTCGAAATACATACATATTTATTTGAGATCACATATTCGCCACTCTCAACAAATCTTTTAAGGTTGCATATATCAAGATATTCATTTCTAGCAGGGTGTGCCTGACGATCGATAAAGTGATTTAATTCCGGGCCACCTTTCGTTAAATACTGCATATTAACCTTCATGGCCCCCAAATTAGATAATTTTTCCAATAAATATATAGCGGAATACAAACGACTGACCATGCGATCATATTAACACCCTGAACACAAAAGGCGCGCACTGGTAAGATTAAGGAAATAAAACTACAGTTTTATGAGAAAAGAATTTATTTTTAATACTCCTAAACTCAAACAAAAACGAAGGAGGTCAAGAAACTATGGCACTAGAGAAGAAAGGTTGCTTTGGAGCAAGTTGAAAAATAGCCGCCTCGGCTTTAAGTTTCGCCGACAGCACAGTGTAACATTTTATATTTTGGACTTTTACTGTCCGGAGAAAAAACTTGCCATAGAACTCGATGGCGAGCAACACAAGCAAAATTATAAATATGATTCGTATAGAACCAGATATCTAGGGGCTTTTAACATCAAAGTTATTAGATTTTGGAATTGGGAAGTTCAGTCCAATTTAGACAAAGTAGTGGACCAGATTAGAAAGGAACTTACCCCCTCCTAGATTAGGAGGGGGAGGGTGGGGGTGGTATAACGCCTCAGCTTCTGATAAAATTGGCCACTGTATGGCCAAAGTTTTGCAAGCCAGAACCGAATTTGCCTCCGCCTTAAATCAGGTGGCGCATGAGCGCAATCTGGATCCTCAAGTCGTCCTGGACACTATTAAGCAAGCCATTGTCGCCGCCTTTAAAAAAGACCATCCCGACCAATACGACGAGACTAAAACATACGATTCGGACCTCGATTCTCAAACAGGCGACCACCGGGTATTTGTTCTCAAGGGTAAAAAAAGATTGGATATCACTCCTCCGGGGTTTGGCCGCATCGCCGCCCAAACTGCCAAGCAAGTTATCATGCAGAAAATCCGCGAGGCCGAAAAATCCGCCACCGTCACCGAATATGAAAAACGCTTAGGCACACTGGTCAACGGCATGATTCTGCGCTTCATCGGCAACGAAATCATTGTGGATATCGGCAAGGCCGAGGCCGTCATGCCTCCCGCCGAACAGGTCTATTCCGAGGACTATCACATCAACCAACGCCTGACTTTTTATCTGGACAGTATCCGCGACTCCTTACGTGGCCGCGAAGTGATCGTTTCCCGGGCCAACACCGGTCTGATCAAGGAATTGTTCAAAAGAGAAGTTCCCGAGGTCAACTCCGGTGCTGTCGAGATTAAAGTCATTGCCCGCGACCCCGGATCCCGGACCAAAATTGCCGTCTACTCCCACCAATCTGGGGTAGATCCGGTCGGCTCCTGTGTAGGCCAAAAAGGCGTCCGGGTTCAGGCTGTTATCGGTGAGCTCAACGGAGAAAAAATAGATATAGTTCAGTTTAGTGAAGAGACGGAGAAATTTATCGCCTCCGCCCTGTCTCCCGCCACCGGCCTGATCGTCAAAGCCAATGCCAAAAAAGCTGAGGCCGTTGTTACTGCCCCCGCCGATCAACTGTCTCTGGCTATCGGCCGCGAGGGTCAAAACGCCAAACTAGCCGGCAAGCTCACCGGCTATCACATCGATATCAAGAGCGAAAAATGAGATGCAAACCAGACCACCTATCGTTGTCATTTTGGGCCATGTAGATCATGGCAAAACTTTTCTTCTTGATGCTCTGTGTAAAACCAACATCGCCTCTCGTGAAGTCGGGGGTATAACCCAAAGCACTCACGCTTTCCAGACGAACGGTATCACTTTCATCGACACGCCGGGACACGCTGCTTTTTCTCAAATGCGCAGCCGGGGAGCTGATATTGCCGACATTGCTATTTTGGTAATTTCCGCCGTAGACGGGGTCATGCCCCAGACCAAAGAATCTATAGCCACCATTAAATCAGCCGGTATTCCCATGATTGTGGCTATTAATAAAATGGACCTTCCCGGGGCCTCCGCAGACACCGTCAAATCCCAATTGGTTGAAAACGCAGTTTTAGTCGAAGGGTTTGGAGGTGACGTACCTGCCATTCCCGTTTCTGCCAAAACCGGCCAGGGCTTGCCTGAACTTTTGGAGATGGTCCATCTAGTTTCTAGCCTCCAACCTCCAGTCTCCGACCCTTCCGGCTCTCTAGAGTGTATTGTTCTTGAATCTCACTTGGATACCCGCCGCGGCCCTTTGGCTATGTGCATCGTCAAAAACGGTACTTTAAAAGTTGGCCAGGAGCTATTTTCAGACAAATTGGTCGGTAAAGCCAAGGCCCTGTCTGTCAATCCTGCTCTGCCTTCTACCCCCGTCGAAATTCTCGGCCTCACTTCCGTCGTCCCTGTAGGGTCTGTACTAAGTTCTGCTATCACTAAAATATCACCCCCTTTCGTTCCCCCTCTTAATTTAAGAGGGGGAAACCCTGCCTTGCCGGCAGGCAGGCCGAAGGGAGAGGGTGATATAGTCAAAATTATCCTCAAAGCCGACACTCTCGGTTCTCTTGAGGCCATTACTTCTTTGTTACCCCCGGAAGTCAATCTAATTTCGTCAGCTACTGGCGAAGTTACCGAATCTGACATTCTTTTTGCCACTTCCACAAATTCTCAAATAATTGCTTTTAATGTCAAAATTCCCGGCTCCACCGCCAAACTAGCCGAAATAGACAAAGTTAAAATCCACTCTTTTAATGTTATTTATGAGCTTTTAGATGCCATAGAAAAATTAGTCCATCCTCAAGAGACCGAAACCATTACCGGCCGGGCCCAGATTCTGGCCGGGTTCAAAATAGACAATCTACGGGTGGCCGGGGGTAAATGCACCGAAGGAGAAATACTCAAAACCAACTCGATCAAAATCGGTGACAAAATTACCAAAATAAAATCTCTTAAAATTGGCAAAGCCGAAGTTGAAAAAATTAAAACCGGCCAGGAATTCGGGGCCGTTTTTTCTCCGCCAGTTGACTTCAAGACCGGTGATATTATAATAGCCGTCACTATCCATGGCGCCAGTTGATACCAATCAATTTAAGGGCCTGCTGGATTCTGCCCGTTCGGTAGCCATTCTTCTTCCCCAAAACCCTGGCTATGATGCCGTGGCCGCCGCCCTGGCTCTCAAACTCTCCCTGGATCAGTTCGGCAAACCCGCCTCTGTGACCTGTGCCGATCCCATGACCGTGGAATTTCACCGCTTAGTGGGAGCAGATACGGTCATTTCTAACTTTGGCAGCCGCAACCTGGTGATCACCTTTCCCGGCCAGACGGAAATTGTGGATAAAGTCAGTTATCATTTAGATGATAGGGGGGAGCTGAATTTAGTTATCACTCCCAAACCCAACACCCCCGGTCTTGACCACCGCAAATTAAATTTCATCTCTGGCGGCGCCCAGGCCGATCTGATCATTCTGGTGGCCGGAGCGGAAGTTCCGGAAGTTTTTGCTCAAACCAAACACTTTTCTCTGGCTGGATCCGAGGAAGTCACCCGCCTTCTCGAAACTCTCAAGCTCCCTATTTCTAATGATGCCGCCTCTAATCTCTTAGCCGGACTGGAAAAATCTACCTCCAATTTTACGGCTAATGTCACGGCCGATACTTTTGAAATCGCCGCAGTTCTTATGCGCCAGGGTGCCCGCCGCCACGACGGCTTCACTCCAGAACCAAGTAACTCGCAGATAACCAATAACCAAGAACCAACTAACCCGTCTCCCGATTGGTACACCCCCAAAGTCTTTTCCGGCACCACCGTTTCCTAAATTTTGGACAAGTTTCTTACAAATTTTGACGGCCGTGGGGATTTGTAAGAGGATAATTTGATGCGAATAATAGCCCAAATTGGTTTTAGAACCCATTTTTGTGTTATAATACCGGCAGTAAGAGACATTAACGGGGGTTTGTCCGCTAAGCGGACTCACTCTCGCCCTACCTCTTACGTTTATTATGGCTTTAGACCCTAAATCAAAAGAAGACGTCATCAAGAAATTTGCCCAAGGCAAAGGAGACACCGGTTCTCCCGAAGTTCAGGCGGCCCTGCTGAGCGAAAAGATCACCAAATTGGTCGAACATTTGCAAGCCCATAAAAAGGACGAACATTCCCGCCGGGGCCTGCTATCTATGGTCAACAAGCGCCGCCGACTATTATTCTACTTACAAAAGAAGGACATTAAAAGATATAATGACCTGTCTAAGAAATTGGGTTTATCCAAATGAAATTAGTCAGTAAAACTTTAGAACTAGCCGGACGTACTTTAACCTTAGAGGTTGGTCGGTTCGCTTCTCGTGCCACCAGCGCCGTTTTTGCCCGTTATGGGGACACTTCGCTTTTGGCCACTGTCGTTCTGGGTAAAGAAGACCTGAAAAAAGATTATTTTCCTTTATCTGTCGAGTACCAAGAGCGTTTATATGCCGGCGGCCGCATCAAAGGTTCGCGTTGGGTTAAACGCGAAGGCCGCCCTACCGACGCCGAAGTTTTATCAGCTCGGCTCATTGACCGTTCCATCCGCCCTCTTTTCCCCAAAGGGCTTAAAAACGAAGTCCAGGTAATTATTACCGTCCTCTCCGTAGACACCGCCAACGATGCCGACGTTTTAGGTCTCATTGCCACCTCGGCCGCTTTGGCTATTTCCCCAATTCCCTGGAATGGACCCGTGGCCGCAGTTCGTATGGGATTGGTCGACGGCCAGTTGGTGATTAACCCCGAAAACGGAAACCGCGCTGGAGTGGATTTGGACTTGGTTGTCACCAGTTCCGAAACTGTTATTCCTATGATTGAGGCCGGGGCCAATCAAGTCCCGGAAGCTACTATCCTGGAAGCTTTGAAAACCGGGTTTGCCGAAAACAAAAAAATTATCTCCCTCATCAATAACTTGGTCAAAGAAATTGGCCGGGACAAAATTTCTGTTACCGCTAAAGATCATAATTCTGAACTGGTGGCCCAAGTTCGCAAAGCCGCCAAAAATTTGCAGGATGAGGCAGAAATAGAACCTCTCGTTTCCAGCTTTGATCCCCAGGACCAGGCAGAAGTCAAAGAAATAGTTGAAGAATTGTTTTCTGCCGCTTTCCGCAAAAATATTCTGGCCGGCCAGCGCCCCGACGGCCGCAAATTGGATGAAATCCGCCCGCTTTCTGCCGAAGTTGGAGTTTTGCCCCGGGTTCACGGCTCTGCCATTTTTCAAAGAGGAGAAACACAAGTCCTAACCGTCACAACTCTCGGCGCCCCCTCTCTGTCTCAATCTCTGGAATCGGCCGAAGGAGAAGACACCAAACGTTACATGTGCCATTACAATTTCCCCCCGTTTTCCACCGGAGAAACCGGCCGCATGGGTTCGCCCGGCCGGCGGGAAATCGGTCACGGAGCTTTGGCTGAAAGGGCCTTGGCCCCGGTTATTCCTGCTGAAACTGATTTTCCCTACGCCATCCGGGTGGTTTCGGAAATCATGTCCTCCGACGGCTCCACTTCCATGGCCAGTACCTGCGGTTCAACCTTGTCCTTGATGGACGCCGGAGTTCCTATCATTGCTCCCGTAGCCGGTATTTCTATCGGTCTGGTTGACCGCCAGCTGTTGACAGATATTAATGGTGGGGAAGATCACTACGGCGATATGGATTTTAAAGTCGCCGGCACAGAAACAGGTATCACCGCCATTCAATTAGACGTCAAAATTCCCGGATTAACCTTGGATATTTGTGAACAAACATTCGCCCGGGCTAGAACCGCCCGCATGCAGATTTTGCAAACCATGCTCAAGACTATTCCCGGACCCAGAAAAGAATTATCCCAGTACGCTCCCAAAATTCATGTGGTCACTATTCCCGTGGACAAGATCGGCGAGCTGATCGGTCCGGGCGGCAAAGTCATCAAAAAACTCATGGCCGACTTCAGTGTGTCAATCGATGTCAATGATAACGGCTCCGTTTTTATCTCCGGTACCGACCAGGATGGTGTAAACGGCGCTATTAGTTGGATTGCATCCTTGGGCCAGGAAGTCAAAGCCGGAGAAATCTATGAAGGCACCGTGGCCCGCATCCAGCCTTTTGGCGCTTTTGTAAATATTTTGCCCGGCAAGGACGGCCTGGTCCACGTTTCCCAGATGGCCCAGGGTTTTGTGGCCGATCCCAATCAGATTGTCCACGAAGGCGATAAAGTCCGGGTGTGGGTCATCGAAATCGACGCTCAAAACCGTATCAGCCTGTCCATGCTTTTCGACGCGGCCGGCCAGCCTCTAGTCAAAGCCCGTGAGCCCCGTCCTTCACCTCGCCGTAGCTTTAGCGAAGGCGGGCGCCCCGACAACCGCTTCCGTGCCCCCATGCGCCGCGACACCCGCCGCCGCTTTTGATGTAAACTAGAACCAATGGATGACAAGTTAAAGACTGCCACGCTGCCGGATGACCTGCGGGCCAAAGCCGAAGAGGTTTTGACTCGGGGCACCAATCCCGAGCAGGCGGCCCACTATATTGATTGGATTACTAATCTTCCCTGGGACAAAACCACCAAAGATATTTTAGACTTGGGTCACGCCAAGCAAATTCTCGACCGGCACCACTACGGCCTGGAAGATTTAAAACAACGCATTCTGGAATATCTCTCAGTCCTGATCCTAAATCAGCAAAAAAGCACCATTTATCACGCCCCGATTTTATTGCTGGTGGGCCTGGTGGGTACCGGCAAAACCACTCTGGCCAAATCCATCGCCGAAGCTATGGGCAGAAAATTTGTGCGCATTCCCTTTGGCGGCATGGGCTTGGCCTTAGACTTGCGTGGCCAGTCCCGGGTTTACCCCGACGCCGAGCCGGGCCAAATCATCAAAAATCTGCGCCGGGCCCAAACCAAAAACCCGGTAATTTTACTGGACGAAATCGACCGGGTGGCCGATTCCGCCCGCTCTGAAATCATGGGTGTATTGGTCGAGCTTCTCGACCCGGAACAAAATGCCGGTTTTACCGATCATTACATTGATTATCCTTTCGATCTCTCCCAGGTTCTGTTTATTGCCACTTGTAACAACACTACCAATATTTCTGCTGCCGTCATGGACCGGCTCGAGCCTCTGACTATGCCCTCCTACAACGACGAGGAAAAAATCACCATCGCCCGCGATTACGTTTTGCCCATCGAGATTAAAAATGCTTCTCTTCCGGATTCAGCTCTCAAAATCGACGACGCCGTTTGGCCCCAAATCGTCCGCCCCCTAGGCTTTGACGCCGGTATCCGCACTCTGGAGCGCACTATCCAGGGCATCGTCCGCAAAACCGCCAAACTCATAGTCGAAGGCAAAGGCAACCAATTTTATATTACCGCCGACAACCTCAAACAATTCCTACCCACCTATTGACAAGTGTGTATAATGGTGATATAAAGTGTGTATATGCAAACAACGACTAGAGTGAATTTTACGTTGCCTTGGGACTTATACTCAGACCTGAAAGATCAAGTGTCCACTAGGCAAAGAAGCCGTTTTGTGGCTATGGCGGTTGGCAAGCAGTTGAAATTGAGAAAGAGAAAAGTTTCTTATGCGGATGCGTTGAGAAAGTTTACCGGTGTGTTGGGCGTAAGAAGCCGGCCTGGATGGGAAAACATGGAAAACATTGTAAACTGGGTAAACGAAGGCCGGGCCGCAACTAACCGTGATTATTCATATATTCCCTATGCCAAGCCCAAAAAGGAAAGATAGATTTTTACTTGATTCAGATGTCTCAATTTGGATAATCAGGGGGAATGAAAGGGCAATTGAAGCAGTTTCAAAAATAGTGGATGATCAGTTCGTAGCTATCTCTATCTTAACGGTTGGCGAAATTTACAAAAATTCTTTTCCCGAAGAAGAGGCCTCGAACAGACACTTTTTCAAGTGGCATAACCAGGTCCCCATAAACTTCGCGATAGCAAAACTGGCAGGAGAGTATTGGAATAAGTATCGAAACGTTAATATTAACTTAATAGATTATTTAATCGCCGCAACTTGCAAAATTCACAAACTGACTCTTTTGACCATGAACATCAAGCACTATCCTATGAAAGATATTAAAGTAATCAACCCCTTACGATGACTACCGATGAAAAGAAAATTGAGTTGGAGAAAACTACTGAAGTATTTTATCCCCACAAACTATTTGTCAGTACCCGTCAATTTTGCCGTTAGTCGCGGCCGCGCCAAACGACAAATCGAGTCGGAATTGGAAAGAAGAGCTTTTTGTTGTAAACTAAACACATGGACCTCATGGAAAAAATTGTCAGCCTGTGCAAAAACGAAGGCTTGCAGGACTTTTATGACTACGGACCATTGGGTGTGGAAATGAAAAACAATCTCAAACAATTCCTGCCCACCTACTAATGAAAATAGCAGTTTTATCAGATACCCACGATCATATTTGGAACCTGCGGAAGGCGATTCAAATAATCAAAGAGCAAAAATGCGAGGTCATAATTTTTTGCGGAGACTTTTGCGCTCCATTTACGGCTGTAATTTTAGCCGAATCAGCCTTACCAATTTATGCTTGTTTTGGGAATAATGATGAGGATCAATTTGCCATTTCCGAAAAATTAAAAGCTGTCCAGCTTTGGCCTCTAACCAAAGAATTTGCCGAAGTAGAATTGGAAAGTAAAAAAATCGCCTTCTGTCATTATCCCAAACTCGGCAAACTTTTGGCCGGAACGGGAGATTATGACGCGGTTTTCCACGGTCACACCCACAAAGCCTATCAAGAGCAAGTAGGCAAAACTTTGCTTGCCAACCCCGGCTCCATCTGCGGCATCATTTCCGGCAAACTAGCTCCCGCATCTTTTGGAATTTATGACACCTTATCTAGCAGTTATACTAGCGTCTCCCTCTTAGATTAAGAGGGAGAATGAGAGGGAGTTATTGAGAGATGACTACGGATCAAAAAAAGCAAGAGCTGGAGAAAATTGCCCGGGAAATAAAAGCCTTTAAGGGCTTGGATATTGCTAAAAATGCTACGCACGCTGTACCCGGAGAGGGTGATCCTGACGCGGCCATTATGTTTATCGGCGAATCGCCGGGGTATAACGAGGATATGCAGGGCCGCCCTTTTGTCGGTCAAGCCGGGATGTTGTTGGAGAAAACTCTACTGGAAGTTTTAGGCCTAAAGCGCGGGGATGTGTATATTACCAATATTGTTAAATTCCGGCCTCCGGACAACCGCGACCCGTTTGATAACGAAATTGCCGCCTGCGCCGATTGGCTGGACCGGCAGATAAAAATTATTTCTCCCAAGATTATTGTTACATTGGGCCGTTTCAGTATGACCAAATTCATCCCCGGCGTCACCATTTCCCAAATCCACGGCGTTGCCCGCTACTATCAACCATCAACCATGAACTATCAACTAATCATATTTCCTATGTATCACCCGGCCGCCGCCCTGCGTGGTACCACCATGATGAACGCTTTTAAAGCCGACTTTGTTAAATTAAAAAATCTGCTGGCGCCCCAAGCCAAAATAGAGGATAATACTCCCAGTCAAGCCAGTTTATTTTGACATGGAAAATTTGAAAATCATTTCATTGGGGGGTTTTGGTAAGGTAACGTCCAACATGTTCGTTTACGAATATGGCGACGATATTTTGTTGGTTGACTGCGGCATCGGTTTTCCCACCGAAGACATGCTGGGAGTGGATCTATTAATTCCCGATATTTCATATCTTAAAAACAAACTTAACCGGGTCAGGGCTTTAGTTCTCACCCACGGCCACGAAGATCACACCGGCGCCCTGCCCTACATCCTGCCCCAGCTCAAAGGCGTACCGGTTTATGCCAGCAAACTCACCGCCCACCTGGTTATGGAAAAGCTGGCCGAATACGAAGGGATTCCCAAGCAAGTAAATATTTTAGTTCCTGGCCAGTCCCTAACCTTGGGAAAATTTACCGTCGAATCTGCCCGCATTTCTCATTCCATTCCGGATGCCACCAATTTAATTATTAAAACTCCCGCCGGTACCGTTTACCACGGCAGCGATTTTAAATTTGATTTTTCTCCTGTTGACGGCGTCCTTCCCGATATCGGCCGCATCGCCGCCGCCGGCAACTCCGGCATCCATCTCCTGCTTTCCGATTGTTTGGGCAGCGAGCGCAAAGGCCACACTCCTTCCGAAAAAACCCTGGAAGAAATGTTTGAGCGGGAAATTAACCATTGCCCCGGCAAATTCATCGTCACCACCATGGGCAGCAATATTAGCCGTTTCCGCCAGGCTATCGATGCCGCCATCCGTCACGGCCGGCGGGTGGCCATTCTGGGCCGGTCCATTGGCCGCAACCTAAACGTAGCTCAAAACCTAGGCTATCTCAAAGTCCCCAAAGGGGTATTTGTCGACCCTAAACAAGCCCGCAAGTTGCCCGCGCAAAATTTATGTTTATTAGTAGCCGGTTCCCAGGGCCAGACTGGCTCGGCCATGGAACGGCTGGCTGCGGGCGAACATCAAGACGCCGTTATCAAGCCCGGAGACAAAATTGTTTTTTCCTCGGACTATATTCCCGGCACCGAGTCGGCCACTCAATCTTTGATTGATTCTCTCTCTAAACTCGGGGCCACCGTCGTTTATTCCAATATCACCGATAATCTGCACGTCTCCGGCCACGGCAGCCAACAAGATTTACTGCTAATGATAGCCCTGACCCGGCCTAAATATCTGGTTCCCATCGGCGGCACCTACCGGCATATGGTTCAATATTCCCGCCTGGCCCAATCTATGGGTTATCAGGAAGCCCAAATTCTCCTTCCCGAATACAACCAAACTATCGAAGTAACTCCGGACCTCGTCAAAGCCGGCCCGGTGGTTGATGTTAAAAACATCATGGTCGATGGCCTGGGAGTCGGAGATGTGGGCCATGTGGTTCTGCGGGACCGCCGGGTCCTGGCCGAAGAGGGCGTAGTAGTGGCCGTTATCCAAGCCAAGCAAAACCAGCTGTCCCGGATTGAAAACGTGGACCTTATCAGCCGGGGTTTTGTTTTCAACAAAGAAAACACTAATCTTTTAGCCGAGGCCGGGGCTCTGGTTAAACAAACTGTCCTGCGCCGCCTGGGCCACATCGATTCCGAGCGCCGCCTGCGGGAGTTAATATCCGATACCCTGGAGCGTTTCTTCTTCGACCGCACCGGCCGCCGCCCCATGATCCTGCCGGTGGTAGTTGAGGTATAATAAGTTCATGCCCAGAACCCGCGCATTCTTTGGCCGCAAGACTTCATTCAAAGTCAAATTAAAAAAGTCTGTCATTTACTCCATCACCGCCATCCTCTTATTTGCTATCGCCGGCCTCATCTGGCTGTCTTTTACCAAACAAGGACCTCTCCTCTCCACTCTCTACTCACTACTCACTACTCAATTCGGCGTCCTCACCACTTTCTTCCTGCCCTTTCCCTTTATTGTGGGTGGCCTGATGCTGACCAAAATCAGATCCAGCCTGGCCGAGCCCCATGTTTTTATTGGCAGCTTTGTGGTTTTGGCCGCTCTGGCCGGGCTATCCCGCGGCGGCCAATTGGGTAATCAGCTCTGGCAGGGCAGCAGCTCATTTTTATCACCGCCGGGTGCCGGCTTATTTTTACTGGCTGGCTTATCTATTGGTGTGATTATTATGTTCAACATTCCTTTTGAGGACGTCTTAGCCTTTTTTGGCAAAACTTTTTCTCGGGTAAGAAATTTCTTATCCAAATTCAAAAAAGTTTCCCAAGCCCCCACTCAAAGAGTCATTAAATTTTCCGGCATGGCAACTCCTCCCCCATTTACCCCGCCGTCCCCAGCTTCTCCAGCGCAGCTGTCGCATTTCCGCCCCCCCCTGCCGCCTTCCGCTTCCGAAACGCCGTGGCATTTCCCCCCCCTGTCTCTGCTGTCTGAAAATATCTCCGGCAAAGCCGACCGGGGAGATACCAAAACCAACGCCGGTACTATTGAAAAAACCCTGGACGCTTTTGGCATTACCGCCAAAGTTTCCGAAATTAATTATGGCCCGGCCGTCACCCAATACGCTTTAGAGGTAGCTATCGGCACCAAGCTTTCCAAAATTTCCGCCCTGTCTAATGATTTAGCCTTGGCCCTGGCCGCTCCCACCGGCCAAATCCGTATTGAAGCTCCTATCCCCGGCCGGTCCCTGGTCGGCATAGAACTTCCCAACCGCTCTCCTGAATTTGTGTCTTTGCGCAAAATGCTGGAGTCGGATCCCATGAAGCATCACAAAAGCAAGCTGGCCGTGGCTCTAGGCCTGGACGTCTCCGGTAATCCTATTGTAGCGGATATTGCCAAAATGCCCCACGTTTTAATCGCCGGCGCCACCGGTTCCGGCAAATCCGTGTGCATCAATGCTTTTATCGGCTCCCTGCTTTTCCGCACCTCGCCCAGCGAGGTTAATCTGATTATGGTCGACCCCAAACGGGTGGAACTGACTAACTATAATGGTATTCCTCACTTGCTCTGTCCGGTTATCGTCGAACCGGCCAAGGTCCTTTCGGCCCTCAAATGGGCCACCGGCGAAATGGACCGCCGCTACAAACTTTTTGCCGAAGTCGGCGCCAGAAACATCGACGCCTACAACGAATTGTCCGGTTTCCAGGCTTTGCCGTATATCATTATTGTTATCGACGAATTGGCAGATATCATGCTCTATGCCCAGGTGGAAGTGGAGGATGCCATTACCCGCATTGCCCAAATGGCCCGGGCCACCGGCCTGCACTTAGTTTTGGCCACCCAACGTCCCTCCGTGGATATTATCACCGGCCTGATCAAAGCCAATATTCCCACCCGGATTGCCTTTGCCGTTTCCTCCATGATCGATTCCAAAGTCATCATCGACCAGCCCGGCGCCGAAAAACTTTTGGGACGCGGAGATATGCTCTACATTCCCCCGGACCAGGCCAAACCTACCCGTATTCAGGGCGCCTTTGTTTCCGACCGGGAAATTCACCAGTTGATCGAGTTTTTGAAAAAACAGGGAGTGGCCCCCCACTATACCGAGGAAGTCACCTCTATGTCTGTGGGCCAAAAAGGCCGGAGTTTCATTTCCCCCAACGGCGAGGACCGGGATCCATTATTTGAAGACGCTGTCCGCCTGATTCTTTCGGCTAACAACGCCTCCGCTTCGTTTTTGCAGCGCAAGTTAAGCATCGGTTATGCCCGGGCCGCCCGGATTTTGGATGAGCTGCAGCAGGCCGGCATCATCGGCCCGGCCGCCGGAGCCAAACCCCGGGATATTCTTATTAAAAGCCTGGATCAATTAGGAAATGAAAACAGTCGGCCAAATTCTGCAGACAGCCCGTAACGCTCAAAAGCTGGATCTCAAGGATGTTTCCCGTATCACCCGCATCCGGGCCCGCTTTTTAGATGCCGTCGAAGCCGACGATTACACCCAATTGCCTTCGGGGGCGGTAGCCCGGGGATTTATCAGAAATTACAGTGAATTTTTAGAGTTAAAGCCGGAAAGTATCCTGGCCATTTTCCGCCGGGATTTTGGGGAAAACGAGCAAGGGCAAATTATCCCCCGGGGGATGGTCAAACCGGTGAGTGAAGTCAGTTTTTGGACCCCGCGCACCACTATCATTGCCGCCATCGCCCTAATTTTTACTCTCTTTGGGGCTTATCTCATTTTCCAATACCGGGTGCTCACCGGCCCGCCTTCTCTGCGCCTAGTTATGCCAATTGATAGGCAAGAAACCACCGAGGCCACCGTTGAAGTTGTGGGTATCACTAGCCCGGAAGCCACCGTTTCAGTTAACGGCCAGCTGGTGGCTCTGGAAAAAGGCGGCCGTTTCTTTCTCCGCCTGCCTCTCACACCAGGAGACAATATTATTTCTATTATGGCTACTTCCAAGTCCGGCAAGACTGCCAGTCTGATGCGTACCGTTGTTAAAAAATGACTAATTTGGCTCAATTCTTACTCGTTATAGTCATCGTCACCCTGACCATTCTCCTGGTCTTTGTAACCATCGAAACAGTTCTTCTTCTGCGCGACATCCGCATCGCTATCAAGCAATTCAAAGGTAAATCTCCCCCGGAACTTTCCACCCACCTGCGCCGCTTCTTCCACCGCGGCGGTTCACCCTTACGTAGCCCACAAGCGAAGTAGGGCACGCCCCTCAAGCCCTCTTGACAAACCGTTATAACATGTTATAACATAAGCCCATGATCCAATCCGTCGTCCAAATTGGAAATTCTTTGGGTGTCACTCTTCCAAGAGATTTTGTCACCAAAAACAAAGTCACCAAAAATTCCAAAATTTCCGTTGCCCACACAGACGGATCTATCACTTATTCTACCCATATTCCCAGATCCACCCAATATGCGACCGCCCCGGATAAAGAGTGGTTTGATTTAATTAAAGAGGTGGAAAAACGCTATGGTCACGCTCTCAAAGAACTAGCCCAACTTCAGTGATAAGTTTTACTCTTAAACAGGTTTTGGCAGTTCACGAGCGGGCAATCCAAAAATACGGCGGATCCTCTGGTATTCGGGATACCAGTATGCTTCAGTCAGCTATTTTCCGCCCTTTCGCCACTTTCGATGGCCAGGACTTATACCCCGACATTTTTCTCAAAGCCGGAGCCCTCATCCAGTCTATCGTTAAAAATCATCCCTTCATAGATGGTAATAAACGCACCGCTTTTATTACTACTTACAACTTTCTATCCCTAAACGGAGTTAAAATCACAGCTAGAGAGAAAGAGATAGTGAAATTTATGGTTTCTGTAGCCAATCAAAATCTCTCCGTTGACGAAATCTCCTCCTGGCTCAAATCCAACGGATACATGCTGGTGGTCTCTAGGATAAAAGTAAGGATGTTGACAAAGAGTAAGGAAGATGTTATAAAGTAAGGGATGAATACATTATTGACGTTAACTTCAAAAAATCAGCTTACTTTGCCGGTATCTATTGTCTCCCTATTGGGACTGAATAAAGGAAGTAAATTATGGACGAAAGTTAAAGATAATACCATTTTTTTGGAAAAGGCAGAGGATGATTGGGATAGTCTGCAGGGTCTTTTGGCAAATCATCCTATTTCTAAAAAATATTCAACATTACAAATCATTGAAATCGCTAGGAAAAAAGAAGCCCAAAGACTCGCCAAGAAATATGGTAAATAAATTCGTAGATACTAATATTTTTATTGAAGTGTTTGTGAGGTTTGGCAACAAATCAGACAGGTGCAAAGCTTTATTAAAAGAAGCGAAAAATTTACAGACTTCCAGCTTTGTTTTTTCTGAGATTGAGTGGGTATTAAGGTCAGCATATGAGTTGGATAAACGTGTTGTCGTGAAATGTTTGAAAACAGTTATATCTTCTAATATTGAAATTGATAACAAGATGATACTTGTAAAAGCAATAGAATTTTACGAGTCTCATACTGTGGACTGGACCGACTGTTTGAATATATTTCTTATTAAAGATGACAATGTTAGAGAGATATATTCGTATGATAAGGGGTTAAGTAAATTTAATTGGGTAAAACGCCTCGAACCGTAATTACAGGTGGGATTTATATTTAAAGAAGCCGCCGATTTTATGGTTTATGTGGACAATTCCCAGCCTGAATTAAAAGCCATCTCCTCCTGGCTCAGATCCCATTCCCGCTCGCTATAGAGATACCATGTTTGTGACAAGTTCTTTTTCAATGACTTCAAAATTTGAGAAACTAAGCATTTTCTTGAGTATCAAAATGACTGAGTCCTTTTTCTGTTTATAAAATGAATTGAGTAGCCACGTTAACTCCAAAAAAAGTACCGGGGCTAGCACGAGTGTATATTTATGAGCGTATCCTCATTTCGAAGGAAGCCCGTTCTTCCTCTGAAGAGAAACGTTTTTTGTACGGGCTTTTGACAGAACCATAAAGATCAAGCAGGGAAGAACTTTTTGTTACGGTTTTGGCAACACGTTTTTTGATCGCTGGGGCTTTTTCAGCTAAGACTTCTCGGATGACAAGGGCGAATGGTTTATGTTCCATCTGAGCGTATTCCGAATAGAGGGTAAGTGTTTCCTGATCGAAATATATTTGTTTAGGAATTTTTAGCATGTCCCTCAAGCTCTAGCGATCAGACTAATTAAATAGTCGATGGAGTAGGAGATAAACGTCTTTACGGTGATGGATTAAGACAATATATAGTTCCCCAACCATTTTGCGGTAGACAATCCGGTAGTCTCCGATTCTGACCCGATAGATATTCTTATAACCGCCCAATTTCTCTTCATTGACGGTAATATCGTTATCTCTTATTGATCTAATTTTATTAGCCGCCGCAATTTGGGCAATCTTAGGTAATTTTTTTAACTGCTTTTCCGCCCGGGGAGAAAGAACGACCCTCATATTCCCAGTTTTTTGGCGACGGTTTCAAAATCTCTACCTTTGGAAAAGTCCGTATGTTTGATAGCTCTTTGGTCTATAAAATCTTCAATATAAGTAATGATTTTTTCATAGAGATCCTTTCCGACCAAATAACCTTGAACCTGATTCCGGCTTTTAATAGCTACTGGATAGTCAAGAGCCGCCAATATTGCCTGGCGCGGATTCATTTTGAGTTGGGAAATAGATAGGTTAGTCATTTAGAAATTCTAACCGGAATTAGGTTGCCTGTCAAGACCACAAAGTAGGTCTTCAAATCAGACCTGTACATAATAGTAGCACTATGAATGCTAAAATTACCATATGGTTTCGGCCAATGATGTCAGAGCTAAATATCTGAAGTTTTTTAAAGACCGGGGACACATAGAAATTCCCTCGGCGCCTCTCGTTCCCGAAAACGATCCCACTACCCTCTTTACCGGATTCGGTATGCAACCCATGTTGCCATACTTACTGGGCCAACCCCACCCTTTAGGCACCCGTTTAGTTGATTCCCAAAAATGTTTCCGATCCCAGGATATTGAAGAAGTTGGGGACAACTGTCACACCACTTTTTTTGAAATGCTGGGCAACTGGTCTCTGGGAGATTATTTCAAGGCCGAACAACAAGCCTGGATTTGGGAATTTTTTACCAAAGAATTAGGCTTAGACCCCAAAAGGTTATACGTTTCCGTATTTGAAGGGAATAATCAAGTTCCCCGTGATGAGGAAGCCGCGGATAATTGGAAAAAGTTGGGAGTTTCGTCAGAACACATTTTTTATTATGGTGTGGAAAAAAATTGGTGGGCCAGAAGCAGTTATGCCAGCATGCCAATTGGCGAACCCGGCGGCCCAGACTCTGAAGTTTTTTATGATTTTGGTACCCCCCACGATCCGAAATTCGGCGACTCCTGCCATCCCAACTGTGACTGCGGCAGATTTTTGGAAATCGGCAACAACGTCTTCATGACCTATCAAAAAACCAAAGATGGATTTGAACCGCTAGCCAAAAAAAACATAGATTTTGGCGGGGGATTGGAAAGAATCACTGCCGCAGTTAACCACGACCCGGACATTTTTAAAACAGATCTATTTTCCATAATACTTAAAACGGTCGAAGACTATACAGATAAAAAGTATTCCGACGACCAAAACAAGCCTGCAATGAGAACAATAACCGACCATCTCAAGGCGGCCACATTTTTGATGGTAGACGGAGTAACCCCCTCAAATAAGACTCAAGGATATTTTCTTCGTCGATTACTTCGACGTGCTGCGGTAAAGATGCATCAACTCAAGGGCGGGCTAACTCCAATTCCTGGCTTTCAAGCTATCTGTCATTCAGTATTAGAAACATACAGAGACGCCGTGTATTTCGAAGAATCTAAAGACAGAGAAACTGTACGGTCAATAATAGAGGAAGAAATGAGTAAATTCAGCGACACTTTAGACAGAGGATTGCGAGAGTTTAATAAATATCAAGACAACCAACTGAACGCGCTTAACGCCTTTAATCTATATCAGACATATGGATTCCCTTACGAAGTCACAGAAGAATTATTTAAACAAAAAGGGAAAGACCTTGATAAAAATGAATTCGATCATATAAACGAAAGACATAAAAAGTTATCTCGCACTGCCTCCGCAAGCATGTTCAAAGGAGGACTGCAAGACCAATCAGAAATTGTTACTAAGTATCACACCGCCACACATCTTTTACACGCGGCCCTGAGGAGAGTACTGGGGATTCACGTGTCTCAAAAAGGCAGCAATATTACCGTCGAACGCCTACGCTTTGATTTTTCCCATCCGGAAAAACTTACCGATGACAAAATAAAACAGGTCGAGGAAATTGTTAATAAAAAGATCGGAGAGGACATTAAAATTGAGCGAGTGGAAATGCCCAAAGCCCAAGCTCTGGCCGAAGGCGCCCTGGCTTTTTTCCCGGAAAAATATCCCGAGGTGACCTCGGTTTATTCAATAGGGGATTTTTCCCAAGAGCTGTGCGGCGGTCCCCATGTGCAATCCACTGGGGAAATTGGTAGGATAAAGATAACCCGCCAGGAGGCGGTATCCGCCGGCGTCCGCCGCATCTATGCAACTGCCGTTTCTTAAAAAACCCGAAAAAACCCCTGCCCGGGAATATTTTTTCGCTTTGGAGATCGACCACGGTTTAATCAAAAGCGCTGTTTGGTCAGTTATCAATGACAAGCCCCAAGTTTTAGCCGTCAGTAGTAGCCAATCGTGGGATGACAAAGCCGAAGACTCACTTATCACAATTGCGGACGCCACTCTTTCCGACGCCACTTCCCACCTGGACCCCACCGGCAAAGTAGACGTCCACAAGGTTATCTTTGGCCTGCCCGCCGATTGGGTAGGGGCAGACAAAATTTTCCCCTCCCAACTTCGTCTTCTTAAAGCTTTATCAGAAAAACTGGACCTGGTGCCGGTGGGATTTGTAGTTACTCCCGAAGCCGCCGCCAAATATCTCCAGTCCACTGAAGGTGTCCCCCCCACCGCCATTCTCATTGGTTTTTGGCCGCACTGTCTGGAAATCACCTTGGTTAGATTAGGTAAGATTAACGGTACCTATCTGGTGCAAAAAAGTTCCCACCTGGCCGACGATGTGGTCGAAGGTCTGTCCCGCTTTTCCGATATTGACATGCTGCCTTCCCGGATGCTTCTGTATGATTCCGGCATAGACTTGGAGGAAGTCAAACAATTGCTTTTGGCCCACCCCTGGCAAGCCCCGCAAAAACACCTGCCTTTTCTGCACTTTCCCAAGGTAGAAATTTTGCCGGCCGATTTCACCATCCGGGCCATTGCCCTCTCTGGAGGATCAGAAGTCGCTCGGGCTGAAGAAGAACCTACCACTGAATCCCAACCGGCTCACTCTGCCTCTGACCTGGGGTTTGTCCAAGATATAGATGTGGCCGCTCAATCTCCGCTTCCGCCGCCTCCGGAACCGGAACCTGTTCCGGTGGTTGTGCCACCCAAACCCAAATTTAAACTCCCCACGATTCACTTGCCAAAAATTCACCTCAATTTTTCTGCAGTAGCTATCATTTCCGTGTTAATATTTCTTGCTGTCGTCGGCGGATTAGGAGCAGCTTACTGGTACTTACCCAAAGCCGAAGTTGTTTTGTTTGTCACCCCCAAGAATCTGGAGCATCAATTTGAACTTGTGGCCGGCGGCAAAGACCTGCCGGCAGAAAGCTTGGAGGAAGCGGTTTCTGCAGACAAATCCATTCCCGCCACTGGCTCCAAAATTGTCGGCGACAAAGCCACGGGTTCGGTAGTTATCACCAACAATGCTGCCGCCAGTCGCACTTTTACTGCAGGGACAATTTTAATTTCTCCATCCGGACTGAAATTCGTTTTAGATGAAATTGCCACCGTTGCCTCTGCTAGCGGATATGCCCCGAACGTTCAATCAGGAAAAGTGACTGCCAAAGTTACCGCCGGACAAATTGGCGGAGACTATAATCTTTCTGCTGGAACAGACTTTCGTATAGGAAGTTACTCCTCTGTAGAAACCTCCGCAAAAAACGATGCGGCCCTTTCGGGAGGTACCAGCCGGCAGGCCAAAGTGGTCTCCAAAGATGATGCCGCCAAACTCCGGGCCGACTTGACTGAAACTCTGAAAAATAAGGCCAAGGACGAGCTGTCTCAAAAAGTCAGTTCAGACATGCAGCTTATTGCCGAATCTATCAGTCTCCAGTCGGTCTCCGAAAACTTTAATTACAAGATCGACGAAGAGGCAGACAACGTTTCTCTTAAACTTTCGGCCACCGCCCGCGGCTTGGTAGTTTCTAAGTCTGACCTGCAGTCCATCATTGACGCCCAGGTCAATCCCCAAATACCCGCCGGCTACGTTTTTGATACCGACGTCACCCAGAGCATGACTGTCAAAAAAGCCGACAAAAACACCGCCACTTTTCAAGTCCGGGTAGCCGCTTTGCTTCTGCCGCAAATGGATACTGCAAAAATTGCCAAAGACATAGCTGGCAAATATCCGGGCTGGGCTAAAGAATATCTCCAATCCTTACCCGCCATTGGCCAAATAAACATTCTAATTTCTCCCCGGCTGCCCGCTTTTCTGGCCACCCTACCTCGCGTTTCTAAGCACATTACCGTCTCCGTCCGTTCTCTAAAATAATGCGCCGTTTTCTCTCCCTGTCCCTAATCATAGTGGGCCTAATACTTCTTTTAAGTGTCCTGTTGCCTATTGGCTTATCCCAATTAAGTTTTAGTCTCCAGCCGAAACTTCTGGACCCCACCGCCGTGGCCTTAGTTCCTGTGCCTTTTGTTGCTAATATCCTAGGCGTAACTACTCCTGATTACACCCAACCCACCACTTGGTTTCCTACAGCCAGCGCCACCCCCACCGTTAGTCGGGTTCGCTACTATACTCTGTCTATCCCCCAGCTTAATCTTCAAGATATCCCTGTAGAGATTAATGGTACTGATCTGAAAAAAAACGCCATTCAATTTCCCGGCACTGCGCTGCCGGGTGATTACGGCAACACCGTTATCTTTGGCCATTCTACGTTACCCGCTCTCTACAAACCCAATGATCCCATTTCCCTTTTTAATCCTCTGCCCAAAATCAAAGTCGGCGACGCCGTCACTATCCAGTACGACGGCGTGACCTATAAATACATAGTGCGCAACATTACCGAAGTTGACCCCTCCCAAATTGAAGTTTTAGCCCAGCGCTATGATAAAAACGAGCTGACTCTAATAACTTGTGTTCCCCTAGGCACTTATCTGCGCCGCTTCGTCGCCCGCGCCGAACTGGTAAACTAGCCTTGAAAGGCCACGCCTTTTTGATACGATTTGATATAGAGGAGCGTGTCTACTCCAATCCCGCCTGAAAAGTGGGATTTTTTATTTAACAATTAAAATGCGACCGCATTAAAATTGTTAATATAGGGAGTTATTTGTTATCATTGTTTCAATGAACTATTTGGGAATTGATTATGGAGCGGCGAGAGTGGGAGTGGCGTTGGCTATTGGGCCGTTGACTGAACCGCTGGCCACAGTTAAGACCATCAAAGCACTTCAGTCAATTAAATTGCTGATTAGTAAACATAATATAGATGGTATTGTAGTGGGGGATTGTCCGGAAAGTTTTTTAGACAAATTGTCGGAGTTAGCAATTGTGCA
Source organism: Candidatus Amesbacteria bacterium GW2011_GWC2_45_19 (assembly GCA_001001555.1). Classification (GTDB taxonomy): domain Bacteria; phylum Patescibacteriota; class Microgenomatia; order CAZETR01; family Amesbacteraceae; genus GWC2-45-19. The sequence goes on along the minus strand of LCKS01000004.1, from coordinate 41,076 downwards.
TAAAGTTGACGAGACTCTTTCTTCTCACGACGCCCGTCGATTCCTATTGCATACTACTAAGTCCAAACGACGCAATTTGGAACACGCGGCGTCTGCAACTATAATATTACAAGGATGGCTGGATCAAAACCTGGATACGAGTATCTAATCACTTACCAAAACTCGATAGAAGTCTACGATCTGACTATTCAATTTTGCGACAGGTTTCTTTCCGGAAGGGAATATCTACGAACCAGAGAACAGATGGTTCAAGCCGCCAGATCTAGCAAGCAGTGTATTGTTGAGGGCTACCTCCAAAAAAGCCTCAAGGGTTATATTAAACTTTTAGGAGTAACCAGGGGGTCTAACGAAGAACTGCTTAAAGATTATGAAGACTTTGCCCGAACCCGAGAACTGACAATTTTACCCAAGTGGGATAAGGGGGGTAAACGGGACAATCTTAACCCATTTATCCCTCTTAATTATTCGGCCAACCTTATTAGAAGAACCAACTATCTTTTAGATAGACAGATAAGGTCTCTGGAAGAGAAATTTATCAAAGAAGGAGGCTATACAGAGGGAATTTTTCGCAAGCGCCTTGACTGGAAATCTAAAACCCGTTAAAGTCACCAGTGATGTTCAAAAACGTCATCGCCCCTGTCCAGGCCTGGCTTCTCTCTCAAGGCCGTTGTGTGGGCTGTGGTACCGATCTCTCCTTGGGCAAATCTATAAAACACTCTAAAGGCACTAAAATAATCTGTAAAAAGTGTAGCCGCATTTTTATCAAAGAATCCGAAACTGACAAATATCGTCGGGCCTTGTTTGAGGAGGTCTAAAATCGTGAAGCTCCTGGCCGGTTCGTTTGTTCTTCTCACTTTAACCGCTTTATTGGGCTTTACCTGGTGGACCCGCCAGCTTTCTCCTCTAGATCCTGCTTCAGATCTTCATCGCTCTTTCATCATTACTCCCGCCCAGTCGGCCTCTGCCGTCTCCCAGGCTCTTTTTGCCCAAAAATTTATCCGCTCGGCTCAAGTGGCCAAGATATACTTTATATTTTCCGGCCTGGACAAAAAAATTAAAGCGGGGACTTATCTTATTTCTTCTGGTACCGGTCTCAAAAACCTCCTCACTTCACTGACCGCCGGTCCTAGGGACATTTGGGTCACCATTCCGGAGGGTTGGCGCCGGGAGCAAATTGCCGCCCGCCTAGCTTCCAATCTGGAGAATTTTGATACTACTACTTTTTTGTCTCTAACCGCCACTCTTGAAGGCCGTCTCTTTCCCGATACCTACCTCATTCCCACCTACGCCACGCCGGCAGATATTGTGGACACTATGGTTTCTACTTTTGACCGTAAAGTAGGCCCCATCGACCCGGATATTCTGATTTTGGCTTCACTGGTTGAGCGGGAAACCAGAACTGTAGCCGATCGTCCCATCGTAGCCGGGATTCTTCTCAAACGTCTTAGGGCCGGCTGGCCCCTTCAGGTAGACGCCACTGTCCAGTATGCCCGCGGCGATTGGTCTCCTGTTACAGATACGCGTTATCCTTCCATCTACAACACTTACATCTATCCTGGCTTTCCCCCCACTCCCATTGCCAATCCTGGCTTAGCCTCCATTGAAGCCGCCCGCTCTCCCCGAATTTCGCCTTACTGGTTTTATCTGCACGCCCCCGACGGGACCACTCATTATGCCGTCACTATCGAAGAACACAATTTGAACATTGACAAATATCTTACCCGCTGATAAAGTCAGGCTAGCTTAGAAACCCCGAACGGTAGAGATACCGGAGGGGTCTTTTGCGCTATAGAGAAGCAAATGCCAGTATCTCGCCGTTACATTTGGGGACAGGAACCCGCCCACCTTCCTCCCCTCAATCTGACTCAGATTCAATTGGACTCGTGGCAGTGGTTTATTAGCGATGGAATTAAAGAAGCTGTTGCTGAAATTTCCCCTGTCGAGGATTTTACCGGCAAGAACTGGCTTCTGGAATTTGGGGCTTACTCCGTGGAAAAGCCTAAAATTACTCCCCAACACGCTATTCGTAAAGGCCTGACTCATTCTTCTGCCCTGCGCGTTGCGGCCAAGCTGACCAACAAGCAAACCCGCAAAACCACTGCCAGCGAAGTCTTTCTGGGTGATATTCCGCAAATGACCAGCCGCGGAACTTTCATCGTCAATGGCGTAGAGCGGGTAGTCGTCAACCAAATCGTGCGTTCTCCCGGAGTCTACTTTGGAGCCGAACTGGACGCGGCCTCCGGCAAACTTTTGCATACCGCCGAGTTGCGGCCCATCCGCGGCACTTGGCTGGAATTTGAAACTGCCCGTTCCGACGTTATTTACATCAGGATTGACCGCCGGCGCAAATTCTTAGCCACCACCATTCTCCGGGCTATGGGTCTGTCGGAATTTCCTGAAGGCCTGGAAGCTGCAGCGGCCAAAGACACTACCAAAACTACCGAAGACGCCCTCATCGAAGTTTATAAAAAGATGCGCCCCGGAGAACCCATTGTTCTGGAAAACGCCCAAAAACTTTTGTACGACCTGTTTTTTAATCCCCGCCGTTACGACCTGGGCGCAGTTGGCCGTTACAAAATAAACCGCCGTCTGGGCGGAATTTCCGACTCCAGAATTCTTACCCGCGACGATTTAGTAGCCGCCATTAAATATCTTATCAGTCTGTCTCAAGGCCAGGGTTACACCGACGATATCGATAATCTGGCCAACCGCCGTGTCCGCCGGGTGGGAGAAATTGTCGTTCAAACCGCTTTTCGCGAAGGCCTGCTGCGCCTGGAACGGGCTATCCGCGAAAAAATGAGCTTGGTTTATACCGAGGAGTTGATTACCCCTACCCAGCTGGTCAACGCCCGCCCGGTCATTTCCGCCATCAACCAATTTTTCCGGAGCTCCCAACTATCCCAAATTTTGGATCAGACAAATCCCTTATCCGAGATAGACCATCTCCGCCGCTTGTCCGTTTTTGGCCCCGGCGGCCTGACCCGGGAACGGGCCTCTTTCAGCATCCGCGATATCAACGCCTCCCAATATAGCCGCATTGACCCGGTCCGCTCTCCGGAAGGTCCGAATATCGGCCTGATTACTTATTTGTCTCTGTATGCCCGAATTAATGAATATGGATTTTTAGAAGCTCCATACCGCCGGGTTATAAAGCGCCGGGTGACAGACGAAATCGTGTATTTAACTGCAGACGACGAAGAACAGTATCGGATCTCTTCCAGTGACATGCGGGTAGACAGTAAGGGCTATATTTTGGATAAGTGGTTGCCTATCCGCCACGCCAATATCTTCACCGAAGGCCCGGCCTCCCAAGTTGATTTCGTAGATGTGGTCGCCCGGCAGGTGGTGGGTACCTCCGCCTCCCTTATTCCCTTCCTGGCCAACGACGCGGCTAACCGGGCCCTGATGGGCACTAACATGCAATCTCAAGCTGTGCCCCTGCTTTCCCCCTCCGCTCCTATAGTGGGCACCGGCATGGAAAAAGAGGTCGCCGCTGCCATGGGCTGGGCAATTTATGCCACCTATTCTGGGACAGTCGCCTACGTGGACGCCAATAAAATCATAATTAAATTGGATAAAAAACCCCAAAACCCCGCTGGCTGTGAAGAAGTTGTCTTCCAGGAAAATTTGCAGACTTTCTATCTCACCAAGTTCAAGCGGACTTCCCACAGCACCAACTTTTCTCAAACCCCGGTTGTCTCTCCGGGCCAAAAAGTTACCCCCGGTACTCTTTTAGCCGATGGTCCGGCTACCGAGAACGGAGAAATCGCCCTCGGCCAAAATCTGCTCATCGCTTACGCTTCATATGACGGTCTGGGTTACGAAGACGCTATAGTTATTTCGGATAGGTTAGTCACTCAAGATCTGCTCACGTCTATTCATATTGAAAAGTACGAAGCCGACGTAGTAGACACTAAGCTTGGACCAGAGGAACCAACCCGGGACATTCCCAACGTCGGCGAAAGCTATCTGGCCAACCTCGACGAAGGCGGCTTTGTCACGGTCGGGAGTGAAGTCCGCCCCAACGATATTTTGGTCGGTAAAATCGCCCCCAAAGGAGAGACCGAGCTTTCGGCCGAAGAGCGGCTGCTGCGGGCTATCTTTGGTGAAAAAGCCCGCGACGTCCGCGACACTTCCTTGCGCATGCCCCACGGCGAACGGGGGATAGTGGTTGACGTGCACATTTTGGACCGTGAAGCCGGAGACGAACTGCCCCCCGGTACCAGTAAACGGGTGGTCGTCAAAGTAGCGCAACTGCGAAAAATTACTGTCGGGGATAAACTGGCCGGCCGGCACGGCAATAAAGGCGTCATCAGTAAAATTGTTCCGGTAGCAGACATGCCCCATCTGGCTGACGGCACCCCGGTGGATATTATGATTTCTCCTCTTTCGGTTCTGGCCCGGATGAATCTGGGACAGCTTCTGGAAGCCCGTTTGGGCTGGGCCATGAGAAAACTGGGTCAAACCGTGGCTGTTCCGGTTTTTGAGAGGGTATCGGAGGATCAAATTGCCCACAGCCTTATCAAAGCCGGCCTGCCTGTTTCCGGAAAGGCCCCTCTTATTGACGGCCGGACCGGCTTGGCTTACGAACAAACCTCGGTGGTGGGTATCGGCTATATCCTCAAGCTCCATCATATGGTGGAGGACAAAACCCACGCCCGTTCTACTGGTCCCTACTCCCTGATTACCCAGCAGCCCCTGGGAGGCAAAGCCCAGATGGGCGGCCAGCGCCTGGGAGAAATGGAAGTTTGGGGTCTGGAAGCTCACAAAGCCGCCGCCACTTTGCAGGAAATGCTGACTATCAAGTCCGATGACGTCGTCGGCCGGGCCAAAGCTTTTGAAGCCATCGTCAAGGGCACGGAAATTCCCAGCGCCTCCGTTCCCGAGTCCTTTAACGTTTTGGTCAAGGAACTGCAAAGCTTGGGTCTGCAAGTTATTCCCCAAGGCGTCCAGCTTAAAGCAAATGACAACTAAACCCAGCGATCACCAAGACTCGTTCAAAAACATTCTCGACTTCACCAGTTTGCAAATCAAGCTGGCTTCTCCCGAGATTATTAAAATGTGGTCCCACGGTGAAGTCACCAAGCCGGAGACCATTAACTACCGCACTCTCCGCCCCGAAAAAGACGGCCTATTCGACGAACGGATTTTTGGTCCGGTCAAGGATTGGGAATGCTATTGCGGCAAATATAAGCGCATCCGCTACAAGGGTATCATTTGCGATAAATGTGGAGTGGAAGTCACCCAGTCCCGGGTCCGCCGTGAGCGGATGGGGCACATTACCCTGGCCTGTCCGGTGGCTCACGTCTGGTATTTCAAAGGTGCTCCCTCTAAACTGTCTCTCCTTTTAGACGTGGCTCCCAAAGCCCTGGAATCGGTTATGTATTTCGCCCAGTTTATCGTCACCTCTGTCGATGTCAAAGAGCAGGCCATGATTCTCGACCGGCTGCAAAAACAGTCTCAAGAAGCCAGGGCTAAAATTAAGTCTGATACTGCGGACAAAATAGCCGCTTTGCAGACGGAATCGGAGAAAGATCAGAAAGCTTTGCAAACCTCCGGTCTCAACGAGGACGCCCGGGGACTGGCAGAAAGCCAACTTCAGCTCAAGCTTAAACAACAGGCCCAGAGCCTGCGCGACGCCGAGGCGGCCGAAGACCAGGCCACTCTGGCCCTTTATCAACGTTTGTCAGATATAGTCAAAAACCTCAAACTTGCCAGTATCCTCACCGAAGAGGAATATCTCAAGCTAGGGGATCACAAAGCCGCTGATTTTCTAGAGGTGGGCATGGGTGCCGAAGCGGTCTTGGCTGTCATAGCCCAAATTAATCTGGATGAATTAGCCTCCGGGCTGCGTCGGGAGGTTACTTCTACCACTGGCCAGCGGCACATCAAGGCCACTAAGCGCTTGCGGGTGGTAGACGGTCTGCGCCGAGCCGGGGTCGCCCCGGCTTGGACAATTCTCAAAGTCCTGCCGGTTATTCCTCCCGATCTGCGTCCCATGGTCCAGCTGGCTGGCGGCCGTTTTGCCACCTCCGATCTCAATGACTTATACCGCCGGGTAATTAACCGCAACCACCGCCTCAAACACCTTATAGATTTAGGGGCCCCGGAAATTATCTTAAGAAACGAAAAGCGCATGCTCCAGGAAGCTGTGGACTCCCTCATCGATTCCGCTCAACACACTAGAATTGTTTCCCGTCGGCTGGCCGCCACCCGCTCCCGCTCTCTGTCAGACATGCTCCGCGGCAAGCAGGGGCGCTTCCGGCAAAACCTTCTGGGCAAGCGGGTAGACTATTCCGGCCGGTCTGTAATTGTAGTCGGGCCGGAACTCAAACTTTCCCAATGCGGTCTGCCTAAGGACATGGCTCTGGAAATGTTCAAACCCTTCGTTCTTCGGCAAATGATTGTCCAGGATCTGGCTCCCAACGTCAAGAGCGCCAAAAATATTCTCGAGGCCCGCCCTCCGGAAGTTTTCGATATTCTTGAAGAGATAACTAAGAATCACCCTGTTATTCTCAACCGGGCCCCCACCCTGCACAAACTGTCCATCCAGGCCTTTTACCCCATTCTTATTGAGGGATCTGCCATCCGTATTCATCCCTGCGTCTGTGCCGGTTTTAACGCCGATTTTGACGGAGACCAAATGGCCGTCCATGTCCCCATTGGCGCCGCCGCCATCGCCGAAGCCAAGGCTTTGATGATGCCGGAGCAAAATTTAAGGAAACCTGCCGACGGCACTCCGGTGTCTATTCCCTCTACTAAAGAAATGGCTCTGGGTAATTACTATCTAACTTCTATAGATTCCGTTCTTCCCGTTTATCCGTCCCCCCTGGCTTGGGAAGAGGCCGTTCGGGCTTATCATATGGGTTATCTCAAATTGCGCCAGCCAGCCCAAATTCAAATCAACGCCGCTTCTGTGATAGAGACTACCGTCGGCCGCCTGTTTTTCAACTCCATTTTGCCCGCAGGTTTACGTTTCGTAAACGAACCCGTCCGCCGCTCCACCGTGGTCTCCCTCTTTGTCAAAGCTTTCCAGCTTTATTCTACAGAAATTGTGGTGCAGCTGATAGACAGCATTAAAAATTTGGGCTTCTGGGCCGGCACTCTCTCCGGTCTTTCCGTCAGCATCACTGACTGTGTTGTTTCCCCCGACCGCGATCAAGTTATTGCCGCCGCCAACGAAGCAGTATCTGAAATCGAGCAAAACTTTACCTCCGGCCTGATTACTGCCGAAGAAAAAAAGCGTTTGTCCCAGGAAGTCTGGCTGGAAACCACTGACAAACTGGCGGATATAACCTGGCAGTTAATCGATAAGGCCAACCCCATTCATCTGATGGTAGACGCCCAAGTCGGCCGCGTTTCCCGCGAGCAGGTCAAGCAGTTATCCGCCATGCGGGGATTAGTAGTTGATCCTCTGGGTAACATCGTAGACCTGCCTATTAAAAGCAACTATCGTCAAGGTTTCTCTACTTTTGAATACATTTCTGCTGCCCGCGGTGAACGTAAAGGACTATCCGATACCGCTATCCGGACCGCCGACGCCGGCTATTTGACCCGCCGTTTAGTGGACGTGGCCCACGACGCCATCATCCGTCTGGAAGACTGCGGCACTTCTTCCAGTTTGACTATCAGCCGTCACGACCGCCGGCCCAAATTTTTCTTAGTTCGGCTTTTTGGCCGGATTTTGGCCGCGGATGTTGCCAATATCCCTGCCGGAACTCTGTTAGACGCATCTCACCTGGCTATTATTGAGGCCAAAAACATCGACCAGGTAGCTATTCGTTCCACTCTGACCTGCAATGCTCCGTATGGGCTGTGCGCCAAGTGCTACGGGCTAAACCTGGCTAGCATGGCCATGGCCCAAATCGGTGACCCCGTGGGCGTCGTAGCCGCCCAAAGTATTGGTGAGCCCGGCACCCAGATGACTCTGCACGGCAAGCGCGGTTCCACCTCTGCCGGCGGGATAGACGTCACCCAGGGATTGCCCAGAGTAGAGGAACTTTTTGAGGCCCGGACTCCCAAATTAGTCTCGCCTTTAGCCGAGATTTCCGGTAAAGTCGAGCTGGTCGAAACTGACTCCGGCTACAAGATCCGCATCAGAAATACCAGCGTCAAACCCATAGAAGAGCGGGAGTATTTGATTCCCTTAACTGCCGAACTCAAAGTCGGCGATGGAGATTTAGTTACCACCGGCACCCAATTGGCCGCCGGATCAATAGACATCAAAGAGGCGCTCGAAGTCCGCGGCCTGCGGGGAGCCCAGGAATATCTCATCGAAGAAATTCAATTAGTCTACGAATCTCAAGGAATTCCTATTCATGATAAGCATTTTGAAGTCATTGTCCGCAAGATGTCAGACCGGGTCCGGGTGCTGACTTCGGGAGATACCACTCTTTTGCCGGGAGACATTGTCGACCGTTTCACTTTCGAGACCGAAAACGCCCGTGTTTTGGCCGCCGGAGGTGAGCCCGCTACCGCTCAAGTGGTCATTCTGGGCATCACCCGTTCTGCTCTCAAAACCGGCTCCTGGCTTTCCGCCGCCTCGTTTATCGAGACTACTTCTCAACTGGCCGACGCCGCTATCGAAGGCCGGATTGACCCTCTCCTGGGGTTAAAAGAAAATGTTATAATTGGCCGCCTCATTCCGGTTTCTCCCGAGAGGGCAGGTTATGCCAACAATTAATCAACTTATCCGTTTCGGCCGGACAGCTAAGGCCAAAAAAGTCCAGGCCACCGCCCTACGCCGTTCTTTTAATACTAAAGACCGGAAATTTGTGCAAACGGTAAATCCTTTTAAGAGGGGAGTGGTTACTTTGGTTAAAACCATGACTCCCAGAAAGCCAAATTCGGCTCTGCGCAAAGTAGCCCGGGTCCGCCTGTCCAATAAAATGGAAGTTACCGCTTATATTCCCGGCATTGGCCATACTCTGGCCGAACACGGCATTGTTCTGATCCGCGGAGGCCGGGTTAAAGATCTTCCCGGGGTTAAATACCATATCGTGCGGGGCAAATATGACGCGTCCGGAGTAGACAACCGCCGTCAAGGCCGGTCCCGTTACGGAACCAAAGCCACGGCTGGCCCGCAAACCGCCGCTGCCAGCTAAACATATGAGATCGCATCCCGCTAGCCCCAGACCAAAGACCATTGACCCGATCTATCCTCACGTCCTGGTCACCCAACTCATCAACGGTCTGATGCGCGATGGCAAAAAAACGGTGGCCCAAAAACAAGTTTATGCGGCTTTCACCTTGCTCAAGACCGCCAGCCAACCCGATCCACTAGTCTCATTTCTGCAAGCTATGGAGAACCTCCGTCCCCAAATGGAAGTCCGGGCCCGCCGCATTGGCGGGGCCGCCTATCAAGTGCCTTCCCCGGTCCGGGGACCGCGCAAAGATTCTCTGGCCATCCGCTGGCTGATTGCCGCCGCCCGGGACCGCTCCAATAGCCAATATCATACTTTTGCCGCCAAACTGGCCGCCGAAATTACCGATGTCCTGGCCGGCACCGGGGCCGCTTATAAGAAAAAGTTAGATATGCACAGGATGGCCGAGGCCAACAAGGCCTTCGCCCATTTTAGGTGGTAGTCTTTTAGACTATGGCTCGCTACACCGGACCCAAAAATCGTCTTTCCCGAAGAGAAGGGATGGATCTTTTTGGAAAAGGCAACAAGTTACGCCGGGCCGCTGTTCCTCCCGGCCAGCACGGTCCCAAAGGTGTCCGCCGGCTGTCCGACTATGGGGCCCAACTGCGGGAAAAACAAAAATGCAAGCGTCTCTACGGCCTCTTGGAAAAACAATTCCACCGCTATTATAAAGTGGCAGGTGCAACTTTTCTCGCCCTTCTGGAAACCCGCCTGGATAACACCGTTTACCGTCTGGGTTTTACCCCTACCCGGGCCATGGCCCGCCAGCTGGTTGGCCACTATCATATTTTGGTCAATTCCCAACCCGTTAATATCCCTTCATACCAAGTCCGCCCCGGCGATATTATCACGGTCGGTCCCAAAATCCAGCTTCCAGTTTCCGATATTCCACCTTCCGTTCCTGTATGGCTCTCTCGTCAAGCCCTGGTCGGAAAAGTCGAACGCCTGCCCGGGCGGGCAGATATTGATACTAGCATAAATGATCAACTTATAGTAGAATATTATTCGCGATGATACCGCAATTTACCGTTTCCCAAAATAAAAACCAGTTCATTATTGAACCCTTGCCGCCGGGTTACGGCCATACTCTCGGCAACGCTTTGCGCCGCACCCTGTATACTTCTATTCCCGGCGCCGCTATCACGTCGGTGAAGTTCGGCGGGATCCGCCACCAATTCACCGCCATCGGCGGTGTCCGTGAAGACGTGGTCCAGCTAATTCTCAACCTTAAACAGGTTCGCTTGTTTTACTCCGGAGCGGAGCCGATGCAAATCAGTCTAGATGTCAAAGGCCCGGGTGAAGCCAAGGCCGGAGATTTTAAACTTCCCGCTACCGCCTCCATCGCCAACCCGGATTTTGTTTTAGCCCATCTGGCAGATAAAAATACCAAGCTGGAAATTTCCGCCACCGTTGAATCCGGTTTGGGTTACTCTCCCGCCGAAGAGCGCCAAACTTCAACCGTTGGCGTCATCCCCGTCGACGCTACTTTTTCTCCCGTCGTCCTGGTTAACTACGGCGTGGAAGCCACCCGCGTCGGCCGGGTTACCAATTTTGACCGGCTGATTTTGGAAATTACTACCGACGGCACTGTTTCTCCCGAATCCGCTCTTAAGACCGCCGCCCAGACTCTGGTAGATTTTTTCTCCGGCATTGTCAAACCTCAATCGGCTCAGTCTGCTCAATCAGCTCAATCTGCTCAGTCTGCTACCGTGCCCGGTTCCATCTTCTCCGTCGAAGAGCTGGATCTGCCCACCCGCATTGCCAATGCCCTGCAAAAAGCCGGATTTGACACCATTTCTTCTCTTATCTCCACTTCCAAACCAGAGCTGTCTAAAGTTAAAAATCTGGGAGCCAAGTCAGTCAAAATAATCGAACTCGCTCTGCGTGACCGCGGCTTCGAGTTCTCTCTATAATGTTATCCCGGGATACTAATCAACGTCAAGCCCTGCTTAAAGGTCTGGTAGGAGCTCTTATCCGTTCCGAAGCCATCGAAACCACCGAGGCCAAAGCCAAAGCCGTGCGCGGACTGGTAGACAGTCTAGTGACTGCCGCCCGCAAGGGGACACTGGCCGGTACCCGTCAGGTTGAGAAAGTGGTGGCCGATAAAGATTTGGTCCACAAACTGGTTCACGAGATTGCCCCCCGTTTTAAATCCCGCCCCGGCGGCTACACCCGGCTCATAAAAACCGGCCGCCGTTCCGGTGATAACGCCCCTCTGGTGCGCATGGAGTTTGTGAAATGAAGACGTATTCTCCCAAAGTTTCCGAGATTCACCGCGACTGGCACCTGGTGGACGCTTCCGGTCAAATCCTGGGTCGGCTGGCTACTCAAATCGCCATTTGGCTGAGCGGCAAACACAAGCCCGTTTTTGCGTCCCACCTGGATATGGGAGATAACGTCGTTATTGTCAACGCCGCCAAAATTGTCGTTACCGGCCACAAAGCCCATGCCAAAGTTTACTATCGTCATTCCGGCTACCCGGGGGGGTTAAAAGTTACTGCTTTTGCCAAAGCTAAACCGGAAGATATAATCAAACACGCGGTTGCTGGTATGTTGCCCAAAAACAAATTGCATGATCCCCGTCTCTTGAGGTTACATATCTATGCCGGTGAAACTCACCCTTATGGCCAGCACTTCGAGTAATCGTAAGATAGACAAAATAATTGCCGCTGCCATCGGCCGCCGCAAGACATCGGTTGCTTCGGTCCGCCTGTTTTCAGGCACTGGCGAAATGACAGTCAACGGTAAACCTATTTCTCAATATTTCCCGGGGCCAGTAGCCAAAACCCGTTACCTTTTGCCTTTTGTCACATCGGCTGTCAGCAAATACACCGCCTCTATCAAAGTCCATGGGGGCGGTTTGTATGGCCAATTAGACGCCGCAGTTTTAGGTTTGTCCCGGGCTTTAGTTGCCGCCGGTGACAAATTCAAGTCACCACTGCGCCAAGCCGGTTTATTAACCCGCGACTCCCGCACCCGCCAGCGCCGGATGATCGGCATGGGCGGCAAAGCCCGCCGCAAGCGCCAGAGTCCAAAGCGCTAAGCGATTCCTCACGGGGCACTTGACAACAATGACCATGGTGTGTAACATGAGTGTGTATGCTACAAAGGAGACAAGTAATAATGGATGACAAGATTTGGTTGGAATTGGCCTACTGGGCCAGAGAACAAGGGAAGTCCGCTTCAATGGTAGCCAGAGAGTGGTTAGCAGAGAAGCTGACGGAAAAAAAGAGCAGGAAAGCTAAAAAGAAGGTTAACGCGGCCCGGGTGTTTTTGGAGATGGCCAAAAGAGCGGAAAAGTTTGGTCTAAAAGGGTCAAGGGATTCATCAACTAATGATGATTATATTTATAGATAGCGGACCATTTCGGGCGGCAAATGATAATTTAGATCAGCATCATAAGAAGGCAATGGAGGGTTTCTCTAAGTTGGATTCAGGCCAGTATAAACTAGTGACCACCGATTACGTAATTGATGAAACATATACCGGGCTCTTGGGTAGACCAGGATATCATGCGGCAATGAACTTTGATCGGGCACTGAGGCAAAGTAGAATCCAAGTCGAATTTATAAACCCTGAGAGGTTTATGAAAACCCAAGAGGTGTTTAGGAGGTACAACAAAGACAAGGAATGGTCATTTACCGACTGTACTAGTTACGTGGTGATGAAAGAGTTAAAAATTAGTACGGCTTTCACTTTCGACCAGAACTTTGCCCAGATGGGATTTAAAATTTTATAGCGGCATTGACAAAAATTATGCGACCGCATGAAAGTTGCTAAATTTAAAGATACACTTCCGGTGTTGATTCTTCATATTCTTTAATCTTTTTAAATGTCTCTCCATTCAACTTGTAAATCTCTACTGTTCGCTTAAAATCCGGAGGAAAATGGCGATAATAAACCAGCATTTCCTGAATACCGTCGCCATCCGTGTCTCTAAATTCAGGTTCGTTCCGGCTAACCACACCCTCGTAATACGGACTATTTTCGGTGGAGACGGGAATTCTCCTGAGACTTCCCTGGCGATAGAAATAAACTAAAGAGTTAACGCTTTTTCCACTTACAGTTTGCACCTCCAGTATAAATTCGCCGGGTTTTATTTCATGAATATTGCTCTCAAGATAGTGTCCCTTTAATGAGAGTCTAGGTATGGGATTATAATTAATAAATAGGTACGTCCTGGGATCAAGTGAGAGATACGAGGACGAATATATCAATAATTTTTCTTCCCGGCCGTCCCAGTCCAAGTCGATACTCAAACTTGAAAGTGACGGCCAACTTCCGCGACTCGCGGCTAGTAAAAATCCAAAGGTTATAACGAAAAGACTAAGCAATTTCATTTACCCGTGACGTATCTGATAAACTCTCTAGTTTCTGCCGGAAGTATTTTCCAATTCAGGGGTTTTTCCCGAGAAAAATTAGCCAGACCCCAGTTCCAGGCGGCCAGTGTCTTTTCTAACCGATCAGTCTTTCCTTCATACAACTCGTACAACCATTTAAAATACATCATTCCGCCGGTGATGTTTTGGTCAATATCGTAGGGGTCGCTGATGACAAAACCCAATTTTTCAATCTGTTTGATAGTAATATCAGTTAACTGGTAAATGCCCTTGGCGCCCTTTGGTGAAGTTGCTCTGGGATTAAACTGAGATTCTCGTTTGGCAATCCTAAGCATTAGTTCCGGATCCAAACCTAGAGTTTGTGCTTTCCCGACAATCTTTTTCTCAATGGTTTCAGTTGGAACTTTCTTTATACCGGAAAAAGTAATACTTTTGAGCGTAGGCATCCTATCTGCCCAGAATTCGATGTAGTGAAGCTGTGGCGGCAACTCGACAGCGAAAACTTCTTTTTGAGTTTCGCCTCCAAAGCGAGAGGCAATGAAGTACCAAAATTTGTGCAACAAGCTGCGATTATTCCTCTTTACCTCTCCATCAACGATTACCTTGACATCATCACTGTCAATAAATCTTCTTTTCAGAACAAAGACAGGAGAGAATTTTTTCAGGCTTAAATCAACTAATACATAAGTAATCCACGGCCGGCGGTCGCCGTCTTCAGCTTGATTTTCTATTTCCAGAACTAGTTCATCGGTTTGATCTAAAGAATAAACCTCCAAATTTTCTAAGACGGCAGTGTTATCAGGTTTATCTGTCGAGAAAATAATAGTATGATCTTTTCCTTCCAGAAAAGTCAAAAAATAGATTGTCTTGAGTAAGTTATGTAACTGACCCCCAGAGAAAGCCGCTGGTGAATCAACTAATCTCGTTGAATCAGTTAGATATGGGAAAACTTTATTATCAATCTTAATAATCAGATCTTCGTCGTCGGTGGCTTTGGTAGAAATCTGTTTCTCGCTTTTTACTCTGGCCGTAATAACTATAAAATGCAAGGCTGGGGGACTAGAAAACCGGACCTCTTCCTCGTTTCTAATAATTCTTCTTCGTTTATCAACAAGTACCTGTCGCATAGTAATTAATTTAAGTTTAGCACAATGGGTTCGCGAACAAGTTCGACCTTCCACCTTAAAGGTGGAACAGCCTTAGCATTGACAACTAAAATGCGACCGCATGAAAGTTGCTAAATTTTCTTAGGTAGGGCACCTCACCCTGCTCGGCTCACAGCTCCGGCGCGGCAAAAGTGTGTTGCAAAATATGGAGAGAATGGGTATAGTGGCGGTACTGTTATGAAGCCCATAAATATTTCTTCACTTATTAAAGAGTACGGTCCCGGGTATGTAGCCAAAAGCAAGAAAACGGGTAAAGTCATTGCGCACGCTAAGCGGTTAGACGTGTTATTCAAAAAGACAAAGAAGAAAGCAGACGTCACAATCGCCTGGATCCCTCACGGTAATACGAGATACTTTATAATATAAAATCCCACCTTTCAGGTGGGATTACACGCCCGCACCCGCCAACACCGCATGATCGGCATGGGCGGCAAATCCCGCCGCAAGCGCCAATCCCCCAAACGATAGTCCTTCACCCAAATCCAGCCATGGCTTTAGCGAATTTTGGTCTTCAGTAAAAGTTTAAGCTTAACCTAGTTAATTTGCTCTATTTTCTGATCAAGCACATAATAGACTTTATACACATGGTTATTATTTTGAATTTTGAAAAAGAAAGGTGGATTGTACCCGATCTCTATTAACTGAACTTGATGTTTATTGTCTAGCACCAAATTTGGGTCTATCCCTTTAAGAAATTCTTTTATTTCGGTTCCGTACACATAATAAGTGTTTTTGTCCTTCGAAAAGGTATCGTCAATAAGAATAAATGAGACCGCATCAGCGTTTTGTATGGGTTTAGCATCGTAATACACTCTGTATTTATCCTTCGCATAAGGGGTAGATCTTCCCCCTTTTGTATGAAGTACAGCAAAAGATTTAGTATCCACACCAGATAGCTTTCTATATACTGGAATAAAACATATATCAAAACAACCCGTGGCTTCATTAGTATAAATGACACCCAACTTATCTCTGTAGTAATAAGGATAGCCATCAATAGATGTAATCCACACAAAGAGGTAGAAGTATATTAAGAAGGGTATGGAGATGAGAGGAACAAAAATTACTAATAAGATTCTCAAACTCCGCATACCCTAATTATAACCCAACTTGGTCGAGATTTACAATCCTTCAATTCCACTCAGGACTAGAAAGTTAGAACCGAATTTCAAAGCTGTTAGCTCGGCCGCCCACGGCGGCCTCGCTTCCGTTATTTTTTGCGCGCGATTCTCTCGCCCTTCGGGCGAGTGTCCTTATTCAGCTCGCCCCTATATGGACTAGAACTTCCTCGTGCAATAAGAAAGCAGTTGAATAAATTCGTGCATAAAAAGTTCTAATGTTCTTACTGTAAAAGTGTATTATACCAGAAATTGTAATATTATTAATTTCTTAAAAGGGACGAATACGAACTTGATAATAATCGAGGACGAAGCCTTGTTTTTGTAAAGTATTAATATTTATTAAAAAATTATCTTGTTTTCCAGAATCATATTCAGTAACAAGAATCTGATCAGCTGAATACCAACCTTCGAAAATATATTGAGGACTCGTTTTAATAACCGCATCTGAAAAATTATTATCACTTAAATTTACTACAGAGTACCAATTACTAGGGCCCGCTGCAGAAACAATAACAGCATGCTTTTTATCAAAAGAGTATCTAATAAATGTTTCAAATGCTTCGTTGCCAAACCAGTTATTTCCAGTGGGCAATTCCGAAATAGCCAGAGAATTTAAATCAACTTCGAATACTTTAATTTTAGCATTATTATATCCTTCATTACCAACCACAATAGTTGTGTTTCTTTGAGGATTTATAAAAAAGTTAGTTATACCACCATCGGTAAACTTTCTGGTAAAAACTGCTTGTAGATTATTTGGATTATTAATATCAATCCTAACTATGCTGTTAGTGCTAGACTTTTTAGTTTCGTTTTCAATTTGACAATTTGAGGTTACCGTATTGCAATAAGTTATAGGAATATATGTAATAAAATAGATTCTATTCTCTTTATCCCAGTACATTGGTCCTGTCCGTCGTTGATTAGTATTTAAAGGAATAGTTTTTATTCGCCAGGTACTTAAATTAATTATTTTTAATTCGCCATTGCCAATCTTGGTATCAGTAAGAAGGGCAATCATTTTTCCGTCCCATGACCAGGAATTAAAAAAATCTAAAATACCATCTCGCCCCATAAAATATATTTTTGACGACAGGCTGTCATAAATGTAGGCTCCTGTCAAAGGTGATATTTTCAAATTGCTCTCATAAACATCATAATTAGCGAAAAAAATTATCTTTGTTCCATCGGGAGACCAAGCAATTGAATCTAACGATGGTTTATAGGTTGAAGAGGTTGGTGCTATTAACCTTTTGGTATTTTTCCCATCTATATCACTTGTCCAAATTTCATTATCTTTTACAAAAGCTATTTTCTCAGATTCATCCAATAATCTTGCTGTAAAGTAATTTACTTCTGGTATAACAGTTCCAGTTACTGCGGTAGGAATTAAATTTGGTACTTGAGTTGGAGTAGTTACAATAATTTGATTTTTGCTTTTCAAATTCCAAATGAACCAGCCAGCGCCAATTAAAAGAATCACTAACAAAAGAACAGTTGAAACCAGCCAATAGTTTAGTTTGGATTTTTTTGGAATTTGGATTGGTTGACTAGCCGGATCTTGGCCGATTTGCTGTGTATTTTGGTCACCTACGCGTATCTGATTTTCCATTTTTGCCTCCAAATAAAAGTATATCATATTTTTGAAAATCAAGTATTAAAATGTGGTTTTTCCCACTTGTGTTTTCAATTAGATTTTTGATATATTAATATTGGTCTTAACAATTTTAGAAATTGCTTTTTTAATGGCGCAATCGGACAACAGAAAGCAATTTCTTGTTGAGACCGCCGGTTGCGCCATTTAAGTTGTATAAAAGTTCTTTCCGCCAGAGGCGGACAGGTAAAATTTTTGCGTTTTCTTTCGTTCTTTTTTCCGGTAGCTCTTGGCGGAATATAAAAAGGGCTTCTCGGCGCTCCGTGCGGGCGGCGGCCTGCCTGCCGGCAAGGCAGGCGCACGGAGCGCCTCCACTTCGACAGACTCCCTTTCTCTTTTGGTCGGCCCTCCTGAAAAAAGTTCGAACTTATTTTCAACAAAAGCGGTAGGTGCGGCAACTTTCTGCCCCTCGCGCTTTCGAAAAATCTTTTAAAAAGTCGGCGCGAACTTTCTTTTCCTTTTTTATTTTTCTTTTCTTTCCTCTGTTTTTAATGTACCGTTTCACTTTTCTATTCACTGTTTCTAACATTAAAGATCCTTTCTTTGGTAAGTTTTTATTACAAGTTCGCCGTTTACATAACCTTCTGCTGTTACTTCATCCCCAGATATCGTTATTTTTACGTTTCCATTCGCTGTTCTACCGAAATAATAATTATTTCCATAAAGACTGAATTGTCCTCCTTCACTCAGTCGTCTAATTTCGGGGCGATCTGAAGTACGACCAGAGGGGAGTTCTCCTCGTGTTCTTTTTTCTTCAAAAAGTCGTCTTCTATCCTCTCCAAATTGTCGCCTTCTTGTATCAGTTCTTCTTGGATCAAAACCTTGGACAAAAGGCACACGCGTCTCCCTAATATTTCGCTCATTTTCATTTTCTATTGCAATTTCGCGTTGTAAAGCACTGAATTTTGGGGAACACAAGGCTTGGTTTCGATTAAGCCCCAAAAGACTTTTGTACGCATCGCCATCTTCTAATCCATGAGTTTGCAAATGGGCACCATTCAATACCTTAAACCAACCTCCACATAAACCACATTGTATTTCTTCTTGGTCTTCACTCACAGTGATTGTGCCAACATTTCCGAATATCTCACCATTACTGACACGTTCTTCCCAAGCGACAAAATGTAACGATCCAGTAGGTTGTTGCGACTTCCTTGCGAGTGCAAAGTAACCTTTTCCTACTTCTGCTCTTCTTTTTTCCACTAGATTGTGAGCTTGGTCAAGAATATCTTGAGGTATATCCCATTCCTCCACAGTTTTCCTCTGCAGTTCAAACAAATCTTGTTCGGCTGGAGTAAATCTAATTTCTTGTTCTAACCTTCCCATAAGATTTGCGTTGACTAGTATCTTCGAGTAATATTATATCAGTTTTTGGCTCGAACCGGCGAGGGAATTTATTTTATCTTGTTCTGAAGCCAAAATTATTGCGGAAACGCAAAATTTTGGCGAATTATTCGTTTTCCTCAAAAAAGTCGGCGCGAACTTTCTTTTATCCGATAAAAAAGTGCGTTTTAGCTGGCAGGAACCGTACAATTTTTTGGCGGCGGAGGCGGGCGCCGCCAAAAATTCGACTTGGTCGGGGCGGGCAGAATTGAACTGCCTCCACACGCACCCCATGCGCGCATTCTACCGTCAAACTCCGCCCCGAGTTCGTACTTGCAGATTTTACCATTTTTAATTAAAGTAAGCGTATGAGCAAAACGATGGGAAACTTAGAGACAAAATTCAGGCTTCTCCAGACTGATTTCGGGGAGTTCAAGCAAGAATTTAAAGAATTTGCCCATAAAATGGAACAGAGATTCGGCTCTATAAGTGAAACCATGGACAGCATAGTTGGAGATTTCAAAAAATTTGACAAAGTTTTTGGCACGGTTCAAATATGATCGCCACTTTCAAAGAAACCTTGGCCAGTTTGCAGGATTTAAAGTATGGCCAGATCATAATCAAAAAAACTGTCCGCCAGGCTCTCTGGTATTGGACCAAGTATCTCTTTCTCATCGCCGCTATCGGCGTTATTCTGGCCATTGCCGCTCTCACTTACTACGCTCCCCAATTGCCAAAATTGCTTGCAGGCCAAATTCCGGATATCGACTTAACTATCAGAAATGGCCTTGCCTCAACGACAGTCAGACAGCCCTTTGTTGCCGGCGACGGCAAATTTGTTTTTATTCTCAATACCACCGGCAAACTGGAAGATCTGGACAAATATCCCGCCGGCATCTTGATTTTAGAAGATAGAATTGTGGCCAAAAAAGACACCGCCGATGTTCGCATTTATCCCCTTAAAGATTTCCCCGACGGAACTTTCACTAAGCCTGTGATTTTAGATTGGCTTAAACGCAATCAGCTCTCCGTGTTCGGCGTAGGTTTTGCCGCCATTCTTCTGGCCGCTGTCTTTATCACCAGTTTTACTTGGATTTGGAAAATCGGCGGCATAGCTATCTCCACTCTTTTAATTTGGGTGGTTTCCCGCCTCATCAAACGCGCAATTAGCATCCCGGATTCGCTCAAACTTGTTCTCCATGCTTCGGTTTTGCCCATTTTGATTAGCGCCGTCTCTGTCCTTTCTCCTGCAGCAAAAGTCTCCAGCATTATCCAACTCGGTTTACTTCTTCTTTACTCTCTCGGCTGGCTGTGGTACCTGCCCAAGGCAAAGTAACCCTTGCATTTTAGTTTTTCGGCTGTATATTGAGGGCAGGTATGGCCACTGACCAAAAACTTCAGGCGATTAAAATCGCTATGGAACAGATCGAGAAGCAATTCGGCAAGGGATCGATTATGAAACTGGGAGACAAGACCGACAAAATGACTGTGGACGTAGTTCCTACCGGCTCTATCGCCCTCGATCTAGCTCTGGGCGTGGGCGGGTTCCCCCGGAGCCGGGTGACAGAAATTTACGGTCCCGAGGCATCGGGAAAAACCACGGTTGCTCTGCACTGCATTGCCGAAGCCCAAAAATTAGGCGGCCAGGCCGCTTTTATCGACGCCGAGCACGCCCTCGACCCGGCCCGGGCTGAAGCTATTGGCGTCAAACTCAACGATCTGTACATCTCCCAGCCGGATACCGGCGAGCAGGCTTTAGAAATTGTGGAGACTCTCATCCGCTCCGGCGCTCTGGACGTCATTGTTATCGATTCCGTGGCCGCCCTGGTTCCCCGGGCCGAAATAGAAGGGGAAATGGGCGATGCCATGATGGGTGTCCAGGCCCGCCTGATGTCTCAGGCGCTGAGAAAAATCACCGGCGCCATTTCCAAATCCCACACTGTAGTTATCTTTATAAACCAATTGCGGATGAAAATCGGCGTCATGTTTGGCAATCCGGAAACCACCACCGGCGGCATGGCCCTCAAGTTTTATTCCTCCGTCCGCGTGGATACCCGGAAAATAGAAACTCTCAAAGACGGGGATAAAGTCATTGGCTCCCGCCACCGGGCCCGGATCGTCAAGAACAAAGTCGCTTCACCATTTTCGGTGGCCGAATTTGACATTTTAAATGACGGCGGGATTTCCAAAGCCGGCGGTCTGATCGACGTTGGTTTAGAATTAGGAATACTTACTAAAAAGGGCGCCTTTATTTATCATGGGGACGCCATCTTGGGTCAAGGTCGGGAAGCCGTCCGGATTTATTTAAATGAAAATCCCAAAGTCGCCAAACAAATTGAAGATGCCATCTGGAAAACCGCCCATGATTCCAAAAAAGCTCTCCCCAAACAAATGGGAGAAATTGAAGAAGAATAATTCAGCCCTCAACTCCGGTTTACGGCTCTTGTCTCGCCGTCCCTATTCCGAAAAAGAGGTCTCTGAGCATCTGGCCCGCCATTGGCCGAAGTCTGATGTTGCCGCGGCTATTACCAAACTTAAAGATCTTAAATTCATTGACGATGCGGCTTTTGCAGCTTGGTATCAGGAATCCCGTCTGCGTGCTCGTCCTATGTCTGCAAAACTCCTGGCATTTGAACTCAAACGCAAAGGTTTAGAAATTAGAAATTTGAAATTAGAAATTAGTGAGCCAGAATTGGCCAGACAAGCTCTCTCAAAAAAGAAAAACTTGAGTTGGAAACAAGCCGCTAGGTTTTTGGCTTCCCGCGGCTTTTCCTGGGATGTCATTGAGCAGATTTTGAAAAAGAGGTATAATGACGACCATGTTAACTATTAAACTTTCATTTTATGGATGTAGCCCAAGACTTGGCCAAGCGTTTGGAACAGGCCGAACAGGAATTTAAACTCAAAGCCTCTGAACTAGCCCAAGACATCGTTATCGACGCCATGCTGCACGGCGCCACCGATTACGTCGCCGAATACACGATTTCCACCATTACTTTAACCAGCGACTCGGTCAAAGGCAGCATTATCGGTCAGGGCGGCCGTAATATCGCCGCTTTCGAAAAAGCCACCGGAGTAGAAATTGAACTGGAAGAAGGCAACTCATTGCGCCTCTCTTCTTTTGACTCTCTGCGCCGCGAGATAGCCCGCCGTTCCCTGGAAATTCTCATCCGCGACGGCCGCATTACTCCCACCCGCATCGAAGAAGTGGTGGCTCATACCCGTACTCAAATGGACGCCATTCTGGTGGAGGAAGGCCGCAAAATTTGCTCCGCCTGCGGCGTTTACAATCTCCATCCCGATTTAGTCAAAATCATCGGCCGCTACCGCTTCCGTTTTTCCTACGGCCAAAACCTGGGAATCCACACCATCGAAGAAACCAAGATTGGGGTGCATATCGCCCAGGAATTAGGACTATCTGCTCCGGACATCGAGCACGTCCGCCTAGGTTGTCTGCTGCATGACATCGGCAAAGTTGTGACCGAAGAAGAGGGGACCCACGTCCAGCTGGGGGTTGAGCTTTTGAAAAAACACGGCCTGCCGGAGCCGGTAGTGAACGCCGTGGCCGAACACCACGAAGATAAATCTTTTTCCTCTCACGTTTCCCGCATCGTTTGGGTAGCCGACGCCATTTCCGGATCCCGCCCCGGCGCCCGCTATGAACCCCACGACGCTTACGTCAAACGCATGCAAACCATCGAAGACATCGCCAAATCTTTCCCGGGCGTGGCCGAAGTCTTTGCCTTCCAGGCTGGTCGTGATGTCCGGGTCATGGTCCGCCCCGACGAAGTCTCCGATTCCGACCTGACCATTTTGGTTGCCAAAATCCGCGAGCGGCTGGAGAAAGAAGCCCAATACGCCGGCCAAATCAAAATTACCGCCGTCCGCGAAGTTAGGGCGACTGATATAACTAAAGCTAAATAATTCTCCTCTTGACAAACAGCGCACAGGTATTATATTTGGGCTATAACATGGGAAAAGGAGGAGGTGATTATTAAGTGACAAAACAACAAATGTTCGATCTTCTAGCCCGTAAAGCTCACTTGACCAAGAAGGCCGCCCGCGAAGCCGTGGACACCTTTTTAGAGGAGGTCAAAAAAGCCCTATCTAAAGGCGAAAAAGTCGTTTTATCGGGCTTTGGCACTTTCAAGGTGGTGAGTGTCAAGGACAAACCGGTCATTGTGCCGGGCACGCATGAGCGCAAGATCGTCAAAGGCCATCGGGCCGCCCGTTTTACTCCAGGCAAGACCTTAAAGAAGGCTGTCAAGTAAATTTCTCCGTCACAATAGATCAGACGCTATTAAAAGCGGCGTATCATCACGTCGCTTTTTGCATTAAAATTGGACCATGAAGAAATATTGGCAGTTTTTTAAAATGGGCTTTCAACAATTCTTGGAATACAGGTTAAATTTCGTGTGGTCCACCGCTGGGGCCATTATTTCTACCTTAATCCTATATCTGTTTTGGACCGCCATCCTTGGTTCAAATCCTTCCCGAACTATTTCCGGATTTTCTTTAGGCAATTATTATCTTTTAATCTCAATTATAGGCGCCCTTACTTTTTCTAATTTCCGCCCCATAGCCGACGATATTTGGGAGGGTGATTTAGCCATTGATCTACTTCGTCCGTACAATTACATCCTAAAACATTTTTTATTCGAGCTTCCCTACAAAATTACCAGACTAGTTTTAGGAATAGTTCTAATCTTATTGATTGGCAGATTCACTGGTTTCAAGATTTCAGTTTCTAATGCAATTTTATTATCAATTTCAGTAGCACTAGCCGTCGGGGTAAAATTTTATCTGGCTTTCTTAATTGCCGGTCTGGCCTTTTGGTTTAAACGAGTTCACGGTTTCAACGCTTTGATTTTTAATTTCGGCGGCCTTTTTTCCGGCGAACTTATCCCACTGATTTTTCTTCCGCCAACCCTTGACGCATTTTCCCATTACTTGCCATTTAGATATCTAGCGTATTTTCCTGTTCAACTAGCCCTCGGTCAGGTGGCTATCCGCCAGTCGATTTTGGGATTTGCGATTCTTGTTTTATGGCTGGCCCTGGTGGTTGTCTTAAATAAATTAGTTTGGGCCAAGGGCCTAAGTCAGTTTGATGCCAGTGGAAGGTAAGTTATGAAAACTTTTAAAAAATATCTTTCAATTTATCTCAATATCTTCAAAATGAGCTTTATGAGTGAAATGACTCACAAGGGAAATTTTCTCACCTGGATTGCAGTCCACTCTATATCCCTATTAACTTTAATTATCTTCTTCAAACTAGTTTACACAAACGTTGCCCAAATTAATGGCTGGAGTCAATATCAGTCATTGTTGGTTCTAGGAACTGGAACCCTCATTACCGGTTTAGGATCACTCACTTTCTTTCCGTTTATGTATGGGTTTAGCCGAGAGATTCAAAAAGGAGAGTTCGACTTTAAATTAGCTAAACCGCTCAATATTCTCTTTCAGAGCGCGTTTCGTTGGGTGGATATTGAAGATTTGATTGTTACGCCCAATGCCATTTTGTTAATTATCTATTCCGTTTTGCAGCTTCATCCCCAGAATTTGTTACCAAACACCATCGGATACATTGTTCTTCTCACCAGTTCCATGCTATTTCTATTTTCCATACTCACTCTTATTCAGTCACTGGCCTTCAGATTTATTCAGATAAATTCTGTCACCGACTTTTACTGGTCGATTGTTAATATCACTAAATATCCAGCTAAAGCCATTAAAAATGTTTCTCAGATTGCTCTTTATGCTTTAGTTCCACTAGCTATTATTTCTTCCGTCCCCTCAGAAGTGCTCATGGGTAAATGGGAGCCAGTCTGGATAATCGGCTCTCTAACTCTTGCCATCACTTCCTTCATAATTAGCCGCCAGGTCTTTATGTTTTCCCTCCGCCACTACTCCTCCGCCAGTTCATAGTAGAATATAACCATGATCATTACCAAATCAGAGCCGTTTACTAAAGAGGAAATTAAAAGACTTCAAGAACAGTTTGATGTATATATCAAGACTGTTATAGATGTAAAGAACAAAGTTTGTTCCGCCGGCTGTGACCGCCATTTCGAATCTGAAAGAATACTTTTGGATCAGGGGTCACACCAAATTGATCTTTGGGGAGGCGGAATGGATTTAGAAACTCTGACCATAGATGGAAATTCTATGATCAATATCCGTCCGTCTCAAGGTAACACCAGCAACGAAATTCTTGACCCCGCACTTCGTGCTAAATTCGAGGATCTGACAAAATATTTTTTTAAAGCCATGTATGAATAACAAACTAGTTCTCCAATCCATCGCCAGTGACCTAAAGAGAGTATCCCAAAGTCTTCAGCGCGGGTCGCCTACTGTCGCTTCCCGTTTTGCCCAAGAAGTTTTACGTAGAAAAGAAGAAGTGGACAGCTCTGCGCTCGCCGGATATATCGGAGAATTGTTAAACCACCTCGATCAAGCAGTAACAGACGCCGAAACGGCCCAGATGTATAGCACCCTCTTGCAAAACTACACCCTCCGCCACTCCTCCTCCGCCAGTTCGTAGTAAAATAAAAGTATGGACAGCGTCATTTCTGTCACCAAACTCAAGAAATACTACAAGGTTCATCAAAAGGAGCCGGGACTGGCGGGATCCATAAAATCTCTCTTTCACCGTAAATATTACGACGTCAAGGCTGTGGACGGAGTCAGCTTCACCATTGACGAGGGTGAGTTGATCGGCTTCATCGGCCCCAACGGCGCCGGCAAGACCACTACTCTCAAAGTTCTCTCTGGTTTACTCTATCCCACTTCTGGTGAAGTTTCAGTCTTAGGCTACACCCCTTGGGACAGAAAGCCCGCTTTCCAAAAGCAGTTTTCCCTGGTCATGGGCCAGAAGAACCAGCTGTGGTGGGATCTGCCGGCTATTGAGTCCTTTATCCTAAACAAAGAAATTTACGAAGTCCCGGATGACAAATATAAAAAAACTCTGGATGAACTGGTGGATTTGCTCGAGGTCAAAGACATTCTCAAAATCCAAGTCCGCAAATTGTCCTTGGGCCAGCGGATGAAGATGGAGCTTATCGCTGCCCTCATCCACTCTCCCCGCATCCTTTTCCTGGACGAGCCTACTATTGGATTAGACGTGGTCATGCAGAAGAAAATGCGCGATTTCATCAAGGAGTATAACAAACGCTACAATGCCACTGTCATCCTTACTTCTCACTACATGGACGATGTCAAAGAGCTGTGCAAGCGGGTAATTATTATCGATAAAGGCAAAATTCTCTTTGATGGAGCCTTAGATGAAATCATCAAAAAATTCGCCAACCACAAACTGATTACTGCTATTTTCAGCAAACCCGTGGACCAAAAAGACCTTAAAACTATAGGGATAGTCAAAGAATTTGATTTTCCCAAAGCCGTCATTTCCGTCAAGCGCGCCTCGGCTTCTCTGGCCGCCGCCGAACTCTTACAAAACTTCCCCGTAGCCGACCTGAATATCGAAGAGCCGCAAATCGAGGATATCATTAGGGAGGTCTTTACAGGCCGGGACCTGGCATAGCTATGTCCAAAAATGCACAAGAAGGAAATCGACTTTTATCACTGGGGGAAAGAGTCAGGGAAAACCCGCATACAATACTTCTCTCAATTCCAATTCTCGGATTTGCAATTATTTGGTTAAAACTCGTGAGAGATCGCGAGGGACAAGCTGCAGGGTATGGACATTTGGGTTTAACATTTAAATTACTTTACAAACATCATTGGAAAAATAAACTTTTACAGACGATTGCTTATGATTTATTCTCTAAAGCGGTTGATTTGGCGACTGGGGACGGACGACCGACGATTATTCTTAAAATGGCGCAGATTTCTGGTGAACAAGGTAACTGGAAAAAGGCAAAAGATGAAGTAGCACGAGCACTTTTGTTAGCAAAACAAATTGGCGATGACTCACAGTATGCATATTTACTAGCGCACTTAGGTAGAATAAAAATTATGTTAGATGATATGCCAGGAGCAAAGAGTGATTTAGAGAATTCTCTGAAAAATTTAACCGCTATTACCCAGAAAGAATCAACGATGAGATTACAAGTCTGGATGAGTACTCCTGAGATGATTTTGTCTGAATGGTATTTGGCAGCTAGTGACAATAAAAATGCAAAATTGTGGGCCCAGAAAGTTATTGATCGGGCTGAAAAATACGATCTGAAAACTCGCAAACTTGACGGCCAGAATCTTTTGAAAAGAATCTCTTCTCATGGATAAAGTTTTGATAATTTGCGGGCCGACGGCCACCGGAAAGACCAAGCTCGCACTTCAATTGGCTAAAGAATTCAATGGTGAATTGGTCTCTGCTGATTCGAGACAAGTCTATATTGGTAATGATTTAGAAACGGGAAAAGATAAAGATGTAATTAAAAATTCAGGAATACGAGTGTGGTTATATGATGTGATAGATCAGGGACAAGACTTTAGTGTTTCTCAATGGAGAAGATTAGCACTTGATGCGATTTCTGATATATTAGCACGTGATAAATTGCCAATTGTGGTGGGCGGATCCGGGTTATATATAAAAGCATTAGTAGAAAATTTACCGGATGTCGATATCCCCCAAGATATTGATTTGAGAAAAAGTAATAAGTCTGTTTCTGAATTGTTTAATTATTTAAAGAGTATAGATTCAATAAAAGCTGATTCGTTAAATAATTCGGATAAAAATAATCCCAGGAGATTGATAAGAGCGATAGAAATAGCGCAATATCCCTCTCCTAGATTAGGAGAGGGATTAAGGGTGAGGTACGTCCTGATAGGATTAACTGCCTCAAAAGAAGAATTAATTAAAAGAATAAAAGAAAGGGTTAGAGAAAGAGGACTCGATGCGTCTTATAAACAAAAAGAAATAAATATTATGAAAAAGCAATTAGTCTGGTTTAAGAAACAACCCCACATTACTTGGTTTGACATTAGAACTTGTGCAAAACTGGTATAATAATCGATAGTATGCCCAGGAAAATCGAAATCTCTCACCGTACCATCATCTTCACCGTTCTTTTTCTGCTCTCGTTATGGGTAATTTTTCAAGTCCGCGAGATTATTCTCATGCTTTTTGTATCCCTTATCCTTATGTCTGCTTTCAACCCCGCCGTCGACGGCTTGGAAAAATTGCGTTTCCCCCGAGGCGTTGCCATTTTGTTTGTCTACGTCGTAGTCTGGACGGCCGTTGGTTTGATTATCGCCGGAGTCGTGCCGGCCCTGGTAGACCAAACCGGCCGCCTTATCCGTTTAATCCCTGCGGCTATTTCCCAGGTCGAGCTTTTTAACGCTAACCAGCAGGCCATCACCAGAGAGCTACTGTCCCAAATCGGCACCTTGCCCGAAAATCTTCTCAAATTCACCGTCGGGCTTTTTGGTAATCTGCTGGCTGTTTTAACCACCTTAGTCATGACTTTTTACCTCCTGTTAGAGCATAAACACTTAAACAAATACCTCGCGTTTATTTGGGGAGGAGACAAGCCCGCCAAAATTTCTAAGATTATCAACGAAATCGAGTGCCGTTTGGGCAGTTGGGTCAGGGGAGAGCTGACTCTCATGCTGGCCGTGGGCATCTTCACCTATATTGGCCTCTCCATATTGGGAGTGGAAATCGCCCTGCCTCTGGCGATTCTGGCCGGCATTTTGGAAATCGTTCCCAACATCGGGCCCATCATTTCCGCCGTCCCGGCTGTCCTGGTGGCTCTGACCATTCATCCTTTAACCGCCCTGGCCACCGCCTCGCTCTACTTTTTGGTTCAACTGGCCGAGAATAACTTCTTGGTCCCCAAAATCATGCAAAAAGCCGTTGGAGTCAATCCCCTGATTAGCATTTTAGGCCTGATGATCGGTTTCCGCCTGGCCGGTCCCGCCGGAGCTATTTTAGCCCTTCCCTCTATTATTGTCATTCATACCATAGGCCTAGAGTATTTCAAGTAGTGTATAATTGACACTTGCCTGGAGGATGGGCGACTACCCCGCCTATGGCGGGGAGGAAAGTCCAGACAGCAAGTAGCAGGATGCCCCGCGCAAGCGGGGGCAGGTGACTGCCAGTTAGAGCAACAGAGACGAGAAATGTGAAACGCCAGCCAAAAGCTGGTCGGCCTTTGGCCGAGGCAATCCTCTCCGCTGCAACCTCCGATCCGAGTGGGCCGCTACTCCCAATACTCGAAAGCTTGAGGGCATTAGATAGATTGTCGCCTCAAAACAGAATCTGGCTTACAAGCCTCCAGGCATTTATAATGCTTTTATGATCCCCGCTGAACTCTTTACCAACCGAGCGGCTTTCCAGGGACTTATCTCTCTCGTTTTCGGCTTGCTGGTTCTCATGTTCCCCAAACTCCTGAATTACTTGATCGCCTTTTACTTTATTATCACCGGTCTGACCGCCGTTCTCCCGTATCTGCGCTGATGCCCCGCTTTTCCCGAACCCCCGCTTTCAAAGACCGCCCGGTATTGTTCATAGATTTAGAAATGACAGGTCTGGACATGTCTCGCCACGAAATTATTGAAGTAGCTGCCCTTCTTACTTATCCGCCCAAATTTGATATTGCCAACTCCTACTACATCAGAGTTCTTCCCACTCACCTCGACACTGCCGACCCGGATGCCCTGCGCATTACCAGCTACGACCGTCAAAATTGGGCCGACGCCATCCCTTTGCGCCAGGTCTTAGTTGAGCTGTCTCAATTTGCCCCTGATTGCATTCTGGCCGGCTGGTCTGTGCAAAATGAATGGAATTTCTTGATTCATGCCCTGGAAGCCGAAAAATTGCCCTACTTTTTTGACGATAAAATGATCGAAGTCTGGAGTCTGGCCTACGCCAGGTTTTACGGCTCAACTGAGATGGAGCGCCTCAATTTGGCCAACA
The DNA here is from genome assembly GCA_001001555.1 of Candidatus Amesbacteria bacterium GW2011_GWC2_45_19. Taxonomy (GTDB): domain Bacteria; phylum Patescibacteriota; class Microgenomatia; order CAZETR01; family Amesbacteraceae; genus GWC2-45-19. Next base: position 11,450 of record LCKS01000004.1, on the reverse strand, counting down.
CCGCCAAACTTTTAGGAATTCACGTCGCCCGCCATCAGCCCGACTCCGACATCCGCGCCACCCACGAGATTTTCAAACGTCTCATCTTCTGACACCAAAAACCCCGTAACAGATATTGTCTACGGGGCTTTGGGAGGAGATTATGCCGCACCAATCTTGTACATTCCGGTGCCGCAAACCGGGCATTTTCCCTTCATTGCTGGTTTCCCATTCTTCATGGTCACTTTAACAGCGTTCGGGTCCTCTCTTTTTGCACGACATTTTACGCAGTACATCGAAGCCATCAACTAGTCACCCCCTCTCCATTTCTTGTTTTCTTCATTTGATAATTGTAGAAATACTATTCACAATTTGCCAGCCATTTCGGGTATTTAGCCACCAAGCGAAGCTAAATTGTAGAATCAAAGCTAGGATAGTCACAAATACCGATCTTGTCAAGTCCTTTGACATACTCTCGATGCTAGCATAAACTAGCTACAATGTCACTTCTTTGGGAAGCTGTTATTTTATTTTTCTTGGGGCTTTGGACATCCATCCTCACTTATTTTACTTTCAGAGCTTACAGGCTCCTCAAATACAAATCTTCAGATAAATCCGGCTTGCGCCGCTGGAGCCTGGTGCGCTTCAATCCCTTTTCCGACACCGGCGGGGAGCAAAGTTTCGTCATCGCCTTGTTAAACGACTCCGGAGATGGTTTAATTATTACTAGCCTTCACGGACGCGGGGTAGCCCGCTTTTATACAAAGAAGGTGACCCGCGGCCAGGCTGATCAAGAACTCTCCTCTGAAGAGAAAACCGCCTTGGCTCAAGCGCTCAAGTCATGAATAGAACCAAATTATTATTTATATTAGCCGGAATCTCGCTGTTCGTTCTCACTGTGGGTCTGTCCTATTTTCTATTTTCTAGTATCCACTCTCGTTCCAAACTAATTTCACCAGCGGGCTCCCCCAGTCCCACTGCCAAAAAATCCCGCATCGACCCCGCCCTTCCCCGTACCGAGATCTGTCCTTTAAACGGAGCCAAATTCACCGTCCAGGAAAAAGATATCTGGTCTACCCGCCGTCCCCTGGCTGTCATAATCGAAAATCATGTGGATTCCCGCCCCCTCTCCGGCTTAGGCAGTGCGGATATTATTTATGAAGCCGTAGCCGAGGGAGGGATTACCCGGAACATGGGTATCTTTTATTGTGCCGCCGCCGCCGATAACGTCACCTTGGCCCCGGTCAGAAGCGCCCGCATCTATTTCACCAAACTGGTTCCCGAATATGACGCGCTATATAATCACGTCGGTGGTGCCGGTAATTGCGACGATCCCACCGTGGACGAGCGGGCCAAGGCTCTGTGTTTCATCCGTAAAAACAAAATCAAAGACTTGGACCAATTCGGCCTGGACTTCAAAACCTGCCACCGCGTTACCAACCGCCTGGACAAAGAAGTGGCCTACGAGCACACCATGGCCTGTTATACCGATGAACTGTACAAAGTTGCCGCCAAGCGTAAATGGGATGGGTGGGATTTCAAATTTGTTCCCTGGAAATTCAAAGAAGACGCCGGTTCCAAAGGCAGTATTACTCCTATCAAATTTGGCTTTTGGAGTAATAAGCCCGACTACGATGTAACCTGGGATTACGATTCCCAGACCAATTCGTACTTGCGTACCGATGGCGGTGTCAAAACCATTGATCTCAACACTTCCGCGCCCCTAGCCGCCAAAAACGTGATTATCCAGTTTGTCAAAGAGACGGGTCCGGTGGATGAACACTTGCACCTGCTTTACGAGATTACCGGCACCGGCAAAATGCTTCTTTTCCAGGATGGCCAGGTAACTTCCGGCACCTGGACCAAGTCCGCTCCTGCCACCCGCACCAAGTTTTTTGATGCCCGCGGCGCAGAAGTTCAACTCAACCGCGGCCCGATTTGGATTGAACTCATCCCCTCCGGCAACGAAATTGAATACTCACGTCCATAAACGTCTAGTCCTATGTTGTTTAGGAAGACGTGATTGTTCTCTGGCCAACTTTGCCATTGACCCACGGACAATAGCCTTTTTACCTGAAGGAACATGTTTTTTGAAAGCTTCAAACAGGTTAACCCAGCGTGATATGTCTAAGTCACCTATTCCCATGCCCCGTCGCGTGTGAATGTACTCATATGCCACAAAATCCTGAAAATCCTTTATTTCACTTTTATCAACAAAAGGTTTATCTCGTTTTATAAATGCCACAAAGGCTGCATCAACTTTGGGAGTGGGAACAAATGCGCTCCGGTTAATTCGATTTAAGACGGAAACCTTGAAAGAAATGCCTAAAAGCGTAGACGTCAAAGTCGCCTTGGGTTTACCGGTAAACTTTTCTGCCGCTTCTTTTTGCATAATTAAATAAGCCGAATCAGGTTGATTTTCCTGTCCCATGAACAGCTTTCTAATAATATCTGCCGTTAAATTGAAAGGTAGATTGGCAACAACTTTATATTTGTGATCGGGTAACGGGTAATTCAGAAAGTCACCTGTTATCACTTGAACGTTTGGAGCCACATTGTGCATAAGTTTCCTGGCCAAATCGGGGTCCTGCTCTACGACAATTACAGTTCCGGCCCTTTCGGTTAACTGTTTGGTAATAACTCCGGTTCCAGGTCCTACCTCGACCACTAAATCATTCATACTTACATCTGTCATGTCCAGAAGGGTTGTGACCAGGCGAGGATTGTTTATAAAATTTTGAGACTGCCGAATTTTTTCCATAGCCTATTATAATAGACCAGTTTATTCGTTTAACCTCCAAATCCCACTTTCCAGGTGGGACGTATTCGTATACTGGGTACTTGCATTACTCAAAATTTCTGGTATAGATAGTTTCAGTACCTTACAGGTTCCCCTCTCCTAGATTAGGAGAGGGGTCAGGGGTGAGGTATTGAGATAAGGCTATGTTAAAGGATTTATTTATATCCAAAACCCGCGTCAAACTTCTGGAAACTTTCCTGGCCGACCCTACCCAAATGTACCACGTCCGTGATTTGGTGCGCAAAACCGGCGACGAGATCAACGCCGTCCGCCGGGAGCTGGCCCGCATGGAATTATTAAACATGGTCAAAAAAGAGCCGCGCGGCAACCGCCTCTACTATTGGTTCCGCCAGGACTATGTTTATTATGCCGACTTATTAAGTTTGGTGGCCAAGTCCACGGGTTTGGGAGCCGCTCTCATCAAAAACAGAAATCGCCTGGGTAATGTGGTTGTCGCCATGCTTTCCGGCCGTTTCGTCCGCCATTTGCCCCGCAAATCTCCTTCCGAAGTAGACCTGTTGATAGTGGGGGACATTACCCAGCCGGAACTGGTAAGTTTAGTCCGGGCCGAGGAAGCCCGCCGTGAACAAACTATCAATTACACCCCCATGACTCTTGAAGAGATTCGTTTCCGCCGCACCCGCCACGACCCCTTTTTGGCCGATATTCTCGTCCAAAGCCGCGTTTTAATTATTGGCGACGAACAGGATTTGGTTGGCTAAAAAGTAATCCATGCGTTCTTATATTATTATTCTGACGGTGATTTTATTGGCGGTGGTCCTTAATCTTCCATCTCAATATCGCCCCTTTTACCGGGACTTATCCCTAAAATTAGGCCTGGATTTATCCGGCGGCGTGCACCTGGTTTATCAAGCCGATACTTCTGCCCTGCCCGATTCCGACCGGGCGGCGGCGGTGGAAGCTACCCGTACCAACATCGAGCGCCGGGTCAATTCTCTGGGCGTATCCGAACCTATTATCCAAACTTCCAAAGTCGGATCTGATTATCGCTTAATAGTCGAATTAGCAGGCATCACCGATATTAACCAGGCCATTTCTCTGATTGGCCAAACCGCCCAACTGGAATTCCGCGCCACCCAGGTGGCTACTCCCAGTTCGGCCGCTGATTTTACTTCCATTGGTCTCACGGGCCGCGATCTGCGCTTGGCTCAAGTTCAATTTAACGGCGGCAAAATAGCCGGCCAGCCCGTAGTCTCCCTCGAATTTTCTTCCGAGGGCGCCAAAAAATTCGCAGATATTACCAGCAAAAGCATCGGCCAGCCCCTGGCCATTTTCTTAGACGACCGGCTGGTTACCGCTCCCACTGTCCAATCTGTAATTTCTGATGGCCGGGCGGTTATTTCCGGTAATTTCACTCCCGACGAGGCCAAAAAACTGGTTATTCAACTCAACGCCGGTGCCCTGCCCATCCCAATTCATATTATTGAACAAAGAAACATCGGCGCCACTCTGGGAGTGGAATCTATTCACAAAAGTTTGGTGGCTGCCGCCGTGGGCCTGGTCGTCATTTGGCTGTTTATGATCGTTAACTACGGCCTCAAAGGGTTCTTAGCCGACCTGGCTTTGGTCGTTTACATTCTTATTTTTTTAGCCTTAATCAAACTTATTCCTATCACCCTGACTTTGGCGGGCATCGCCGGTTTTATTCTAAGTATCGGCATGGCCGTAGATGCCAACATTCTCATTTTTGAACGCATGAAAGAAGAATTGCGCTGGGGCCGGCCTCTCAAAGCCGCCGTGGAGTTGGGATTTCACCGGGCCTGGACTTCCGTCCGCGATTCCAACGCCAGCTCTCTGATTACTGCCGGTTTGATATTTTGGTTTGGTACCGGTTCGGTCCGGGGTTTCGCTCTCACCCTGGCCGTAGGCATTCTCGTTTCTCTCTTTACGTCAATTACCGTTACCCGCACTCTCTTACGCCTGATCTATGCACGTTAATTTCATAAAATATAAATGGCTGTACTTTGGCATTTCTTTGCTGGTTCTTATTCCCGGAGTCTTTTCTCTGATTAAATATGGCCTGCGTCTGTCCATTGATTTTACCGGCGGCACCCTCCTCGAAATATCTAATATCCAATCTCCAATTTCCAATATCCAAGATCTTGCCAAAAAGCAAGATCTGGAGTTATCCTCCATCCAACCATCACAGGACAACACATATTTACTGCGTTTTAAACAATTAGACAAAGACCAAAACGAGAAATTTAAATCCGCCCTGGGTAAAGACGTGGTGGAAAAACGTTTTGAATCCGTGGGTCCGGTGGTGGGAGCGGAAATGGCCAAGAAAGCCTTACTGGCCGTAATTTTGGCTTCACTGGCCATTATTCTCTACATCGCCTGGTCTTTCAGGCAGATTCCTAGGCCTTATTCTCCCTGGAAATTCGGTATCAGCGCCGTGGTGGCTCTCTTGCACGACGCCCTGGTCGTCCTGGGCCTCTTCTCTCTCTTCGGTCATTTTTATCAAGTCGAAATTGACGCTCTTTTTGTGACTGCCCTCTTAACCGTCATCGGTTTTTCTGTCCACGATACCATAGTGGTTTTTGACCGGGTGCGGGAAAATCTGCCCAAGATGTATAACAAACCTTTCCCAGAAATCGTTGATTTTTCCCTCACCGAAACTCTCGTTCGTTCCCTCAATACCTCTCTGACCGTCATTCTCACCCTGACTGCCCTGCTTCTTTTTGGCGGCGAAACCATCCGCTGGTTCGTGGTCGCCCTGCTTGTGGGCATCGTCTCCGGCACTTATTCATCCATCTTCAACGCCGCGCCATTGCTAGTTCTATGGGAATCGCGAAAAAAATAACTCACCTCTCGCCTCCCCTCTCTTTAATTAAAGAGAGGGGATGGGGGTGAGTTTAAATTATGGGAAATACCGTCAAATTCATCAAATTCAGACATATAAATGGAGTTATGACCTTCGTTCTACCTCACCCGTCACCTATAAATGTAAAATGGTTTAAAGACCATCCTGGATTTGAAAAGTACAGATTGCCTAGAATTAGAAAATGTATTCACAAGATCATTGCGAATAACTCACCTCTCGCCTCCCCTCTCTTTGATTAAAGAGAGGGGATGGGGGTGAGTTTTTAACTGTGACTCAGCGATACAACACCATCCCTCTCAAACCCAGACGACGACTTCTTCGCCACGACTCCACTGAGGCAGAAAAAGTTCTGTGGAATAAACTAAGAAACAGAAAGTTGGGATACAAGTTTATCAGACAATACAGTGTTGATGGGTACGTTATGGACTTTTACTGTCCTAAGGCAAAATTAGGTGTAGAAGTGGAAGGAAAAATTCACGAACAAAAGAAAACATATGACACCTATCGTGAAAGATATTTGCGCGAATTTAACATCCGAATCTTAAAGTTTAAGAACGAAGAAGTCCAAGTAAATATAAGCGAGGTGTTAAAAACAATTTCCCTCTCTTTACCAAAGAGAGGGACTAAAGGGTGAGTTTTTCAAACATGCTCAATATGTTTTTTTGTAAAACGATGCTTAAGATAATAGTAAATCGGGGGAATAACAAAAAACACCGCTCCCAACGCTAGCATCCACCCAAAGATTTGTTGTTGGGGGAGCCAATCAAAGAAAATAAACATTATCACCGTCCACGGAATGGGAACAATCAAACTGATCAGGTAATATACAGGAAATTTAATTGATGTAAATCCGGCAGCGTAGGAAATAAAATCCGAAATGTATCCCTGAAAAAACCGCATGACGATCAGCACTTTCACCCCTTCATGTGCAGCAATGTGGTCAACTTTGGACATCGCCCCTTTTCCCACCAGTCTCACCACCAGGTCTCTTCCAAACTTTCTGGCAATCCAAAAATTGGTAAAACTGCTGATGGCCGTGGCTAGAGATAGATATATGATTGTCCATTTACCAAACAGCGCAAAACCTAATATGACAAAAGGAGATCCTTGTATTGGTGCAAATATATGAGTCAGTACAATCAGGAAGATCAATATCACCGGCCCCCAGACACCGGATTCGGCCACCAGTTGCTGTATTTTAGCCAAACCCACCAGTTTTTGGACATAAAGAAACACTCCCGAGATAGAAGTAATGATTAATAAGAAAAGTAAAGCTTTTCTGATTACTTCTTTTTTACTCATGTGAGTTTGTCCAATCGTTCCAGCAGCCCCTTCCTCTCGTTGGGAAGTCCCTTTTCCACCTCTTTAAAAATCGCCTCCAAATATTTACCCACCTTCGGCCCCGGTTTAATTTTCTTCATTTTCATTACATCGTTTCCGTTTATCTTCAGATCCTGGATCGAAAATGGCTGTTTTTGCACTTCTACCAGCCTTTTTTTGAAATCTTCCAATCTCCAGCTGGTGGCTCTGGCCCCGCCTCCCAGCCGGTCCGCCACTCGCAAGGCCAGCATATCCGGCATGTTAGTCAACCCTACGTTTTTTAGAATGCGCCGGATGGCCGAATCTGTTTGATCCTCATTCACGGTAAATTGATGCCACCTGACCAGCCTTACGAATTTATCTTTTTCTTCATTGGGAAACCGTAAACGCGTGGCCATATTTTCGGCAATCCTGGCTGACTCCATTTCGTGGTTATAAAAAGTAATCCGTCCGTCGGGAAAAATTCTCTGCGTCTTAGCTTTTCCTACATCGTGGATCAGAGTCGCTAGTCTGGTCACCGGATCTAGGCTCACGCAAAAACGCAAAGACTCCACGCTATGCGTGCCTACGTCATACATATGGTGCCGTCCCGGACTTTTTTGCTCCACCCCAAAAGTTTCTTCCATTTCCGGCAAAATTTGTTCCGCCAGCCCCGCCCCCCGCAGCAGCATATATCCGTCAGCCGCGTAATCGCTGGCCAACAGTTTAAACAATTCATCTTTCACCCGTTCCACCGCAATCTGTTTGATCTTGCCTGCATTTGCCTGAATTGCCTGTAGGGTTGCCTGTTCAATTGTAAATCCCAATTGGGCTCCGATTCTGATGGCCCGCATCATCCGCAGGGCGTCTTCCCCGAACCGGTCATTTGGATTTCCGACAGCTCTTATCAATTTATTTTTCAAATCTAATAATCCATCAAATAAGTCAATCAGTTCAAATTTATGGTCTAAAGCCAATGCGTTAATAGTAAAGTCTCTTCGCAAGAGGTCCTCTTGCAAATGGCTTCCCCATGCGATTTTATCCGGGTGACGATTGTCGGTATAGTTTTCTTCTGTCCTATAGGTAGTAATTTCGTATGGTCGTCCATCTCCATTTTTTATCCCTACTGTGCCAAATTTATTGTCATAAAACGCATCTGGAAACAGTTTCAGTATTTGTTCAGGTGTGGCATTCGTCGTGAAATCCCAATCATAAAGAGGTTTATTTAAAATCGCATCACGTATGACACCGCCCACAATATAAATCTCATACCCCGCTCCCTCAAATTTATCCAGGATTTCTCTGACTTTTTCAGGTACGTCCAATTTCAACCTCATATAGTAAAATCTTACCATGGATATTATAAAAACCCTCCTGGCCAATCGGGGACTAAAGACCAAAAAACAAATCACCGAGTTTTTTCATCCCACTCGGCCCGAAGATCTAGAAAGCCCATTCGATTCTAAACCCGCTATTCGATTAATCAAATCGCATATCAAAAAGGGCCACAAGATCGCCATTTACGGCGATTATGACGTAGACGGCATTTGTTCCACCGCTATTGCCTGGGAAACTCTCTACTCCCAATATAAAAATGTTTTTCCCCACATTCCCCACCGGGAGTCAGAAGGCTATGGGCTCTCCATCAAAGGCATCGATCACTGTCTAGCCGAAGGCGCCAAATTAATTATCGCCGTGGACAACGGTATTGTGGCCCACGCACAAATCAAATACTGCCGGGATAAAAAATGTGACATTATTATCATCGACCACCACGAGACTAACGACCAGCGGCTAAAAGCCAATTGCGTTCTGCATTCCACTTCCTCCTGTGCAGCCGGATTAACCTGGTTATTTTGTAGGGACTACTTAGCCCCTAGCACCGAGCACTTGGCACTGGTAGCCATCGCCACCATCTGCGACATCGTTCCTCTTTTAGGTCCCAACCGCAGCTTTGCCAAGTACGGGCTGGAGGAACTAAACCATACCACTCGCCCCGGACTACTGGCGCTTTTCGAGGAGGCCAAACTGGGGGTGAGGTATTTAATAACTCCGTACCACGTGGGCTTCATCATTGGTCCCAGATTAAACGCGGCCGGCCGTCTAGAGCACGCTATTGATAGTCTGCGCCTGTTGTGTACCAAAGATCCTTCCAGAGCAATTCAATTGGCTAAACAACTGGGAGATACCAATCGCGCCCGTCAGGACACCACTCTTTCCGCCGTCACTCATGCGCTTTCGGAAATTACGGAGTCAAGTCTCATCGTCGCCGCCGATAAGTCATATCATCCGGGCGTCATCGGTTTGGTGGCGGCAAAACTGGTAGAAAAATATTACCGTCCGGCCATCGCTATCTCGATAGGGGAACAGGAATCCAAAGGATCCGCCCGCTCCATTCCCGGGTTTCATATTACCGAGCACTTGCGCACCGTCTCGCATCTACTGGTTGACGTGGGCGGTCACGCCATGGCCGCCGGATTTACGATCACAAATGACAATCTTCCCAAGTTACTTAAGAAACTTAATCAAACCAAAATAGATCCTAAGCTTTTAGTCAAAAAGCAGCGCATCGACGCAGAAATTTCGCTAACTGCTATAGACCAAGAGCTAATGGCCAGGCTCAAAGAATTTGAGCCTTTTGGTCTTAGCAATCCCATCCCCGTCTTTTCCACCTTTAAGGTGGAAATTTCTGATATCCGCCGTCTGGGCAAAGATAATCAGCACCTTAAATTCAAAGCCGGCGATTTGGAGGCCATTTGGTTCAACGCACCTGGCACCTGGCCCCTAGCCCCTAGCACTTGTGATTTGGTCTATCAAATTGCAGAAGACACCTGGAACGGCCAATCTAAGTTACAATTGTTAATCAAAGATGTACGCCCCAGCTCTTGAATTTGCCAAATTAGCTCACCACGGACAAAAACGCCTGTCCGGAGAGCCATTTGTGAATCATCCCATGGCTGTGGCTAAGACTTTACAAACTTGGCACCTAGACGAAACCACTGTTGTGGCCGGCCTGCTCCATGATACCGTCGAAGATGGAGGAGCCACCAGACAGGATTTGGTCAAAGAATTTGGTGAGGAAGTGACCCAGCTGGTAGACGGCGTTACCAAAATTACCAACATCAGGTTATAAGGCAGCAGCGAGGAACAATTTGTGGAAAACCTGCGCAAGATGATTCTAGTCATGGCGGCTGATCTGCGGGTGGTCTTTATTAAACTAGCCGATCGTTTGCACAACATGCAGACTTTGAAATATCTCTCGCCGGTAAAACAAAGAGAAAACGCCAAAGAGACTTTAGAGGTTTATGCTCCATTGGCCGAGCGCTTGGGTATGGGAGAAATAAAAGGCCAACTGGAAGACCTGGCTTTCCCTTTCTTATATCCTGAAGAATTTACTAAACTTCAGAAAGACAGTCAAAATTTCTACAAATCAGCTGAAAAATATATTCAGGATTTTAAGTCAGAACTTTTACGATTGTTACTCTCTAAACATATCGCCGCTAAAATAGACGCCCGCCGCAAACATTTGTATAGTTTGTGGTGTAAACTTCAACGCCCGGAAATAGACGGGGATTTGCATAAAATCCACGATCTATTCGCCGCCCGGGTTTTAGTCAGCACAGTCGAGGATTGTTATTTGGCTCTTGGCGCTATTCATGGCGCTTGGCATCCGGTGCCCTATTTAGGAGTTTCCGATTTTATTGCCAATCCCAAGCCTAACGGTTACCGTTCCATCCATACCAAAGTTTTCGGGCCCGCTGGGCATATTGTGGAAATCCAAATCCGGACTCATCTCATGCACGAAGAGGCGGAAATGGGTTTGGCCGCCCACTGGCAGTATTCTGAAATTAAATCCAAGGGTAAGAGCCCTTTTGCGTCAGAAAACAAACTTCCTTGGGTCAAGCAGTTAGTTTCCTGGCAAAAGGAGATGACCGATTCCCAAGAGTATCTGGATGCTCTTAAATTTGACGCCCTGCAACACCGCAATCTGGTTTTTTCTCCCATCGGCGACGTTTACGATCTGCCGCGCGGGGCTACCCCTATCGATTACGCCTATGCCGTGCACACCAAGTTAGGCCACCAAGCCGCCGGTGCCAAAGTCAACGGCAAAATGGTGCCTCTAAATCACAAATTAGTCAACGGAGACGTGGTAGAAATTATCATCGACAGAAAACGCCTCAAACCAAATCCTGATTGGCTGGATTTTGTCATCACTACCACCGCCCGCCGCGAAATAATGAAAATCTTGAAAACTTAGTCACTCTCTCTAGCTGCAATTGACAATTAAAATGCGATCGCATTAAAGTTGTCAAATTTGACTTTCGCTTTGTCAAGACTGATAATCGGCATTAATTAGAAGCAGGCTTTGACCCATCTTATTCTGACAGGACATTTGCGACAATCTGGTAAGGCGTTTTGAGTTCAAGACTGAGGTGGGGTCTTTCGTAGTTGTATTCGTGTAGCCAGTCAGCAAACCAATTTCTGAGTTCGTCATAATGGGTTGGGGCTTTATCCAGGCAGAAGAAG
>LCKS01000003.1 GCA_001001555.1 Candidatus Amesbacteria bacterium GW2011_GWC2_45_19 | reverse complement strand
ATGCAGAGGAGTATCACTTCTGGTACCTGTACGATTTAATTGACAAAGAGTTTAAGACCAACAAAACAGAAATTTTAGACTTTATAGCCTGCAAGCAAGTTGAGCGTCGAGTTGTCCCCGAAGATTACGATGTTTATTCAGCTCACGATGAAGTAAAAAATCGTATCGCAGAGCTTTTTAACGAAACAAGGTTTGAAGTTGAAATGCGTACTCCGTCCGGTAAGAAAGAAAAGTTTTTAATTGATATGCGGGATGAATTGGAACATATAAAAACAGAGGTTTTGTTTGAAGAAGATCAAAAGGAAAGAACAAAAATAGAAGAAATTATCCTCAAGATTAACGAAGTGAACTTTACTAAAAAGCGTTTACAGTATCTAAGACGATCATGGAACGCTTATAAAAAAACGCACAAGAGCTGGCGAAAATTAGTATCGGAGATTAGCGACTTTTTATCGGATAAAGTCGAGACGCCGACAGAAGTTATTGAAGAATTCAACGAGAAAAAGTTAAAACTTATTTGCGTTGACTATATTTCATGAGCTATGAGAACTCAATTAGACTTAGATGAATTTATACCGACAATGGATACACCGGACAAGGTGTATCAGCTTTTCGAATCTCTTGGTTTTAAGGTACTCGATTCTCACCTCAAGACAAACCCGTCAGTTTATAACTTACCGGCCAAAGAAGCCGCATTAGTTGAGAAGATTTATGCAGTTTCAAATTATGACCGCCGTTTTCAGATTCTTTTATTTAAACTCAAAGAGGAAAACAAAGAAGCAATCCGTACCATACCGGAGAAGATATTACGCGAGGTAGACTTCCCTTTCATTATCTTTACCCCAGATTTTAAGACTTACATTTTTACTCTGGTTGAAAAAGTCCGTGAGGGACCCGGAGAGTTCAAACGCAAATTGACAAAACTTGTCATTGACAGCGCTCAACCCTACCATACGGACAAAGAAATACTAACGAGTCTTGCTCTTTCTAGTGAAACTAAAAACCCTGTTGATGTTTATAAATTATTTCAAAGCACCTTTAGTGTTGAGAAAGTTACTAAGAAGTTCTTTACCGAATATCGGGAAGTTTTTGAAAGATTAGTAAGAGAAGTTACGAGACAAAATAAACACCTAAAATTTACGCTTTTTTCCAGAGATGGTTCTATAGAAAACTTTGTCAAAATTCTACTTGGTCGCTTAATGTTCCTCTACTTTATACAAAAGAGAGGTTGGCTTAACTGTTTTGATGGTTGGGGTAGCGGTGATAAAAAATTCCTCTATAACAAGTTTCAGGAGGCGAAGAAAGATAAGAAAAACTATTTTAAGGATTATCTCGAACCGCTTTTTTTTGACACTCTCAATAATCCCCGCCGCGATAAACCAGACCAAGCGACACAGTTTGGCGGTAGAATTCCATTCTTAAACGGAGGATTATTTGAGCCAGATTACAAGTACAATGATCCTTCGGAAATTGTCCTCATCGATAACGATTCATTCGAGCAAGTTTTCTCGGTTTTTGAAAAATACAACTTTACTGTAAAAGAAGATGAACCGCTGGAAAAAGAGGTTGCCATTGACCCTGAAATGTTGGGTAAAGTATTTGAGAATCTTCTTGAAGAGAATTTACGCAAGGGTAAAGGTACTTACTACACACCGCGAGAAATAGTCCACTATATGTGCCATGAAAGCCTTATAAACTATCTGGCTTCCGAAGTTAGCCTAGATCAAGATGTGATAAGGAATTTCTTGGATCGTGAGCAGTCCCTAGAAAAGAAGGAGACTTTAAGTTCTGTTATACGAGAGAAAGCAAAGGAAATAGACGAAAAATTAGCTGATATTAAGGTTTTAGACCCTGCCTGTGGCTCTGGCGCTTTCTTGGTTGGTATGCTCCACGAAGTTATTAACGCCCGACTAAGTCTTAATAGGGAGCTGGGTAGAAATAAATCAGAATATCAACTTAAGAAGGAGGCTATTCAGGATAGTCTTTACGGAGTTGACATTGATCCTGGTGCTGTTGAGATTGCTAAACTTCGTTTGTGGTTGTCCCTTGTTGTTGACTATAACTTACCTGAAATAGAACCTTTGCCAAACCTAGACTACAAAATTATGGTAGGAAATAGTCTGATAGAGCTTCTAAATACGACGCTATTGTCAAGAACCGCAGATCAGGACCGAAATAAACTCATTGAAGAACTGAATATAACGAAGGCAGATTACTCCACGGCTTTTGATATGGATCAAAAAAGAAAATTACGAGAAAAAATCAATTCTTTAGTGCAAATTTTAGTCAATTACGATCAAAAAATAGAGAAAGATAGAATTTGGCATCGACTTCTAGGATATCAAGGACAAACAAAAATATTTGAGGATGCCCCAATCCAGCCGTCATTTGGAGATATAGAAAAGAAATTATCCAAAAAATTAGATGAGCTTGATAAATTGAAAGATGTTTCTGTTACAGATCACTTCGAATGGCATCTCAATTTTAATGAAGTATTTAAGAACGGCGGGTTTGATGTGGTCATCGCCAATCCACCGTATGTCAAAGAGTACGTTAATAAATCTGCTTTTAATGGTCTTAGGACATCGCCTTATTATCAGGGCAAAATGGATCTTTGGTATGTGTTTGTTTGCAGAGGGCTAGACTTACTGAAGCGAAGTGGAGTTTTGTGTTTTATTGCGCAGAATAATTGGGTCACAAGTTACGGTGCCTCAAGGATGAGAGATAAAGTAATCTCTGATGCACAAATTCTTAGCCTTATAGATTTTGGTGAATACAAGATTTTTGAGGCAGGAATACAGACAATGGTTATGGTGTTTAAAAAAGATGTTTCATTAGAAAACTACTCTTTTGATTATAGAAGGCTTCAAGGCAACGATTTAGTACTCGATGATATCCTTGCTCTTTTGAGTAAAAGCAGTAATAACAATGCTGAATATCTCAATCCCAAGATTAGTAGAGCAAGTTTTATTGATAAGACACTTACCTTCAGCAATTCGGGTACAGAATTGATACTCGAAAAAATTAGATCAGCTGCAAATTTCCACCTAGATCCAGTGAAGGAAGTTGCTCAAGGCATAGTCTGTCCTCAAGATTACGTAATTAAGTCTAGCCTAGAAGTTCTAGGAGACAATTTTAAAATTGGGGATGGAATATTTGTTTTATCAGATAATGAGGTCAAAACTATTAGACTTTCAGAGAAAGAATTGGAGCTCATAAAACCTTATTATACGACTAACGAACTTCAAAGATGGTATGGGGATCCTGAAAATAGAAAATGGATAATTTACACTAATTCAAGTTTTCGAGACAAGAAAAAGGTTGAAGATTACCCAAGCATTAAGACACATCTTGACCAATTCAAGAAAGTCATTACTTCCGATAATAAACCATATGGGCTTCATCGAGCTAGAGTCGAACATTTTTTCATGGGAGAAAAAGTTATTGCATTGAGGAAATGTACAGAGCCCACATTTACCTATACTGATTTTGATACGTATGTATCAGCAACGTTTTATGTAATTAAAACAGAAAGAATGAGCCAGAAATATTTGACGGGACTATTAAATTCGAATTTGATCGCTTTTTGGTTAAGGCATAAAGGAAAAAGGCAAGGAAACAATTATCAGATAGATAAAGAACCAATTATTGATCTCCCGATTTTAGAACCCTCTCAATCAGAACAAAAAGAGATAACAAATGTTGTTGACCAAATAATTAACGCAACTAAAATAGATAATGAGAATTTTAAGGTATATGAATTAGAAAAGAAAATTGACCAATTAGTTTATAAACTCTACGGCCTCACGCCGGAGGAGATAGCTATTGTCGAAGGAGGTGAAAAATAATGATAAGTTTATATTTTGTGGGCCTTGTAGTTTTTGCAATAGTGTTGTTTGGCATTATTGCTTACATTAGCCACTTTGGTATAAAAAACTTGTTTCCTGGCTCGGGTGATCCCGCGAGTGTGTCTCAATCCTTCTCTGAAATGATGAGGACATACGGACAGGTTGCCATCGGTCTTTTTGTCATCCTTTCGTTAGTCGCTTTAATGATCGAGTCTAAAGTTAGCTCGGAAGCGGCAATGCCTGTAATTTCTTTGGTTGCTGGTTATATTCTTGGTTCCAGCATTGAAGCAAAGTTTAAAAAATAATTCAAGACATGCTAGAAAATATAAATTGGCCAGAATTATCTGTCGGGGGGTTAGTTGGTTTTTTTACTGCCTTAGTAGTGGCGGCGATTTACGAGTGGGTTAGAAAACCAAACCTCGTCTTTTCTATCGAAGAATCACCAAACGAAGGTCAAAGAAACATCAAAGGAAAAGACTACAAATGGAAATTTATTAACCTAATCGTAGAAAACAGCGCTAGACCATGGTGGCAAAGCTGGCTTTGGGGAAATGTAGCGGCAGAAAACATAAGGGCATGGATTTCTTATAGGGACTACGATTCTAGTTCCGAAATAGTAAAAGTGAGCGCAAGATGGGCATCAACTAAACAGCCAATAAATGACTTTGGTCGGCCCGATTGGAGTTCTATACTCGTACTCTCCAGAGAGAGTATCCCAGTTGGTGAATCTGCCTCCCTTGCAGTAGTTATAAAAACGGATAAATCCGAAAGCGTATTTGGTTTTAATAATGAAAGCTACTTATATTATCCGGAATACAATTTACCATATGACACTTTATGGTCGAAACCTGAATTTGAAATTGGTAGCGAAAAAAAATACCGAGTTTGTGTGATGGTTCTTGCTCAAGGCCACGAGTACCGCAAAGAATTTATTTTACTAAATCCTAGAAAATCATACACATCTATTAAGTTATTGGACGGCGAAGTTAATAGTTGTGATTAGATAAAAATTGAAAGGTAATGTTTAGGTTAAACAAAAACTAAATTTATGACTAAAAAATTTTGCTCAATCTGTAAAGAAGAAAAAGAAGTTGTCAAATCAAGCCCTATAGACAAAGGGGTCAGAAGCCTTCTTTCTTGCGGCCATAATTTTATCGAAATCAATCTTAAAGAAACCATAAAAGTAAGTGAGATGATTGGATTAAGAAAAACCGGAGGAACTCACGAAAAGTATAAGCGAGGAGATAAACCACCGAATATCAATTACGCAAATAAGTTTATTGAATATGGAGATATAGACTATGAGGCGGCAGTTATCTTATTCAACATCCAAGACAGAGATTATGATTTTATGAATCAAGCCGCTTTTCTTTGTGCCCAAGCAGTAGAGAAATATCTAAAAGCCTTTTTATTCTGGAACGCGCCACAACACTATCCCAGCTTATCCGGAAAACAGGTCTTAGTTGAATTTAGAAAGCTTAGCCACGACCTCATAAAAATACTTAACGAGTGCGTCAAAGACAATAAGAACTTCAATAGTTTTAGGACACAACTAGAGGCTATCAATAAATATTCATTACTAAAATATCCTGATGTTGAGGACGAAATGGTTTATTCAAGCGATGGCTTATCAATTAGTAGTGAGCTGTCGAAAGATGTAAAGCAAATTAGTGATTTTGTAAAAGGGGTAATTGTCTAGTATGAAGGATTTTTTAAATAAAATTCATAAGTTTCAAGGATTGCTCATCGTTTTACTCATCGTGACGATATTACTTTTATGGCTAGGGCTTAAAAACATGATCGAACTTGGGGATTTTTGGATTAACTTGTCCGCCGGATCGGCAACACTCATCGGAACCTTATTTGTGATCGACGTCATTCTTGATCACAGAAAAAAATTAGAATTCAGCGAGGCACATGATACTGCAAAGAGTGATTTAACTCAGCTTGCAAATATGATGGTTTCCTATATGGCCGCTCCCTTTAAAATCACCGTTTTTAATTATGAAAGGGGGGATAAAGATGTGGAGGCTTGGAGCACGGAGGTTTTGGGACTTATTCTTCAAGATATTAAAAATCGAGATAAGGCAAAATTACTTTCTGGATTAAACAAAGACGGGTGGCAACATTTACAACTTGACCTTATGTTCATCAAACCGTCTTTATCTGAAAACTTGCTCTTATATAAAGAATTTCTCCCACCACACGTTTTGGGAAAGTTACTAAAACTACGGAGAACCTTCAGCGATTTTTATTTTTATTTTGGGTTACTTTACGAAGGATTTATAAGAGACGGGAAACCATTGCCAGATAGTGCAGTAAAAGGTATGGCTGATGACTTGAATCAATACTTTTCTGATCTAGAACAATTATTTGATGTTTTAAAAAACTGGAAAAACGATTGAAAACCCAAACTATGAATAAATATAAATACTCAGACCTCTTATTATATAAGAAGAAAATCAAGGATTTGTATTGCAAGCTTGGACTAAATTTCGATGAGTCTAATCGAATAAGCAAATATTTTAAATATCTGGGTGAAATTGAAAAATCGAGAACTTTAGATAAAGATAAGTTTCGTGCGTTGATCCAGAAAAATAAAGCGAAATATTACTATAGTCAATTCTATGTACTTGAGATATGCAAGATCATCGATGCCCTTCAGAATACCAAGCTAGATGGGAATATCCTAAAAGAGAAACTAACACATTTGGCTAAGGGAACCTACTTACTTTCAGAGGAGAATATCAATAATACACAAGCCAGGGATACAACTTTTGAACTTAGTTTGTTTTCTTTTTTTTACGCCAGAAATTTACGAGTTAAACTCGGTAGTCCGAATCCAGATTTACAACTACTAACTGATAACTTTACTTATAACATCGAGTGCAAAAGACCTTATTCACCAAAATCTCTTGAGAGGCATATTAGAAAAGCCTTAAAACAACTAAGAAAAACGCGAAATGGTGGCAGCATATCCACCATGGCTTTATCACTTGAACAAGTCATATTAGGCGATGACTTGATCCTCGATAGCAAAGATGAACAATCGGCTCTAACTTTTCTAAATGCTACGCTTAGCCAATTTGCTCAAGACAACCTACCTATGATTAGAAAAATATGCGATTACGAGCCCTGTCTAATACTTTATTGGTTGTCTTGTCTCACGGGTTTTAAGACTGATTTCCCAATGGCACATACAACCTTTTTTGTTGGCAACGTTTACAATTTCGATCAAAATTTATCAGGCCGCATATATAAGGACTTGCAAATTATGTTGCCACCCAAAAATTAAGAATGATAAATATACTTGAAAGACAATTTGATCTGCCTGCCGGCAAGGCAGGGGCGGGCAGGCGTCAACACTGGAGTTAATTAAAACTGCCCGAAAAGATTTATAGATTTCATATGTACTATTTTGCATACGGTTCAAATATGGATATTTGTCAGACTAAATGTAGAGTTGGTAATTTTAAAATTATCGGGAAAGCTACTCTTAACGGATTTGCTCTAAAATTTAACAAGAAAAGCGTAGATGGAAGTGGAAAAGCAAATATTGAAATTGCTAAAAATTCAATAGTTGAAGGGGTTGTTTTTGAACTGACAGAAGACAAGTTTGAATTATTGGACTGTTTCGAGAAAGGTTATCACCGCAGTAAGCCAATTAATACATTGATAGATGGGAAAGTTACAGAAGTGGTTACATACCTAGCTGACTCTAATAGAATTAACAATAATCTTTTACCTACTGTGTGTTATTTGAATATAATTATAGAAGCCGCAGAAATGATTGGACTTTCTAATTCTTACCAAAAGAACCTTAAATCTTTTCGGGCTAAGAAAGACCGATGATGAAGAAATTTAGCGATCAAGAGTTGGCTAACCAAGCTGATATGGGTCTTCGAGGACAAGGGGCATTGGTTGAAATGATGAGTAGATTGAAATATTCTATTGATAAATTGGAAAAGAGCACCACTTTCTATTCAAGATGGTTGGTTTTTCTTACTATAATTTTGACATTATTAACTTTAATTTTACTTTTTTAAAAAGCTACTGCCCAAATTGATGGTAATATGAGCATATGGCCGATTTTTCTAACTTAGAAGAAAGAATTCCCAAAATCGAAGAGAGAAACAAGAGATATGGATATAACTATTGACTTCGGGTAGTGTTCGGTATATGTTTAGTGTATGGCTAAAGTGAAAAAGGTACGGATTGAAACGGTAAAATTCAAACCGGGGAAAAGAGATATACTGACAGAGATGTTTGAACACTTTGGTATAAAAGTGATAGATGTTAGCAACCAAAATTCAAAACCAAACAAGATAGAAAATATATGAGAATATAGAACTATGAAAAAAGAAACTACAAAACCGCAAATTGTCATATATCAAACTCTTGGCGATAGGCAAAAAATTCGCGTCAGAATTGAAGATGAAAATGTATGGCTCTCGCAAAAAATGATTGCCGAACTTTTTAGTGTAGACGTGAGGACTATAAATGAACATATCGTTAACATAATTAAAGAAGGAGAACTGGACAAAAATTCAGTTATCCGGAATTTCCGGATAACTGCGGATGATGGGAAAAACTATAATACAAAACACTACAATCTCGAGGCGATTCTCGCTGTGGGTTACCGCGTACATTCTGCCCAAGGAACGCAATTCCGCAAATGGGCAACCGAAAGATTAAGAGAGTACCTTATAAAGGGTTTTACTCTCGATGATGAGCGACTCAAGCAGGCCGGCGGCAGAGCGCGGTATTTCCAGGAACTTCTCCAGCGCGTGCGGGACATTCGCAGCAGCGAACGCATGTTTTATCAGAAAGTGACTGATATTTACGCGACGAGTATTGATTACAAGGTTGATACAGAGCTGACGCAAAAGTTTTTTGCCACGGTGCAAAATAAAATGCATTACGCCGTTCATGGATGTACCGCGGCTGAAATAATCACTCTACGTGCCAACAGCAAAAAGCCATTGATGGGGCTTACTAGTTTCAAAAGCGACTACATCACAGTAAACGATATTGTCATCGCAAAAAACTATTTGACCGAATCAGAAATAAATCAGTTAAATCTGATTGTTTCTCTTTATATTGATTTTGCAGAATTGCAAGCCGCCAGCGGCCGTTTGATGAAAATGCAAGATTGGATTAGGAAGCTTGATGAATTTTTGACTATTTCTGAAAAGAAATTATTGCACTCGGCTGGCAAAGTCAGCGCTAGGCAAGCTGGAGATAAAGCGTTGGGAGAATATAAAAAATATCGTGCGGAACAAGATAAAAATTACATATCCGACTTTGATAGAGAAATCAAAAAATTGTTAAGGGCGAGAAAAATGAGGACAAAAAAAGCATGATAAATATACTTGAAAGACAATTTGATCCAACTTCGCTAAAGCTACGATGGACAAGTAGGTTGGCGAATGGGTTCGACAAGCTCACCATAAAAAATATTAAGGAGAGAGCGGGCTCCCTTCTTAAAGGGCTGGGCGCTTATTTTAAGCGCCTGCTTTTTCCTTTGTATCTTTTCCCGATTAAACTTGTTACCTACACTGCCTACTATTTCGTCAAGTTTTTAATCAAATTTATTTTTGCCTTCATAGGACTAATTTTTGAAACGCTTATTTTCCCCTTCAAGAGCCTGAAAAACTTTCTGAAGTCAATTTTTATTCTCGGAATTTTCATTTACCTAGCCGCTTCGCTTTTTGTGATTGCCGATTATTTGACTAATCAATATGGTTACGTCGGCAAGTTCCTTTGTTCATTCGGGGTAAGGGATAAAATGATTGGTTCGGTCGTTCGTGTAGTTGGCGGTTTTTCAGAGGGTACGGGATTTTTCATTGCCCCCAATCAAGTGATTACCAACTTCCATGTTATTGCCGATGAACCCAGCCCCAAGATTATTTTTCCCGACGGTAGCTTTGTCACCCCAAATAAAATATTAGGAAATAAAGATGTTGATTTGGCAGTTCTTTTTACTGACAAGAAGTTTCCGGAGAAAGTGTTACCACTTCCGGACAAAGTAATGCTCCGCGGAGATGAGCCGTTAATATCGACAGGCTATGCGCTGGGAACAGATTTGGTGGGAAAAGCGACTGTTGTCAGAGGTAATTTTATTGATTTTCGAAAATCCAATAAGAACCCCGTTGTTTATCTCCAAACAAATCTTAGTCTGGTTCCGGGAATGAGTGGAGGCCCGTTGGCGGACCAGTGCGGAAACGTCGTGGGTATCAACACGATGGGTCTGGCCGGACTGTCGATGTTTATCGCCGCCGATCAAGCCAAAACCATGGCTCCGGGTTTTACAGACCAGAATATTACAAAAATAGAAGTTGATCCTTCAGTTTCTCCAGCCGAGGCGGTAAAAGCCTTTTATACTTATCTCAAAGCCAGAAGAATGCGGGATGGATTTAATTTACTAAGCAAGGAGTATCTCCAAAAGACAAATTATGAAGAATGGACAAACCGGTTTACCGATATTCTGGACGTTGACGTTATTAAATCCGAAAGATACGAAAATAGCAAAGATACGGCTTTTGTGAAATTCTCGACTAAAAATTGGGTGGACGGGGAAGCAGAGATGCACTTTTACGAAGGGACCTGGCAAACAATCAAAGAAGCCGGAGTTTACAAAATGCTCAAAAGCAAGATTATAGAAGTAGAAAACCCGGGCTGGGATTGGTTCTACGAATAGAACTTAACCAGAACAGTCAAACCGCATTACCTCTCGTGAGCGGCTAACGGGAATTGAACCCGTCTCTTCTCCTTGGCAAGGAGATATTCTACCGATGAACCATAGCCGCTTGGGTGCCGAGGGTCAGACTCGAACTGACATAGCCTGTTCTTCAGACAGGTGCCTTGACCATCTTGGCTACCTCGGCCAGTGAGACTATTATATAATACCTTAGTGCCCAGATGGCGGAATTGGCAGACGCGCATGCTTCAGGAGCATGTGGCCGCAAGGCTGTGGGAGTCCGAGTCTCCCTTTGGGCACACGTATTTTGCTTCCAAAAGTATACGGTATACACTTGAGATAATTATAGTATGCATTGGTCTAAAAATCTTGCCTACGCAGTAGGTTTAATTACCACAGATGGAAATTTATCTAAAGATGGCAGGCACCTATCACTCGTATCTAAGGATTTAGATCAAATCCAAAATTTTCTACATTCCATAAAGATAAATAGCAAAATTAATAAAAGGGCAAGTTCCTACACTGGAATCAAAAAGTACTATTTTGTTCAATTTAGCAACGTCAAACTTTACAAATTTCTTATATCAGTTGGATTACACCCGAATAAAACTAAGTCACTCCAAGAATTAATTATTCCAGACAAGTATTTCTCCCATTTTTTAAGAGGCCATCTAGATGGGGATGGATACACATATTCATATTGGGACAAACGGTGGAAATCAAGTTTTATGTTTTACACGGGTTTTTTATCCGCAAGTAAAAGGCACTTAGAATGGATCAAAGAAAAGGTAGAGTCTTTGTACAATATTCATGGAGCTATTAAATATTCAGGAAAATCGACATACCATCTTATGTACGCAAAAAAAAGTTCTATTTCCCTGGTCAGTAAAATATATCAGGGCAACAACAATATCTACCTTAAGCGCAAAAGGTTCAAAATTAAGCGTGCGTTAGGTATAATCAGAAGACGAGCCGGGATGCTGGAACTGGTAGACAGGCATGTTTGAGGGACATGTGCCAGAAATGGCGTGGAGGTTCGAGTCCTCTTCTCGGCACACTGGACGCTTAGCTTCGTCCAGAGGACGACCAGCCTCTGGCTGGCAGCTGGCTTATGTATCACGTATATTTTTTAAGAAGTGTAAACAATAATAAAGTTTACGTTGGGTTCACTTCGAAAGATCCAAGAATCAGGTTGGATGAACACAATAGTGGTTCCAATACTTGGACTAAATCAAATGGGCCGTTTAAACTTATTTATCATGAAGATTATCTTTGCGAAGCAGATGCTCGAAAAAGAGAAAGTTTTTATAAAATGGGTTTTGGAAAGAAGATTAAACAAGCTATAATTAATGTATTGGACGCTTAGCTCAGCTGGCCAGAGCATCGCTTTTACACAGCGGGGGCCGGGGGTTCGAGTCCCTCAGCGTCCACAAAAATTTCGAACAAGCCAGTAGACTAAGTTTTCTTGAGAATGTATGTTCCCGGACGATTTACGGGGTTAAAAGCACAAGCAAATCCTGGTTTATTTTTCAGTTTGACTAAGAAAGGGAGATTAAAAATTCTTCTCCAGTCTCGTGCACTGTATTTTTTTGATTCTTTTTCTAAAACTAGAAATCCATGTGCTTTAAACAAATCTTCCCAAAAAAATATATCGGGGCCTTTATTGGACCTGGCTATATGCCCCGTGACATTTTGAAATCTCGCTTCGGAGGGATCGGCGATTACAATAAATGCTTTACCGTCCGGCTTAAGAACCCTTTTTATTTCTTCAACTGCTCCATCGGCGTTGGCAATATGTTCCAGGACGTCAGTTGAAACTACAGCATCGAAAGATTCGTTCACGAACGGTAGCTTTACAACATCGGCCTGTATGGGTAAAATTAAGTTTTCTTTACTTTTCGTCGCAGGTTTAAAAGCAAGCTCTACACCATAGTATTCTAGATCTCCATGAACCTCTTCTTTCATCGCTTTGCCAAGAAGCCCAAGGCCGCTTCCTAACTCCAAAATTCTTTCTCCACCTTGCAGTCCTAATTCCCTTGAAATATCTCTTGCAGCAAGTCTAAATCGAAAAGGAGCAACTTTCTCTCTCAGCTTAGCAACGGTATTTTCTACTGATAGTATTTCTAATTCTCTCGGTCCGTAAGCATATCCATAATCAGCAGTTGGATCAACCTCAGCAATTTCAGAAAAATTGGACATACAATACTAGTACTTCTTACGACATTTTATATTCTACTACAAATATAGGATAAATTCCAATTTGGAACACTAAGTAGAATTAATCGACTTCACGAAAATACACTTTTGACCCCTTTTTTGTCCCGGTAAAAATAATTTCTAAAAATTACTGGTAAAATAGGTCCGAGCTAGTTCAAACAATTGCACCAGCCGGGGTGGTGGAATGGCAGACACACGGGCCTTAAGAGCCCGCAGTCCATTGGACTGTGCGAGTTCGAGTCTCGCTCCCGGCACCAGTAAGGAATTTGCAAGCGGTTTCGGTTCGCCTCGCTTTGCTCGGCGACCAAATTGTAAGGAATTTTGGGCGAAAAAATCAGTTGGCGATTTCGTAAAATATGGTTCGAGCCGATGTTTTTAAGAAATGTTGGCAATTCGGAAAGAGTATCTGTTTGAATGAGATTAGCGGCTTGATTTAAGGATTTTACGAACCCACGAGCCGGTTCGAGCCAAGACAGACCTTTTGTCTCAAAGTCGGTTATTTTTTCACTCAACGACACTTTTTGTGAAAGTAAACTTTGTTTTTTGGCGGCGTATTCTTCTGTGGATAAAGCGTCTGCCAAATAAATATCGAGGAGCCTTGCTAACTTCGTTTCTACACTCGCTAATTCCTCTTTGAGATTTACCACCTCGTTTTGCGCGTCCTCTCTCGCTTTTTCCTGTTCTGCGTCTAACGCCGCCAAAACTTTCTCGGTGTCTTGGCTCGACAAAGAAACTTTTTGAAGGAATGTTTTAATTTGCTCTGTTAGTGCTTCTTCTCTCAAATAGTGCTTTTCTTGGCATGGCCCTTTCTTTTTGGTGCAACGATAATAGTTATGCCCTTTCTGCCTCTCTCCAGTGATTGAACAACCGCAGGAAGGACATTTGAGTAAGCCAAGAAAAGCGAAGTGGTGTTTTCTCACTTCTTGCACTTTGCCGCGTTTACTCATCACTTCTTGGCATTTATCAAAAAGTTTCTTTAAAATTAACGGTTCGTGTTGTCCCTCAAAAATTTCCCTACGATATTTCATCAAACCAATGTAGAAAATATTTTGTAGAATCTTTTGAATGTTGCCGATCGCGATTTCCTTTCCAAGATTTCCACGCAACCCTTTTTCTTTGCACCAATTTGCGAGAGATTTTAGAGTATATCCGCCGGTGGAATAAAGCTCGAAAAGTTTTCTTACCTTACCCGATTTTTCTCGGTCAATATCAATTAAGCGAGTTTTAGGATTGTTGAGATAACCTACTGGCGCCCAGCCGGGCCAAACGCCATTTCTGATTTTCTGCCTCAAACCCCTTTTTACATTCTCTCGCAAATTATCTACAAAATATTTTGATTGGCCAAAAGCGATGTTGAGCATAAAAAGTCCTTGCGGCGTTGGCTCAAACCAAAAAGTGGGAAATTTGAGGGACTTAATCAAGCCGCAATCTACAAAATAGATTATCTTTCCGCCATCTACGCTATTCCTTGCTAATCTGTCGGGGTGCCACGAAATTATTCCGTCTGCCTTGCCTTTTTCAATCATTGACAACATTTCTGCGAATTTTATTCGTCCAGGTTCTTTGGCAGTTTTTGCCTCGCAAAGCGATGCGACAATTTCAAGTTTTTCTTTGGCGGCAAATTCTTTGAGCTCAACAAGTTGAGCTTCAATGGATAAGACCTGACGGTCATCTTCTTCTGTGCTCTTGCGAGCATAAATAAAGTATTTCATATTGATTTGATTAAAAAATTTTCTTTTCCCAGAATGAAATCGCCAACTGATTTTTTCGCCCAAAATTCCTTACAATTTGGTCGCCGAGCAAAGCGAGGCGAACCGAAACCGCTTGCAAATTCCTTACTGGTGCTGTATTCTAAAGATAGTTCGAACGCATTTCGCCGCCTGCGGTGGCGAGGAGCCAGCGTAGCAAATCGCGGCTCCGCCGCGCCGATAAAAACTGCCAAAGAACCTGTTAAAAACATCGGCTCGAACCATATTTTGGGAAAAGAAAATTTTTTAATCATAATGGTATCAAACATATGAATCAAAAGAAGATTATAAATATAATAGCGTTGGTTGTAATTATTGTTTTGTTCGCTGGTATAATTGGTTATCTCTTTGTGACAAAGAGATCGGATCCAACCACTACTCAAAATCAAATAAATAAACAGTCTCAGGTGTCCATACAGTCTGACGAAATTGCGACTTGGAAAACACAGAGAGACTCCACGCTTAGATATGAGTTTCTGTATCCACCAGACCCATTGGAGCCTTCGCGAATGGAAGGCGATACAACTTTTGTTGTTGGATATCCAATAAAGGAAGAATATAGAAACGATCCACTTATTGCTAAATCTGCAGACAAAACATTTTGGATAACACTTGGTTATATCCCTCAAGCTCAATTGAATGTAATGGGGATTACCTATTGCGGTGCCTATCCGAACGATGTTCCGAGGTGCGAATCCTCCGAGATAGGTGGAGTTAATTCGATGATTGATTGGGGTATCGCCGTTCCATTTACAAGGATTACGAAAGAAGGGAAAGAAGTACAAAACATGCAGATTAAAGCAAGTGTTTGGATTCCTCATCCTGACGGTGGAGTAGTAACATTTGAACTTCAACCTGTTGTTTCTGAAAGTAAAGCAGTTTTTCATAAAATACTTTCGACTTTTAAATTTCTAAAATAGAATTTGCCGCCAAAGAAAAACTTGAAATTGTCATCGGCGCGGCGGAGCCGCGATTTGCTACGCTGGCTCCTCGCCACCGCAGGCGGCGAAATGCGTTCGAACTATCTTTAGAATACAGCACCGGAGACTAGTTCATCGGTAGAACGCCCGGTTTGGGACCGGGAGGTGCAGGGTTCAATTCCCTGGTCTCCGACCAACATGGATACAGAATCACCAGAGATATCCAGGCGGGGTTTTCTCAAACTCGCCGGAATCGGAACTATTAGCCACCCTCCCCAAAGATATTCCCCATATCAAAGACGCCGGGCTTAATACCATCTGGCTCGTCCTCCCCTGGTATTATCTTCAGCCAGACGCCAACGGCCAGCTCGACCCCAAAGAAATAAACGCTGTCAAAGAAGTCCTTGCAGAACTTAAAAAACAGGGGGTCAGAGCAATGATCGGCTTAAATTATCTGGGAGAAAATTGGGTCCCCGCCGGCATTGACCCTCGCAACTGGCTCACCAAACCCGACAATTTTACCGCTTTCACCAAATTCGCTTCTGCTTTTTTAACCGAAATATCTGCTTCTAGCGACAACACGGAAATTCTCCTCTTTACCGAAAACCGGGGCCGAGCCACGGCCGAACAATTCCGCCAGACCTTGGGAAATTTGCCGTCGCTCCTCCCCAACCACCTACATAAATTCAGATTCGTCCTGCACGATCTGGACCTTTGGCTCCGCGGCCAAGCTGCCACCAATAACCCAAACCTATTTACCAGCGTCAGCCCCAAACACCAGCGCTAAACAAGAAGGCTTTGCTTTAACCAAAGCTCCGCCGACCAAGTGTTTGTTAAGGAAGAACGATTAGATCTTTATTTTTGCTCTCGCACAAGTGCTTCAAATGCCGAGTCAGCAGCTTTTTGTCTTTCTTTTTCTTGCCTCCGCCGGTTAGCCATCTCAATGATACGACCCTTAGTCTTTCGTTTTTTTCTTCTTGTTTTTGTTAGTTTCCTCTCGCTACCTAATGCTTGTAATCCACTAACCAATTTGTTCGCTTTGTGACCTGCTTCTTCATATAAAATTCGGATCGCTTCCTTAACCGTAGTAACCTTCGGATCTTGTCCCATTAAATGAAGCGCCTCAAGTCCTAAAGCTGCGTGAGTACTTAATGTTTTATGAAACTCTTCTCTTGTAACGCCCATAGCATGAGCAAAGGCCTCGTTTTGTTCCCTAACCTCACCATGAGTTGCGTTTGCCCGTTCAGCTTTCAATTTTCGGGCAGCTTCTTCTGCCGCTTGCCGGGCGTAAAATTCCCTTTTAAAAGCTCGGTTCCGTTCATGTTCAGATAGGCTACTCATAAGTCTTTGCCTCGATTCTCTCTTGGATTATACTTCAAAAAACTTGATTCTTCTACCCCTTTCCTGCAAAATCAAAATAATGAACCGTGTCTTGTGGCTCGTTTCTTTCGCTGTCGGTGTTCCCAGCACCCTGACCGCGGCTATCCTGCTGTTTTTTACTTTTTCTCCCGCTCCCACGGCCGCCCCCCCGCCTGCCCCCCGCATCCTCTCCGCCTCCACACCTGCCTTTCCCTCAATCAGCTCCGCCGTTTTTGCTGCCGACGCCCGCCCCGCTGTCTTACACAAGTATTTAAACCGCTACAAATCGCCATTAGTCCCCCTGGCCAATTATCTAGTCACTATTGCCGACCGGTATTCTCTAGACTACCGCCTATTAGTCGCCATCGCCCAGCAAGAGTCTAACCTGTGCAAAAAAATTATCCCTTCTTCCTATAATTGTTGGGGCTATGGCATTTATGGAGACAAAGTTACTAAGTTCGGTTCATACGAAGAGGCTATCGACGCCGTGGCCCGCGGCCTGAAAAAAAATTACATCGACGCAGGCTTGACCAGCCCCGAAGAAATCATGGTTAAATACACCCCCTCATCTCCGGAAAAAGGGGGTTCCTGGGCCAAAGGCATCAACCAATTTCTGAATGAAATCGAATTATTATAACGACCCCGAGTTTTCGTATCCCAAATATTGGCAAGGAAGGGCTTACGAACACGCAGCCGAAGTTATGGCCATCCGCCGCTTGCTGGGAAAACGCCATTTTCCTTCAGGAGTAGACATCGGCGGCGGCTACGGCCGCCTGGCCTCGACCCTGCTCCAATTTTGCGATCAGCTAACTTTAGTCGAACCATCCTCAAAACAACGCCGGTTCGTCCTCGCGGACGTAAAAATTGTCGTTGGAACTTCTGACTCAACCGGACTTCCAGCTTCCAGCTTCGATTTTGTCTCCATCATCCGCGTCCTGCATCATCTCCCCAACCCTCAATCCGCTCTCCAAGAGGCCCACCGCCTCCTCAAACCCGATGGACTATTGCTTCTCGAATTTGCCAACTCCCTAAATATAAAATCCAGAATTGCCAGCTTCATCGCCGGTCATCCCATTTCTACCCTGCCTCTTGAGCGCCGCCGCGCATCTAACATCCGCCGGGGATCGATTCCCTTCGTCAACCACCACCCTCAATCTATTCTCAAAGCTTTATCAGTCTGTGGCTTCTCTCCAGTAAAAACTCTCTCCGTCTCCAACTTCCGTTCGCCGTTTCTCAAAAAAATAATTCCTTTACCAATTCTTTTAGGCCTGGAATCCATCTCCCAATTTCTCTTATCTAGTATCTACTTCGGCCCCAGCATTTTTATATTGGCATTAAAAATTTGACATTCGTCGGGACCTATAGTAGACTTATCCACAGGTCCTACGGTTCGGCTTAACAGTCGTACGGTAGGATTCTTAAAAAAGCCTCGGCATCGGGCAGGAGCCGGGGCTTTTTTAATGGAACATAGATAATTGTATAATTACACCCACGGGCCGGTGGTGAAACTGGTATACACGCAGGTTTTAGGAACCTGTCCCGCAAGGGGTGAAGGTTCGAGTCCTTTCCGGCCCACAAATGGTATACTTAAAGAGGAGCATGCAAACAAACGTACTTAAATACAATGTTATTATCCGTAAAGAGGGAAGATATTTTGTGGCCTATGCGCCTACGTTAGGTATTTCCGACTTTGGCGCTACAGTTGATTTTGCTAAAAGACACGTACACAAAGCAATTGCCTGTCATATAGAAGGTTTGATCAAAACTAGTAGTGAAGTGCCTCGGCCTGACACGGGGGAGTTTTATCTCAGCCAAACCGAAGTGACTGTATCTAGAGCTCCAAAATTTGCCTATTAGTATGCCCAGGTTAATACCTCTTAAGCCTCGCGAGGTAGAAAAAATACTCTTGAATAACGGCTTTATGGTAAATGTTAGCAAGAGTAGCCACAAACAATACTTTAATCCAACAACAAAATCTCACACCACAGTGCCGTTTCATTCGAAAGGTCTAGCAATGGGCACTTTGCGCAGCATTGTCCGCCAATCTCAATTATCGATAGATCTATTTAGAAAGTAGCTTCACCACATAATTTCCATCAGCGGAGTGCGGCGGCAGCCGCGCCTCCGAAAAAGTCGGCTCGAATTGGCTGCGTAAGCAGCCAAAGAAAAAGTGCGAAAATTTTTAAAGAACAAATTACTTTCTTTTCTTTTTGTTAAATTTACCGTATTTTTCCAAATTCTCTTTTTTAATTCGAAAAACTTTCCCAAATCTTATTGCAGGCAACCAACCGCGCAAAATCCATCGCCTAACTGTAATTTCGTTTACTTTCAATAAACTTGCAATTTCTTGCGTTGTTAAATATTCTTCCATAGTGTTAACTATTAATAACTTTAACTAACTTTCCGGTGCGTGTCAATACTTGTAATAACTATGGCTTATTGATATTATTCACTTATGCCTGAAAAAGAACCAGGATTATTTGAGTTTGAATATAGAGATATTGGAGGCGTAACTGCACAATGTCGGACTGGTAGTTGTAATTGGCATACAACTGGACAACTCACAATTGAAATCAATGATCTATCAGTTGTCGAATCTCCCCTTATTAAAGCTTGTAGACAACATCATATTGATAAGGACGTTAGGTCATTGCATAACCAATTCGTTTTACAAAAAGGCAATAGAGGGAGGGGCTTTGCATCTGTTAGTTCTGATTCATGTTCTGGAAAGTTAGAGTTATGAAAACAAATAAATATTTTCGTTTGTTTAATGACAAATTCCGTAAAATTTATTAAATTAGAATTGCTTTTCGTGGTGGCGAAAAGCACAAAATCGCGCGCGCAAAAAATACCTGCCTGCCGGCAGGCAGGGAAAAAGCGCGAAAATTTTTAAAGAACAATACCTCTTAAACTTTAAAGGCCGCACTGGTTGTACCCAACTCGATCTCTCAAGTTGTCCAATGCGGCCATCAAAAAAGAGATCGAAAATGTTAGGTACAATATTAGTCTAGAAAATTTTTGTGGAAATTGCAATAACTTCTTGATATAATATGGCCAATTATCTGTCCAGAGGAGGTGTATAACTAAATGGCTGAGAGA
Organism: Candidatus Amesbacteria bacterium GW2011_GWC2_45_19; assembly: GCA_001001555.1. Classification (GTDB taxonomy): domain Bacteria; phylum Patescibacteriota; class Microgenomatia; order CAZETR01; family Amesbacteraceae; genus GWC2-45-19. The sequence continues at coordinate 32,066 of LCKS01000003.1, read as the reverse complement.
GAATTTCAAATAGTTGCAAAAACGCAAGTTGATTGTGATCAACATTGTAAAGCAAATGGGCAGGCTCTTTTTGGTGAGTGGTGTTTGCAGCCGTATCGTCTTCGTGTAGAAGCAAACGGACAGGATACAGATCAGGTTGTAGTTTGGTGTAAAGCACCAGGTGCTCCTAAGCAAGCCGATGGCAAAACACCGAGAGTTTGTGTTACCTTAAACGAGGGAACAACGATAAGAGAGGTTTAAGTGCTCGCGAAGCGAGCATAAAATCGCGCGCGCAAAAAATACCTGCCTGCCGGCAGGCAGGGTTCAAATCCTCTCCGGCCCACATGCTACAATGAATCTATGCTGCCCGTGATTCTGGTCGCCTCTTTGTTCGCTCTCGGTTCGGATTACCGGGCGGCCTACCAGCAGTATCTGCTGGCCAAAAACCAGTTTCAACAGTACAAAACCGAATCTACCAGACTCACAGCCGTCACCGCTACCCGCCAGGTTTTAACCGCCCGTAATCTTTTGTGGAAAACATACCTGCAAAATCTGCGTGGCCAACTGGCCGGCGATACCAATCTGGAAACCGAAATCAATTACTTAGACGCCCAAACCGCTGAATTTTCCCAACTCACTTCTCTCTCCCAGGCCAAACAGTTATCCAAAGCCTGGGAATCCCATTTATACAAATCCAATCAGTTAGCCGCCTCCGCCCGCCAACAAATCCTTTCCTACCGCCTGGACCAGCTCGCCTCCCGCCTCCAACCGTTTATAGACCAAGCATCACCATCATCGACTCTGGATCTGGCCAAACAAAAACTTGGGGTCCTCACCACAGATCTCAAACAACGCTACCAATTATTACTTGAGGCTGCCAATCTCCTTCTGCAATTGCCATGAAAATTCTCATTCCCGTTATCGCCTTTGCCGCCTTGCTGGTTTTCTTTGTCTCCCGTCTTCCCCGCCCCCGTCCAGTCACCGTCACGGCCAGTCCCTCTCCAACTTCCAGCCTTCAGCCTCCAGCCTCGGTTTCTAACGCCCCCACCCAGCTTCAACTCATTGTTGATGAAATCCGCTCTTTCCGCCTGGACGATCCCCAGCTAACCGCTCCCTCTTTTGACCGTAATTTAGATATTCCGGAGGAGTAGAAAAGAAAAACCCCAGTCTTGCGACCAGGGCTTTTCAACAAGACTCGCCTTGCGGCTCATCCCGACTCTCTTGCGAGAGTATGCGAATGATACACAATCAAAAGTTCTTTGTCAACAAGTAGTTTTGGCGCCGTTTGCGTCTAACTCTTTATGGAAATAGCCCGCCATTGGCGCCTCCAGCATGCACGTTACGGCCTCATCGGAGAGGAATGTGGACGATGTGAAGAAAAAATATTCCCTCCCCGAGACGTCTGTCCAAATTGTGGCGAACAAGCCAAAACCCCATATCGGTTTTCCGGCAAGGGCAATGTTTATTCATACACTACCGTCTACGACGCCCCCGAAGATTTTGAAGGGCTCGCTCCTTACACCGCTGCCCTAATCAGATCGGAGGAGGGTCCCCTGGTTACAGCTCAACTAACAGACATCGACAACGGGAAGGCGCAAATCGGAATGCCGGTAGAAATGGTCACAAGACGATTAGACAAACCTTTGATAGAAAGAAACGACAGACGCATAATCGTCTACGGCTACAAATTCAGACCCCTAATGTGATATACTCCGGTGTACATGAACCGCAATAGCCTGATTGCCGCCATTGTCGTCATTGCCGCCATTATTGTAGGATTAGTTATTAGCCGGAATTACAGAAAAACCTTGAGCACCGGAAAAATCACCCAAGCCACTCCCACCGCCGGCGAATCCGGCACTCTGCAACAACCTCTCAAAACCAAGCCCCAAATCTTAATTTCTACTTCTAAGGGCGATTTTACCATTGAACTGCGTCCCGACGTAGCTCCCAAAACCGTCACCAACTTTTTAGCCAAATTCAATTCCGGTTACTGTGATAATCTTACCTGGCACCGGATAGAAGACTGGGTTGTCCAGGGTTGTGATCCGGCCGGCAACGGCAACGGCGGCCAGTCAAATCTGCCCACGGAGACATCGGGTGAGTCGTTTGTAGTGGGTAGTGTGGGGGTCGCCCGCAAGGATTTTCCTAAAGAAGTCAGCAACGACTCCCAATTTTTCATCGTCAAAAAAGACAGCCAGTTTCTAAACGGTGAATACACTTACTTTGGCCGTGTAGTATCCGGAATGGACACGGTAAACAAGCTTTCTGTTGGTAACCGCATCCTTTCCACCACCATCCTCTCTAAATAGACCCTTAAACGGCAATTTAGAGTTGACTTTGACTATTTCCTGGACCCAAATCCAGCAGGCCTACGTCGCTGAAGCCGAACTCCCGGGATTTAGAAAGGGCAAAGCCCCGCGTGAATTAGTGGAGGCCAAACTGAACAAAACCCGGATTCTAAGTCAGGCCCTGGGACATTTACTCCCCAAAGTTTATGCCGCCGCCGTCAAGGAACATTCCCTCAAACCCATTCTTCATCCCCAAATCAAGATCGTTTCTGGCAAAGAGGGAGAAGATTGGGTGTTTACGGCCATCACCTGCGAAGCTCCCACCGTTCATCAAATTCCCGATCTGTTGGTAGAATTGCAAACTGATCACCGCCTGGCAACTCTGGCGGAAAACCTGTCCGGCTTGGGCATAACGGTAGATAAGTACCTGGCTGCGAAAAAATTGACTCCGGAAAGCTTGAGAGCCAAACTTGCAACTGAAGTCAAACAAGGTATAATACAATCTCAACATGGCCGCCGACTCAAACCTTAAGAGCGCGCGCCGCCCTGTCCGGGCGCCCGACAGTTTTCTTGAAGCCCTGCAGGAATTGGGCAAGGGAGTGATTTCTGAGGCCAAAATTCAGATTACCGGCGATCTCCAACCCAATCAACCCGTCTCCTTAGAATCTCTGCACAAAACCGAGGTTAGGTTTAACAACCGCTTCCAAGAAGAGCGCCTGCTGTATTTACGTTCAGAAACCGAAACCAAACAACAAATCGCCTCCCTTCTCCAAGAAATCCAAGTCTTGGCCAAATCCACCGGCCTGATGGCCCACGAAGTCCAAGTGGCCACCATGCAAGCCGTAGTCAACCCCGGCGCCTATCACCGCTCTTTCTTCGGACAACTGCGCACTTTCATCAAGACTATCCGGGCCAAAGTTGAACAATCCCGCCATTGGTTAGCTACCCACAGTCAGCGCGCCTCCAAACGCAGTTACTACTGGGGCCAGGTCGGCGCCTCCGGTTCAAAATACCTCTTGTCATCCGAGCGTTATATGGTAACATCTACTGGATAGTATGAATTCCTTGTATCTCCCCATTATGCTCTGCGTCCTCTTTACTTGGGGCGCTAGCGTTGTGGGAGGTACTCAAGCCTAAACTTAACTTAAATTTTCAAAGTACACCTCCCCAAAAAGGGGAGGTTTTTTGTTATGACAAATACCGAAAACAGAATAATCTTAGGAGATCAATCCCCTTGGACCGGGGGATGGCTTAGAATGCAGGCGGTTGCCGCCGCGGGCCTCCCATATATATATCTTGTTCAAGACGCAGACGCTCCATGGAAACAAAACGGGAGTTCAACCCCCTCCACAAAAAACGGCTGGACTGATTATTGGAGTCTTGCCTCAAAAAATCCATGGTCCCCTTCCGTCCCGGGAGTAGAAATTGGGAACGTCAGGAGTTTTCATAAAGCTCCTAGTGGGCTATCGCATCTGACAGGTCCAAATACTTCTCAAACCATACATTCAGAAAGGCAAAATTACCACTTAGCAAGTCTTGTAAAAGATCTTCTTATTCGCGAGGCCAATTGGGCCAGAACAGTAGGCGCTATCCTCGGGATAGCCAAAGAGTCTGACTATAGGGCTAACCAATGGATCGATGCCCTCCAGAGTTGCCATACCATTGATGACATTTATCGATCTATGGGCCACGCTCACGGAATCGACCGTCATCAAAGTTTGGTAGATTTTTTCTCAAATAATCCTCCGCTTCTTATAAATGAGTTGGGAAAGCATCGCTATTGGTCAATTGACAACCGGGGCCACAGACACGAATACTCCCGGCACCCTGATGGAGTTGTGGTACCAAAGGGCAAAGCGTTAGTTCTCGAGCTGTGCGCACAAGGATTTGTACTTGCATATACAGGGCTTGGATACTTAGACAAGCAAATCGAGCTTAGAGATCAGTATGTGCCTGGACTAATGCTTAAATTGCTGCAAATCTCGTTTGTCTGGTCACTTTCGCCAGAACCCCTTCCGCAACTAGTAAATGAGTTTGCTCAAAGTAAGCTTGCCAAACACCAAACAGTTGATATTCGATGGGAAGAAGTAGAGGGTGCTCAAAGGTATTGGGCAGGCCGACCCACCACCATTTCTCAATCAATTCTAGGCGGCGATCTTAACCCCTTGCTAAATTACCAAGTTCTATGATCACAAAACATCAAAAAGTTATGTTTTTTTCAGCTCATCCAGACGATGAAATCGCCGGAGCTGGAGGGTATTTAATCAAGACTGTAAAAAACGGCGGAACCGTCAAGTTAGTGTTGTGTGTCGATCCTTATGAACCTAGATTTGAATTCTCGGGAGAAACAGAAAGGGATACTCGGCTCAAAGAATTCAGGACTGCAGCCAAAAAACTTAAGGCTAAATGGTCGTATCTCAATTTTCCACACTATCCTCAGTTGTCGTATGAAACTGTTCTACCTTGTGTCAAAGAAATTAGAGAGTTCAAACCTGACGTCGTGATAATTCTTCAAGAAGCCGATTACCATTCAGAACACACTCTCATAGCTAGAATTGTAAAAAGAGCTATCTGGCATTCTGGCAGGGCCGCCTTTCCCCAATGTGGACAATCTCACAAAGTCAAGCAGCTTTGGGAAGCTGAAGGAGACAAGCCCATGGCTGATCCTAATCACAGCGAAGACATATCAGACGTAATTGAAGCAAAGAAAAAATATTTCTTTCGTACGGATCCCAAATACAGCGTAAGCCCCTGGTAGACGCCTTTTTAGGTCTCAATCGTTTTCGTGGAGTGATGTACAAAAAGGGCGACTACGCAGAAGCCTTTAAAATTACCGACATTTTCTATGGCTGATCTCCGTCAAAATTTCTCCATCATCGTACCTGCCCACAACGAGGCCAAGACTATTGGACATGTACTTGACGTGTTACTTCAAACCCAAGCAAAGGAAATTGTTGTCATAGACGATGGCTCAACAGACAATACTAGAAAAATTGCACTCTCCACAAAAGACTCTCGAGTCAAATGCATCTCACACTCTCAAAACTTAGGCCAAGGAAATGCCTGGAAGACCGGTATCAGAAACTCCAATAGCCCAATTCTAGTTTTTTTCGACGCAGATATCGAATCCGCTCAACCTGAAATGATCTCAAACCTTATCAATCCGATTGTCGACGATTACGCCGATCTCGTAATGGGAGGGTTCGAAAACTTTGGTAGAATCACCGAGTATTTAGTTAGGCCACTCCTGCGCAGATTTATTCCAGAACTTAGCAAACTATCTCAACCTCTATCAGGACTTTTTGCTATCAGGCGAGAATTTATATTTCCCGAAAAAATCGGGAATAGATACGTCACTATTGGTGTCCTCATCGACGCTTATCTCGCAGGTGCAAGAGTTAAAGAAGCTGAGCTTGGTTACGTTAAGCACGATAAAAGAACCGACCAAGAAAAGGCTGCCCAAGCTGAATCGGAGTGCGAAATTCTCTTCAAAAAACTAGTCGAATATAAAGTCGTAAAACTCACCCCATTACCTGTTAAAATCAGTCCATCAAAAGAATATGCAAACAGTGGACGAATTTAAAAAACTGCTGACGCAATTCGTTGCCTGCAAGAGTATTTCCACCGATCCGGCTTTCGCGCCGGAAATCACTAAAACAGTTAATTGGTTAAAGCAGTTGTTCACCCAACACGGCTTTGATGTCGAAACTTTTAACGGCCCATCCTGTAATCCCATCGTCTTAGCTCATCTCACCACCCACAACTCACTACCTACCGTCCTCGTCTACGGCCACTACGACGTCCAGCCCGCCGACCGATCCGACAGCTGGAATTCCGACCCCTTCAGTCTTGTTTCCAAAGCAGGCCGGTTGTGGGGCAGGGGAGTGCTCGACAACAAGGGCCAAGTCTTAATTCATATTTTTTCTGTTCTTCAATTAATCAAACAGCAAAAACTCGCCTTGAACGTCAAATTTCTGATTGAGGGTAATGAGGAAACCTCCAACCCCGACCTGCCGGGTATCATGCGTAAAAACAAAACAAAACTAAAATCCGATTACGTTTTAGTTTCGGACGGCGAGCTTGTCGGCGACAGTCCCGTAATCGAATCGTCGCTCCGGGGAGGATTTAACCTCACTCTCAAATACACCACCGCCGCCAATAATCTTCATTCCGGCCTGGCCGGAGGAGCCGTTCCCAATGCTGCTCTTGAGCTCTCCCGCTTCCTGTCCACCCTGCCAAAATTCACCAGGCTATATCAAGATGTGGATCCTATTACCTCGGCCCAAAAAGCCAACAACCGGCAGCTGCTTAAAATCTCAGCCAACCCTCTTGAAATCTTTGGTGTCAAAAAACTGCTCATGGAACCTGGCCTCAACGTCTACACCCAGACCGGTTTGCGGCCCACCTTGCAAATTACCGGTCTCAAATCTGGGTATATCGACGCCGGCTATGCCAATATTGTTCCTGCTACAGCCGAAGCCAGAATCAACTTTCGTATCGTTGCTTCCCAAAGGCCAAAAGACATTCTCGCCTTGTTCAAAAAATTCGTCGCCCAGCACACCCCCAAATACGTAAAATACGAAATTACATCCGCCGGCATACACAATCCGGTAAAGCTTAATACGTCCCAGCCGATTTTCAAGTCCGTCGCCGACATCCTTACTCGGGTTTATGGCCAAAAACCGCTCCTCAAATATGTAGGAGGAGCCATCCCTTTTATCTCGGATGTCAAAGCAACTTTTGGCACCGACACCATTTCTGTTCCCTTTGGAAACGAAGATTGTAATATGCATGGAGCCAACGAAAACTTCCGCCTTGACCTAATTAAAAAAGGCTTGGCTTTCAGTCACCACTTCTTCTCTTCTGATAAAATATAAAGACGGACTGTTAGCTCAGTTGGCTAGAGCGTTCGATTCACATTCGAAAGGCCGGAGGTCCGAGTCCTCCACAGTCCACCAGTCTTGACACGCCAATAAAGGTGTTATCATAAACACATGTCTGCAACGCTTAATCAAGACGATATCAAACTCCTCAAGTCAGTTTTCGCCACCAAAGACGACCTCGTTGCCATGGAAAAACGCCAGGATGCTAAATACGTTACTAAAAATGATCTATCCACCATGGAAAAACGGGTTGACAGCAAACTCGTTGCCATGGAAAAACGCCAGGATGCTAAATACGCTACCAAAGACGACCTCAAGCAATTCGCTACCCGAGTGGAAATCAAACAAATGATCGAGGGTTCCGAAAACAGCATTATCCTGGCAGTCACTAGTGTTGAAATCGAACTTAGAGGCAAAATTAAAAGACTTGAAGATGCAGTTGGCATTTCCGCCGCAAATTGATATAAAATAGATATCGTGAACTACGACAACCTCCGTCACTCATGCGCCCATCTGCTAGCGGCGGCTGTATTGGATCTCTATCCCAAGGCTCTACCTACTATCGGCCCGGCTATCGACAACGGCTTTTACTACGACTTCGATAATCTGAAAATTTCCGGAGAAGATCTGCCCCGCATTGAAACCAAAATGCACGAACTAGTCAAATCATGGAGTGAATTCAAAAAAATCGAAGTCAACGATCAGAAGGCCATGCAACAATTTAGCCATAACTCCTACAAGCTGGAGCTTATCGCTGATCTGACTAAGAACCATGAACCAATAACTATTTACCAAAGCGGCAGCTTTACCGATTTATGCCGCGGCGGTCATTGTGAACATCCATCTAAAGAACTCAAACATTTCAGGCTTCTATCTATAGCTGGGGCTTATTGGCGTGGCAATGAGAAGAATAAGATGCTCTCCCGCATTTACGGCACTGCCTTCTCCACCCGGAAAGAATTAGACGAATATCTGACTATGTTGGAAGAATCCAAAAAGAGAGATCACAAAAAACTTGGCCCCGCTCTGGAACTTTTTATGTTCCACGAAACAGCCCCGGGCATGCCATATTGGCTTCCGAAAGGCGTCATAATTTACAATGAATTAGTCAATTTCTGGCGCCGGGAGCACAAAAGTAGAGGTTATCAGGAAATAGTTTCGCCTATTCTGAACAAAAAAGAGCTCTATATCACTTCAGGTCACTACGATCACTACTGGAGCGAGATGTTTGTTGCTAAAACAGATGACGAAGGGGAATATGGCGTCAAAGCTATGAACTGCCCCAATGCACATGTGGTTTTTGGCTCCAAAACCAGAAGTTACAGAGATTTGCCTTTAAGGCTTTCCGACACAGACTCATTGCACCGCTATGAAAGATCGGGTGTCTTGAACGGGCTTTTTCGAGTTCGGGAATTTCGCCAAGATGATGCCCACATCTATGTTTCAAAAGATCAAATTAAATCAGAATACAAAGAGGTCTTCGATATCGTCGAACGTTTCTACTCCGTTTTTAACCTTAAATATTCCTTCAGATTAGGCACCAGGAATCCTGAGAATTTCATGGGTAACGTAGCTACTTGGGACAAAGCCGAAGCTACTTTAAAGAAGATCCTAGAAGACAGCGGCAAAGAGTATTCCATTCTTGACGGTGACGGAGCTTTCTACGGACCAAAAGTAGACATTTTAATGAAGGATTCGTTGGGACGGGAGTGGCAAATGGGAACAGTTCAGCTAGACTTTCAACAACCCCGCCGATTCAAACTCCAATATACGGCTGCAGATGGAACTCAAAAAACTCCAGTAACCATTCACAGAGTCATTTACGGATCATTAGAAAGGTTCATTGGCATATTAATCGAACACTACGGCGGGGCATTTCCGCTTTGGCTGGCGCCGGTTCAGGCCGTCATTCTGCCCATTTCCGACAAACACGCCGATTACGCCCAAAAGGTTTTGGATTCGTTGAAATTAGCTAACATTCGTTGTGAATTAGTTTTGCGGAACGAGCCGCTACCGGCGCGAGTGCGGGACGCCGAAATGCAAAAAATTCCCTATATCCTGGTCGTCGGTAACCGCGAGGCCGAGGCTGGATTAATCTCAATCCGTCACCGCGGGGACAAAGAAAACGTCACTAAACCTATTGCAGAGTTTATTTCGGGCGTCACAGCTGATATAATAGCCAAAGTCTAGTGAGTACGACACATTACCGCACTAACGCCCAAATCCAAGCCAAGGAGGTGCGCCTGCTGCGGGAAGACGGAACCCAAGTCGGAGTTGTCGCTCGCGAAGAAGCACTTTCCCAAGCCAAAACAGCTGGGGTAGACGCGGTTGAAATCGCGCCTCTAGCGGTCCCTCCCGTAGTTAAGCTGATTGATTACAAAAAATTTCAATACCAGCTGTCCAAGAAAGAACGGGCCGCTAAATCTACCCAAAAAAAGGTCGATCTCAAAGAAATCCGCCTTACCCCATTCATGGCCGAAAACGATTTTTCGGTTAAAATTAACCGGGGACGTGAATTTCTTACAGACGGCCACAAACTGCGCGTCGCTGTCAAATTCGTCGGCCGCCAATTAGGCCACAAAGAATTTGGCGATAAAATCATGCAGCGCGCTTTCCAGTTGCTTTCCGATATTTCCGCCGTCGACCAGCAACCCAAATGGTTCGGCCGCCAATATATAGCTACCTTATCACCCATCAAAAATGCCAAAACTAAAAACTAAAAAATCTATTTCCAAGCGTTTTCGCGTTACCGCCCGCGGCAAAGTTCTGCACCGCAGTTCTTTCCGCGGCCATCTGCGCTCCCACAAATCAGCCCAAGCGCGCCGCCGCTACAAAAAAGTTAAGTTACTTCCCGTAGTTCGAGCTCGTAAAATTAAGTTAATTTTAGGTAAATAATATGCGTGTCAAATCCCCCCGCCGCCAACGGCATAATAAGGTTCTTAAATTAGCCAAGGGTTACCGCATGACTAAACACCGGCTGTACAAGGTCGCTCACGAAGCGACCATCCACGCCGGCCAATACGCTTTCTTTGGCCGCCGCCTGCGCCGCCGCGATCTCCGCCGCACCTGGATCATTCGCCTCAACGCCGCCCTCCGGGCTCTTGGACTAACTTATTCCAAATTCATGCCTCACCTTGCTAAAACCGGCCTGGACCGCAAAATTCTGGCTGACCTGGCCGTCCGCCAACCCGAAACCTTTAAACAGATCGTTGACAAGGTTAAACTCAAAGTTTAGAGTAAATCCATGCCCTCCATCACTCGCCAAATCATTAGAGACGTTGTTAAAGAAGAAATCCATTCCGCACTTGAGCCTTTAGAACAAAGATTTGACGGTTTAGAACAAAGATTTGACGGTTTAGAACAAAGATTTGACGGTTTAGAACAAAAGGTTGACACGGTTATTACCCAACTAACAGACATCGCCGGTCAATTCAAAAAGTTCGACGAGGAACAAACAGTCCTTTCCGGCCAAATGAGCGATCGCACGGACCGCATCGAAAAACTTGAAATTGCTACTTTTGGAGCAGCCGCCGCTTAAAGTATAATCTCTTCATGCGGGAGAAACTCCAGAATTTAAAAAATGAGGCCCTGGCCCAGATTATTCAGGCCACTAATCCCGAAGAGCTAGAAAACCTGCGCACTCACTATCTGGGCAAAAAGGGAGCGCTGGCAGAAGCAGCCAAAGAGCTGCCAAAATTAACTCCGGAAGAACGCTCTGAAATCGGCCAGCTGTTCAACGACGCCAAAACCGCCATTACCGATGCTCTAAATTCGAAATTAGAAATTAGAAATTTGAAATTAGAAATTAAGGAGGACCTCACTCTTCCGGGCACTCCCATCGCCGTCGGTTTGCCCCATCCCATCTCCGCTGTGGCTGAAGAAATGAATGACATCTTTCAGTCTCTGGGCTTTTCCGTAGCGGATGGTCCGGAAATTGAGAATGACGAATTCAACTACAACCGGCTGAATCTTCCTCCCGATCATCCGGCCCGTAATCTTCAGGATTCCCTATATCTGCGCGAACCGGATGTGCTTTTGCGCACTCACACCAGTTCTGTCGAAGCCCATATTCTAGCCGACCACCAGCCTCCCTACCGTTTCGTCTTTCCCGGCAAGTCATACCGCTACGAAAACGTCAACGCCAGCAACCACATGATGTTTTATCAATACCAAGGAGTCGCTGTCGGAGAGGGGATCACCCTGGCCAATCTCAAGTGGACTCTAGACACTTTTGTCAAAAAGTTTTTCGGACCTAATCGAAAAACCCGCTTCCGCTGCAAGTATTACCCCGAAGTCGAACCGGGAGTCGGTGTAGACACCGATTGCGAATTCTGCAAAGGCCGGGGGTGCGCCGTCTGCAAAAACCGCGGCTGGATCGAAATGTTAGGGGCCGGCATGATTCACCCTAACATGTTCAAAAAAGTCGGCCTTGACCCACGTAAATATTCCGGATTTGCCTGGGGTATGGGTCTGGACCGCATTGTCATGACCCGTTATGGTCTGAGAGACATCCGGGCTTTATACAACGGCGATCTCATATATAAAATATGATTGTTCCTCTCAAATGGTTATCCGAGTACGTCAAATTGCCCACCCGTGTCTCCGATTTGACGGACAAACTGACTTCCGTCGGGCACATGTTGGACAAGACTATCGCCAACGGCATCGATCTGGAACTTAGGGGCAACAGGCCGGATATGCTGGGGTTGGTGGGTGTGGCCCGCGAAGTAGCGGCCATTTTTAACACCCGTCTCCAGTCTCCACCCACAACTCCATTGCCAAAAACAGACAAAAAATCGCCTCTGGTCAACGTAGACCAATCCGCCTCTGACTTGGTCACTCGTTACACCGGATTTACCCTGGCGGTTAAGGTCAGACCCTCTCCGTCATGGCTGGTCGAACGTTTAGCCGCCTGGGGCGTGCCCGCCATCAATAATGTCGTAGATATTACCAACTATGTCATGATCGAAACTGGACAGCCTCTGCACGCCTTTGCCCTGGACCAGCTGTCAGGCCGCCGGCTCATTTTGCGCCGGGCCAAAAAAGGCGAAAAGTTTCACACCATCCACCAAGGCCAGGTTCTTTATTTAACATCAGAGGATTTAGTTATCTGCGACGCCGAAAAACCCCAAGCTTTAACCATGATCGGCGGCCTGCATTCCAAAGTTACTGACCACACTACCGAAATTCTCCTAGAATCGGCAGTTTATAATCAAGCCAATTGCCGCCGCTGCGCCCGCCGCCTAAAGATCACTACCGACGCTTCCACCCGCCACGAAAAATTATTACACCCCGCTCAAGTCATCTGGGCTTTAGAAAGGGCTTATTACTTACTTCAAGAACTGGCCTCTGCCAAATCCACCAGCTTAGTTTCCGATTACTATCCTCAAACCCCAAGTCAAGTCGTCATCAATTTTGACCCGGCAGAAGTTGTCCGTCTAGGAGGAATCAACATCCCCCCGTCAGAAATTTCCGGCATTCTCGCCCGTCTGGAATTCCAGGTGGCTTTGCCCAAAGTTACCGTCCCTTCTTTCCGCACCGATATTGAACAATCGGCAGATTTAGTCGAAGAAGTTTTGCGCCTTCACGGATACGACCGCATTCCTTCAACTCCGCTCTCCGGCGCCATCCCCGCTCCTCAAACCTACCCTTCATATTCTATCCAGGAAAAACTGCGCCGTCATCTTATCTCCCTCGGTCTAAATGAGGTTATTACCTTACCTATCATTAGCAACCGTTTCGCCACGCCCGCGTCAGCTAGGCTCGTCAACCCCCCGGACCCGGATGCCGCTGTTCTGCGCACCAGCCTTATGCCCGGGCTATCCCAATACGCCACCCGCTGGCTCAATTTCAACCAACCGCGGGTAGCCATCTTTGAAATCGGCAAGGTTTTCTGCAAATCCAAAAGCAAATTCTCCGAAAGCTTGATGCTTGGGATTGGTGTCGCTAGTCTCAAAGTCCGTCTTCAGGACCTCACCGGAGTTATACAAAAACTAGCCGCGCTTTTAGGAACCGCTCTTAAACCTCAAATTACTGCCCAGAAAAATATCTTTTGCGCAGAAATTAATGTCGATCAACTCTTACCCCAGCTCCCGCGTTTTACCAATCCCTACTCGATTATCTCTCAATTTCCCCCCATCATCGAAGATATCAATGTGGCCTATACCGGCAATTATGCCGCCATCGTCGCCCGCATCAAAAAAATCAGCAGTTTAATTAATCAAATCGAACTTATAGATAAGTTTGAAAACAAACTTACCCTCCGCCTCACTTACCACGATCCTAAAAAACAACTTTCTTCCACAGACATCGCTCCTATCCGTCAAAAACTAGAATCCCTCATTTAGTGCCATTCCGGTTCATGTACCCCGTAATCAATCTCAAAGCATTAAACAACTCATTCGAGGCATTCTCGGGAATAGCTGCGTTAAACTCCTTCTCCTTTTGCTTAAATTCATCCCTGTCTCCTTCCCAAAACAGAGCCGTTCTAATAGAATACCATCTAATTAAAAGGAGGGCATCTTCCGCCGGCATATCTCCGTGATACACTCTGCTCTTGATTAATTCTCCCGCTTTGCCCCACCCCGACCTGAAACTTGCCCGCTCGTGATGCAAGCCGCCCGCGGTGCCAGCAGTGGGAAATTGTCTCCTTGTCACTCAATCCATTGTAACAACCTTGTCAATTATGGAGTGGGAGACGGTGTTGGTTCCGGTGTGGGCGTCGCTGTGCCCGCCGTAGCCGTAGGCGAAGGCTGGGGAGTTGGAGTAGGGGACGGGCAGGGTTCGGTCGGCGGATGATATTTCTCATCACCTTGGTCTTTTAACCAATTTAGTATTCCCTCTTGCCACTTGGGGTCTTCTTCTTTGAAAAAGTAATATTCTTTTTCTTCCCCGGCGCAATTCTTAACCTTTTTGTGTATTGGATCGTCCGCCGTCGGCTCCGTGCCCTTAATAAAATATTCCTGTTTAGCCTCAAAGCCGTCATGGGCCCGGTAACCTGAAATCTTGTCCACTTCTAAAGCCACTATTCCACCAGGAACAGCAAACGGTTCATCCCCCTTATCTTTCAAAGCCTGCAAAATTATTCTGCGCCAAATAGGCGCCGCCCCGGTTACGCCGCTGGCCACTTCTTTCATCGACGAATTATCGTTGTTCCCCACCCACACCCCCACCACCACCGACGGCGTCCAACCGACGGTCCAGTTGTCCCGCTTGTCATTGGTCGTTCCGGTTTTGACCGCAATCGTCCGCCCGGGAATATTAATGAGCGACCGGGGACCAAATGTGATGTCCCGGGCTTTCGAATCAGACAAAATCGAGGAAATAATAAAGGCTTCTTCAGGCATGGCCACCTGTCGATGAAACCCATCCCTCCATTCTTCCAGCACCCGCCCCTGTCCGTCCGTCACCTGCAAAATGGCCACCGGCTCCACCCGCTGGCCGCCGTTGGCAAAAGCGCTATACGCACTCACCAGTTCCAGCGGCTTTACCTCCCCTCCACCCAAAGCTACGGACAATCCTACCCGGGCCAAAGTCTCCGCCGTGGGTTTAAGCGTCGTCAACCCCATGTCATAGGCCACTTCCAGCATGTCTTTTATTCCTACCAGCGACAGCATCTTGACCGCCGGCACGTTAATGGAATTTCCCAAGGCTTCTCTTACCAATATCGGTCCTCTGAATTTCCCGTCATAATTTTCCGGCACATATTCCGGTTTATCTCCCCCCGGAAAAGAAGTTTTCGTATCCATGAGCAACGTGGACGCCGTATAGCCCTTGCGCAATCCCGTCAAATACACCACCGGTTTGATAGCCGATCCCGGCTGGCGGCTAGCCGTCGTCACGTTAAACTTCCCGTCATAAGTGGGATCGCTCCAGCCTTTGCTGCCTACCATGGCCAGAATTTGCCCCGTTTTAGGATCAATAACCACGGCTACCCCGTTAGAAATTTTCAGATTTTTTACTTTACCTACTTCTTCCGTCACCGCCGCCTGGGCAGTTTCCTGCAATCCCAAGTCCAAAGTCGTTGTCACCCGCAATCCTCCTTCCTCCACCTGCTTTTCCCCATATCTGGCAATTAACTGGTCTTTTACGTAAAACACAAAATGCGGAGCTTTAAGCAGTCCTGACTGGGTGGCAAACTGCACTTTTACCAACTGACTACTAACTTCTAACTCCTGACTCCTGGTAATATATTCGTCCTCCCGCATCCGCCGCAACACTTCCTTGCCTCGGTCCACGTACAGCGTTCCCGCGTCCGGCGAATACCGGCTGGGCGATTGGGGCAATCCCGCCAGAATCACCGCCTCCGGTAAGGACAACTGATCTACAGATTTGCCAAAATACATATCCGCCGCCGTGGCAATTCCCCAGGCCGTCCCTCCGTAAGGCGCCTCATTCAAATACATCTGCAATATCTGGTCTTTGGTGTATTTGCGTTCCACCTGGACCGTCAAAATAAATTCTTTCAGTTTGCGGGTGATAGTTCTTTGCCGCGTCAATAAAACGTTCTTTACTAATTGTTGGGTCAACGTCGATCCTCCTTGAAGTCTGCCCAAAAATATACTTCTGAAGGCCCCCCGCAAAATTCCTCCCACGTCAAACCCGCCGTGTTTATAAAAATTCTTGTCTTCAATGGCAATCGTGGCCTGTTTGACCGTCAGCGGCACCTGATTAATATCCACCGGGTTGCGCCTGGCTCCGGAAAACACATCATACAACAGTTTCCCATTTCTATCGTAAATCTTGGTGGCAAATCCCTCCCGCCGCACGATCTTGTCCGGGTTTGGCAAATCTTTAGCGTAATAAGCAAATAGCCCCAAGATCCCGACCATTCCCATCACTACTCCTGCAAAAACCAAGCCTGCCAGCGTCACCCCCACCCGCGACCTCCACCCTCTCACCCGCCTCAACATCATAAGCTATAATATTCTATATGATCTTAAACCGCAAACAAAGAAAAATCTGGACCATTCTGATCATCATCTCGTCTCTGGCTCTCATTTTGGGAACAATATTGCCGTATATCATCAGATGAACCTCACCTCACCCGTCACATCAATCACCGGCGTGGGCACTATCATGGCCAAAAAATTGGCCAAGCTAGATATCTATACTGTCTTCGATCTGCTGTATCACCTGCCTTTCCGTTACCAAGACCGCCGCTTAATCAGTCCCGCCGCGGCCGTCCAAGTAGGGGAGACCTTAACCATCATTGGCCGCATCAGCCGGGTCATCAATGTTTTTACCAAAAACGGCAAGCGCCTGCAGACCGCCACAGTTACCGACAGCTCCGGAACCTTACCCGTCATCTGGTTCAACCAGATGTATTTGTCCCAGGTTTTTTCTGATGGTGATCAAGTTACTTTATACGGCAAGGTAGATTTTTTTAACCGCAAACCCGCCTTAATCTCCCCGGAGTATGAAATTGGAGAAAGTTCGGCCGGGCTTGTGCCAATTTATCCGGAAACCGCCGGATTGTCATCCAAATGGCTGCGGGCCAAAATCCAAAACGTCCTGACTTCTCTTCCTGATATTTCCCCTCTGCATTCGGCCGCTCTCCATCAAGTTCATCTCCCCTATTCACCGGAACTGGTGGAGCCTGCTAAAAAAAATTTGGCTTTTGATGAGCTGTTTTTACTGCAACTGTCAGCCCTCAAACACAAACAGGAATGGCAATCTACCCAGCTGTCTCACCCTTTTACCGTGGACCAAGAAAAAGTCCTGCAGTTTATAGCCAACCTGCCTTTTACCCTCACTTCCTCCCAAAATCAAGCTATCAAAGAAATATTATCCGATCTATCCGAAACGCATCCCATGAACCGGCTTCTAGAGGGTGACGTGGGATCTGGTAAAACAGTGGTGGCCGCCATCGCCGCTTATATCGCTCATCTCAACGGCTTGCAAACTCTTCTTTTGGCCCCTACCCAGATACTAGCTTCCCAGCATCATCAGACTTTATCATCTCTTTTCAAACCTTTTGGCGTTGACATCGGTCTCGTAACCTCACAATTTAAAATTTCAAATTTAAAATTTAAAATTTTAGTGGGGACACATGCTCTTCTGTCAGACAAACTTCAATTAGATAAAGTTGGTCTAGTTGTTATCGACGAGCAGCATCGCTTCGGCGTGGCTCAACGCGCCCTGGCTGCTGCCAAAGGCGACTCTCCCCACATATTAACCATGACCGCCACCCCTATTCCCCGCACCGTCGCCCTCACTCTCTATGGCGACTTAGACCTGTCTATCTTGGACTCCGTCCCCGGCCGCATTCCCGTCAAAACCTGGGTCGTCCCCGAATCCAAGCGGGAAGCGGCTTACAACTGGATAAAATCTCAAATCTCAAATCTCAAATCTCAAATCTTTGTAGTTTGTCCGTTCATAGAGGAAAGTGAATCTTTAACTACGGTCAAAGCTGCCAAAGCAGAATTTACTAAATTAGAAAAAATATTTTCGGATTCCAAACTAGGTTTACTTCACGGCAAACTAAAACCCAAAGACAAAGAGCAGGTTATAGCCAAGTTCAGGGCAGGGGAGTATGGCATTTTAGTGGCCACTCCGGTAGTCGAAGTAGGCCTGGACATTCCCACCGCGACTATTATGGTCATCGAAGGCGCCGAACGTTTCGGTCTGGCCCAGCTGCACCAGCTGCGGGGCCGGGTGGGCAGAAGTAATGTCCAATCATACTGCCTATTATTTTCAGACATTCCCTCGCCCCGCCTCAAGGCCCTGGAAACTCACCACTCGGGCGCCGAACTGGCCGAAATCGATCTTAAATTACGCGGAGCCGGTGATATCTACGGCACTTCCCAGCACGGCCTGACCAATTTTAAAATCGCCAAGTATGAGGATTTTTCCCTCATTCCCGCCGCCCGCGCCGCCGCCGAAAAGCTCCTGCCTGACCTGGATAAACTTCCCTTATTGAAAGAGCTGGTAGAAAAAGATAAAATTATTCCTGCATGACTCCCTTACAAAAACGCCGCCATTCTACCCGCCGCCAGGGCAAACGCCGGGCCACCCACCGGCTGGTTCTGCCTCAACTGATCTCCTGTTCCAATTGTCACCAGCCCACCCGCCCCCACATCGTCTGCCCCCACTGCGGCTTCTACAAGAGTAAAAAGATCAAATGATAGTGGTGTTGTGTTAATCCGCTTTTTTCGCGGCCGCGGGAAAATGGGATTAACGTTATTTTTGAGGCTAAAGTTTCGGTGTTTAGTGGAACACCGATCAAACCTGATATACTCTCTTTATGAAAACCGCGTTTGACCCCCGGCACAGAAAGAGAGAGAAGTTAGTGCAGCAGTTATTTACCGCTTCATTTCGCAACAAAGTTCCCGCCAAATTTAAAAGCTCTGATCATCTCATTGCCGCCGCCGCCCCCGAGTGGCCACTGGAAAAACTAAACGCCATCGACCTGGCTATTCTTCGCCTGGCTATGTGGGAATTGACTGTTGACAAAAAGGCCCCTCTCAAGGTTATTATAGACGAAGCTGTGGAATTGGCTAAGCAATTCGGAGGTTCAGCTAGTCCCGGCTTTGTTAACGGCGTCCTCGGCACTATATGCAAGTCGCTCCCGCCATCATCCAGTTCCTAGCCAATGAATTCCAGCTGGACCCGGACCACCTCAATCCAGATACCAGTTTCACCACGGATCTGGGGCTAACTGCCGAACAACTGACGGATCTTCTCCAGCGTCTCCAGGAATCTCTGGGTGTGATTCTTCCTGAAGATAAAGTGCCCGCCATCGCCACTATCGGCAATTTATTAGAACTCTTTGAAGAAGATGATGCCCCCTTCTAAACAAGCTTTCGTCCACCGCTCATACGTCAACGAACATCCCGGCGCCGCCTCCAATGAACGCCTGGAATTCTTGGGGGATTCCATTCTCTCTCTTATCATCTCCAGCCGGTTGTACCAGCTGCTGCCGGATTTGCCCGAGGGCCAGCTCACTGCCCGCCGCTCGTTTTTAGTCCAAACTTCGACATTGGCCACCAAAGCCAAAGAACTTAAATTGGACCAAAAATTGTTATTAAGTACCGGCGAGGAACAATCCGGAGGCCGCACCAACACCAGTCTCTTAGCCAATACTTTCGAAGCCGTTCTCGGCGCCCTGTATCTGGAAAAAGGCCTATCGACCTGCGAAAAATATCTGACCGAAATTTTTCCCGACCCCGAGCTTTTAAACATGTCTCCCTCCCAAGTCAAAGATCCCAAATCCCTCCTTCAAGAAAAAGCCCAGGCCAAAGGATTCGCTACTCCCCGATACAAAACCATCACTACCAGCGGCCCGGATCATGCGCGGGAGTTTACCGTGGCCGTCTTTATTGGCTCCCGCAAGCTGGCCTCTGGCCAGGGGAATAGCAAACAGCGGGCCGAATCCGCCGCCGCCGCTTCCGCTTTGAATGTAATATAATGTCCGTAACTGTAATCCCAACTTGCTATATAGCAAAACTTATCTATGGAAAGGAAGACAATTTTCCACTTCATCTACGGTAGACCATGCAGCGGTAAAACTGAAGCAATGCAACATTTAGCTAATAAATCTGACGTGACTTACATTTCGGTGGGAAATATTACTCGAAATGAAATCAACAGCGGTTCAGCTCTGGGCTTACAACTTAAAAGTTATCTTGAAGCAATTAAAGAATATCCGCCCGAACTTATCACCCAAACTTTGCGAACCCACATACTAACAACAAACACATCAATCGCCGTTCTTGACGGATATCCTAAATATGGCCGTGAAGCACACAGCTTCGAAAAACTTGCGAGGGAACACAGGCTTAAACTCGGATCTGTGGCTATTATTAGTATCACACTTGATGAAGCCGTAAAACGCGCTGAGAGTAGACGAATTTGCCCCCATTGCCAGAAAACATTTTCTATGCATGACAGCAAATCTCTCTCTTGCCCCACTTGTCCAAATTGTTTAATTAAATTAACCCAAAGAGAAGATGACTCTCCAGAAGTTTTAAGTAGACGCTTCCACGATTTTGACGACTACATGAGCCAAACTCTCCCTATTCTTCGCAACCTAGTATCAGATGTGGTAGAAATAGATGGATTGCAGAGTCAAGACAAAATAGCAGACCAACTATCAACCATTTTTAGATTCAATTCAAATAAGCCCGGGTAGCTCAGCAGAGAGAGCGCTTGTTTCGTTTACAAGAGGACGATGGTTCAAGTCCACCCCCGGGCTCCTGAACTTATGTTAAGTCAAAAAAATACATTCAGCTGGAAAGAAATCGTAGAACTCTGCCTTCCAAACTCAAATTCGGTTTCAATCCCTGAGATTGGTCAGCTTGTTAATATTGCACGGCAACGAAAGGTTGGAACTCCAATCAGTTATCAAAAGACAAGTTATTCCGAATCCAACATAGCCATACTTTGTAAACTTCTTAAATGGTGGAGGTTCTTAAACAAAACTAGTTCCTTAGAATTCAGGGATAAATTTACTTCCAAGAAAATTCAGCAAGTAATAATAGATGTCGTTTTATCCGGCCACCCCTTATTGGTTTACTCAGTTTTTTGCCCATCATACAAGAAAGGTGTCGGAGAGATTGGATACGTCGGAACCACTGGTAGTCATACCAAAAAAATGGTATCTGAAATATCAACTTTCATCCACGCTTCAAACGAAATAATTCCGACACATGGGATTGCTTATTTCAGCGATCTCCTTTTGGAAAACTACAATCTCCTTAAAAATACGGCATACCGTTCTGATCTGGCCAGTAACTATTCAGACTTCCAACAAATCTTCGAATCACAAAACTCCCAAGGAATAATTGAAACCAAACTGCTATCAGAAGTTCAAGCGTTTACAGACAAAATCGGCGAATTTGGTTTAATCGCAGATAATCCCCCCATTCCCGCCGATATTTGCCGCGCTGTTTATCTAAGAAATCTAGTATTTTATAAAGAAAACCTAGGTTGGTCAGAAGATCAAGTAGCTACACGAACAAAAATTTTAGCTGCAAGTTATGCATTTATGGGCAATACCTTTCGAATACTCCACAAGTCTGGATTAATGTATTGGACCGAAAGTGCTTATGAGCGAGGACGAATGTATAGTGGTATGGATCAACAAAACCCCTTACCAATTATTTATCCAATTAAAAATGGATAATCTAAACTTTAATTATATGAGTAGCATGGCGAACAGAAATGACTTTTTACTTACTGAATTAAACCAACCTTCTCAGGAAACTGTTGATTTTATATCCCACTTATTCGCACGCGAACCAGACCCAATTTTCGAGCAAAATTGGATCCATATATTATCTTATCTTAAGTTTAAATCGAATATTTACTCCATTTACAGCCCTCATGGGCAAAGCGTACTGATATTCCGCGATAATAAACTCCATCTTTTTACGGCTGATATCCAAAATCCAACCTTTTTTCTAAACTTCAAACAATTTGCGTCAAGTTTAAATCTGCACAGCTTTGATGTTTTAAATATCAGCCAATCTTGGCTTGATAAAAATCTTATGCTTCTCCATAAGACGTTTTCTCTTGTGAGTGTGCTTTCCAGATCTAAAGAGGAAGTAATTTATGACTTAGATCTCCTTACTTCTCTGCCTAGTCAAGCTTTTAACCATCTTCGACAAACTAGAAACCGTTTACTAACTTCAAATAAAGTTTGCTTCGAAAAAATAAACAATTCTAACCTACACGTAGGTTTTAAGTTAATAGAACACTGGAATTCAGTCCAAGGATACAAGTACTCTAAAAATAAAATGGATAAAGAGAAATTTGTATTGGAAAAACTTGTAAGTTTCTCGTATACCCATCCTGAACTTAATCTTCTCCTGGGAAAGGTGGGGTCGTTTACCTGTAGCCTAAGTATCTTTTTTTTGCACCCCCAATTTTTGCAATACGGCATTATCTATATGCTCAAAGGCATTAACCGGTCTGAGGAAGGGGGTATCAGAGGCGCATCGGATGCTACATACCTACATATTTTTTCTCAGTTAAAAAAACTCGGAGCCAAATTTGTCAATGATGGAGAGTTAGGATCAGAGTTTGGAACCCGCCAACATAAACTTAGATTTCACCCAGTAAGGTATTTGCAGTCCTTCGATGTAGAATTAAGCATATGAACCTAGATTTTCAACTTGAATCGGATTTGGCTAGTTGCATTCCCAAAAACTTTTATACCCAACTTCCCCAACCACTATCTACCCCCAAAGCAATCTTTACTCTATATGGAAGAAACGCTCTACATGGCATATCACTACAAATCATTAAATATTGGCCACAAAAAAGAGAGATACTCGTGCCATCATACTCATGTGGAGATGAGATAGAGAGTCTTATTAAAGCTGGATTTACCTCAATAACTTATCCAGTCCATTCCAATTTAGAAATAGATCCACACGACCTAGAACGATGTATCACTTCCAAAACTAGCGCAATACTTATCACTCATTATTTTGGCTTCCCCCAATCAAACACTTCCCAAATTAAAAAACTATGCGAAGCAAACAACTTATTTCTAATAGAAGACTGCGCCCAAGCTTTGGGAGGAAAACTCAACGACCAGCCTTTGGGCACGTTTGGTCACGCATCCATATTCAGCCTTAGGAAATTTCTACCAATACCTCATGGTGGAGCGTTATTAATAAATTCTCCCGAAATTCCTCCCCCTCAATTCCAACCACCGTCCAATCAAGCTTCGTCATTCGACCTCTTTTTATATCTCGGTATGTTGCAGAACCTTTTCCCGCCATCTACCCCCATATCAGACATTTACTCTAGCGTGGGCGCATCCTTACCTTCACAGCACGGTCCTCGTCTTTCTAAGGAGGGAGGTTACAAGTTGTCAATTTCAAATATTGCAAAATTTTTAGTTAGTAGAATAAGTTTTTCTGACATTGCAGCTGTTCGTCGTAAACGCTTTCTTCTTTTACTTGAGCTCTTTAATTGCTACTACCCTAATCTAATAATTAAGAGCGTTTTGGAAAAAAACGTTGTACCGTTAAACTTCCCTATTTTGGTTTATAATTCCAGCAAAGTGGCTGATATCGGTTACCAAAAAGGGTTAAAACATATACAACCATTCTGGAGCTATCTTCATAAATATGTAAAATGGAATAAATACAAAGACGCTCGCAATCTAAAATCAAAAATTCTGGCCATCTCCCTAAATCATGATTTTTCATCAAGCCAACTAGACACATTTCTTGAAATTTTATCTCATAGTAAGTAAAATTACTCCATGACTGATATTTATCTAATACTGGGAGCACCTGGAAGCGGTAAGACAACGCAAGGTGTCGTCCTTTCGGAACATCTAAAACTACAACACATTTCATGGGGAAAACTCTTAAGAAGCAAGAGATTCAAAAAACAATTTCCCAAGGAGTATTCCGAAATTGTTAACGAGAGGGTTGATAATAAAACAAAATCTGTTTTAATCGCTGGAGCAATCGAGGATAAATTACGTCGTTTTCTGCTAAAGCAAGGGGGTAAAGGAATAGTGATAGACGGGTTTCCAAGAAGAACGGAAGAGGCCGATAAGTTGATCGAGATTGTAAAAAAGTATGATCTAAAAATTAAAGCCATAATCAAAGTGAATACTTCTCTAGAATCAATTGTTTCTAGATTAAGAAAAAGGTTACTGTGTAGGACATGCGGGAGAACTTATGACCCTGACTCATTGTATTCCCAATCGCGAATGTGTCCTAGAGACAAGTCTACACTAAAATCGGAAAAAATAGATAAAGAGTTAGTTAGAAAAGACTACCAACAATATTTAAACGAGATAACGCCCGTTTTTGACAATCTTAAACAGTCAGCGGAAAACTATTTTAGTGTGAACGGAGATGATTCGGAGATGATAGTCGCATCAAATATGCTAATGAAAATTAAGAGCAACACGAGAGAGGGGCTACCGATTTATCGTCAAAAATCAGCCACTAAACTCCAAACAAAGTATGGAGAATTTGTACTGCTTTCATTTCAGTCCCAAATTGACTATTCATATCATTTAGCTTTAATAAGAGGAGAAGTTAAAGGCAAAACTAGAGTAATGGTTCGGGTTCATTCCTCGTGCATTACTGGGGATGTGTTTTCGTCTTTAAGATGTGATTGTGGAAACCAATTACATAAAGCCTTGAAGAGAATTAATAATGAAAACGAAGGAGTACTTATATATCTGTTCCAGGAAGGAAGGGGAATAAATATTATTAATAAAATAAATGCTTATCGACTACAAGATGACGGTTTCGATACGATAGATGCCAACGAGAAACTGGGTTTCCCAGCTGAACTAAGAAATTACGAAGCAGTCAGAGACATATTAAATGACCTAGGTATTAGAAGTATAAAATTAATAACTAATAACCCAGACAAAATTAACAAATTGATTGACCTAGGTGTTCCTGTTGAAAGCGTTGAAGTTCTGGAAATTCAACCAACAAAACATAATAAGAAATACTTAGAAACAAAAAAACGACGCATGGGTCACAAGTTAGATTATGTATAAATCCGATGACTAAAATTGCATTAGGAACTACATCTGAAGATAAAAGGCGTATTTTGAAATCAGTTTTGACTGACTTGAAAATAGAAGCAAAGATTATAAGTTTTTCAGTGAAATCAGGTATAACCAACCAACCGTTAGATGAAGTCACCACCTTAAATGGCGCGAGAAATAGGGCAATAGCTGCTAAGAAGGCAAAAGAGAATATGGAAATTGGAATAGGTCTCGAGGGAGGTCTCGTCTTTATAGAAAATCTGGGATATTTTCTAGTATGTGCGGCAGTAATAATCGATCAAGATAAGAAGGAGTTTGTTGGAATAAGTAGTAAACTTCGTTTACCAGCTGAAGTGTCAGAAAAAATAAGCAGAGGAAATCAATTCAGCCAAATAATACGAGAATTCGCTGCATACCAAAATAAAAATCCTTACGAAAATAAAGTTGTTTCATTATTAGTATCTCGAGAACAAGCTTTCAAAGAGGCCATAAATTGTGCTTTTCTCGATTGGATGTCGTCAAGAGAACTGTCTTAATCAAAAAAAATTTCGGCGTTGACACTAATTTCGAGTATCTTCGCAAATAATGTGGGAGTATATTTTAACGTAACCCCAACTCTCTTATTCAATAGAGCCGAACCAAGAGGGCTTCGGTCGGACACAATAATTTCATCTTTTTGATTAAATAAATCCTTTAATAGCATAACATTAGCAGGAGTTAATACGGTTACTCCCGCCTCGCCTAATTCAGAATCTCCTTCAAATTTAACCGTTACCCGATGACCTACTTCAACAACTTCAAACTGTGTAGGGGGGGTAAGTATTTCCAACGCGAGAAGAGCTCTGGCCGTGTATTCAGCTCCTTGAGCCATCAGTTTTTCCTGTTCAATGAGACGAGCAAACTCATCGTCATAACTATCTCCACCTCCGTCTGAAACGATCTTTCCATACGAAAGGGCAAGCTCCTCGGCTTTTTGAGAAACAACCGCAATTCTAGTATCTAAAGCCCTTCTGGCTAATGGAGCTAATTTTTCCGCCATACAGAGAGCATTATATAACACGGAGCGCACGCCGCCGCTTTGGACGTGATATAATTTCCCTACTTATGTTAGCCATTCGTCTTACACCCTTCGGCAAAAAGAAAAATATCAAATATCGGATTGTGGTCGCCCCCGCCCGCTCTAAGCTCACCGGCGCCCCCGTCGCGTTTTTAGGCACACCCGATCATTATGACGCCGTGGCTCTTGCCGATTGGATCAAAAAAGGCGCGCAGCCTTCACTTAAAATCAGGCAGCTATGCAAGATTTCCTGAAATTCCTCATTTCCCCCCTTCTTACCAAACCAAACGAGTTGTCTGTTTCCGAAACCCGGTCTGCCGTTTATCTGACCGTATCCGACGTTGACACCGGCCGGGTCATCGGCAAACACGGAATAATCATCTCTGCTCTGCGCACTTTGCTGCGCACCTATTGCACCCTCAATCGTCTACCCCATGCCAATCTTGTTCTCAAAACGGATTCGGATTCACCGCCCCATCATCCTTCGTCTGAGCAGAGCTAGTCCCTATTTCTCTAAAATCCCCCAGCTTACTTAGTAAGCTCTTCACCCTCTCACCCGTCTCCGGCAATTCATCTTCCGGTTTGGTCCCCGAAGCCGCTGATTCCTTCCACACTTGTTCTACCGTCACTTCAGCCCGGTCATTTTCATAACTGATGCCAACGATCCTCGCCAGCGGTAACCATCCCTCCATATTATTTACCCAATCTATCAGTTTTCCCGCATCCTCCGTCAGGATGGACACCTGCAACGCTTGCCGCGTTTCACTATTGTCAATCCTATATTTTTCTACTGCCACTCCGGACTCGGACGCGGCTTGATTCATCTCCCCAATCAGCAGCATCGGCTGTATTTGACTAGGGACCGCTTTCCCCAGTTCGGATAATACCTTCCCTTGCTCAGCGGTATCTACTCGGTTTAGTCTATCTAATTTACTTTTTAATTTCACTACCTCAATTTCGGTTGCCTTTGCCTTCCCTTCGTTCAACCGCAATTTTCGCCATATCTGGTCAGGCCCGGCCACCAACTTACCGAAAGAAACCACCGTCATCACCCCCACCAATAGCGGAAACGCCAACCAACTCCACTTTTTTACTTCCATACTACCTCCTGCACCCACACCCCATCCGATTTTTTAGTCACGGATTTTACTTCCAGGCCGTTTGCAAAACTTTCCAGCGTCTGTAGATTTGTTCCCCGCACTGTTACTACTCTCTCTTGCCAACCCACTATTTCCAATCCCTGTTTTTGTGCTTCTTGCAAAGCCCGGGCCAGTACCGGCCCCCACTTTGGACCAGCCAAAGCGGACTCTACTATCTCCACCCGGGCCGCCGCTTGCCGCACCACAGCTTCCGTAGCCGCTTGCTGTCCCAGCTGTTGTATCAGTTTATCTCTTTCCTTCACCGCTTTAACATTCCGGCCAGTCACCCATACCCACCAACCCGCGGACGCTGCCACAGCTAATAAATATACGACCGCCACCGCCACTGTCACCGCCTGCACCCGGCCCTTGTATTTCTGCTCTATCTCTGCCAACCCTTTATCGCGCACCAGAAGGTTAATCATATCCGCTTTTCGGCCAGCCCAATAGCCACCGCGTAATACGGTCCGGTATTGGCGAAGGCCTTCTTTTGCGCCTCGTCCATCACTAATCCCGTAAACGGATCACCCATCACTACTTCCAGTCCCAAGATGGCCGATAATTGCCCCACCATCTCCGGCATGCTTGCCGCCCCTCCGGACAAGACTACCATTTTCACCGCTTCCCCCTGGTGTTTAGTCACATAAAAATCAATGGTTTTCCTGATCTCCCCAGCCACTACTGTCAACACCGGCTTCATCGCTTCCGCCAATTTCCCCTCCAATTGTTTGTCGTTCATGCCGTAAGTATTTTTGTATTGTTCAGCCTGGGTCCGATCCAGCCCCAATCCAGTCTCAATAGCCCGGGTAAACGCGTCTCCGGCAGTCGGAATCGTCCGGGCAAATATCAGCTGGCCCTCCCGGACAATTCCCATGTCCGTGCTTTTGGCCCCTATATCTACAACTACAGACAGGGGAGACCCGGGTTTGATTTCCGCTCTGGCCGTAGCGTTCAGCTCCGTCTCCACCGCCACCAGTTCCAATCCCGCGGCTTCCACCGTCTTGCGGTACGATTCCACCAAAGTTTTGGCTGCCGCCACCAGCAATATCTCCACCCCTCCGCCCGCTTCGCCTCGCCGTATCGTCTCCCAGCTCCACACCGCCTCATTTTTAGGAATGGGAATATATTGTTCCACCTGCCACTCCAAGGCTTGTTCAATTTCTCCGTCTTTCATCATCGGCAACTCCACTATGTGTGTTGATACTTGCTCCTCCGGCAGAGCCACCACCGCCCGCCGGCTTTTCATTCCCGCTTCCTTTACTATGGCCGCGATCGCGGTTCCCACAGGAGCGGAAGCGGCGGATATCAACTTCCATTGTTTACCGGCGGGCACCAGCTCCGCCAGTTTTATTGAGGTGCTGCCGATATCAATTCCGATCTTGGGCAGGTCAGGCATACCTATGTATTATGACTGCTAAAAATGTTAAAATCAATATCATGTCTGCCAAACTTCCCCCCGAGTTCAAACGCTACTTCTGGGATGCCGATTCCGCAGACGACAAAACACCCCGAATGCTCAACGATATCCCCTGGGAAAAAACCTGGGAGTCGGTTAAAGCCTTTTTTTGAACGCGAATCCCTCCGTCTGGCCAAATCCCGCCTCCACCTCTAACTTCCGCTCACTTTACTCTCTAATTTTTACACTGACCACCACGATCGTTATCGTCAGTGTAAATCTACACGTAATGGGTTGTCGCCTTAGCCTTACTTGGGATAAAGTCAAAGACTTCATAAAATCCTCCGTATCTCACCTAGACCTATAATTTGCAATTCTTGACTTGGTTTGGTATACTCAAAGTCAGATGAAGGACATAAAAAGAGGATTGGGTTACCTTCTGCCGCTTGAGCACGAGGCGGCCAGAAAATTGGAGTTGGTACTCATCCTTTTGGCGGTAGCCGCTTTGGCCATTGTAGGCCGGAATAACAGAGATCAGATCATTGAAACTCTCACCCCCACCGCTACCCCCATCCCAACCCCCACTCTCGAGTCCACACCAAACCCGGATGGTACGTTTTCATCTAATACAGAAGCCCAAAATGCTGCTAAGGCTGTAGGTTGCCAATTAAGTCTCACACATGTTGGAGAAATCGAAAAAAGAGCCTCTGAAGGAAACCCGATGAAAAGATGGGAACTTGAGGTGGCATGCGATTTTCAAGGTTCGCCGGATGATTATCAATATTATGCTGGGTTGACAGAAACAAATCTTCCCTTGGGCAATTTTGCTGACTCAATGTTTAATCCAGACGGTAAAATAATAGGCAAACATACTCATAAAATAATGCCTTCAACCGAAAATTGTGGTTTTTTTGGACAAATTTGTATGTTTAATAGATGGGAAAGGGATAGTGGAAGCGGTTTAAAGCCAATGGGCGGAACGGTTTTTAGCGCTGTAAATCGTGGCCATGAAGGAACTTTTTTGAAAAACCCAGGGCCGCCACGAAGGTAATTTTTTATGAGCGAGCCGTTTACACCATTTATCCGAAGAGATTTTTTGAAAGTATCAGTGGCCACTCTTGCCGGGTTGGCACTACCCAGATGGCCCCATCCAGTAGAAGCAGTTCCCTCTGGTTTTCTTTTCGATGAAAACACCTATCAACTTCCCGATGGAAAGATTCCCGTTTTGCACATGGGTGTTTTTAGTGGTACCAGCATGCAGTGGTTCGCAGATGTGTTTCATACGTATATAGACCTTATCTATGAAGCCAATGGACTTAGTGAAGAAAGTACAATACACCCCGGGGACACCCTAAATATACCAGCATACGCAAAACTCCCTATGTCCTATCTTCCAGAACCAAAAATTATCAGACACCAGATTAAAAAAGGCGATACCGACGTAGTAATATCTAAAAGTTATGGCATTCCTGTTGAGACAGTTTCTCGAGCTCTTACTTGGGAAGGCCTTCGACACACTTCAGATCAAGGAGGCGTTCTCCTGATAAGGGGATTTGATTCCCCTCCAGTAGTGAAAAGTGTATTACTTTATGATGAAAAAGATTCTGTGGGTCACGAAACGATGCGAGCAGTAGTCAACAGAGTTTTAAATAGGTTTTTGTATTTTGCCGGCGGAGACACTAACATATTCAGATTTTTGCGTGATAAAGGTGATATTGAGATAGTTTCTGGGGCACCGGGATTTTTACCACCCAATAACGTTGCTGTGGCGGCCACGGCCTCCATGGGAGAAGGAGAATTACGACGTCAACTTGGCCATGAGTTATGGCACGCACTTCCCTTTCCGTCCTGGAGCGCCGGTTCGGATGAAGGAACGGCAGGATTTGCAGCGGTTGAGGTGGCAACAGGTAATGGCAAAGAATATCCTGATAAGACATCTCAACCGCTCTATTCTCCTACTTACTACAATGGAGTTAATACTCCTGATTTAAGAAATAGAATTTTTGGTTTAGCGCCTGTTGAAAATCGAATTTTGGCTACCACTGCGTGGCAGAGGATCGAACAAAAGCTTCCCGGGGTTATATCACATTTATTGATAACTGCAGCCAATTCAAAACAAGCCGATGAAATTGAAGGTAAAACCATGTGGCCGGTAGACCTGGTGCGAGGCTGGGTGATTCAAAAGTTTGGTCCTGTCGCCTGGAAATATATAAATAGTCAGCATATACTCTTTGCAAAATAATCTTCACGCTTTCTCTCTATGGAAGGTAAGTATTTGAATTTGACCTAAGGGGTGTGTATTATAAACTTAATGACACGGAAGACACTTGTTGTAATTGTGGTAGCTGTTTCCTTTTTTCTAGTCGTAAGTTTTATATTTGGATATTTATACTTTCTTGGAAAAGAAAAGCCTGCTCTCGAAAAATTAGGCAATAGAGAAATTTATGTAACTTCTGAAATACCGGGTTTGTCGCTGACTAAAGTAGACACCAAAGGTTTGGAGAGATTGTGGTTTGATAGTAAAGGAAATATTTTAAAGTCAATTGATACAAGTTTATTGCCTGTGGAAGCTAATCAGGGTTTGCTTGTGCCCGATAGGATTCAAATAATTCTTTCTGAGCCAAAGGGAGTGCAGTTTGTTGATGAACCCACGTTTGGTCAAGCTCATCTTGCGGATGGTTACGCCGTAACAATATCAGGTAATACTCTTCAAATATCCATTTTGGGCTTGGGCTTGGGTTATTCACAGAAGCAGAATCTGGAAATATTAAATTCGACAATAAACATGCGTTTAATAAAAGCGGCTAAATATCTACAGAAAACAGAAGGAGAGAGAAGCTTAGAGTGGAGGGAAAAAGTAATCAATGAGTTTAGAAAGATGGCTGACAGAAAACGTTGGATAGTGGAGTTATCGTATGAATAGTTGGCGTAGGTTAATGTTGCCTTTGTTGATTTTTGCGTCTGTATTTTTTAGTTATCCAAATAAGATTAAA
The DNA here is from genome assembly GCA_001001555.1 of Candidatus Amesbacteria bacterium GW2011_GWC2_45_19. Classification (GTDB taxonomy): domain Bacteria; phylum Patescibacteriota; class Microgenomatia; order CAZETR01; family Amesbacteraceae; genus GWC2-45-19. Next base: position 849 of record LCKS01000003.1, on the reverse strand, counting down.
GCTTATATTTGTAATTATTATTCTTGGACTAACTATGGAGTAAATACTACTGGTTGCAAGCCAAACCCATCACAACCTGGATGTTTTATCTGTTCAAGTTGTTCTCAATATTCTTGGGTTTCCTATGGTGTATGTGCGGCGTCGAGTGCTGCTGCGTGTTCTAGTACCAGTACTACTTATTTTTGGGGAAACAATAAATGTTATGGTCGTAACTACTGCGAAGAAAGTAGGACTATGACTTATTCATGTCTATCTGCCCCCATTCCTACCCCAACCCCTACCCCTGCCCCCGGATGCACGATAAACAATTGCGGCTCGGGTCCCTGCACAACGAACGCGGATTGCTGCGGCTCTTCCGGAGGCTATTGTATCGGCGGTTTGTGCAAACAAGCGGACGGGTCATGCGGCGGCGGGGGAAATGATCCTATCGGCTGGCATGATGGTACAGATAACCCAAGTTGTACCACAGGGGGCTGGACCTGTGATGCCGATAACTATAGTACAGCTTTAACTGTTAAGTTTTACACTAATATAAATAGGACGAATTATGTAGGCGAGACAACCGCCAATATTACGCGTGAAGAGGCCGTTGGCGATAATTGTGGAGGTAACCGTAACCATGGGTTTAATTCTACTCTTCCTGCCGGCACTTCCGGTGATATTTATGCATATGCGATTAACATTGAGGGAGGAAGCGACAAGCTTCTTAGCGGGAGTCCCAAAACTATTACCTGTGTTGCACCTCCTCCCACCTGCAGCGGGGTAACCTTTCCGGCCTGTATTACCTCTGGCGCTTCATTTACGGTCACCGCCAATGGGGTGAATAATGCCACTCAAGTTAAATTCCCC
>LCKS01000002.1 GCA_001001555.1 Candidatus Amesbacteria bacterium GW2011_GWC2_45_19 | reverse complement strand
TGCTGACTGGCTACACGAATACAACTACGAAAGACCCCACCTCAGCCTTGACCTCAAAACACCTTACCAGATTGTCGCAAATGTCCTGTCAGAATAAGGTACTATTGACACCACTTGCTAAACTAGCTCTCAAATCCGCTATTGGTCATTGTACCTCTAACACCATTTTTACTAGCCCAGCCACACCAATTCCTGGCTACATACCCGGCTTGATTGTTTGAGTCTAAACGACAAACACCATCGCTCTTTAAGTTATCACACTTTTGGCAGAATCGAGCGATTTTAGCTTCAGAAATACTTTTTGTCTCTGACATGGACCAATACTACTACTACTACTTGTCAATGGTTTGAAGGGCCACGCCTTTTTGATCCAGATATAACAGTTTGTCAAATTGACGAGAGTGTGATACACTCCAGCTATGGTTGAGTTGAAAACTGTTGTTAGAGAACTTCCGGTTGCTTGTGCACAGTGTCCTGTTTTATATTTGAAAGATTATTGTGGATTGGCTTACGTCAAAAAGACTGCTCTTCAAGCTATGAAGAATAGAAGGATTCCGTCTGGATGTATAAACGGTTTGGGTGATTTAAACGCTGAAGAAGTAGAGGCAAGACTCAGTTAACGCTTATTTGGAGTAGAGAGATCTTTGAAGAAGTGGAGAGCGACGGGGATGATGGAGCCGAAAACGATAATCAAAATAATAATTTCGTAGTTGGAGTGGATGAAAGGAAGGTTGCCTAAAAAGTAACCCAGTGATGAGAGGCCAATCGTCCAGAGAAAACCTCCCAGCAGGTTGTAGACCATGAAAGTGGAATAATGCATCTGGGCGGCCCCGGCTACAATGGGAGCAAAAGTACGCACAAATGGTACAAAGCGGGCCAGGACAATAGTTTTGGTTCCGTGTTTTTCGTAAAATTTTTGAGCCGCTACCAGGTGGTGTTTTTTGAAGAGAAAAGAATCCTCACGGGCGAAAATTTTGGGGCCAATTTTATGACCAAACCAATAGCCGACGTTGTCGCCCAGGACCGCGGCGGGGAAAGTGACAAGTAGCAAGGTGGCAAAGTTGAAATAACCTTGGGAAGCCAAGAGACCTGCGGTAAAAAGCAGGCTGTCTCCGGGTAGAAAAAAACCGAAAAACAGGCCGGATTCGGCAAAAATAATGGCCGTGATGCCGGCCAAGGCCCAGGGGCCCAATGAAGTGATAAAAACTTCGGGTTTGAGGAGAGTTAAGATATAATCAGGCACAATGGGAATATTATATGTGGTTGCCACCCCAATAGGCAATCTGGAAGATATAACTGTTCGTGCGGTCAAAATACTCTTGACCGCTAAAGTGATTGCGTGCGAGGATACGCGGAAAACTGGTCAATTAATAAAGATTCTATTTGACCGCTACAAATTTTTAATTAACCTAATTGACCTAATTCCTAAAAAATATATATCGGTCAGAGATTGGAATGAAGCTGGCAGTGTGGAAACGCTGATTAAAGAATTGCAAAAAGGTGACGTGGCCTTAGTTAGTGATGCCGGTACTCCCCTGATTTCTGACCCAGGATATAAGGTGGTGAGTATAGTCAGGGCGGCGGGATTTCCAGTGGTGCCGGTTCCGGGGCCAAGCGCGCTGACGGCGGCACTGTCGGCGGCCGGTTTGCCGACGGATAAATTTATGTTTTTGGGGTTTTGGAAAGATAAATATGAGATTTTTCCGGATATGACTACCGTGATTTATGAGTCCCCCGTTAGAATGCTTAAGACACTTAAGTTGCTTAGGGAAAGATACCCCGCTGCAGATATTGTGGTGGCCCGGGAGTTAACTAAAATTCATGAGTATATAGGGCCTGACGATGGAGTATACCGGGGAGAAATAACTATCTTAGTAAATTACGCCCGGTCATCGAAGAGGGGGCGGGAATTTTAAGCAGGGAGAGGAGAGTAGGAGCGACGTCAGCTAGGATTCCCTGGGAGATTTGAGTGGCAGTGCGGAAATCATTACCTACTAAAATAAACGGTACAGGGTTGGCGTTGTGTTCGGTATCAGTGCCGTGGGTGGCCGGATTAATCATTTCTTCGGCGTTGCCATGGTCGGCCGTGATGACCAAAACTCCTCCGGCGGCTAAAATAGTCCGGGACAGGTCGCCCATACAGGTATCTACTATCTCACAGCCTTTGATGGTAGCCTTGAGATTGCCGGAGTGGCCGACCATATCCGGATTGGCGTAGTTGATAACCATCACATCGTAGGCGCCGGACTGGATTTTGGTTATAGCTACCTGGGTGATTTCGACAGCGGACATTTCCGGTTTTTTGTCGTAGGTGGGGACGACTTTGGGCGAAGGGATAATCTGCCGGTCTTCGCCGGGAAATGCTTGTTCCCGCTGACCATTGAAATAATAAGTAACGAAGCGTTCTTTTTCGGATTCGGCCAGACGGAGTTGGCGTAAATTGGCCTCTGACAACACCCGGCCTAGCGGGTATTCCACCACTTGGGGGGGAAAGGCTATTTGCACCGGCAGATTCTGTTCGTATTCGGTCATGGTGACGAAATATAGATTGGGAATTTGGGGACCACGGGTGAATGGTTGGGGCTTGCCGGACACGTCTTCGATATGCTTGGCCGTGTATTTGACGGCGTAGGGATCAAAGCCGACGTGGTTGGCGGTTTCCTCGAAATTGGGCAGGACAAAAGCCTTGGTTAATTGTCTCGGCCGGTCGATGCGGAAGTTGCAAAAAATGACGGCGTCACCGGATTTAATGATTCCTGCAGAGTCAATTATAGTGGGTTCGATGAATTCATCGGTTTTGTTGGCTGAATATGACTGGCTGACGGCGGCATCTACAGAACTGGCTTTTTTACCCTCACCGCGGGTTAAACAAAAGTAGGCTTTGGCCGTGCGGTCCCAGCGAAAATCTCGGTCCATCGCGTAGTAGCGACCTATAATAGAGGCAATTTTACCTACGCCTTCCCGGGATATGACCTCTCGAACTTGATTGATGTAGGTCATGGCCGCCGAGGGAGGCGAATCCCGGCCGTCGGTGAAAAGATGCAGATATACGTTTGATACGTGTTGTTCGTGGCAGAAACGCAGTAGGGCAAACAGGTGGGTTAAATCGGAGTGGACTCCCCCACCGCCCACCAGTCCCAACAGATGTAGGCGGGAGGAATGGTCAGTCAGATGTTTGGCCGCTCCCAGGAATTGGGGGTTTTGAAAAAAAGTTCCGTCAGCAATAGACATGTTGATGCGGGGCAGGTCCTGATACACGATGCGGCCGGCGCCCAGATTCAAATGGCCGGTTTCAGTATTTCCCGGCTCGGATTTGGGCAGGCCTACCGATCCTCCGTGGGCGATGAGCTGGGTGTGGGTGTAAGCGTTCCACAGAGAGGTGATATTAGGAGTTTTGGCGGCGGTAATGGCATTGCCCGGACCGGCCGGAGCCAGTCCCCAGCCATCCAGAATGGCCAGGACAATGGGCTTGGAGGCAGAGGGGGACATGAGGTTATTATGCCATAAAATATCACCCCTATAATCCCCTCTTACTTTAAGAGGGGATACTTTGAAGTATTTTGTCGACTGCTAAATTTAAATTGTTTTCTATCTCCGAAGTTGGAATATGCAATACGTAGATATCGTGGGCTTGCAGGTATTTATCACGATAACTATCATAAACTTTGGATTTGATATGGATTGGGCCGTCAATTTCAAGTGCGAGCCTGCATGATAAAGTAAGAGGGAGAATTAAAGAGGGTGATATTGATATTAAGTGGTCGTTTTTAATTCTACCTCAATAGATAGCAGGCGGTTGTATTTGGCCACCCGTTCGCCGCGGTCGGGGGCCCCGAACTTGGCATATTCGGCTCCTACGCCCACAGCGAAATCGGCGATGAAGGGGTCGTTGGTATCTCCGGAGCGGTGAGAAACGATGATTTTCCAGCCGGCGGCCCGGGCCTGGTTGGTGACGGCGATAGTTTCGCTAACAGTACCGATTTGGTTGGGCTTAATAAGGATGGAATTACAGGCTTTTTCGGCGATGCCCTTTTTGACCCGTTCGGGATTGGTGACTAAAAGGTCGTCCCCGACTACTGTCAGAGAACTGCCCAGCATAGAGGTGATAGTAGTCCAGCCTTTCCAATCGTCTTCAGCCAGGGGGTCTTCCAAAATGCGCAGGTGATATTGAGTATTAAGGTCTTTGAGATAATCGATAAATTCCATGGTTTCCAGAGGGGAACTTCTGTCTTTGATCACATAGCGGCCGTCTTTATAAATAGAGTTGGCAGCCACATCCAGGCCCAGCTCAACATCGGAACCGACTTGGTGATTTTGTTCTTTGATAGCTTCGGCCAGAACTTCCAAAGCGTCTAAATTGGTAAATAAATTGGGGGCAAATCCGCCTTCGTCGCCCACGCTGTGGATGGCCCCGCGGCGGATAAGAATCTGCTTGATGGTCTGGTAAATGGTGGCCCCGGTTTCTAAAGCCGCGGTGTATGAGTGGCGTATATTGGGAATGACGTGGAATTCCTGAAAATCTAGGTTGCCGGCGCCGTGTTTGCCGCCGTTGATCATATTAAAAAGCGGGGCGGGGATAAACAGGGGCTGGTTGTTTTGGGCGATGGCGGCGATGTAGCGGTAAATGGGCATTTTGGAACTGGCCGCAATGGCTTTGGCCATGCTCATGGAAACAGCGATGATGGCGTTGGTCCCCAGGCGGGATTTATTGGGAGTGCCGTCGAGTTTGATGAGGGCTTCATCGATTTCAGCCAGGCTGCCAAAAGAGACACCGATGAGTTTTTGGGCGATTTCGCCGTTAATATGGCCCACGGCGGTTAACACCCCTTTGCCTAAATAGCGGTTGGGGTCGTTGTCTATCAATTCCAGGGCTTCATAGCTGCCCACGGAGGCGCCGGAAGGAACGGAGGACACGCCCAGTGACCCATCGTCTAAAATGGCCACCGCTTCGATGGTAGGAGTGGCCCGAGAATTGAGAATTTCCCGGGCGTATAAAGTTTTAAGTTTGGCTGACATACCTTAATTCACTATTGTAGATAAGTTCGCGGGTGCGGGCAATAGCGTCGGGGTTGACAGAGATGCTGGTGATGCCCCAGGCCACGAGTTTTTCCACCAGATCGGGATACTGGGAGGGGGCCTGGCCGCAGATGCTACAAGTGATGCCGCGCTTAAGACAGGTTTTAATGGTTTTTTCCAGGGCCCAAAGAACGGCGGGATTACGTTCGTCAAAAACTGCGGCTACTTCGGAATTATCCCGGTCGGCGCCTAAAATAAGCATGGTCAGGTCGTTACTGCCGATAGATACACCGTCAATGCCGACGTCGATGAAATCGTCTAAAAGAATGACGTTGCTGGGAATTTCCACCATCATCCACAGTTTGAAAGAGTTGTTGCGGATCAGCCCGCCGGCAGACACTAATTTTTTCACCTCCAGCATTTCTGCCGGGGTGTGGACGAAGGGAATCATGAGATGTAAATTGGTAAGTTTGTGGCGGTTTCTTACCCGCTTAATGGCTTCCAGCTCCAGCTGAAAAACTTCAGGATTGTTAACATAGCGGTAAGCGCCTCTAAACCCCAGCATGGGGTTAGATTCCTCGGGCTCATAGAGTTGACCACCTTTGAGTGAGCGGTACTCGTTAGTTTTGAAGTCGGTAGCCCGGTAAACGACGGGACGGGGAGAAAACGCCTTACAAAAAGTGACTAATCCTTCAGTCAATTTGGAAATAAACTCTTCTTGCCGTTTGTCGGCAATTAATTTTTTGGGGTGGGTACCGATACCGGCGATCATAAATTCAGCCCGCAGCAGACCTACTCCGTCTATACTTTCGGAAGCAACCTTTTCAGCCAATTCTGTTTCGGCGAGATTTACGTAAAGTTTGGTGGCTGTCTTCAGATTTGTCGGAAGTCGGTTTTCGGATGGCGGAACGGTCAGAGACACAGACGGAAGGTGGAGGGCGCCTTTAAAAATTTCGCCGGTTGCGCCATTAAGGGTGACGATTTGACCGTCTTTGAGGGTATGGGTAGCCACCGTAGTGCCCACCACACAGGGCACGCCCAGCTCACGGGAAACAATGGCCGCGTGAGATGTTAGTCCGCCGCGGTTGGTAATGATGCCGGCGGCCCGTTTCATGGCGGGTACGAAATCCGGAGTGGTCATGTCCGTGACCATGATATCGCCTTTTTTCACCTGGCCGATTTTTTTGATATCCAGAATTATTTTGACTGGGCCGGCCACGATGCCCGGAGATGCCGGAGCACCTTTCAGGATTGGTGCTAGGTGCTGGGTGCTAGGGGCTAGGTTTTCCTTAGCACTTAGCCCTTGGCCCTTAGCACTTAAAGTTGTGATGGGGCGGGATTGGGTGAAATATATTTTACCGCGGGCGACAGCCCATTCAATGTCCTGGGGAAAGAAATAATGCTGGTGAATCTTTTGGCCATATTCAGCCAATTTAAGAACTAAGGCATCGGAAATTTTTTGCACGCTGCGTAGCCTGGCGGGAACTTTGACTTGTTTAACCCCCTGGCGGTCTCTGATTTCCATGATGTCTTGGGTGGAAATATTTTTGTCTACGATTTTGTTGGTAGCCCGGGAGACGGAAAAATGATCCGGGGTAACCACGCCCTGAACTACATAATCGCCCAGGCCCCAAATAGCCTCGATGACCAGCTTGTCGCGGTCTCCGGTGATGGGATCAACGGTAAAGATGATGCCGGAAATTTCGGACTGGACCATGGTTTGCACCGGGACGGCGATACCGACTTTAAAATGATCGAATTTCTGTTGCTCCCTATAAAAAATACTGCGGGCGCCGAACAAAGACATCCAGCAGGCCTTGACCTTGGCTACCACGTTGGCATCGCCAATAATATTTAAGTAGGATTCCTGCTGGCCGGCAAAAGAAGCTTCCGGCAAATCTTCGGCGGTGGCGGAAGAGCGGACCGCCACGGCAGTTTTTGAGCCGAGTTTGGCGTAGTTTTGGAATATTTCTCTGGCGACTTCGGCTGGAACGGAAGCGGCGCGCATCAGCTTTTGAATTTTTTTGGCGGCCGGTTCCAGCTGGGCCGGATCTAACACGTCGCAAGTGGCCAAGATCCTGTGGATCTGCGGACGCAATTTATTGTCCTCCAGAAATTTGTAATAAGCGGAAGACAGAACGACGAAACCCGGAGGGACGGGAATTCCGGCCTGAGTCAGCTCGCCTAAATTAGCCCCTTTGCCGCCGGCTATGGCGACATCCTCCTTTGATAAATCCTTAAACCACTTAACGTAACTCATTCTTAAACCAGTCTACCCAAGGAATGGGGCCGGGGTCAAGGCCGTATTCCTGGGACAAATAATAAGCCAGATACGCGCCGGATTGGATGACGTCCAGGGCTTCGAAGACCGGATGGGGACCGGCCAGGGGAAAATCAAAAACCGGAATATGCTGTTTGGCAATGACTTGACGGATAAGCGGATAACGCTGGCGGACTTCCGGGTGATAATGGGGCGAGTCAACCATAACTACGGCCAGATTATCGGGGTTGGAGAACGGATGCGCCAGGCCTTCCATCAAATGATGATTGGCTTCGGGCAGATCAAAAACGACGGCAAATGTCTTGGCATTTTCGTTGAGTTGGTTTTTCATAGCATGAACAGCGCCTTTAAGATGTTCGCTGACTAAAAATACGGGGATTTTGCCAACGATGTTAGATGCTAGGGACTGGATGCCAGAGAGGTCTTGCTGACGGGAGCGGAGGAAATCCGGCAGGCGGGATAATTCTTTGATGGGGTGGATGAGCTGGCAGCGGGCCAGCAAGGCTAAGATAGCTGTTACTTCGTAGCCCAAGCTCATGCGCGGCTGGCGTGATGGATTGAACCGAGGCTGGAAGATATAATTCGGAAGCTGGAATTGCCCGGCTAGTTGGCCTAGTTTGCCACCGGTAGTCAGGATAAAGATCTGACAGCCGCGGGAACGGGCCTCGGCCAGAGCAGAGAGTGTTTCTTCCGTTTGGCCGGAATAACTGGAAATAACTACTAAAGTTTTCTCATTGGCAAAATTGGGCAGATGATATTCTGTGGAAACAACGATGGGGACATGCAGCGTTTGCCGTTCCAAACTGGCTATCACCCGGCCGCCCAGGGCCGACCCGCCCATGCCGGAGATGACAATATTATTCACTAAGCTGCAGCCGGGAGGAACTGTTGCTTGGGCTACTTCGGAGATAACTTGGGCGCATTGATCCGGGATGGCTGTTATCGAATCCAGAATGTGCAAGGAATCGAATAGGGTGGAACCTTGTCCGGGTCCGAACGGACTAGGTTCCACCCTGTGCAAAAGTGATTTGACCCAGGAAAGGACTTCGTGACCGAGTTTAAGAGAATTTTTTTCATCGGAGCTTTGGACAAAAACCCGGAATTCGGGAGCGTTGCCGGAACCGCGGAACAATATCCACTCACTGGATCCCAGATCAACTTTTAAACCATCGAGGTCGTTAATATTTCGGTTTGAATATTTTTCGCGGACGGCATTGTAAACGCGGTCATATCTGTTAAACGGGCAATCGATTTTATCCCGGAATAAATAATATTTGGGTAATGAGTCATAGAGAACGGACAGGGACTTATGGGACGATTTGAGAAGATTGAGCATTTTAATAAACGTGACTCCTCCATCGCGGCCATAAGAAATTTCGCTGAAGATCCCCCCTCCATTGGCTTCGAAACCAAATTTTGCTCCCACTTCTTTCATTTTGGCGGCCACAAAAGTAGAACCAACAGGGGTGCGGTGAACGGTTTTATTAATTGAATCGACCACTGAACTAGTGCTGATGGGGGTGACGATATCCTTAGAGTCTTCGCTTTGGGCAATTAAACTACAGGAATAATCTCCGGGAAGATATCGGCCTTGGTCGTCTATAAAAATAATCCGGTCCCCGTCCACGTCAAAAGCGATACCCAAATCGGCTTTGTTTAATAAAACCTGGCGGGAAATTTCGGCAAATGATGATGAGACTTCGGTATCCCGGGGAGTAAATACCGGGGACTGGATATCGCAATCACCGGTTTTGATGAATTTTATTTTTAGGTCGCTCAATAAATCAAAAATTATTTCAGACTGGGTGCCGTTGGCGGTGTCTACGACAACGGTCCACTTTGGATATGGGGCTTGGGCCAAACCCTTGAGCATTTCCAAATATAAATCCTTGGCCGTGTTTTCGTATTTAATTATTGGACTAGCTGGCGGAGTTGAATAGTTGCTCGATTTCCAGTTCATGAGCTTTGGTGACCTCCTCACCATCAATAAATAACTTGACGCCGTTTAAGTCTTTGGCAATGTGAGAGCCGGTGACCATGACTCCTCCGCCGACCGCCGGAGATTGTTTGACAAAATAAGTTAAGGCGGGAGTGGGAATAACACCTTCGTCTAAAATTTCCCAGCCTTGAAAGGCCAGGCCTTGGAGAAGATGGCGTTTAATAAAAGGGCTGGATTCCCGCGGGTCCATGGCGACGGCAACGTAGCCTTCTCGTCCTTTGGACGTGAGCCAGGCGCCAAAAACAGCTCCCAGTTTTACACAAAATTGTTTGGTGAATAGAGTATCGGCCGGGCCACGGATTCCACTGGTTCCGAAGAGCTTGGGCATTACCTAAAGTTTAGCACACCACAGCTCGAGAGCGGTGGTCAGATTATAGGGCAGGGCTCCGGTCTTTAGCTTGTAGTCAATGATCAACAGCTGCTGCAACCACTTAGTATTGGCGCGTTTATGCGCCCGGGTGGCTAAGCTGGCGAACACCACCTCGACTGGAGCAGTGCTAAGGGCTAAGTGCAGAGTGCTAAGTGACGGGGAGTCTAGAAATTTAAATATATGCTTGGGCAGATCAAATTTTTGAACATTTTTAAAATCCTTAACTTTGACAGAGACGTCTTTGGGTTCCCAAATAATTATGTCTTTATCTTGGTTTTTGGTTAAATATTCAGATATTTCTTTTTTAGCAAAGGCTCTTTCGATAACCACTGTGTTGGCTTGGCCAAAAAGGGAGTTGGTTTCAACCGCATTTACCAGTTGATCAAGAGTTAGGTTTGACCCCATAAATTCCAACGTAGATTTCCCCTCTTTGACGGTCAATAAAGCTTGCCGGGAAGCCACTTGATCATCGCCGTGAAGTATGAGCATGGCTCAATAATAACACCCCTCCAACTCCCCTCTTACTTTAAGAGGGGAGAGCAGCTTTTATTTTACTCACAACATCTTCGATATTATTTGCAATTTCTGCATTTCTGAAACGCATTTCATTGATATCAACCGCAGCTAGATACCTTGTTCTGTATTTATCATATACGATTTGGTCAATATTAAAGTGATATTCACCATCTAATTCAATGGCTAATCTAATTTCCGGAGCATAAAAATCAATAACAAATCCACCAACACTATATTGACGCACAAACCTAATACCGAGCTGTCTTTTTCTAAGTTTTTTCCAGAGGAGTATTTCGGTTTCGGTAGCATTGTTACGGAGTTGTTGCCGGCGTGGTTTCAAATTTGGAGCGTTATAGATAAATTCTCTCCACATATTAATTTCTCCCTCTTAAAGTAAGAGGGAGAAGAAAAGAGGGTGTTACTTAAAAGATTTGTTGTTCAATTTATTAAATAACATTTCTACGTGGTCATGATAGTGTCTAAAAGTTTTGTGCTTGTGATTTCTGTGAGGCACCAAGGCGCCGGAGAAGTTGCGGGGGATGTGCAGAAGTTCATGAATTAAGGTCCGTTCCTGGTCGTCGGAAGATAAATTGTCGAATTTTTCGGAGATAACTTCAATGCAATAGTGAGCGTCTACAGAGAGAGCCATTTGCCATATTTTGGGTAGGCTCCAAATTCTGGCCCGGGCCCGGCCGGTGGAGCCGGTGCTTCTAAAACAAATTAAATTGGCGGGGCGGATGTGCGGCAAGTCCAGATTTTTGACCAGACGGAAAATCCGCCGACTGATATCGGGAGCCAGAGACAGTTGCATGGTTTTATGCGGCTTTGAGGACTTCGTCTCCGGGTTTGACCGGCTGGTCCACTTTCAATCCCACGGTGTCTCCTTTCTTGGCCGCTGCGATTTTTTCGTGCTCGACTTGAAGAGAGGTCACTGTTTGGGAAAAATCGGTGGAGCCGGAAAATTTTATGACGTCGCCAGTATGCAGGGAGCTGGTGAGATCTACCACCGCTACCCCGATTTTATCGTAGTAATGAGTGACAACGCCGACTTTGAGATTAGATATACGCCTCACCTCCTCCGAACTTCATTACCTACTTTTATACCATATTTGTCTATAAATCCAGCATTGACTTCCAAAACCTGATCTATGGGCTGGTCGGGAGTAAGAGTGACCGGCGGTTGGGTGGCGGGAATATTGGTTGAAAGCTGGACGACCTGACCGCCGCTGATCCAGATGAAATCCAGAGGAAAATTCATATCTTTCATCCAGAAATTGGGGCGTCCCGGTTTGGGGAAAATAAAGAGCATGCCCGTGTTTTCCGGAAGTGATGTCCGGTTAGACAAACCACGTTGACGTTTGCTTTCGGTATCGGCAATTTCGACATTTATGGTCACAGATCCAAGAGTGAGTTGGCCTGTGTGGTTGAACCAGTTGTTAATAATTTCGACCCATTTAGAGATATCACCCCCTATGCCTCCCCCTCTTACATCAAACCTGCGGTTTGCGCTTCGCGTAAGAGGGGGAGAATAAGTGGGGGTGATATCGGGAGAGATTACGATATCCGCCAGAAGCGGACTGCCGGTGATTTTGGGGAGCGCCATTAGGCCGGAGTAGGCTGGAGAGCCGATGAGAGAAAATTTGGCATACTCCCCCGCCCCGGCTTGCAGCAAGAAGGGGGTGACGGCCACAATATTATTTTCGGTCCAGATTTGCTTCAAAGCGCTTGGGTACAAATCCGGTTGACCAACCCAACCGACTTCGGTGATAAATACTGGTTTATGCCCAACAGGTTCTTTTCTATAACTTATGATACCGGCGCGAGAATCGGGATAGACGTGTACGGCAAATCCGTCTACGAAGGTCTGCCACAGTGGTTGCCAAAAGGTCATCTGGCTGTAAAACCGCAAGACGTTCATGGAGGTAGCAGAGTTGGGAGCTGACATATCCAGTCCTGCCGAAAGAAGAAAAAAATCTGCGGAGCGGGACTTAAAAATATTTTTAGCATCAAGGATAAAGGTGGCGTAAGCTCTGGGGTCAATAAATCCGCCCCATTCGTTGCTGTGGTTTGGCTCGTTGAATAAAATTACATAGCGATTAGTAGTAGGCCAGGGCATGTCCGACAAAAAATTGGCGAAGTCAATTAGGTCGGCAGCGTTAGGTTCTACCCAGGTGCCGCCGTCAGGAAAAGTAGCCAGACGGATAATGGGAATCACATGCAATTTGCGGGTATTTTGAAAAAACCTCAGCCATTTATCCCGGTCCCGGTCATTGCTTCTCATAGGAATAGTGACGTAGCCCCAATCACCCCCGGAAGAGTTGACCAGTTTGGCGGCTTGGCTGATTTCATCGGGGTCTAAAATGTGCACACCGACCCGGTTATTAGGAACACTGGTGGGATCGTAGGCTCGGGCGACACTGGCACTAATGACGAGAAACAGGAGAAGTTTTTTTAGCATGACAAATGGCGATGGCCAGAGCGTCGGCAGAATTGTCAAAATGCGTTTTTTGGCCTTTTTTCTCGCGGATCTTAAACATCTTTTTAATAATGGCCTTAATTTTTTTCTTGTCCGCCTTACCGGATCCGCCAATAATCAACTTGACCTGCATGGGGGCGTAATCAAAAATGGGCAGGCCGGCGTGGTGGACGGCTAATTTGGTGACTCCAATGGCTTGACCCACCGCTATAGCGGTGAGAGCATTGGTGGCGAAAAACAGGCGTTCGATAGCTACCACTTCGGGTGAGTGCTTGGCGATGACGCCGGAAATACCTTTATAAATTAGATCTAATCGGTGGCCGTGGGCCTGCTTTTTATCAGTAGATACCAGGCCGTAATCCAGAAGTGTAAATCCATTTTTGCCAGTCTCAATCACCCCAAACCCCGTGGTAGCCGTCCCCGGATCAATGCCCAAAATTCTCATACTTATTTATTCTACATCATCTAGAGGCTATAATTGGGTTTACGGGGCGGTAGCTCAATGGTAGAGCACCAGCCTTTTAAGCTGTGGGTTCTGGGTTCGAGTCCCAGCCGCCTCACAAGGCTCGATCGTCTAACGGCTAGGACGCGGGGCTTTCATCCCCGCAATCGGGGTTCGATTCCCCGTCGAGTCACTATAAATAGATCAAATCAGATCAAAAAGGCCACGCCTTTCAAACAAGATAAACTCCAGCGCGGAGTGAGGTTCGAATTTTTTCAAAAATGTTCACCAACCAGGTGATATCTTATTCACCCGAATTCCGCAAACTCCCCATGTGTAAGCCTATTCTACTTCGGATGTTGCTAAGGATCGCTTAAAAGAAGCTTACTAATCTTTCTTCCAATGATTTTATCTGGGTTTGAAGAGAATCTGCAGGAAGACCTTCTGCCATCGCTAAATGAAGCTCTTCTTGCAAAAATCGTAGCTGTTCTTGCATCGTAGACCTGATAGATTTCCTTTGTGTTGTTCTTAAAACTCTATCGGTTTGGTCGGCAGAAGACGGAGGTTTTCCATTTTGCCTCTCGGTTCGTATCTCCACTACGGTTTTTTCCTTCACATAAGAATTTGGCGGTTGAACATCCTCAACTGAATAAGTTGCCTTAGCAGAACGACCATCAAATATATAGTCTATAGTTACTACTTCACCTTTTCGTAGTTGGACGCCTTTTAGTTCTCCTTTTTCGTCTGCGAAAGACCCAGCTCTTATTACACTAGGAGTTACTCTCCAACCAAGTGCGTATAGCTCCTCAGTATTTACAGGGACTAACACGACACGTTTGGCCAGTGCTTCTGTCATGCGGGCTATTATATAGCATAAACACCGACAGATCCTTTTTTACAACTTTCTCTAATCCTTCACGCTTCTCTCTCCTTTGCATGAAATAATCTTCTTCGCAGAGCCTCTGACGGTAAACCGATGAGCGTTTCTGGTTCGCTAACCTCCATCTCTTGTTCTAGTAATCTTTTCACCTCGTGAGCTAAACCAATGAATAGAATTCCTCTACCGTCCTCAGGAAGAGTATCCCTTATTCTCTGAGCGATGTATCCATCTCGTTTTTTCGTAATACGTGCGCTTACCTTCCTGTATTCCAATAGTGCTGCCTGTTTTTGTTCTTCTTCTGGGGCATTCAAAAAAATTTGTAAGGCACGGAATCCTTGTAACAAAAGAGGTAAACTTTCCGTTCCCATAATATGGGCGCCTTTGTTTCTAAGCCAGCGAAGAAGTTCATAATTGATTGTTTGGATTTTATCAACAGATCTTGCCACCTCTTCTGCTGAAGTATCTCGTAGTCCGTCTTGGTAGACTCTTAATTCGGAAAAATCCACCGGTAAGTTGCGGACATATTCAGAAACATCCTGCCAATATTGAGTTTTCCGCGCTTCAATTTCTTCATCAAAAACCTTCCTGCTTCCTAAGCTTCCCCAATCAGCGAGAGTATGGATAATAGGAATGATTATTAAATGACGTTTTTGTTGCATAGCTGGCCATTTTACCACCTTTTCACTATTTGATTTGAAATAAACTCGAATTTTTTTGAAAGCGTTCACAACGAATAGATCAAATCGGGTCAAAAAGACCACGCCTTTTAAAAACCCGCCGCGCTTCCGAAAAAGCTTGCCCTGAGCGTAGTCGAATGGGTCGGCTCGAATAATCCTGAGTGAAATCGAAAGACGCAAAAAAATTAAAATCCGCTTAGCAGTTTTGGAAAAAACCTATTAAATGCTATAATAGCGTGAAGTTTAAAAGGTAGTATGTCTTTAACACCAGAAACTATTTTAACCAAAGAAGATATCAGTTACGGCCCAACCTTGGATGCCGATATATTTCGTATGGATGATGAGCAATTAAGAGACTATTTCGGGGCGGTGCTATTGGGGAGGTATTTTAGTGCATTCGCCAGCATTTCCTTTTTACCGTGGACCGCAAGATTATATACCGGAGATAGAGGAAGTGAATTTGGATCCACAATGGCACATCTCTATAAATATGCTGGAAAACCAAAACAAGCAACTGAATTTTACCCTGAAGCAGGATTACCTCAGCCATATGGAGAATATACTGATCCTCGGTTTAGAGAAAGGCTTGAAAATATATTGGTGGATTATTTAGATGATTTTGTATCCGGAAGAGACGTTCTTGCAAGATATGGTCATACCTCTGAAAATCCATGGCTGGCAAGAAATGGACAACCTGTGAAAGATGAGTATTTAGAGGAAAGCAGACAGGAAATACTGCAAGGGTGTCTGGATGTTGTAAGTTCAATACTTTGGTGTGACGGAGAAGATAGCATGGGGAGTCAAATAGAAGCAATTCTGGAAGAAATGGGCGAAGGAACTGTGGAAGAGTTTCGTAAGAAGGCGAATGATAATATGGCGAAAGTAGAAATTAGTATCAATCCTGACCATCGGCGATTGTTGTTACCAATAAAACAATTAACTGGAAAAACTGAATTTAGAGAAAGAATGGAACTCGGAAATATCATCGAGCCGTATTTGAAGATGCTTGAATAGATTTCGCCCTGTAGGCGCAAAAAGTCGCGCGCGCAAAAAATAGTCCTTCGACTGGTTCGACTACGCTCACCACAAGTGCGCTCAGGATAAACTCCAGTGCGGCGACTGGCCACCGGTAGGAAAGAGATTGGGTCGGAAGTGGAGGCAGACGACGCTGCACGGAAGTAAAACAAGGTATATAATTAAAATATGAGTCAGAAAGAAGCGGTTAAATACTGGATAGCCAGCGCTCAAGAAGATTGGGAAGTAGCCCAAAGCTTATTGAAGTCGGCCAAATATAACCACGCCCTCTTCTTTTTACAGCTTGCTCTTGAAAAATTAATTAAGGCCATTCACGTCATCCGAAAAGACGAATCCCCGCTATACGTCCACAACTTGGTTCTTCTGGCTCAAAAAGCCGGAATTGAATTTTCCGAAAAAGAGCTAGCCGATTTAAAGGAAATTTCATCTTTT
The DNA here is from genome assembly GCA_001001555.1 of Candidatus Amesbacteria bacterium GW2011_GWC2_45_19. Taxonomy (GTDB): domain Bacteria; phylum Patescibacteriota; class Microgenomatia; order CAZETR01; family Amesbacteraceae; genus GWC2-45-19. The sequence goes on along the minus strand of LCKS01000002.1, from coordinate 81,241 downwards.
AATGTTTCCGCCAGATACGATAGCTATAAACGAGATTTCTACAAAAAAGCCACTCGAGGGTTTGCAATCGAATGGATGAAATGCGGTGAAAATCTTAAGATAAAGTTAACCAATCTTCTCAAAAAACATGGACATTGACCCGATTGATCTTACCAAGAAGTATTTGGCTGAAGTTCGCCGCCTGGGAGTCAGCGTCGATAAAGCCTATTTGTTTGGATCGTATGCCAAAGGCAAGGTCTGGGAGGGAAGCGACTTGGATATTTGCGTCGTTTCCGATAATTTCGGTCAAGACTACCACCGCGACAAAATGATATTAAATAAAGCGGCTTTGAAAGTCAATTCGCGAATTGAACCGGTGGCGTATTCGCCCGCGGATTTTGGCAATAAATACGACTCCCTCGTCGACGAAGTCAGACGCTTCGGCATTCTAGTCCGCTGAAAAAGTCGACTCGAACAATCCTGAGTGAAATCGGAGGACGCAAAAATTTTATTTGTCCTTCCGAAGCTTTAGCGAAGAAGGAAAGAACTTTTTATAACTTAAATGGCGCAACCGGTGGACTCAACAGAAATTGCTTTCAACTGTCCGAAAGATAAGTAATAAGCCTGTTAATAGGCTAAGTGAGGCTTCTTCTATTTAGGAGATTGAATATTGTTTATATTTCTCTTTCACCTCCAGTTGCATATCCTTCCAAACTAGCTTTTTCTTCTTCATCTAATTCTCGCCCCATCTTTTTCAATAATCCCAACCTTGCAGCGGCAAGCATTTCTTGAAGAGTGAGCTGTCCTGTTATTAAATCTATATCTTCCGGGCGGGCGGTACCAACTCCTGTTGGGAAAGAAAAGGCGATTTTACCTTCACTTTTAAAAATTTGGGCGGCCTGAAAGTGATCTTCTTCTCCCACATCCACTACAACGCCCGTCCTATTTTTTCCACGGGTTACTTTTTTATCCACCTTAAAGAGAGTTCCAAATGAGATTTTCATAGCTATATTGTACTATAAAGACCATAAATAGGCAATTTTCGGATTGTAAATTTTCTGGTATAATTTTTCAAATGGCGATTGCGGAGCAATCGCAAAGTCGCGCGCGCTGAAAATAAGCGAGGCTGCAAGCCGAGCTTTAAGATAGTACGGAGGCTGGGTGCGGTCAGCCGCCGCTACCTTTGAAATGAGTTCGAATTTGTTCAAAAACGTTCACATGAGTTTTACAAAAATAATGCGACCGCATTAAAAATGTAAAAGTGTAAAAGGCGTTTTGAAAGGCGTGGCCTTTTTGACTTTTTGATCTGGTGGCCCCGACATGCGTCTACCAATCGAAGATATAGAAGGCTGGCAGAGAATCAGGATAATTTATACGAGTGGCGCCGGGGAGGCGGTCCAGAAGATATATTAAAACGACACTCAACAGTCCCCAGGTGACGGCAAAGTGAGAAAGGAGTAGGCCTGATAGTGGGTAAAATTCCTAAATCCCAAAGTCTAAGCAGGCTAGCCAGTAGCAGTAATACGGCTAACTTGACGGGAAGATTGGGCCCGGACATAAGTTAATTTAGCCCGGCGGACTTGGCCTGGCTTTTTGACTTCGACTTTGACGATCCAAGGAGAAATGAGGGGGAAAATGCGCTCTACGCCGATATTGCCGGAAGAAATTTTGCGGACGGTAAAAGTGCGGTTGTCGCCCCGGCCGCGAATACCCAGGATCATGCCCTCAAAAATTTGAATACGCTCTTTTTCGCCTTCCAGAATTTTGGTGTGCACCCGGACAATATCGCCGACGTGGACAGGGGTGTCTTTGATAATCGCGCTAATTGCCATAGCGTGGATTTTACTTGAAAATCACATTTTTAACAACTCGCGGATTTGGTCCTGCAAACTTGGAGTCCAATCCAGGCCGTACGGCAGGGGCAGGGTTTTGGAAGGAAAAACGAGATTGGCAGGAGTGGAACCTTTGTGGGATTGGAGCAGGAAATTCAAAGACACCAATTTGGATTGGGGCAAACCAGACGGAATATCAATAGAGATGGACGATTCGCCGGTAAAAATGGAAGCAGAATCAACAATAATAGTGACGTCGGGTAGTGCTCCATCAGAAATTTCCTCGGCGGAAGTATCGCGCATTTCCACTTTGCCGGTCAGAAGAACCAGATTATCCGGCTGCCAGACGCCGGGAGTGGCGGCGTAAATTTTGGGGAAAACCACGGCTTCGACGCTTTTACCCAAGTCTGAAACTTTACAAAAACACATGGGCTGGTTGCCGTTTTTAGTAATGACGTTCCTGCAAGACTCGATGATACCGCCGATAGTGACCCGCATGCCGGAGAGATTGCCGGAGGGAAGTTCACTGATACGGTGGGTGATGAGCTGGCCGAGCTGGGCTAATTTTTCCGCGTGGGGATGCTCGGTCAAGTAAAAACCCAGCAACTCTTTCTCCATAGCCAGCATAATGGATTTTTCGAATTCGGAAATTTCCGGAAGATGATCGGACCGGTTGGATTGTTCAGAAGAAGCAAAAAAAGTGGTTTGGCCGGAGGATTTAAGTTTACTGATACTGGTTCCCAACTCCCGGATTTTGTCCACAACCGCCAACAGCGCGGCCCGTTTGCCGAATTGATCTAGAGCTCCGGCTTTAATTAAACTCTCTAAGACTTTACGGTTGACTTTTTGGGAATCTACCCGCAGGCAAAAATCGGTAAAGGACATAAAATCCCCGGCGGCCCGGGCTTCCAGAATAGAAGAAATAGCGGCCACGCCCACATTTTTAATAGCCGAGAGGCCAAAACGAATCCGGCCGGCGTCTATGGAAAAGCTGGTATCGGATTTGTTGATGTCCGGCGGCAGAACTTGGATTTTAATGCGGCGGCATTCCTCGATAGCTTCCACAATTTTTTCGGTATCTCCGGATTCGGCCGTTAAAAGAGCAGTCATATACTCTACCGGATAGTGAGCTTTGAGGTAGGCAGTTTGGTACGCTACTATGCCGTAAGAGGCGGCATGGGCCTTGTTGAATCCGTAGCCTTGAAATGGCACGAATAGTTCCCAAATTTTTTCAGCTTCTTCTTTGGACATACCGGAAGTTTTGATACAGCCTTCCACAAAAACTTCGTGCTGCTGGCTCATCTCTTTGGGCAGTTTTTTACCAATGGCTTTGCGCAATTTGTCAATAGTTTCCCAGGTGTAGCCGGCCAGAGCCAGGCCGGTAAACAAGATGTCTTCCTGATAGACCAGAATGCCGTAAGATTTATCCAGGTAGCCGGCCATTTTGGGGTGCAAGTAAGTAACCGGGAATTTTTTGTTTTTGCGGGCGATATATTCGGGAATATTGGCCATGGGGCCGGGGCGGAAAAGGGCGATCATGACCATAATGTCTTCCAGACGGTTGGGTTTGAGTTCCTTGAGCCATTTAGTCATGCCGCTGCCGCCAAGCTGAAACACCCCCATGGTTTCGCCGCGGGTCAGCATGGCAAAAGTGGCTGGGTCGTTCATGGGTAGATGGTTAAGGTCAATTTTAATGTTCCGGGCTGCGGCGCTTAAAATAGACAGATTACGGATTCCCAAAATATCGAACTTGACTAGACCGATTTCTTCGCAGGCGTGGAATTCATATTGGGTAATGATTTTGGTACCTTTAGGCTCTAATTGTAAGGGTGAGTAGTTAGTCATGGGTTGGGGGGAGACGACCATGCCGGCGGCGTGAACCGAGACGTGCCGGGCATTGCCCTCGATCTGGCGGGCTAAATCGACGGCTCCTTTCACCAAAGTATCGGAATCGTACATAGTTTTTAATTCCGGAGATTCTTTGAGGGCCCGCTCGATGGACATGGGGAAACCCTGGGAACCTATGGGGATGACCTTGGCTAGGCGGTCGCCGAAGGCGTAGGGATGGCCTAAAACCCGGGCGACGTCGCGGACGGCGGCCCGGGCCAGCATGCGGCCAAAAGTACAGATTTGGGCCACTTTGTCTGAGCCGTATTTTTGAGTAATATAGGTAATAACCTCTTCCCGGCGGTCGTCGGCCACGTCTAAATCGATATCCGGTGGAGATGGGCGGTAGGGATTTAAAAACCGCTCGAAAGGCAGATCATAAAGAATGGGGTCAACGGTGGTGATGCCGGTGACATACGATACTAATGAGCCGGCGGCGGAACCTCTGGTATTGGTAATAATTCCATGATCGGTACACCAGTTGACCAGGTCGGCCATCATCAAAAAATATGGAGCGTAGCCTTTGGAGCAAATGACCTCCAATTCATATTCGAGGCGTTTGCGGTGCACGGTGTCGGTCTTGGTCCGGGCCAATTGCTGTAAAGCTTCGGTTGCGGTTTGACCATTTGGCAGATCGATATTGGGGAAATACCATTTGCCCAGCTCGATCTGGACATCGCACCCTTCGGCTACGCTCAGGGTATTTTTGAGGGCGTCGGGGAGGTCGGGGAAAAGCTGGGATATCTCTTTGGGAGTGCGCAGATGAAAAGTGGGGGCGTCTATATAGCGCAGGCGGTCGATGTCTGACGTGTTTTTGCCGGTAGAAATACACACCAGGGCATCTTGGGCAGTAGCGTCCGATTGATCAATGTAGTGAGCGTCGTTGGTGGCTACTAACCTAATACCCAAATCTCTACTTAATTTGACAATGCCGTCGACCCAAGTTTTTTCGGTTTTGGCCAGGCTTTTAAGTTTGTCCAGCAGGCGGGGGTTATCTTTAACCGCATCGAAATAATCCTCAAACTGATGACGCTGGATTTCTAAATAATATCTATCTCCAAAAAGATGCTGATACCACTCGACGGCTTCTTTGGCTTTGGCATACGAATTTTCTGATAGCAGCTGGGCGATTTCCCCTTTGGGGCAGGCAGAGGTACAAATAAGACCTGGGTGATATTTGGCCAGAGTGTCTTTGTCGAAACGGGGGCGGTAATAAAAGCCTTCTAAATGGGCGATGGTGGACAGGCGCATCAGATTTTGATAGCCCTGGTGGTCAGCTGCCAGCAGCAGCAAATGATTATTTTCACCCTTGCCGGCTTTTTCAGTATGATTTTTGTTGACCACGTAGGCCTCCATACCAATCAGAGGCTTGATGCCCTCTTTGTGGCACTCTTTGTAAAATTCAATGGCGCCGTACATCACGCCGTGGTCAGTCAGGGCCACGGCCGGCATGTCCAATTCTTTGACCCGGCGCACCAGTTTGGAGATTTTGGGCAGACCATCCAAAAGGGAGTATTCAGTGTGAACGTGAAGGTGAACGAATTTATTTGACATAGTAAACCTTGTTCTCAGTGGATTAACCACTGTTTCTGGTTAATTTACTTGTAACGTTTTGTTTTGTAGAACCCTCTCATACTGAAGTTTATCATTTTCTGTGTAAAACTCGTCTTTTGACGGGAGATGAGAGAGCTTGTCATTCAACGTCTGTCCTGGTTCTAATCCCAATTTGCTGGTTAATTCTAGATCTATTTCGGCCTTTAGAGCTCCTCTGATTTTGATCACGTCTTTGTCGGTTAGCATGCTTACACTATTTCACTGATTACCTTTTGTGTCAATGCCACCTCCCAAACTTTTACATCGTCGTACACGATCGTTACTGTTAGTGTAAAAAGTTTGAAAGGCCACGCCTTTTTACTGTTAGTGTAAAAAGTTTGAAAGGCCACGCCTTTTTGACCTACTTTGATATATTCTCCTCGATTATTCTTTGGGTCAAGGAGACATCGATGTTTCCGAGCTGTTTTTTAACTTGGCCGATGAGGAAAAAGAGGGCCTGTTGTTTGCCGGATTTAAGGTCTGCTACTGCTTTGGGATTTGCTGCCAAAATTTTGTTTACTACTTCCTGGTTGACTTCGGCGACTGGCGTAGTTTGCACTGGCCTCTTGTTGACCAAAGCGTCCGCCATGGCTTTGGAGGGATTTTTTAGAAACTGGGCATACATCTCCTGGTTCCCACTGATTATGACGGCGTATTGTGGAGAAAGATGATATTTATGAATAAGTTCCTCCTGAACTTGGGCTGGAAGTTGGGGTAGTTCTTTGCGCCAGGATTCGATTTGCGCTTTAGTGAATTGAAGTGGGGGAATATCCGGCTCCGGAAAATAACGGTAATCATTCGCTTCCTCTTTGACCCGCTGGCTAACAGTTTCCCCGGTGGCCTCTTTAAAACCCCGGGTTTCCTGAACGGGGGTTTGACCCGATTCAAGTAATTGAATTTGCCGGTTCACTTCAAAATCAATGGCTTTTTTTATAAATCTGAATGAATTGACGTTTTTGACCTCGATTTTATAATCAGGGAGGCGGGGGTGGTCAGGACGTTTGATAGAGATATTGGCTTCCAGGCGCATTGATCCTTTCTCCATATCAGCTGTGGAGATTCCTAAAGCTCTGACGATGGCCTGCACCTCCTTTAAAAATAAAATCCCGTCGTCTGAAGAAACAAAATCCGGTTCGGTGACGATTTCGACTAAAGGCACGCCGCTCCTGTTGAAATCGATGAGGGTGGCGTTACCCTGGTGCTGTAACTTTGCCGTATCTTCCTCCATATGTACCCGTTTTATTTTGTGTCCTAAAAGTTCTCCATCGTGGCAAAAGGGAATATCATATTGGGTAATCTGGTAACCTTTGGGCAGATCGGGGTAAAAGTAGTTTTTGCGGTCGAATTTGGAAAAAAGATTGATATCACAGCCTAAAGCCAAGCCCAATTTGACGCACCATTTGATGGCTTTGGTATTAGGGACGGGCAAAGAGCCAGGTAAGCCTAGACAGACCGGACAGACTTGAGTGTTGGGGGCCTTGGCGAAATGATCCGCGGGGCATCCGCAAAACATTTTGGACAAGGTCGCTAACTCAATATGGACTTCAAATCCCAAAACCATTTGCCAGTTAAAGTTGCGGTTTGCGAACATGCCAATCGGTTACTTGTTGATAAGCGTAACCTGCTTGTAATAACACTTCTTCAGAAAACATGGGTCCCTGAAGCTGCATTCCAATTGGTAAGCCAGATCTGGTAAAACCGCATGGCAGGGCCAGAGCCGGAATTCCGGCGGTATTGGTAGTCACTGTGTAAATGTCCGCTAACATATTTTTGACCGGATCATTAATAAGTTCGCCTAATTTGGTTGGAGGTGTGGGAGAAATAGGAGACAGAATCAGATCGCACTTGGTGAAGACTTTCTGATAGTCTTTAATTATCAATGTTCTGGCTTGTTGGGCTTTTTTGTAATAAGCGTCGTAATAGCCTGCTGAAAGGGCGTAAGTTCCGATCATGATGCGACGCATAGTTTCAGGAGTAAATTTGTCCCGGCCGTTGCCGTATCTGATCCCGTCATAGCGGGCCAAGTTAGAACTTGTCTCGCTTGGCGCTAGTAGATAATACACAGAAATGGCATATTTCGAAGTGGGCAGTGAAACTTCCTCGATTTTTGCTCCAAGATCTGTGAATTTTTGAGCAGCAACCAAAATCAATTTTTTAACTTTTGGGTCAAGGCCTTCACCCATGAACTCTTTGGGAACACCAATTACTTTTCCTTGTATCCCCTCTTCGAGACGAGATAAGTAATCCCCTACCGGCAGGGGAGAACTAGTTGCGTCGTGTGGATCCTGACCGGCAATATGCTGCAAAATTAAAGCGCAATCTTCGGCGGTTTTGGCTGTTGGGCCTACGGAGTCAAATGAGGAAGCGTAGGCGATGCTGCCATAACGGCTGACTCGGCCGTAAGTAACTTTAAGACCGGTAATACCGCACCAGCCCGCGGGGTTGCGGATTGAACCTCCAGTATCTTCGCCAATGGCAAATGAACACATCCGGCTAACTATAGCTGCCGCTGGTCCCCCACCGGATCCCCCAGCCACTCGGGTAATATCCCAAGGATTTTTAGCCGGACCAAAATCTGTATTTTCAGTACTACCGCCGTGGCCCCAGGCGTCCATATTCATTTTTCCCAACAAGATTGAACCAGCTGAATTTACTTTGTGAACTACTGTGGCGTCGTATTGGGGAATGTAATCGGAGAGGACGTTTGAGGCGGCGGTTGTTCTTAAATCCTTTGTGACATAAACATCCTTGAGGACATATGGAATGCCAGACAGGGGTGTAGTGAGCTTGATTTTCTTGGCTTGATCTAAGACTGCTTTGGAGTCTACTTGAGTAATAAATGCGTTAATTTTTGGATTTTGTTTTTCAATTTGTTTAAGACACTCCTTGGCAATATCAACCGGACTGATCTCTTTCTTTTTCAGCTTGTTGGCCAGACTGGCAATAGTTTCATCGATTAACATCATTTAGGAAAAAATTGATTTAACTTTGAAAAAGCCTTTTTGAGGGAGCAGGCGACTGGTATCTATTTCATCAGCGCGGGTAATGTTGGTTAACCCAGTGACTTGGGAGGTAGGTTCGATGTTTGAGGTGTCCAAATCCCGAATATGGTCGACTAATTTAAGAACATTTTCTAAATCCTTTTCTAATTTTTTAAGTTCGGGGTCGGTGAGCGGCAAATTCGCCAGCTTGGCTATATGCTTTACATCCATAAGTCAAAGTTTAGCACAGTTACAAACACTAGACTTACATATTGTCTTAATTTTACCCCGCCACGGTCGCACTTGGATATTGGAACGATTTTATGTGGCACTCCGGTCTTTCGGGTGCTATCCTGTCCATGATTGGATTTGTGGCTTCAGGACTGCTTATTTATAAGATTTTGGAGAAATTAAATGTCCATATGTTTGGTCGTTTGGTGGGGGTGGGAATTTTTGTTGCTAACCTCAACATTTTGTACTTGCAGTCAACGGCTACGGCATCATGCTCATGCCGGCGATCGCCGTTTTTATCGGCGTTTTGGTGGACCGGGCTAAAACCATGCGCCCCGTAATAATCGGTCTTTTAGCTTTTGTGCTCTATTTTGATCTCCGTGGCTTCCCACGACGCCATCATTCTGACTTGGAAATTCGTCTCCCGCTCTTCCGGGTTTAGGTTTTACAAATTAGTGGACGACTATCCTTTCGCCGACGTCTACGAGATCGATCCGGTCCTGGTCGGCCAGCTTCACACCGATCCGGTATTTAAGAACCAGAAGTGATCTCTTGTCTGATAAACATTAACGTCTCGGTTTTCAGGACCTTTCTTATTTTTTGAAACTTGTCCGCCGTTAAAAGCGTATTCAAATCCTGGTTAATTACCGTCTCCGTCACCCGATCGGTAATGAAACCGGCTAATTTTTTCAGGTAATCCGCGGTTTTCATTTTTGTCCTTTCCTCGATTACCTCCGGTCTGTACTTCATTCCTGCCAGGAAGAAATGGTGAATGTCATAAATATCTCTTCCGGCGATCGTTTTATACTTCTCAAATCTATCTAGAGGCGCCACTAATTTATTGGCAAACATCGTCTCCGCCGTCTGACATGTCATTACCCGGTCGATTTCCGGCAAATGCCTGGGCTCGTATCGGTTTTGGGTAACTATCAAGTTTAAAACCCCTACTTTAATCGTATTCCTCTCCTGCGGCCGGCTGGGGTATTTTAAGGCAAACTCCAGTACTTTTTTATTCTCGTAATCCACGTCTAGCTCCAGCCCGTCAAAAACTTTATGGAACTTATGTCGCAAAGCTTTTTCGTCCGCTCCCGGATTGAGGTCAAAATCCAAATCCACTGAAAACCGATCCAGATACCCCAATATCGCCGCGCAAGTTCCACCTTTGAAATAGATGTTTCCAGCTAGCAAACTGTCATCAGCGATCTCTGTTAAAAGTCTCAATAACCAAGACTTATGAAGGATATCTTGCGGTCTGACGGGGATCATACGTAGCCCACCTCCTGTTGTATCTGCCGTACCTCGCTCCAATCTATTTTTTCCCGGTTGTCAAAATAATACTGCGGGTTAAAATATAACAAATCCGCTACCGCCCGGAATGCAGATGCCCAAGATACTCCGTTTTGCGTCTCCATTCCCGCACTGCTGTGCAAAAATTTCGGATTCAATTTTCGGCAAATGTACTCATGTCCGGCCAAGCTAAAGCGGCGGGATACACTTCCCACCAAGGTAATTGCCTGTACCACCTGATCGATTACTCCCTCCCGAGTGAGTACCGACTCGCAACTCACATAAGCGTAAGAGTGGATGACCGCCAACCCCAGTTTTATGGGGTCTATTTTGTTCAAGGGCAGCAGCGAATATAACCCCTTATGTACCGGAACCAGTTCCCCTTTGCTCACCAGCCTCTTAATGGCCGTATACAGGGTATTTTTATTCTCAACGCCCCAAATTACAGCCAGATCTCCGGTATGGAACAGTTCTCTTCCACTCCTGGTAAGTTCTGTTATCCTGTACATATTTGTACAGAATAATATATCGTGGGTGGCGTGTCAAGAGTTAAGACATTTGTTCAAGGACTTTGATGCGGTCGGAGAGAGGAGGATGAGTATTAAACATATTTGCAAACCAGCCGCGGGCGTCATGCCTATTTTTTAACGGATTTGTAATATACAAATGGGCGGTGGCTTTGTTGGCCGCTTCTAAAGGCTCTTTGTCTGCTCCTAATTTCTTGAGAGCCGAAATTAGTCCCGATGGCTGACGGGTTAATTTGACTGACGACGCGTCGGCTAGAAATTCCCGCCGGCGGGAGATGGCCAATTGAATTACTTGGGCGATGACGGGCGAAAGCAGGGCCAAAACAAGACCTAAAATCAGAAAAATAGCTCCCGATCCCCTGTCTTCGCTGTTACGGCTGCGGCCTCCAAACCAGCTAGCCCGCAGCAGCCAATCTCCCAACAGGGTGATTAGCCCCACCAAAATAGTGACGATGGCCATGAGGCGGGTATCGTAATTGCCAATGTGAGAAAGTTCATGGCCGATAACCCCTTCCAGCTCGGTGCGGTTAAGTTTGGCCAGCAGGCCGGTGGTGGCACAGATGGCGGCGTGAGCGGGATCGCGGCCGGTGGCAAAGGCGTTCATGGCCGTATCGTCGATGACGTACAGCTTGGGTAGAGGCAAACCGGCAGCCAAACATAAATTTTCGGCCACGGTGTAAAACATAAAATCACGGCGCTTGTCTGCCAATCGAGCGCCAGACAGGCCTAAAATAATCGAGTCACTCCAATAATAGCCGGCCAGACTCATGACTCCGGAAATGACCAATGCGATACCGGTCAATTCCAAACCGGTAGATTGGTAACCGTAATAAGCAGCCAAGCCTTTGGAAATGAAGACGGCGGCCACAAAGACAAAAGCCACAAAACCGGCGATCACCAGCCAACTTTTACGCTTGTTGGCATCAACTGCTTCGTAAACGTTAATCATATGGACACCTGTGGTGTTTGCAGTTCACTTTCGGGCACTTCCAAGCCTTTTTCAGGTTTAAAGCCAAAAGCGTTGGCGATAACGGAACTGGGGAAAGTGACCAGCCGGATATTATAGTCGGCAGACAAGTCGATCATGGTGCGGCGGGAATACATAATTTTGTCCGATGTATCGCGCAGTTCCTCCATTAATTTACCTACCACGTCAGACCCCTTGAGCTGGGGATTGCTTTCCACGACTATCTGTAATTTGGGCAGCAGTTCGGCGACTTTGGCTGAGGCGTCCTGGCCTTTGGCTACCATTTTTCTGGCGTCGGCCAGCATTTCTAAGATACTTTTTTCGTGAGCCAGATATCCTTTGACCGAGGCTTCCAGATTGGGAATCAACTCAAACTGGCGCTTGAGCTGGTTGCCGATTTCCTGAACTGCAGCTTTGATGCGGGTCCGCAGAGAAACCAGACCGTTATAAACTCCCACAACGTATAAAACTAAACCTGCGGCAATAGCAAAAAAAATTATTTGGTAAGACATGAAATCACCTCCTTCAGAGAACCTGTGTTAATAATATCATATTTAGCGGCTCCGGCGCGGCGGGCAACGGAAACGCCGTAGCGCATATAAACTAATTGCCCGGCGGCGTGAGAGTCGGTATCGACCACTAATTTAACTCCGTATTTAATGGCGTCTTTGGCCACTACATCCGGCAGGTCCAATCTATTTGGCCAACCGTCAATCTCCAGCCATTTATGATTCCGGACGCAGAAGTCGAAAATCCGGTCCCAATCTAATTCCACCCCTTCGCGCTGACCCAGAAGCCTGGCTGTAGGATGGGCGAAAAATTTTACTTTGGGGTGGTCCAGGGCGGATAAAACCCGGTCGGTCATAGCTTTTCGAGACAGACGAAAGCTGCTATGGATAGCTATGCAAGCATAATCAAGTAGTTCTAGCGCTGCGTCAGGTAGGGCCCGCTTGCCGATGGGTTGAATATCAATTTCCAGGCTATTGAATACATGAATTGCTCGTTTTTGAAATTGAATAACTTCTGTCCTCTTTTTGATTAAATCCAGAATTTGAGCCTGGGTATGACCGGAAACAGCCGGGTTGTGGTCGGTGATTCCTATATACTCATATCCCAACTCCCTAGCCTTATCACACAACTCATCCACACTACTTAACCCTAAATCATGAGACGGCTCAATGTTAAAGTCGCTGTGCATTTGTAAATCACCCCTGATGTCAGAAAGCTCAACCAATTTGGGTAGTTGGTGTAATTTGGCTAATTCGATTTCATTTTCTCCTTCGCGCAGTTCGGGGGGAATCCAGTCTAAACCGAGAAAGTTGTAGAATTTTTCTTCCGTAGGAAATGATAATACCTCTCCCTTTCGTCCCTCTCCTATTATAGGAGAGGGATTAGAGAGTGAGGTACTGGGACGGGGGGTGATACCGTATTCAGAGAGCGAGTAGCCTTTTTTGAGGGCGTATTCACGAAGTTTGATGTTGTGGTGTTTGGAACCGGTGAAGTGCTGCAGGAGAGCCCCATAGGCGGCCGGAGGCTGGACCATGAGGTCGACTTGGTATTCGTTCGGGAGGATGAGGGAGGCAGTATGAACACCTGCTTCAAGAACGCGGGATTTATGGGGATATTTAGTGAAATGTTCGATAACTTCTTTGGCATGATCAGAAGCGACGGCGATATCGATATCTCCTACGGTAGATGCCTGGCGGCGCAGACTGCCCAGGGTGTTTGCCTCCCGCACGTGAGGATTTTTGCGCATCCAGCCTACAATTGAATCGGCAATAGTTTGGGCTACATCCAGAAGCAAGCGTCTGGAGCGGCCCTGATATTCCTCGATGGCCTTTATAAACCGTTCATCGATACGGCCTTTTTTAGCGGCTTTGAGGAGTTCTGGTATGGCGGAGTGGGCGCGGGTGATACCGAGTTCTTTACTGAACTTAAGGGCGGTCTTGGGACCTATTCCTGGTACCTCCATTAGCTCAAACAAAGCTGGAGGAAATGGTTTGAGAATAGCTTCGAAATGTTTAACTTTGCCCGTCTTGAACAATTCATCCAGATGTCCGGCGATGGCTTCACCCACGCCCGCCAACTCCTTAAGATTGCCGTCGTCCCACAGGTCTTTAACTTCGCTGCTGGAATGTTCGATGGCATCTGCTGCCCGCTGATACGCCACGATTCTGAATCTGTTGTCTCCGCTCGACAATTCTATTGCGGCAGCAACGGCTCGCAGCAGCTTGGCAACCTGCAAATTGGTCATGTGGCGGCTGGTGTCCATCACATGTCCAGTATACCAAGTTTCAACATTTTGAAAGGCGTGGCCTTTTTGACCTAGTTTGACATATTAGGGAACGAGGGTGAGGGCGATGCCGGTTTTGCTGGCCCGGCCGGTTCTGCCGATGCGGTGGATATAGTCTTCGTAAGATTCGGGCAGATCAAAGTTGATGACGTGGGTAACGTCGTCGATATCTAATCCCCGGGAAGCCACGTCGGTAGCCAGAAGGACCTTGACCCTATTATTTTTAAATTCAGCCAAAGAGCGCTGACGCTGGCCCTGGCTTTTGTTTCCATGGATAGCGACTACGGCAAATCCCCTTCTGGCTAAATCGGTGGCTAATCTTTCCAGCCCCCACTTGGTTCTGCCAAAAACCAGAACCTTGTCAAAACCGTCTTGAATCAGCAGATTGTGCAAGACGTCAATTTTGGGTTTACCGTTGGTTTTGATTACATCTTGGGCTATGTTGCTGATTACCGTGTGGGTTTTTATAGATATAGTGATGGGGTTTTTTAGGAAAGTGTTCATGACTTTTTGCACTTGCGGGGTCATGGTGGCGGAGAAAAATGCTGATTGGCGCAGTTTGGGCAAAGCCGAAAGGATATCGGTCATATTGTGAATAAATCCCATATCCAGCATGCGGTCTACTTCGTCTAAGACCACAGTGTTGAAAGAGGAAAAGACAATTTTGTGACGCAAGCTCAAGTCTTTTAAACGGCCGGGGGTACCAATTACAAAATTGGGATTAGGGTAGAGGCTGCGGATTTGCCCTTGCATACTCACTCCACCAATACATAAAGCGCTAAATATTTTCATTTGGCGGGAGAAATTTTTAAGTTCCTCCTCTATTTGCACAGCCAGTTCCCGGGTGGGGGCCATAATCAGCACTTTTTGGGATCTGTCGGCGTCTACTTTCTTGATAAAAGGAAGCAAGAAAGAAGCAGTTTTGCCGGTTCCGGTGTTGGCTAGACCAACTACGTCTTTGCCTTCCAACAGCAGGGGGATTACCTGATCCTGAATAGGAGTGAGGGTGGAGTAGTTGCGCCCGGCAATGTTGTTTACTAGCTGGGGAGGAAAACCGAAGTCTGAAAAAGTGTGTTTGGGTAAATATGCTTCCGGAGTTTGGGCAAGTTGAGCCGGAGAGTTTCTCACCAGAAGCGAAGGGTCAAAAGATTTGATCCTATGTCGTGTTTTGAACATACAAAACTGCCTAAATAAGAGCGTGTATCAAAATCAGAAGAAAAAACTATCTTGCCTGCTTTAAATACAAATCAGATTTAAACAGATTTGTCGGTTCAAACCTGTGAATGCATTATACCACATTTGCGGGACCGAGGGGACTCGAACCCCCGACCTGTCCGATGTCACATCGGACCGCTCTAATTATGTCTGGCGGGCCCGACCGGATTCGAACCGGCGATCTTGTCCTTGACAGGGACACGTGTTAACCAAGCTACACCACGAGCCCAGACGAGGTCATTTTACCAGAAGTTGCTAAGATTGATCCAGGTTTTGAATTCTTGGAAAGCCAGAGCCCGCATGGAACAGGTATTTTTCTCGGCGTCAGTCATTTGAGCAAAAGTTTTGGTATGCCCTTGAGGAATGAAAATAGGGTCCCAGCCAAAACCATTGTCTCCGGTGGGGGCTGGAGCAATCGTCCCTTTTATCTTACCCATAAAAACGTGTTCCTGTTGTGAGGCATCTATGAAGACTAGGGTGGTCTGGGCAGTAGCTGACCTAACTGATTTGGACACTAATAATTCTAATAAGCCGGTGTTTCCCAGAGCTTTGGAAAAATCATTAATATATGGTCCAGGTAAACCATTTAAGGCTGCAAACGCTAAAGACACATCTTCTACCAAAATGGGTTTTTGTAATTTGAGATAGTAATCTTTGGCTTTTTGAACTGCGACTTTGATGGGGTCTAAGGATTGAATTTCGGCAATATCCAACCCGCATCCTAAGACTTCTATACCTAAAATCGCCGAAGCTTCTTTGAGTTTTCCTTCGTTGGCGGTGGCAAAATAAATAGTTTTAATTTGCATAAATGGATTTTGCGGTATACTTGCAACTGTGTCAAACGCTCAGTTAAGAAACGATTTTAATAAATTCCGGGAAAAAGATTTTGGAGAAAAGAAAGTCTTAGACAAACTGCTCCCTTATGAAAAAAACATTAGCCGATATTTAGAGCCATGGTTGAAAGTGAGTAAAAACCATGATGATGTGTATCCTAGCCAAGGGTTGTTGTTGACTCCTTTTGACGCTTTGCCGGTGGCTTCGCTGCAGATGCTGCCCCAGGAAAAAATGATCGAAACTTTGAGGATGCGGCTGTTTTTCTTGGAACTGTTCAATCATCCTCACAGAATGGGCTACTTAAAATCCGTAACAGGGAGCAAGTTTCTACCCCCGGCAAAAATTGAATGCGGGGCTTTTGACTACGTGGCCAAAACGGGAATGAGCCTGTCGATTGGAGACTTGGGAGCCAGCGTTACGGGTTCGGACCGGGACAGAATCAGCCGGACAGAAAGATATGCCCAAGGCCCTTTTGTCAAACTGGGCCGCCAGGGTAGAAACCTATTTGTAGGATCTGCCTCTCCTGATGTATGGAACAGTTCGCTGGCGGTAGCCACCATGGCTGCCAGCCACAGTTTGGCTGGAATTCCCAGAAATGGCGTGCTGTCGAAAATTGTCCGGCAAGCCGATTTGGCCAGAGAAGTATTCGAGAGATTGGACGAGCTGGAAGAGCTGATACTGGCCAAACGGGCTGACAGAAGAGGGGTTTCCGGGTGGTGGAAAAACAATGTGGTGGGAACTCTGGAAACTAATCCTATCACAGCTTTGGAAAGAGCCAATTCGCTGTATAAAGCCGGAGTAAGATCATTTAGGGTGTATTCTCCGGAACCGGGGCTGAATTTGGAACGGACAACTATGGCTCTGAGAAAGGAATTTGGACAAAAGGTGGAAATGTTTTCAGGCCAAGTGGTAGACGTCGACCAGGCCAAGCGGGTGCAGGAAGCGGGGGCCGACGGATTATTTGTGGGCGTCGGCGGCGGAGGCAGATGCGTCACGGGAGTAAGAAGCGGATCGGTCATTGATTGGCCGGAACTGGTATGGGGACTGCGGGGCGAGCTGCTAATTCCCATTATTGTCGAGGGAGGCGCATCAGACCATGTAGCCACCAGTTTACTGCTGGGAGCTTCCGGGATCAGCGTTTCCCGGGTGGTGGCGGGAGGAACCATCGAATCCCCGGGGGGAATGCTGTTTTGTTCTGACGAGAAAGGCAGATTGTTTAAGCCTTACGGGGGAGAGGCGTCGGCCAGAACCAAATTTTTAGACGGCAAATTGCTGCCATTCACTATTCCTTCGTTTGTGGAAGGAGAAACAACCAAGGCTGAAATGAGCTATGTAAAAAACGTTTTACCGACCCTGACATACAATTTGCATATGCTGACCGAAGACGCGATTCTGGCCATGGTATTTAGAGGAGCCAAGAGTGTATCCCAACTGCAAGCCATCAATCCTTCCCCACTGCGCCTCCTGACCGGTTCGGGCCGTTTTCAAATGAATACCCATTGATTTGATAATGCGTTCAGGGTATATTCTTGGCCTAACCATATCTCTGCCCGGGAAGGAGGAACGATGAAAGATTTATTGAAAAAACTGAAACTGAACGAGCAAAATATCAGCATGGGATTGGGATTAGTAGTGGTACTTCTGGTCGTGGGGCTGCTGTACAACTACTTTAAATCGGTAAACAAAAAGGGCGAGACTACATCCACATCCACCGTTAAGGTCGAAGAACCGGTGGCGGGAAATGAATACACCGTAGTGGCGGGCGATAGCCTATGGACTATTTCCGAGGCAGCTTACGGATCCGGCTACAACTGGACGGACGTATATCAGGCCAATAAAGAAGTTTTGGCTAATCATCCGGACTTGCTGTACGTCGGCACCAAACTGACTTTGCCCGAAGTGGAAGTCAAACAGCCGGTTAGCTACACCGTGGAGGCAGGCGACAATCTGTGGAACATCTCGGTGAAAATTTGCCAAAACGGGTACGCCTGGGTGAAAACAGCCAATGAAAACAAATTGGCCAACCCTAATCTGCTGTACGTGGGCCAAACGCTCAAAATTATCTGTAACTAAGTTGTAAAATAGTTTACACTGAGCGGAGTCGAAGTGCGGGATTAGTACACCGGTAGTATGCCCCGCCAAGGCGGGGAGAAGGGGGTTCAGATGTTTTGGACCTATATTATCCAAAATATACTTTCAAACCGGAGATATATCGGTTGTACTTCTGACTTGGAAAAACGACTGGCTGAACACAATCGGGGAAAAACTACTTCAACTCGTTATGCTAAAGGAAATTGGAAATTAATTTATTCTGAGCAGTATGAGACATATAGTGAAGCTTTAGCCAGAGAAAAGATGATAAAATCCTACAAAGGTGGCGAGGCTTTGAAAAAACTACTAAATGCGGGATTAGTACACCGGTAGTATATCTGCTTCCCAAGCAGAAGAAGCGGGTTCGATTCCCGTATCCCGCTCCATACCGTAATGAATTGAAATTTTAGCAAATTTAGCCTAGAAACCTGGTTCGAGCCAGGTTTTTTTGCTTTTTTGAGTTAGCCTGGAAGTTTTGAATACCCGATACCGGAGTCGGACCTAAAAAGAATCTAATAGTAATTGAATCAGAGCATCAGCTTGGTATAAAAATGCTTTAGTTTTCTCGATGTCTAATTGGCCTGGTGAATGTGCCTTACTCAATAAAGCATAAATGTTATTTAACGCCTGTTCTTGGGCAAGAAAAGCGGTTTGTGCAGATGGTTTGATTATTGATTTCAAGTAATCTACTTTATGCCTGCCTGTTATTTTGTCGCTAGGAACTAATGAATGATACTTTCTAAGTTCGATCTCTGGAGCAAAATAATCAAGCAATCTGCGTTCCACCTCCCTCATTAGAAACATTGGTGAACGGGTAGGATCTTGAGTGGCCTGATGTAATGTTTGCCAAGCGTTATCATACTCTTGGCCTAATGACTGATCAATTGCATAAAGTTTCTGCGAGATCGCAGATCTTTGACTATACCTCTCTTCAATTAGATTTACTTGAACAAGGGCTTGCGAACGATATCCTGGTGGGTATGAGAGCGAGGCTCCAGAAGCAGCAACAGAATTTATTGTTAGAGCAGTTGTCCCCAAAGCTTGTAGCTGATTTGTCCAACTTTGATTCGAGACGTATGTCTTTAAATCTTGTGATGATTGTTGGAGAGTATAAGTTAGTGCAACTCCAGAGGCGGTGATTGGTTGAGGAGGCGTGACATTCTGTCCTTTCATTTCTTCCCATAAGTTAATTGCCGATTCAATTTGCTCTTCTTGTTTCCCTAGCTGAATTGTGTATCCGCTCAATTGCTTTTTTGACTCAGAAGTTGAATCTAACGATGATTTAAGGTTCTGAATTATTACATCAATATCATTTTTGATATTCATTTGTCGTCATTCAGTTTAAGAAAATTAATAAATATTCTACCGAAACCTGTGTTAATAAATCCTCCGGGAGCATCGAATTGGTCAGGTCGTTTTCCTTTATACAACTCATCCGCAGTCGGAGCTTCAGTAATAGCGGGAGCACTAACTTTCATGGGTTGAATAAGTGATTCTGACTGTAGTCGCTGGAGAGATCGATCAATAACAGCTTCGTCCATATTGCGGTCCTTAAGTAAGGTACAAATAGAATCTCTGGTTACGCCCCTAGCCCCATTTCCTCCATTTTGAGGTAAATTTGAAAGAAAATGCTTGTCCATAGTTTTAAGCACCAAAAGATCTACGCTGTCCAAGCTTAGGAGCGTAGATAGTACAAGATCTTTAGTTTTGGGGTGAAGATCCATGTTTTCTAATGCGCTAGCGACAAATTCAGCTATTACTTCACCAAAGCCTCTGCCGGGATTTGTTAATAATTTCCGAGTTATTTCTTCGAGCTGAAACACAATTGTGTTTTCAAAATAATCGACCGCTTCTTGCTTTATCTCAACTGAAGACAAACGTCTATTTAAATTGCCCAGGAGAGAATCAATCTCTTGTTGTCTTTTCTTATTAACCTTTTGATCATAATAATCTTTTATAGTCCCCGCACCAACGGCATATCCAGGAACGACGACTGAGGCAAGGTTGTGAAGTAATAAACCCACCACACTTACAAACTCTTTTTTATTATTTACTGTGACATTCTCAGCTAACTCTCCAGCCGATTTTTTTAACTGACCAATCCTCTGCGTTACCAATGCTTTATCATTCCCGTTCATATTTTGATACCTATTTGTATGCGATCTCTGTGGCTAAGATGGATCACTTTCGTGCCATCAGTTCTCTAAAAGTAAGATACCTTCACCACAGAGGTCATTCGGTAATCCGAGTATAACACCAACACAACTTGATTTATAATTAGGGTATGAAATTTCCAAAAAGCTTTTTCTATACTATGTTGCCCTATTTTGTATCTTTTCTAACAGGCATTTTCATATATTGCCTAAGCAAATATGTTAATGGAAACATTAGAGATCTTTTAATTAATATTTCTGCTTCGTTAATTGCTATTACGGCAATCCTAATTTCTTATGAACTGATAAAGAGTGTTTCCAACAGAAAACTAAATCAAGAAATATTTGAGTACGGAAAAATGCAGATTGATAGAGAGGTTTTGGGAATAGTATATCAACTCATGAAATTCTTTTATCCACTGGAAGAGTTAGATTATAGCCAAAGTAGTGTGTCCAAATTTTTATCTATAAGCTTAAAAGATATAAACAAATTATTGGAAACAAATACCTTTTTTGGATTTCAAATATTCAGAACTTGGGAGGCGTACGAATCGAACCTCGAAAATATTTTGAAAAACCCCCTTATCACAGAAAAATTTGAAAATGATCAAATCATTGCAGTTATTGAATTATTGAAAAGACTTAGAGATGTGAGTGACGTGCAGAAAATTGAAAATATCTTTCTCCCTTCTGAAGATAAAGATGTTAAAAATAAATACAGGTTAGTTAGGGGTAGTGAGGTTAACAAGGAGAACAAAAATTATCCTGACAGGTTTTTACTCTTAAGGAGAGTGAAAGACGATAAATATCAAGTTTTAGATTTTCCAGACATTCCTAAATATCATGAGGCTGAAGCACTTAAAACCTATAAGATTAATCGGAGTCTGGTTAGTCATCTGGGTGTACCAATGTATCAACTGACAGAAAACATTAACCTATGGCTAAAATTAACGGGGTATGAGTTTTTGATAGATACAAAAATGTTTAAAATGAAAACAATTACAAGAAACATATCTTGAAACTACTTACCTTTTAATCGTTACCAACTCAAAATTTAGGACTTTTGAGCTGATTTTTGAAAAAGTTCGAACTGATTTTCGGGAAAATTCCCTGTGATCAAGCTCGGCTGCCTCGCGGCCTCGCACCCAGGCTCCGGCTCGGCCTAACGGCCGAAGCCTCCGCAAACATCGGCTCAAACTGTGTTTTCCCTTGTGTTCAAACGAGAAAATGCAAAAATTTTTAACTAAAGCCCAAGATGGAAAGAATCCAATTCTTGACGCTTTCATAATGAGAAGATAACTGAGATATATCAGCTAATCCTGATAGGCTTGCTAAAGCTGCTTTTACAATATTGTGGTTTGGAGAAACTTTCGCAAGTTGGTTTTTAATGGTTTCAATGTCAGCTTGCAAATTCACTTTGTCTTCATTTTTTATATCAGAAGATAAGTTGACTCTTTTCCCAAGTTCCTCAAGTTTCAAGTAACCCTCTTTATATTCCTCCCTCACAATATTCTTGACTATGTTTTGATTTCCGATAACCACAGCGCTGTTTAACATTTGAATGTTTATACCTGTGTTTCTATCTGCCAGATCAAACTTTGAACCTTGATCAAAATAACTAATTCCGGCTCTCGAGAGTTCATATTTAACAGCGGGCTTGCTGTTAAACTTAGCGGCAGCGTAAGGATTTTGAACCTCCTTCTCATCCACAAACCCGTTTTTTATTAATGAATGTAGGTTAGAACTAACTACCTGTTGCTTAACGTCAATTTTGGATTTGACTGCCGAGGTTAAATCTCGTATCCCCATCGGAATACCGGAAGGTCCTTTAGATTTTTGAACATGCTCATATAGACATTTTAAAATAGTTTCTTTAATTTCGTCATTAGTGTGCATAGTTTTTTGATTGCTTAATATAATTTTTTTGAATATTTAATCCGTACTTAATTCTATTTCCTTTGCCTAATTTTTTAATCTTATTTTTTTTAACCATATCTTTTACATATTGATAGACAATTTGATCACTATACCCTGCCAGGTAGGAAATTTTTTTGCAAGTTAAAGGACCATGCTCAGCGATGATTTTGTATACGTTTTCGACTTTTTCCTTTTTATGCGCCATTCTTCTTTCCTTTGCTCGTTGCCAAGCTTTTAAGGTGTTAGGGTGCATAGAGTGTTTAGGTTTTTCGATACCAAACTCTGCTCTAAATCGATCAAAACTTCCCCACAGCCTAACAATACCCGCCCATATTTTCCTCCATTCCTTGCGGCGCTGCATAATGGTGGTAGATGGATGATATCCAAGTACGCGAACCATCTCGGAGTATTCTACTAAGTATCTCTTATATCTAGCATCCTGTTTATAGGACACGAGATCAATGTTATAATATTTAATCAACCTTTGAAGAGTACTTATATCTATCCCCAAATTCGAACAAACATCAAATTGATTTTTGGTAGTACTAAGTAATACCCTTAGCCGTTCCCCATCTATCTTGTTTAGCACTTCATCAAATTTTCTATCTCGGGTTAACTGGTAAGTGAAAAGGCCATATTTTTGACCTTTATTTAATATTTGTCTAACTCTTTCTCTTGACAGTCTCAGCAGGCTTCCCACTTTTTCTAGAGTGCCATACTCGTCATAGAGTCTCTTAACCAACTTCATTCTTTCTTTTTCAGTTTCTGTCAAATAAGGCACAAAACTTGAAGGCTTTGCTTCCTTTGACTTCGCGGTTTCTAGTGGCGGCAGATCAGGCTCTTTTCGATGTTCTTTTATTGCTGCTTTGACTTCTCCAAAGTACTTTAATGTCTTAGTTCCAATATTTCTTATCCTTCCCAAATCAGCCATCGACACGCGATAAAAATGTCCAACGGTCTCATAGTCGTGCATTACTAAGGTGTTTAGTACGCGAGTTGGAAAGTTAAGTACATCTATCGAATCGTCATCATGAAGACGGCCCCTTGTCAAAATTTTTTCGTTTGGAAAAATGCCTTTGATCATTATCTTTTTAACTAGTTTCTATTTTGTTACGAAAATATAACTAATAACTGTCTGGTATTTACCCGCTACTAGCTGTTAGATCTTCCATACCAATTAATTTAACCCGCCTTGACGCAATTCTAGCTAATTCATTAAATACAGCGTCAAAACTAACAAAGTCCCCTTCGCTGTAGTCGTAAGCAATTTCTGTAAATGCGAGACTTCTAACTAAATCATCTAATGAGCTGTTTCTAGATGCTTTAACGTACAAGGGATGCTTCTCGTTAATTTCTATTAAGTTCATTTCTTTAGTAAATTTGACAATGTCCCCTGTTTCAGAAAGATCGACTGGTGTTATTACATAATTTCTACCTGAGTATGACACTCTTTCACTAGGGGCTATGGACTGGTTTCGCCTTTCTCTTTTATCTTTTCCTCTTTTGACTACGGAAACAACTTTTTCTGCCTCTTTTTCAATAACATCTATATTTGGATAAGGAGCTTCAGGAGCACTTTCCTTTTCCTTCGTAAACTCCTTCTTTATTTTCGCCTCAAGAACACCTAATGTGGCGGGGTCATCTAATTTCGAGACAATATCGTTCACTTCTTTCTCAACATCTTTCACTAGGTTTCTATCTTGCTCCTTTTTAATGTTCTCGTCATCACGAAGAAGGGTATTTTGTACCTTTAAGATATTTTTGTGACCAAATTCCCAATACTCATTGTATTCGGGACAGTCGATAAAATCGTTTTTAGAAAAAGTCACATAGTCTTTCAGACCATCAGCCTCACCATACCCGAATAACCTATATCTATATCTCGTACCGGAGGTTGCTCGAAACAAATCAAACCACTCAGCTTTTTCGTTAACTATTCTCCCATTTACCTTTGTCCATACACCTTGTTTTGTAGCCGCTATAGGCTCTTTAGTGAAATAAATAGACATCTTAACATTCCCTATTTTTGGAAGATCGTCACTAAAGTCGAATTTTCGTTCATATTCAAAAATAGGTTCGCTTACTGTCTGTTCCTTTTTTTCATTATTTCGAATGACGACCATAACGATTTGAAAATTCTGACTTAATGGCATTTTTGTAGAAAATCTCTCCTGCAACCTTTCACTGTCGATAGTTTTCGTAAACAAATCTTCCATGTATATTTCAGTACCGTGGTATTTCTTACTGCATTTTTTGGTCAGCACCCTACTTTTGACATCACTTATATACTTAGCCTTATCGAGGTCTGCACGATTCATGTTAAATATGTGCTCATAACCGTTTCTTCTTGTAATTATCTTGCAACGTCTAGAAATATTAGTTATTGCCAGCTTTCCGCCCATTCCGTATTCGCCAATCGGAGACCGTCCAAATTTTGGAGAACGGTAATCTGAGTCCTTATCACTCTTCCCATACTTCACAAAAGAAGCAAGCGCAGATTCATCCATCCCTGAACCATTGTCAATTATGCTCAACGTTCCTTTGTCGTTATTAATGACAATCCTTACGGAAGTTGCATCAGCATCATATGAATTTGCAATTAGCTCTTCAATATTTGATGAAAGACCTTGAAAAGTACGTTTTGCCATTTTCTTAATCCCTTCAGTAGCAAAATCTGCTCTTAATTCCCACTCTTTATATTTCGGAAGCTTTTTATGGAGGCGAATATAGCTTAAAATATCTTGCTCGAAGAACTTATAATTTCTGCCGATCTTTTTCCCCGGTAGTTCACCTTTTTCCGCGAGTTTATATAACGTTTGCCGGGTTAGCCCCAATAAACGACTAGCCTCTGCAGTCGATAAAATTTTAGTATTGTTAACTTTTTTCATTGTATATTTTAGTTAAGTCAGATTTAACTATATTTAACATAAAAAATAATTCCTGTCAATAGTAAGGCTGGAGAGGGAGTCTTATCAATGTATTTTACGTTGGCACGCACGGGTGGGTGGGGCAAAGCCAAAAGTTTCCATTCCAATGGAAATTTTAGTAAAATATGCTCGCGTTAGCGAGCATAATCTCGGGCGCAAAAAATAAGCGGAGGCGAGGCCGCAGCCGAGCCGGCCTGCACGGCCGAAGCTGGCAGCGAAGGCGGGAGCCAGCAGCATCACGGAGAATCTCGAAAATCAGTGCGAACTTTTTCAAAAACTAGCTCCATAGAAATTTTATCGAACTCGTGGATTTTAGCTTCGGAAAGTTTCTAAAGTTTGCCAAAATTTAATCCCATAACCTTATACCCTGACGGGGGTCGAACTAACTTTTAACTGTGCTATAAAACTGTATCATCTTATTATTTTAGCGTTAAAAGTACCCCGCCAGTAGAATAATAGAATTATTGAATCTTTTATCTATTTTTTGCCAGTTCTAAGTTTATTTTTAGTTTCTCTTATTGCTATAATGGGTAAGTAGTCTAAATTTTCGTCGAGATACTTTTCAACTCTGATTTTATTGTGTCTGATTAAATTTCTTAGAAGCCAAGAGACGGCTTTTGTAATTAAAATATCTCTCTCAGATTTTAGTTTATCTATAACTTCAAAAGCCAAACCGATAAGTCTTTTATCATTCGAGTTATTAACAACTCCTGTTAATAATACTAAGCTCGCTCTTCTCTTACTAACGCTTTTATTGTCAGCAAAACTCTTAATTAATTTTTCCCAATCATTCCACTTAAGTAGGATTTCATCTGCCGTGAAATTGGACTGACAAGTAGAATCTATTTCAGCCCAACCTTCCAAGTAACTAAGCCAGTTATCCAATAATTTAGGATTCAATTGTCTTCTAAGTTTTGGTAAATATCCCAGAAGCAATCCGGCCATAGATTTTTCTTCGTAAGAGTCTCCTCGATAAAGAAGGTCTAACAGAGTTATAAATTTTGTTAGAGAAATAGCATTATTATTTTTAATCCATGCGTTAGCTATTACCCTTCTCTGGGGAACACTTAATCCATAATGGAAATGCCTATGTCCCAAATATCCGGATGTCTCCGAGGTTTGCTTTGTTTTTTTAGCCTTTTGTTTAATTGCTTCTAAAATTTCTAAATAAAATTTGTTCATTTTAAAAGTTTCTTATTCTGTCTCTTAAGTAAATAATTTTGCGAGGTAATTACTTTTCTTCCAGTTTCGCGTTCAAGATTGGATCTGGCGTCTCCGGCAATTTTACCTCCACGTTTTGAGACTTGCTTATTTTTCTTAAACCCTTGAGGATGATCTGTTTTGGTAATCTCTGTGGTTGCTGCTTCACCAAGCTGAGAAAATAGCAGCTCCAAATCATTCATATGGTCACGCAGGTTTTGACGCTTGAGTCCTTTTATTTTCTTATATTCAGATGTGACCCTTTTTTGGGCAAGCTCCGGATCTTCTATCTCCTGTACCCTTTCATATCCAACTCTGGCCAACCATCTTTTAAAAGGTTCTGCTTTAGGAGAAGGGATTGATTGGATAATCCTAAAAACACCCTCAGTATCAGCACAATTCATTTTCTGCTTACCACCACTGGTTTCCATTAAAAGGGTATGTACGATTTGTACCCACCCTTTGGAAAGCTCAGGGTCACGAAGTCTCATGCGCTGAATATATTGCTTTGAGTCATTTGAATCAATTAGTGCTAAAACTACATCCTCGATCACAAACCACCATTCATTCTGATAAATGGTTTTACGGATTTTCCTGTTTTGGAAGATCGCGATTTTAGTTATCTTGGTAACTTCTTTATTCATAAAGTTTGCATTTCCCTGTTTGATAGTATACATCGGTTGTGTGCTAGACTAGAAGGGTGGGAAAAATGAAAGGGAAGATAATGGCGGGGGTGGTAGGGACGGTGGTTTTAGCCGCAGCGGTGTATTTGAAAACCACATATCAGGTTGCCCGAGTGATAGACGGGGACACTTTTGAAACCAAGGAAAAACAGGTTGTCCGCCTGGCCGGTGTAGATGCCCCGGAGTTGAAATATTGCGGCGGCACCGAAGCCAAACAAGCTCTGGAGAAGTTGATTTTGGGGAAGCGGCTGCAAATAAAAGTGGTGTTTAATGATAAATTTAAACGCCTGGTCAGCCAAGTATATGCGGGAAATATTTATGTCAATAAAAAGATGTTGGAGCAGGGTTGGGCGTATTTTGCCAGAGGCACGGATTCTAACGCAGATGAATTACTGAAGGCAGGAGAGAAAGCCCGAGCCGGTACCTTAGGAATATTTGGCGCCGGCTGTACCCAAGATGTAAATCCTATTCAACCCAAGTGCAATATCAAAGGTAATATTGGTCAGCAGGGAAAAGAGACCAAGTTTTACCGCTACCCTGGTTGCGGACAATACGGTAATACCGTCGTGCAGTTATATTTAGGCGATGGGTGGTTTTGCAACGAAAAAGAAGCGCGGGCAGCCGGATTTGTCAAAGGATCAGATTGTAAACCATGATATAGTAATTTTATGGCCAGTAATAAATTTTCCGGACAGGTGTGGGGGCGGAACGTGGAAACCAGATTTGCCTTCTCCGGAAAACTGGTGAGTTTGCGCAAAAACGCGGGCGACAGCGTGAGCAAGGGCGAGATTATCGCCTCGCTGGACCGGCAGATACTGCAGGCGGATTTGGACCGGCAATTGGCCCAAAACCAGCAGGTGCGGGCGGATTTTGAGATATTTAACATCCGCTTTAAAAATCCCGGGGATGACATTACCCGGTACAATAAATCCAGCCAACAGGCGAGCTTAGACGCCTCGGTTAAAGAAGTGGAGCAGGCCAAATACCGCCTGGATCAGGCCGATTTGACTTCGCCGGTGGCGGGAGTGATTTTGGATATGGGCGGGTGCGCGGTGGGACTGAATGTTGCTCCGGCGGCTAACTCGGTGATAATTTTGGACACGGTGTCTGTGATTTTCCGGATCAAAATTGAGCCTCATGAATGCCGGAGATTTGCCAACCCGGTGAAGTTGCCGGTTGATTTACCAAAATTGGGCAAAAAGATCTTTGGCCAGGCGAGCTTGCCGAAAATGCTGGCCGGTGGAGACTGGGTAGTGGATTTAACGGCTGATGAGCTAAAAGATCTGCCCGTGGGGCTGGAGGGAGTAGTGGAAGTGCCTTGATATGAGCACTATTAAATGTAAAAATTGCGGGCAGGAGATTGAAATTTCCGAGGCTTTGGAACATCAAATTTCCGAACAGGTTCTGCAAACTGAAAGAGTTAAACACCAAAAGGATTTAGAAGCCGCCCGCCGGCAAGCCGAAGAAACGACCGCCGCAAAGGTCAAGGCTGATTTTGAGTCGGCTATCAAACGGTTGCAGGAGGCGGAGGTGGATGAGAAGGAAAGAAATAAAAAGCTGCAGGAGCAATTGGGAGATTTAACGAAAGAACTGCGCAAAGCCAGGCAGGAAAAAGATGACGCGAAGCTGGAAATGCAGAAAAAACTAGCCGAAGAGGAAGATAAAATACGGCAAGAGGCCAGGAAAAAAGCCGATGAAGAGCATCAATTAAAAGACGCTGAAAAAGACAAGAAACTGCAAGATGCATTAAAAATGAACGATGAGCTGAAGCGCAAATTAGAGCAGGGATCCCAACAAGGCCAAGGAGAAGTGATGGAATTGGGGCTGGAACAAACCTTGAGGAGAGAGTTTCCCGAAGACAGGATAGCCGAAATTAAGAAAGGAGAACGGGGCGCAGATATTTCCCAAACGGTGGTTGATAAGCTGGGCCGTGAATGCGGAATGATCTTATGGGAGTCTAAAAACGCGCAATGGAGCGACGGGTGGCTGAAGAAATTAAGGGAAGATCAAAGAGCAGCCGGGGCGCAACTGGCAGTTTTGGTGGTAGCTAATCCTCCCGAAGACATCGAGACGTTTGTTTACAGAGAAAATGTTTGGGTAACAACCTTAAAATCCGCCAGGGGGTTGGCGATGGCTCTGCGGTTTGATTTAATCCATATCCATTTTGAAAAATTGGCTAATGTGGGAAAAAATGAAAAAATGGAGGTGCTGTACCAATATCTAAGGAGTGTGGAGTTTACTCACAGGATTGAAGCCATTGTCGAGGCTTTTAATAATTTGCAGGGAGATATAGAGAAAGAAAAACGCTGGTTTAATCTGAAATGGGCGAGGCAGGAAAAGGAATTGCGCAAGATTATCGACAACACTCACGGGATGTATGGTGAATTGCAGGCCGTAACAGGGAGAGAACTTCAAGAGATCAAACCCCTGGAGCTTCCGGAGGTGGAGGGGCTTTGAAAGGCGTGGCCTTTCAAAGCTGCTATCTGTGCTATCTGTACACGTCTTTACAGTGCTTGATGCGGGTGACAATGATAATTTTGTTTGGTGTGTCTACTTCAACCCAGTGGGGGTAGACTGACCTACATGCTTTTTTTCTCCCCATCTGGCGGCTATATAATCATCGACTGATATAGAATTGTTTGGTTCTTCTAATATTTTCCTTCCATCTTTCAGACTTTTTAAAACGTAGACGGTATACATAAGTTTGTGCCGCCCGTCTCTCGCTCTGCGAGGACGAGGCGCAGAGCCTCCTGCTAGAATCGGACTAGCGTCCGCGGTTTACGATACCGCCGCTTTACCACTAAGCTAAGGAGGCACGGTGGTATAATTTTAGCATGAGCAGGTTGAGCCGATTGGAGGACAGGCGGAACTCGAGAAAGGCGGTGCTGCTGGTTTTGGGAACGATAGTTTTATTGGCGTTGGCGGTTTTTGGGGGAATTCCGGTCCTGGTAAAAATGGCGGTGTTTTTGGGAGATTTGAAGTCCTCTAAAATGCCGGTAGATAAAACCGATCTGATTCCCCCGCCCCCGCCCAGTTTTTCTTTACCTTATGATGCTACTAACAGCGCCAGACAGACAATTTCCGGTAGTTCCGAGGCGGGGTCAACGGTGTACCTGACTTTAAATGGGGAAAGTGTGGGAAATGTGGTGGCTAAGGACGACGGAATATTTACTCTGGGAAATATCAACCTGAAAGACGGGGACAACACGCTCATCGCAGTGGCTATAGACCAGGTGGGAAACAAGGGCAATGCTTCGACCGAGGTAGACGTGTATTACTCCAACAAACCTCCGGAATTGACGGTGGAGACGTCGATGGTGGCTGATAATAAAGTGGAGATAAAGGGGACGACCAGCGGGGTGAGATTGACGGCCAACGATCGGCTGATTATTATCGGGCAAGGGGGAAAATTTGCCACGACTATCAATTTGAATCCCGACGAGAAAGTGCTGGTGCTGGTGACGGTTGACCGGGCGGGGAATCAGACACGGAAAGAAGTAGAGCTATCCAGACCATAACGGCGGGATAAAAGAGGGAGTTTAAAAATATAGAGTGGACCAGAAGAGCCAGGAGATAGGAGTTAGGAATTAAGGAAAAAAGCCGTTTAATATACCAGAGATAGGCCAGCAGGCCCGCCAGGCCGGTGGTGGCGGCTACAAAGAGTAGCGAGGAGTCGGCGCCGGCTCCGGCGTGGGATGTGAGGCTGGCTCCCTGGGCATAGCGGTAGGTGTTGAAACCCACTCCCAAAACGGGATGCCGGGTAAAAATCCTCCAGGCGGTGGTCCAGCTGTCAATTCTAGCCTGGATGGAGCTGGTGCGCTCTAAATCTACGCCCTCCCCACCCGGTGAACGGGGTAGTGCGTAGACAGTGGTGAGGAACAGAATAATTATAAATAAAAAAAATTTAAGCGACTTGCGGCGCCAAGCGATATAGGTCATGGAAACCAGGAAAGCGGCGTAGCTGCTGCGGGAGTAGGTCAGGGCAAACGCAAGATATGAAGCAGACCAAGAAATTAAGTTAATTAAGCGATTTTTGAGCGGATTCAGTGTTAAAAAAATGAGAGTGAAAACCAAAATTAAACCTGTGAAACCGGGATCGAGGAAGGTACCGACCACCCGGAAATAATGGGGGTCCCATTCGGCTACAGCTAGAGCCCGGACATCCGGGAAAACCAAATATTGGGCCAATCCCAAAATAGCCGTGATTATGCCTAACGAGTACAATAAGTGAACGATCTTGGACGATTTAATTAATTGAATTATTGAAGCAAAAAATAGGCTGTAGACAGTCCAACGGGTTAAATACATGGATCCGACGAAAATTGCCTGCCAACCGTAGGCGGGAAGGGCAAAAATCAGACTTACTAAACCGACTGTGAAAAAAACGGTGATGGGGATGACCAAATACCGGTATTTTTTGAGATTTACAGGTAATGCCAGAAGAGTGAGAGTAAAAACCACGATATCCAGGGCTGAAATACGCACCTCGGCTGAAAAGAATGAAAATTTATACAGGTTGCCGAAAGCAAAACCCAAAGCCAGCAAAATTGCAATCCAACCGCTCATAACACCCCCTCTGATCCCCCTCTTACCTTAAGAGGGGGACGTTACTCCTTTTTGAAATAACCATAGTTTACCCCTAACCAGGAAACTGTAGAAGGCCATGGTCATGGCGTGGACAAAACCGGTGGTACCATCCGCAAATCCCAATTTCCAAATCCAAAGCCACAAAAATTTGGCCGATGGGTAAAGAATGATTTGGAATAAATTGGCCCGCTGGCCAGCGCGGTGGAGTTCTTGGGCCCGGATGGAAGAGTAGCGGTTAATCTCTTGCAAGAACTCAACTAGAGTAGGGTGAGGATAGTGAAAGATGGGGTGCTTGAGTGTCCCTATGTTGCCCTCGATGGCCCAGGTTTCATGAACCGCGCCGTGCCACTCGCCGGCTCCGCGGCGGGCTAGACGCAAGAATCTAGCTCCGCCCACGTCTCCGTGGGACAGCTTCTTGCCCCACATGTAATCTATCCGGGGGATTAAAAACCCTTTGTATTCGATTTTTTTGACGGCGGATGTGATCTCTTCGCCCAATTTGACGGAAACCATTTCGTCGGCGTCCACAAATAACACCCAGGGAGTTTTGGCTTGGGAGAGAGCCCAATTGCGCTGGGCAGCATAGTTGCCATCCAGAGGATGGTTAACAACTGTGGCTCCGGCTTTTTTGGCCAAAGACATGGTTTTATCTGTTGAACCGCTGTCAACCACTAAAACCGCGTCGCAAAATTTTAAGGATTCCAAACACCGGGCAATATTCTTCTCTTCGTTATGAGTGAGCACAATCCCAGTTAACATACAATCATTTTAACACTTCTGAAAGTTTGAAAGGTTTGAAAGGCCACGCCTTTTTGATCTAGTCTGATTCACTTAAAGTTAATCCGGAGATGATCATCAAAGAATCGTAAATATGAGTATCTCCAACGAAAGCTGCGTATGAATTAAAGCCTTGCTTGGAAAAATAGTTGAGAACTTCATCTGGTTTTATCCATTCGAGGCGTGCTGACGAAACATATTGTTGATAGGATGAGTATGGATGAGTTTGAAAGGCGTGGCCTTTCGAGGCTGGATTTTGATGGATATAGCGGGTGAGGTGCAGTAACTGCGCTTCAGTCTCGACCAATACTGCTTTGTAATTTCCTTGGAACAAATGGCCGACCCGCTTGTGTCTGCGATTGAAATACATGGTGTACCTAGTCATCAACGAATTCATGAATTTATCAATACCGTCTGCCATAGTTTGTTTAACCAAAAAATGGAAATGGTTACCCATCAGGCAGTAGGCAGTGAGTGAAATTGTCTCAGAGAAATTATTAAGCCTTAATAGTTTGAGGGCGTCGGCCTTTTGCTTGGGTGTCGAACTTTCATTTGAAAATATGCCGTGCAAAAACTCTTCGCTTTTGGGCAGCAAGTAACTTTTTAAGTATGAAATGAATACTGAATAATCCATATCGTCCATGAATATTTGCCGTTTTTCGACTCCTCTGTTGTAAATATGATAATAAGAGTTTTCTATGAATTGTTTTCTGGTATTTTTGGCTGGCATGGTCTAACTATATCAAAAAGGCGTGGCCCTTCAAAGCTGTTCGAAAGTTTGAGAGGACTCATGGATAAGGAATTTTGTGTGAGAGCCCTCTGGAGAGGTGGAACGGGACAGCCACCAGACGAGGTATTCGTAGGGCATGGAGTAGGAGCGAAATTTGGAACCGGGACCGGACATGACAATTTCCGGAGCGTCAGTGCCGCTCTCCCTCAAAATTGCTTTAGATAGAACGATTCTGCTAGATAAAGATGAACCAATATCTAAATTCGAATAACTAAATCCCAAATAAATCACAATTATCAAAATCCCGATAAACTTTGGAAGGCGATTGAGAAACCAAGAGACAACGAGGATGGCGGGGACGAGGAGGACGACGAGGTAGGCTGTGGAGATGGTGGAGCCGCCGAAACCGGCGAGAGAATGCTTGGCGATCCAGGCGAGAATTCCAAATGTTTGGACTGGTCCCACTAGTAAAAAAGGGAGAATCCCCAGAATAAAACCGGGGATGAGGCGGCGGCGCCAAAACATAATTGGCCAGAAGATGAATGTGAGCAGGTGCAATTGATAGAGGAAGCCGAGGAAGAGGCCGGCGAGGAAATCTTTATGACGACGTAAAAATAGGAGAAAGAGAATAGAAAATAGAGGAATGAGAGATGTGTGGTAGGGCATGCGGGATTGGAGAACGGCTAATGGCAGAACGGCTAATAGCAGAGAGGCTGGCCAGCCACCTAGGAAGTAAATTAAATAAACGGAGACCACGCCCATGATTGAGGTCAGGATGGCTGGGAGGACGGGGTGGGCAATCAAGGGAACCAGGAGATAAGTCCAAAGTGGGCCTTGATGTAGCCAGGTGATGCTGGCGGTGATGCCCAACAAGGGCAATCTCCCGCCCAGAAGAGCGTCGCGGGCGGCCAAATAGTACCAGGCCTGGTCGCCGATAAAGGGCATAAGGCCAGGAAACCGGTAGAAACGCAGGGCGGCTCCTAAAATAACCGCCAGCCAGAGGAGAGAAAAAGAACAAACGAGATGGACTACGATGGCCCAAAGCAGGCCGAAATGCTTGCGAAAGTAGTAAAAACGGGAAGCGGAGAAAATGGCCTGGATACGGGCAGATTTTGGGGTACTGGCGCCCCAGTAATGCATAATTTTGGCCGGCGGATACATGTAAATTTCCCAGCCCGCATGCCGGACACGGCGGCAGAGATCGGCTTCTTCAAAATAGAGGAAGAAGTTTTCATCGAATCCGCCGAGTTGGTCATAAATTTGCTTGCGAATAAGAAAAGCTGTGCCGGGGACGACGTCTACTTGGCGCGGCTGGCGTTTGTCCCAATCGGCCAGCCAGTAATGGCGGGAAATGGGATTAGGAATCTGGTTCAGAAACGAGAGAGCGACCAGACCAGTGAGGGGCGTGAGCTCCCGGGTGCCTTGCAAAGGATAGGGCCGGCCGGCTGGGTCAAGAAGAAACGGAGCGACAATTCCGGCTTGGGGATGAGTGTCCAGAAAAGTGGCTAATAATTCGATGGCGCCGGGGGAAACGACCGTGTCCGGATTGAGAATGAGCAAGTATTCCCCTTTGGCACTTTTAGCCCCCAGATTGTTGCCGGCGGCATAACCCCGGTTTATTTTGTCGTTGTCGACGATGATGACATGATATT
This sequence comes from Candidatus Amesbacteria bacterium GW2011_GWC2_45_19, assembly GCA_001001555.1. Lineage (GTDB taxonomy): Bacteria > Patescibacteriota > Microgenomatia > CAZETR01 > Amesbacteraceae > GWC2-45-19. Next base: position 46,898 of record LCKS01000002.1, on the reverse strand, counting down.
TTTTCAGACTGGGTAAACAAGCAGCTAATTCTGCGGCCGCCCGGTATTTGACGATAATTATCGAGACGCGAGATGGCATAGGGCTGATTCGACGATGGAGTTATGTTTGGCCCAAGTAAAGTTTTTGATCACATGTTTTCGACCGGCAAGACCCATTTGATGAGCTTTTTGAGGATGACGATGTAAAAAAGCGATTTTTTTGGTAAAAGCTTTTGGATCTCGCGGAAGCAGCCAACCGGTGAGGCCGTCTAAAACCGTCTCCTGGTATCCGCCATCGTTAACGGCCAAAACCGGAGTTCCGCAGGCCATGGACTCGATGGGAGCCAGTCCGAACGGTTCGTTGTAACTGGTACAGAGGGTGGCCAGCGACTCGGAGTAATATTTGGCCATGTTTTGGGGCAAAACGGCCGGCGCGCCTTTGGAAAAACTTAGGATCCTTAATTTTGGCCGATTTTGAGGGGGGATTAAGTTTAGGACCTGGAGAACAAAATCGTAACCGGAAATTTTGTCTTTTTGATCGATGAAGAGAACCTGGGTTTTTTTGGGCAGGTCTTGGGGGTAAAAAACCTGGGGATCGACACCCAGATGACAGGTAAGGGCCGGTCTATTAAATTCTTTTTGCACTTTTGCCCCCGTAAAACCGGAGTTGGTTAAAATCATGGAGGCGGATTGGGCATTTGACCTGTCTACGAATTTTCTGATTTGGCGCGTTAAAACTTCGTAATATCTTTTGGGAAATGAGACGCGGTCGGTAAAGGCCAATTCCGGTTCGTAGGCAATGCGCAGCATTTCCTGGCAAAAATACAAACTGGGGATTTTCAGAAAACATAAGATGTGCGGAGCCTGGGTATAGAGGTCGGCGTGGATGAGGGCGACGTCGGCACCTTCGGTATCTTGAGCCATGCGACGATGGATTTGGGGCAGGACAAAAAATTTCTGATAGTCGGCTCGTAAACGGTTCGACGAAAGGGAGAAAGGATAAGTTTTTTTTGATTTTACGAAGGGGTACAGCGACAAAAAATCCTCGTTGGTATTGGATAATTGAAAAAGACGCAGCTCGTGTTTTTGACTTAAATGCTTAACTTGTTCATAGACTGTGCGTTTGGCCCCACCCGGTGGAAGATTATGAAATAGAGCGATTTTCATTTTTTAACCGCGGTAATAAACTGCCAAGTTCCATCTTCCGAAAAATCTGTGGCTATATATCTGGATAAATAAATTTTCAAGACTTGCGATATAAATCTGGAAGGGAAGAGCCTGCTGTATGGAGAATCTTTGAGATAAGACCAAAGTTCGCGATGATAAATTTTGAAGGTGGCAAGCTTGAAGAGCAGAAGCCAAGCGGAAACGGATGCGGGAGGAAAATAATACTCGACCTTTTTTAAGACCAAATTATTTTTGGCTAATAATTTTTGCCAGTCTGTGGCGGACCGGTAATGAAGATGCGCCACCCGGGCGTTAATCTGGTTGCTTAGAAACGGGCGCAGGCGGGGAGTGGGGACGGTTAGATAAAATTTGCCGCCGGGTTTTAGGATTCTGGCGACTTCTGAAACAGCTTTGGTATCGGCTTTAATATGCTCGAAAGTACTGTTACTTATGACTGTTTGAAAACTGGAATTTTTAAACGGATGTTTTGTGGCGTCTGCCTGGAGCATTTGGTGATAAAGATTGCTAGTTGCCACCGGCCGGAGGTCAATACCTACGTCAATTTGATCTGGAAAAGAAAAGGTTCGCTTACTGATATCGCCGTCGCCGCAACCAATATCCAGGCTGGGCGAAACTAGCAAGACCCGCTGCCAAATAAAAACCTCCGAAGCGCGAAGGAGGACGTCTGCGGGGCTATACCACAGGTCCGGTAAAAACCTACCTAAAATGTTCATGATTTAAGGATCAAGCGCAGACAGTAGAAGATGACGGGAAGGGCGGCCAATGAGCCGATGATGGCGGAAATGGCGGCCCCAACAAGGCCAAAACGCGTGACCAGGGGGACAATAGATATTCCCAAACCTAAGATGCTGGCTAAGGTGAGATAAGTAACATAGTTGGTCTTGTGAACTGCCAAAAACAGAGCGGAAGAGGCGCCGGAAATGGACCTAATTACGCCGTAAACGGAAAGTAGTCTCAAGACTGGGACAGCCGGAAGCCAGTTGGGACCGAGGAGAATGACAATAATTTGAGGAAAGAAAAACAACAATAAACCAAAGGGGATGACTAAGGCTGACAAAGTGAGGGTGGATTTGAAGTATGCCCGCGATAGCCGAGTGGTATCGTTTTGAATCTGGGAAAAAATAGGAAAGGTGACTTTGGAAAAAACTTCAGAAACTTCAGTGATTGGGAGGCTGGAAATTTTATAAGAGGTGTCGTATAGGCCAAGCGGGGCTACTCCTAGCAGACGGCCAACAACGATATTGTCGAGATTGTGATAAAGATAATTAAAAATACCGGCGGCGGTGAGCCATTTGCCGCGATGGAGAATAAGACGCAGTTTTTCCGGAATAAAATTGAAGTGAGGGCGGGGTTTTATATAAATCAAAGAGAAAACGACTTCGCAGATTGAACTAGCTAAAAGCCCATGGACGAAACTGGATGCAGACCTGGTTATAAACGCTGATACCACTGTTACAGAGGCTTCGATTAAAAAAAGCACCGATCTAAATTGAAACTCTTTGTTGAATGTGAGATTTTTTTGGAAAGTGACGACGGATGGGTTGATAAATCCGCGAATAAAGGCGACTAGACTAATTAAAAGTAAGGGGGTAAGAGAAGAGGGCGATTTGAAAAAAGAGGTAACAAAATGACCCGAGAGGATGAGGATGAGAGAAATGATGGCCCCTCTAGCGATTGAAACCAGCCAGGCCGTGTCGATGTAACTATCGCTGTCTTTTTCCTGGATTAAAAAGACGTTGATGCCGGTTTCTGTTAGGGTCTCAAGCATTGCCAGGGCAAGTGAGGCGACTCCATAAATGCCGAATTGGGCTGGGACGAGGAGACGGGCGAGAATGACTGTTCGAATGATGGTGAAGCCGCGTAAACAAGCGCGAAGAGCGCCGGTCCAATAAATGCCTGAAACAGCTTTTTTTAAGTAGTTCATTTAGATCGGGACAAGACTCCCATAATAGTACCAAATATGACGCACATATCCGTAGTCAGCTGCAGTACGGGCAGCCAGAAAAACGCCCGCAGATCTTTGACGTAGCGGTAATTTTTAGCCACGGCCCAAAGCAAGTAGGGAAAAGAGATTAAGATAAATAAGTGATTAAGGAAAAAGAGGAAGAAAAATACATAATAGCGCAGGAATAAGAGTTTGACTTTGGGGCGCAAAATTCCGGCCTGGGCGTCGCCTATGGCAAAGCGCAACCACATCCAGGCCGCCTGGCGCAAATTTTTACACGGCATCCAGCCCACCATTGCTTTGGGGGCGAAATAAAATTCCAGGCCTTTTTTTCTCAACGCCACGGCAAAAGCATAGTCTTCGTTATGGCTTAGCTTTTCATCGAAGAGTCCCACTCCTTTGCGCATGGCCATGGAGCGGGTGGAAGGGGAAAATTCAGCCGGGATTTTATCCGGCATGACCAAGACATAAGGGACCAAACATTTCTCAAAAATATTTTGAGAAAGACCTTTGTAGTAGCCAGAAACAACCTCCACTCTCCCGTACCTCACCCCCTGCCCCTCTCCTAAATTCTCGCTTCGCTCGGGCCGTTGGCCAGGAGAGGGGAGTTTTTTATAAAAAGGTTTAATTAGTTCTGCGAGCCAATTTAGTTCGGGGATGCAACCAGCGTCGGTAAAGGCGATGATGTTGCCCTTAGACTGGCTCATGCCGTAATTTCTGCCTACCGACCTATTTCCAGATTTTCTTAGTAACTTAATCTCTTTATATTTCTTAATCTTTTCCACGGTGCGATCTGTTGACCCGCCGTCGACGATAATAATTTCATCGGACTTTCTGGTTTGTCTAATCAAAGCATCCAAAAGAAACTTGATTGTGGCTTCTTCATTCAAAACCGTAACCACCACCGTCACGCGCACAAGGTCTCTCCTTGTGCGTTCGGTCATTTTTGCCATAGTTTTTCGTAAATATCGGCTACTTCTAACCAGCCGGGTATTTTAAAATTTTTGTCTTTAAACGGTGTCATATTTAGATAGTCGTATTTTAGCGGATTGTCATAATGGGTAAAAACCGGCGTATTTTGAGCCATAGCTTCAAGAATAGATAAATAACCGGAGACAAAAGCGTATTTGTATTTATAAAAATATTTGCCGGCATCGGGATCGTCGGTGAATATATCCAATTTTAGTAATAATCCAGCCCTTGATCCGCGTCCGGATGGCCCACAAAAATTGCCCCTTGCCTTTTTACTTTTGGGTATTTGATTTTTTCTGCCGCTCCATAGATGACATAATCGGATTTGGTGCCATAATATTTTTTGATAAATTCACCTACGCAGATATTGCCATTGGCCATCCATTCGCTGAATTTACGAACAATTATGTTTTTCCGGGGCAGGGGGTATATGCCTTCCCAGCCGTGGAAAGTGATAAAAACTTTTTTGAACCAGTAGGGGAGTCTAAATGGTAAAAACCAGAAGAAAACGTCGTGAATGTGAATAATATCTGCGTCATTTATGAGGTTCAAATGCCTAAACCACCATTTCCAAATGGCCCATTTGTCCGATCCCCCAATTCTGTAAATTATCACTCCCCTATCATTTTCATAATCTGGCAGTTTGGGATCGTGTTTTTCACAAACAATAGTTATTTGGTGCTTCTTTTTCAAAATTTCAGTTATTTTCTCCACATGCTTCTCTACTCCACCTACATGGGGCCAATACAACCTGGTCATCATCAATACCTTCATGGCTTCTGACATACAACATAAATATCCGATTCTCCAAACAATTTTAAAGATATTTTATCAACAAAAGTTACTATATCTGAGATTGGTCCTTTTATAAATCGGACTAAATTCCCAAATATGGGGAACAAAAATAATGAATTCCTAATAATTCCCTCGGTCTTTATAACTTTGATTATTTTGAAACTTGCTTTTTCGACTTTCTTGGTCAGGTCTTTTTCTGTATATCGCCGTAAATGTCCCACTCTTATGTCAAACAATTTAGCAAGTCCCATTTTAAACAATGGGGCGTTTTTGCTAGGAGTTGTCAAAAGAAAATATCCTCCTTTATTCAGAATTCCTGATAATTTTTTCAGTAACTTGATATCATTTTGAACGTGTTCAATTACTTCGGAACAAATTATTAAGTCAAATTTACCGCTTGTTTTTTTTAACTTCTTCAAAAAATCCTTATTTAAGTTAAATTTAGCCAGACCACTTAGATTCATCTCTTTAGCACTTTTATTACACAATCTGATTGACAGGGGAGATACGTCAACACCGGTAATATTGTATCCTTTTGAAGCAAGGTAAAAAGCCAAAGTTCCTATACCACATCCGTAATCCAAAATTATGACATTATTCCTCTTTATCTTAAGCAATATCTTTTCTACTTCTCTAATGATTAGCCTGTACGTAAAGTTATTTCTCTTGATCGGTTTTTTCTGAATCTTGGATTTTTTGTGAAACTCATTATATTGTTTATCCATCAATCGTAATTTTACCATCTTGACACGAGTAAGGCCCTATAAGGTATAGTGCAGTTGTGGAAGTTTGGTCGTTGTATAGTAGGATGGTCAGAGTTGGGGTTGTCGTTTTAGTGAGTATTTCTTTCGCCTTTGTTTTTCCAAAGAGTATCAACGCAAGCATCATTTACTTCCAAGACAATTTTAATGATAACGATATATCTGACTGGACGGTCGCTCGTAATATGCAATGGTCAGCCCCAAGTTTGCCTTGCTTATATCAAAGTAATCCAACTACTTGGAAAGCGGAAAATGGTAGAGTGGGTATTAAAATAGATGGTCCCGGATGTGTGACTGAGCTTATTCCTAATAATTTTAATTTTACTGAAGGGATGGGATACTCCTATAGTTTTGATATGGAATTTACAAATACTGTTATTGCCGACAGAAACATAATTTTTAAGTATTTAAACCCTTCGAATTGGTATGATTTGAAATTTTATGGTTCTGATATGTGGTTTCAAAAAGTTGTTGACGGTTATTATAGGTTAGAAAAATCCTCGTATTCCTTTCAGGATAACCAAACATATCATTTTCGAATAGAATTTTCTAATATTGTAATCAAGATATTCATTAACGATATTCAAGTTTGGGAATTAGCAGACTCACCTCCTTACTTTGGTGGCGGTACCATCGGTTTTCAAGCCAGTGTGGGGACTGATCCAGATTCTGAAGTTTGGTTTGATAATGTGGTGGTAAGGAGTTTGGACCCGGTGCCCACTCCCACCCCCACTCCTACTCCTTTAACTCCTATTATTTTAATTCCTGGGATGGGGGCTGGCTGGAATTATGAGGCGTTAGTGCACGGAGTAAATGTACCGGATACGGATTGGAAAATTGCCCCCTATGTGAAAGTCTATAACGGATTAATTTCGGCGTTGGAGGCGGCCGGTTATATCCAAAATACAAATTTATGGGTGTACGCATATGATTGGCGACGAAATGCGTCAGACACGGCAAATAATTTAGCCCAGTTTATTTCCGACCGTATATCCTCTGGCCAAGTTAATTTGGTAGGGCATAGCCTGGGAGGTCTGGTGGCCCGCGCCTATGCCCAATCTAATCCCGAAAAGATTGATAAATTATTAACTGTGGGCAGTCCGCACCGGGGAGTGGGCGAAGCTTTTTACTTGTGGGAGGGAGCAAACCCGCAAGGGTTTACGGGGTGGCAAAAACTGGCCATGAAACTGCTGTTGCGCGTAAACAGAGATCAATATGATACGGAAGTGGCCGAGGTACAAGCTTTATTTCCTGCTTTAAGAAATGTCCTACCAATCTATGAATTTTTGAAAAATCGGGATGGGTCAATAAAGCCAATTGCGGGGCTAACTTGGACAAACAATTTCCTTCCCGGTTTAGATTCCCAACTGGGAAGTATTTTGGCTAAATTGCAGACTTTATCCAGCAATTGGGGAAATACAGTAAAGTTTATTCAGGTCGAGCCTAGAAGCCTGGCTGATATATTGACGGGTAGATGGGTGGACGGCAAACCTACCGGCCAGAAAGAATATGACAATGGAGACGGGGCGGTATTGTTATCCAGCAGTCAGATTAGCGGAGCACCTGTAAACGATGAACTATCTGGCAAAAATCATACTGAAATTATTTCCAAAGAGATTTCCCAAAAGAAAATTCTGGAGATGTTGGGCTTGCCGGCCAGCGGTCAAGATGTTAATCAGCCGAACTACGACAGTGCTATTATAGTCACTACTGCCTCCCCGGTTGATTTCCAAGTCAGCGGACCCGGGGGGACTTTTTTGCCGGAAGACGGAATTGTGGTCATTAGTAATCCGGCCGATGGCGATTATCAAGTTACCGTCTCGCCCGCCGGCGGGGGAGGAAATTACACTCTGTATTTCGGCCGGATCAAAGGCGACGACGAAGCCTGGCAGGAAGTGAGTGACAGCGTAGCCAGCGGACAGACAGACCAACATCAATTTGGAGTGCAATTAAGTCAGGCCAATTTGGGGGATACCCCGCTGGACAACGCCCAGGCCAGGCTGGAAACATTAAAGACGGCGGTTGGCGCCAGCGCCCTTAAATTGCCGGCCAGAAGAATTCTGCTGCAGGATTTGGCCCGGATTAAAAGCTATGTGGCAGATATCGGCCAGACCAAAGTGAATACGGCGGCCAAATTTGACGCCCGGATGAATCGGCTGTACCGGACCATTGACGCGCTGGTGGCCAAGACGGGTCGGGGTCCGTGGGCGGACATGGCCGCGGACTTACGGCAACAGATTAAAGAAGGGCTACGGCTAGTTAAACAAGATGTGTATCAACAAAGAGCAGACCAATTTGCAAATTAAAATTGAAGGGAGTATAAACGGGGGTATACGAAAAAGATAGTTTTTCTTTTTGCGTGTTTGTTGATTGGTTTAGCCTTAGCTTCTCCGGTACTTGCTCGTCCCCAAGTAACTTTTAGCTATGGATCTGATACAGTGTATATGTTCTGGGATAGCTTTCCCAACACGGGATTTAGTTTAGCGCTGAATGATTATGAATTCAGTAAACCCGACTCACTGGTGGATACCTATAATAATTTTTATGTCTTCCGAAATGTGGCTCCCGGCCGGCAATACGTGCATCTTAAATACGGGAAGGGAAAATATTGGTCCGAGCCGGAACACTGGGAAATTAATGTTCCCGAAGTCTTAGGCGCCTCAAAGCAAAGGCGCTGTTTCTGGATCTTTTGTTGGTGAATTTTGGTGGACTCGAGAGGATTCGAACCTCTGACCTTTTCGATGTCAACGAAACGCGCTGACCAGCTGCGCCACGAGTCCCCGTAGACAAATTTTAACACGGACTCCATAATGAATCTATGAAGAAGCTCCTGGACGGTTTGCAGCCGGTGGTGATGGCATTTGCCGTCTTCATGATGATCTATCTGTTCCTGCTTCAGCCGCACAAGGTGGACGGAAATTCGATGTATCCCAACTTTCATGATAAGGAATATATATTGACGGATAAAGTCAGTTACAGAAAAGGCGACCCGCAACGGGGTGACGTGGTGGTGTTTCGGGCTCCTCCGCCGGCCAACAGCGACTATATTAAAAGAGTAATTGGTTTACCCGGAGAGACGATTGTGGTTAAGAATGGATATGTTTTTATTAACGGGCAGCGGCTGCCGGAAGCATATTTGCCAGCCACATACCAAACTTTAGAAAAATCTTTTCTGCGTGAAGGCGTTCCGTATCAGATCCCGGCCGGATATTACATGATATTCGGAGATAACCGGAATTACAGTTCGGATTCCCGGGAGTTTGGACCTATTTCCAAAAAGGCAATTGTGGGGAAGTTCTGGATTAAGTATTGGCCGCTTAACTTTTGATACCTTTGTAAATTTTTTGCAGACGGTCTTCAGTTTCTGGTAACGTGCCTTTGAGAATGATGGTCAGTCTGGTTTCAGCCCGGGAGCGGGAAAGGCGGACGATGTTGGCGGGTCTTCCGCCCAGCACCTCTTGGATTTCATCGCGCAGGCGATCTATTTCCTCGCTGACCTCGTGTGGAGCCTTAGCCGCTTTCCCGCTGGGCTTGTGGCCGGCTTGAATCCGCATTCTACGGGCCAGCTCTTCTGCCCGGCGGACTGAACCGGATTCGCGCAGAATAATCTTGTAGGCTTCGACTATCAAACGATTGTCGTCAATGGCAGCCAAAGCCCTAGCATGGCCTTCGGATATCAGCCCGGTCAGCAGACCATCTTTCAGGGCGTCGGGGAGAGTGAGAAGGCGCAGAGAATTACTGACATAGGATGGACTTTTACCAATCCGTTGGGCTATTTCACTGTTACCTAGGCCGAATTCACTAATTAGTCTTTCAAAGGCTTTGGCCCGGTCAATGGCGTTTAGGTCAGTGCGCTGGACGTTCTCGACAATGGCCATTTCCAACATTCCTTGGGGGGTAGTCTCTTTGATGATCACCGGAACGGTTTTCAGGCCGGCTAATTTGGCAGCTCTCCATCTCCGCTCCCCGGCAATAATCTGGTATCCGGCCGGAGTTTTGGCCGCGACTAACGGCTCTAAAATACCGTGCTCCCGTACCGAATCGACCAAGTCGACTAAAGATTCCGGGGTAATAATGCCTCTGGGCTGCAGAGGATTAGCCTGCAAAGAATCGATGTCTAGGTCAATGACTTGCTGATTCATTATTTTATTGTACAGAAATATATTGCTTACTGAATCTTTTATAGAAACGCAATACTCCAGCTTTTAACGCAGTTAGAGTGAAATCACGGCCTACTTGAACCCCGTCACCCGGGTGAAAGCGGGTGCCGTTTTGGCGAACTAAAATGTTTCCGGCAGAAACCTTTTGACCGCCAAAAATTTTAACGCCCAAGCGTTTCCCTCTGCGGTTTCCTTTTTGTCTGGTAGAACCCCCAGTTTTGGTGTGCGCCACGGTGTCATCCTATACTCTTTTTTCACGGCTGTCAACAGTAATTTTCTCGATTTTTATTTTATGATAAACAGGTTTAAATCCCCGGACTTTGCGATAACGGCTTTTGGCTTTGTATTTGGCCACCCGAATTTTTCGGCCCTTGACTTGACCCAAATCCTTAATGGCAACTTTGGCCCCATCGGGAAAAAGAACTGCATCAATCTGGCCGCGATCGGCTAGAAACTCTTGCCCGGGCTCGACTAGATATTGCGAGGAACCAATTTTGATTATGGCCTGCATGGGGGAAATTATACCCAAAAATCACTTAATTTGAAAGGAGGAAGGAGATGTTTGCCGGTTCATGGAGGTAAGGATTCCCAAAGTTAATCCCAGGGAAACCAGGGATGATCCGCCGTATGAGACGAAAGGAAGAGTAATTCCAGTTATGGGGGCCAGGCCGAGGTTCATACCTATATTGACCCAGATTTGGAAAGAAAGCATGGTTAAAGTCCCCAATGCATAAAGAGTGACTACGGGATTGGTTGCATATTGGGAAAGCAGGTAAATACGCCACATAATGATCAGGAAAAGGATCAAAGTAAATGCGGCTCCGACAAATCCCAATTCTTCACTCAGGGAGGCAAAAATAAAATCGGTATGCCTCTCCGGAAGAAAGCGCAGTTGGGACTGGGTTCCCTGACCTAGGCCTCGGCCCCAGAATTGGCCGGATCCCACAGTGATAACCGACTGAATCACTTGGTATCCCCGGTCCAGGGGGTCCGAGTAAGGGTTAACAAACGTCAGGATCCTGTCTCTCTGGTAAGGTTTGATTATGAACCAAAGTAACGGCGCGGCTAAGAAAAAAACTGCTAGCCCGGTTAACATAGTGTGGCGAAATGAAAAATTTGACAGAAAAACTGTCAACCAGCCAACGGTGAGAACTAGAGTCGTACCCAGGTCGGGTTGAAAAAAAATGATAAGAGCGGGAATGATAAACGCAATAATCCGCCATCTCGTAGACATCGTGACGAAAGCCAAAAGAAGGAAAGGTCTAATCAGTTCGGATGGCTGGATAGAAATCTGGCCAAATTGCAGCCAGCGCAGGGCCCCACGGCTGTGCAAGCCGAAAATGAAAGGGGTAATTAAAAAAACTAACGAGCTGATGTAAATCGGCAGGTGCAGAGCTTGAAATATTTTATAGTCGACCAGGGCTGTCAATATAAAGGCTACTGCGGCCGCAATGGCGAAGGCTAACTGAAATGGCACAAGAACCGGAAAAACGCTGCGGATAATAGCCAGTCCCAGAATAACCAGCAGAACTGCGGGTAAAATCAGCCACCAATCAAAGTAGTTCGATTTGAAACTCATGTCCTGATTTTACATCTCTGGCTAATGTTTGACGCTGAAATTCTGCCAGATCTATAGGAAGCTCGGGTAGGGTGACACGGATTTTTTGATCCAGACGGGCGCCCAGCTCCTTGCGTTTCTCCTGAACCTGACGGATGAGGCCGCGGAGCCGGCCTTCAGCTAATAATTCGGGATCCAGCTTCAAGTCTAGATCTACTGACAACTCACCTTCACGCCAGGTTATTTCTTTAATGTTCAGTTCGTCCTTGATGAGTTGAAGTAGTTGAGCGTTGAACGTTGAGCGTTGGGCGTTTACGCGCAAAGCGCGCAGGGGCTGGCGGACTTTCATCCCGGCTGTTTTGCGTTCAGATAGGCCCATTTCCACTATTTTGCGCACAAGTTTCATATCTTCGGTTAACTGAATATCTGCTTTACTCAATTTCCTGGCTTTGGGCCAGTTTGACAGGTGAACTGATTCAACCCCGGTTAGATTTTTGTAAATACTATCTGAAATATAAGGATTGAACGGAGCTAATAGTTGGGAGAAAGTAGAAAGTAGAGAGTAGAGAGTGGAATGACACGCAAGTTTATCGCTTTGATCAGTGGCCGTGGGACCGACGCGGTCGCGGCTGCGGCGGACATACCACAAAGAAATATCGCTTAATAATTCTTCTATGGCGTGACTGGAAGAATAGGGATCGTATGAATTTAAACCTATGGTTACAATGGTGATGGTTTGATTTAATCGGGCCAGAATCCACTCGTCAAGAATTTTTAATTTAAAATTTTTATCCGAAGGTATAGTTATTTTTAATTTTGGATCAAATCGGTCCAGATTGGCATAGGTGACGAAGAAGTTGTAGACATTCCAGAGAATGAGATGAAAGCGGCGGCGGATTTCGTCGCCCATTTTGTAGCCGAACTTGATATTTTCGATGGGGTTGTTGGAAACATAAATCCAGCGCATTACATCAACCCCCATCTTTTCTGCGGCATCGTCAAATGGAATATAATTGCCCTTGGTCTTGTGCATAGGTTCACCTTTTTCGTCAATGATGTATCCTGTGGCCAAAACATTTTTCCAAGGGACAGTATTTTCCAAAGCAACTGACATAAAGAGAGTGGAGTAAAACCAGAGTTTAATTTGGCCGATGTATTCAGTAATAAATTCAGTAGGAAACCACTCCCGCCAATAATTTTTATCTTCAAGATATTTCAAAGTAGAAAATGGCACGATTCCGGCGTCTAGCCAGCAATCCCCCACTTCTTTGGTTCTAGCCGCCTCTTGACTGCATTGGGGGCATCTGATTTTGATAGAGTCAATCCAAGGTCGGTGGAGTTCGGGCAGTTTATCTACCAAATTTGGGTTGATAGCCAAACTCCGAAGCTCTGTTTTAGAACCAACGACTGTGACATGGTTGTCCTGACACTGATAAAAGGGTAGTGCGAGACCCCAATATCGCCGACGGGATATTGGCCAATCGCCCATGTTGTTTAACCAGTCCTGCATACGTTTTTGGGCGGACGGTGGCAGCCAATTGGCTTTTTTAGCGGCTTTTTTCATCAATGGCCGAATTTCTTGAGCACTAATAAACCATTCGGAAGTAGCCCGAAAAACTAGTTCCTGTTTACATCTCCAGCAATGGGGATAGGAATGGGTGATCGATTCTTGTTTGTAGAAGAGGTTTTTTTCTTTGAGTTTGGCGAAGATTTCACTCCGAACGTCTAGGGCAAATTTGCCAGTGAGAAAGCCATAACCATCAGAGTATATTCCAAACTCATCTAAAGGGGCCAACACACGCAAGCCAAACTGTTTGCCGAGTCTAAAGTCTTCTTCCCCCGCACCCGGGGCAATGTGCACCAGGCCGCTGCCTTCAGCATCAGAGACTTCTTTCCATTCGATGATGGTATGTGTGGTTCCACTGACAGCGGGTAATTCGTCAAAAGGGCCCAAATATTCGACATTTAAGAGTTTTTTACCCTGAAATTTTTCAACTACCGCGTATTTTTCGGCAATTACCGAAAGGCGGCTAGCGGCGAGAATAAGAAATTCATTGGTGCTGTTAAGCTTGATTTTGACATAGTCTTTTTGGAGATGGACGGCTACTGCAACATTGACAGCCAAGGTCCACGGAGTAGTAGTCCAAATCAGAAGTGAAGTTCGAGGCTCATTTTTGAGCTTGAACTTGACGTAAACTGACATGTGTTCGACTGTCTTGTAGCCATCATCAGACAGTTCGTGTTGGCTAATGGCTGTACCGCAACGGGGACACCACGGCATAGAATCCACGCCTTCATACAACCATCCTTTCTCATGACATTTTTTGAGAAAATACCAAATGTAAAGGTTATTTGTCTCGGACATGGTGTAGTAAGAGTTATCCCAGTCCATAAACATGCCTAAACGTTTTGACTGCTCAGTTTGAATCTGGGAAAACTTTTCTACTCTCTGACGACACCTGGTGCAGAATTTCTCGATCCCAAATGTCTCAATGTCTCTTTTGCTATTTAACCCGAGGTCTTTTTCTTCTTGAACTTCCAGCCAAAGTCCCTGGCAGTCGAAACCATTCTGGAAACGCTGCTTAAAACCGCGGGCGTTTTTGTAACGCTGAAAAAGATCTTTGAGAGTGCGACCTTGACCGTGCTGGACGCCCATGGGATTGTTGGCGGTGATGGGCCCATCTAAAAAACTGAATCTCTTTTTTGCGTTATCGTTCTTGTGCAAATATTTATCGACTATCCCTTTCTCATACCACTCTTTGAGCAGCTCTTTTTCCAAAACCACAAAATCAACTTGAGGAGTAACCGGTTTAAAAGCCATGAAGTGATTTTATCAAAATTCTAACCCGAATGTATTTGTCCGTCTTTACACAGGTTTTTTACCTTGAATTTTGTTCACGACAAGTCTTTCCCATTCCTCAAATTGAGAACCCGGATGATGGTACAAAAGTCCTAAGACAATCATGGCTATAATATCTCTTTGAAGCGTGTAGCCTGATATTTCAGGCCTAGCTATTAAGATAAATGGTGTGGCGATTATAACCAGAGCGAAACCCCATGCATAAAGTTCTCTTTTATACGACCGCTTTAATTTGTAAATACTTTCGGGACACTCCAAAAAGGACTAACCTTAAAGGAGTGTCCCTTCTTTAAAAGAAATATCATGAACTTGGTTTGCCAGGCCTGACTATCATATATGCAAAGCTTAAAGCAATAGCAAAAACACCTTCAGATCTGACTAAAAATGCCGCTGCCTCTGGTTTGGCAACCATTGCGACGAACATTGCTGGGATCGATATGGAGAACGCTAATAAGTACAAGCTCCGACGGGCGCTTGCGGCTAAAATGTCCGCGTCAGATCCATCTGGCTTATGAAAAAATCCGGAAATAAGTTCTTTCACCATAATTCTGTCATCTCCCTTGCCTCAAAAACGCTGGGATGTCCCAATCGTCGGCCATGGGTTCGGCCAGGTCCGGGGGAGTGAAAGATTCAGGCTCGGGTTCAGGTTCGACTTTGGGCTTTTCGGAAACGATTCCGATCATGCCGGAGGCGGCCACAGGGCGGGAACGGGTCACCATGTTGGCCAGACGGACCCGGGCCTCATCAAAGCCGGTAGCAATGACGGTAATTTTCATCTGGTCGATAAGTTTTTCGTCCAGAGTAGAGCCGAAGATGATATTGGCGTCAGCGTCGGCGGCCTCGGAAATTATCCGGGCGGCCTCGTCCACTTCGGCCATGGTCATATCCGGACCCCCGGTGATGTTGAAGAGAATACCCTTGGCGCCTTCGATGGAAATTTCCAGAAGTGGGGAGGAAACGGCAGCCCGGGCAGCCATCTGGGCCCGGTTGTCCCCCACTCCGGTCCCAATACCCATCAGGGCAGATCCGGCATTTTTCATAATGGTTTTGACGTCGGCGAAATCGACGTTAATAAGGCCAGGGACGGTAATAATATCCGAAATACCTTGTACTCCTTGAGATAGAACTGAATCCACTACCCGGAAAGCTTCTAAAAGAGTCATTTTACGGTCAATGACGTCCAAGAGGCGCTGGTTGGGGATAATGATCAAAGTGTCAACCTTGTTTTTAAGTTGCTCGATACCCTCTTCAGCGTTGACCATGCGCCGAGTACCTTCAAAAGCGAAGGGTTTGGTGACAATCCCCACGGTCAGAGCGCCAATTTCGCGGGCGACTTCGGCGATTGTCGGAGCGGCTCCGGAGCCGGTTCCGCCTCCCATGCCGGCAGTAATAAAAACCATATCCGAATCGATAAGATATTCCTTGATCTTTTCGCGGGACTCTTCGGCAGCCTGGCGGCCAATCTCCGGGTCCCCGCCGGCACCCAAGCCCCGGGTGAGATTTTCCCCAATTTGCAGTTTGAGATTGGCTTGATTAGTCAGAAGAACTTGGGCGTCAGTATTAACAGCAATAAAATCAACTCCGTTAATCGTTCCCGAAGAAATCATGGAGTTAAGCGCGTTCCCCCCTCCTCCACCAATTCCACAAACTTTTATCTTGGCGTAGCGGCCAACGTCAGGTTTGACTAAAGCCATACATAGCGGGCAGGAGTGGGTCTGATTGTATCAGGGCAACTCAAGGTAGTAAAGACTTAAGAGCACTACTGATTTTGCCCATCAATCCGGTGAGCGGGATTTTGTCCAGGAAATTCCCCAAACCGGCTTCTTCTGCATTGTCCAAAGAATGCTTGAGAAGTCCTACAGATGCGGCAAAAGCCGGGCTCTCAATTTCGTCAATTAAACCGGTTAAACCGGTAGGCCAGCCGATTCTCACGGGCATGCTAAGAATCCTTTTGGCTGAATCAACCAATCCCACTGTTAGGGCTCCACCACCGCAAATCACCAGGCCCGCCGGTGTCAGCCCGGCCAAATTACTTTTTTTTATCTCGGAAGAAATCATCTGAAACAACTCATTAAGACGGGGGCGGATAATTCCCTCCACCAACGTTTTGTAGGAAATAGTTTTCAATTCTTCGGGAAGAGCCAGGGGGGAAAGGTCTATTTCGTCTTCTTTGTCTTTACGGCTCTGGCTAATAAAGACTTTTATTTTTTCGGCACTTTCCAAAGAGATGCGCAGTCCAATAGCTAGGTCATTGGTCACGTTTCGCGCGCCCACGGGAAGAACCGATGAATAGGAAAGAGCTCCGTCAACATAAATGACGATATCGGTGGTACCTCCGCCGATATCCACACATACTACCCCCAATTCCTTTTCGGTGTCGGTGAGGACCGCCAGGCTGGAAACCAAGCCTCCGAAAGCCAATCCGGAAACATCACATCCCACTTCACCGACACATTTGCTCAAATTTTTAAGGGCAGTAGTCGAGCTGGTAACGATATGGGTTTCCACCTCCAGGCGAACTCCGGTCATGCCGATGGGATCCCTTACCCCCTGCTGACTATCCACCGAAAAAGAACGAGGTATGACGTGGAGGATCTCAGAAGAAGTGGGCAGGGAAATAGCCCGGGCGGCTTCCAGAACCCTACGCACATCCTCGCCGGATATTTCTCCGTGAGGATCGGAAATGGCCACCACTCCTTGGCTATTTTGAGAGGCGATATGGGTACCGTCTACCGAGACCCAGGCCCGGGCCACATTATAACCCGCCATGCGTTCGGCCGATTCTACCGACTCAACGATGCTTTCGACTGCCTCGTCGATATTAACAATTTGACCTTTACGGATCCCTCTGGACGGAGAGGTGGCCGCTCCCACAATGTGAATTTTAGACGAGTCTTCTTCGCGGATCTGGGCCACCAAAGTAGTTATTTTGGTGCTACCAATGTCGATAGAGCTTATTTGTTTGCTCTTGGCCATGCTTGATAATGGGATTCTACTTCTGACGGTCAGCGGTTGTAAAGAGGCTAGCTGTAATTTGAACCAGTTTTTCGGCAGCGTCAGTGGGCAGATCCAGGGAGCGGGGTTTTAAGTGCATGGCTTGTTTAATTGAAGAAATCAGTGATTGGGGGGTTAATTGAGATTCCGGTAAAATAACGGCTTGGTGATTGCCCTCCAGTATCTGGGCATTGAGGAGTTGTTCGTTGTGGGAGGCCCACGGAATGGGAATTAACACACACGGAATTCCCAGATATCCCAATTCGTAAACAATGTGGGCGCCGGCCCGGCTGACGACCACCGCGGCTTGAGCCAGAGCAGATATGGCTTTAGCCGAGTCAAAGGCGAAACACTCATATCCATCCTTAATATGGGACCGGGCCGGGGAATAATCTAAATTTCCGGTTTGATGTACAACCTGATAACTGGCCAGCAATTTAGGAAGCGCGGCAAAAACTGCCTTATTAATAGTTTGTGATCCTTGTTTTCCTCCTGTGATATAGACCAAATTTTTAATTTTTAATTTTCCAGCGAAGCTATTATATTTTTTAATTCTGATTATTTCGTCGCGGAGAGGCAGGCCGATAACCACGGATTTACTGCGCGGGTAGCGCCGGGTGCTGTCTGGCCAGGCCAGAGCTATTTTCTTAACAAAGAGAGAAATAAATTTATTGGCCCAGCCGGAGACAACCGTTTGCTCATGGGTAATGGACGGGATTCCCAGCAGCCAGCCGGCCAGAATGGTAGGGACGGCCAGGTAGCCGCCGAAGGAGACGATGCCGTTTGGGCGCAGTAACAGTAACTGTAACAGGGCCTGAAAAAAGCCGTATGGGATAGAGATGAGTTTGAGAGGGTTAAAAGTCCGGTAGAATTTGCCGGCTTTCAGATCAATAAATTTAATATCTGCGGTTGTTACTTCATGATATTCGGCAGAATCTAACTTGTCTTCCCACATGGAGTGGCGGTGGCCGAACCAAACTATCTGCCATCCTTTGTCTTTCAGCGCCTTGGCCACTTCCAAAGCGCTCGTATGATGCCCCCCGGTAAACACCAACGTTTTCACAAGTTCATTGTAACATTATTGACCATGATGCTTTTATTTGACAAAAATAATGCGGTCGCATTTTATTTGTCAATTTTCTATGAGCAGCGGGCGGTGTTGACGAGAATGCCGGAGGCCAGGAGGATCAGGACCAGGGAGGAACCGATTCTTTTACTTCAACTCCTTAATGAAATCATCAATTGAAATACCTGCTTTTTTGACCTGAGATTTTAAGAGAAATGGAGCCACTTCCCTGTGTAAAGGTATAGATAAGCTAGGAGATCCGGATTTTTGCAGGATTGCATGGTCGCCAGAAGTGTGTACATGCAAGTAACCAAATTTGATAAAAGCTTTAACTGCATTCCTGCCTGAAATATTCGTCAGCTTAGGCATAAGCCAGAGGAACGGGAGTGTTGACTCTTCGTTGAACAAATTCCGTATCCTTATCAGCTTTGGTTAATGCTTCCATATAAGCTTTAATGGCTTTGTCGACGTTTGTTAATGCTTCCTTTTTAGTTTTACCCTGAGACATACAACCATAGAGATTAACTACTTCAGCGACATAACCCTTATAGGCTTTATCGTAGACTAACTCAATAAGATAATCGAGTTTCTTGACTTTCATAATAATGCACTTATTATATCACTTCTGTTTGGCAATATTAACTAGTATACCTGATGCCAGCAAAACCAGGACCAGGGAGGAGCCGCCGTAGGAGATGAAGGGCAGGGGGACGCCGGTTAAGGGGATGATAGCTACCATGGCGCCTAAATTAACCAGGGCCTGCAGAGAAATCCAGGAGGTCAGGGCCAGAACCAGGTTGGCCCCGAATTGATCGGGGGCGGAGGCAGCAATCAAGAAGCCTTGGCGCATAAAGACCAGAAACGCGGC
This sequence comes from Candidatus Amesbacteria bacterium GW2011_GWC2_45_19, assembly GCA_001001555.1. GTDB lineage: Bacteria > Patescibacteriota > Microgenomatia > CAZETR01 > Amesbacteraceae > GWC2-45-19. Next base: position 27,752 of record LCKS01000002.1, on the reverse strand, counting down.
GATGACGACCAACCCCCCTACCAACCCCAGTTCCTCACCAATGACGGCAAAAATGGAGTCGGTAGTGGCTTCCGGCAGGAATTCATATTTTTGCTTGGATTGGCCTAAGCCCACTCCAAACACGCCGCCCGATCCCAGGCTCAAGAGAACCTGGCGGATGTGATAAGAAGACCCCAGGGGATCACGGGAATAATCAAAAAAGGTTTTCAGGCGGTCAAGGCGGTATGGAGAAAAAAAGACGAGAGCGGCCGCGGCAATGATAAAAACTGGAATTATCAGACCCAGATAGCGCAGTTGGCCTCCGCTGCCAAAATAGGTGAGTAAGCTGCTGCCGGTCAAAATCAAAGTTGTGCCCAAATCCGGTTCCAACATAATTAAAAGGCCGGTTAACCCCAAAACTATAATAAACGGCCGGAAACGGGTGGCTTTTTTCAATAAACTGGAAAAATAAATGGCCAGGGTTAATTTAGCCAGCTCTGCGGGTTGAAAACTGAAAAAGCCTAAACTTAACCAGCGGCGCGCTCCCAGAAGTTTGGATCCCAGACCGGGGATGAGAACGAGAACAAGAAGTAATAAAGTAATAAGCAATAAAGAGACGGAGAGTTTTTCCAGTTTCTGATATGGCCAACGGGAGATTAAAAAAAATCCGGCTAGTCCCATGACCGCCCAGCCGGATTGGAGTTTGAGGTAATACCACTTGTCGCCAAAATCCCGGGCGGCATCTACCACCGATGAACTGCCGACCATCAGCAGACCAAAGATGGTGAGTCCTAAACCCAGGAGAGTGATGGTTAAAGCTGAGCGAGCCACAGGCCAAAAATGGCTAACATAATACCGGCCAACCAGGCCCGCATGACAATTTTGGGTTCTTCCCAACCCCGGACCTGCAACAGGTGATGGATAGGGGCAATGGGAAAGACACGGCGGTTGAACAGCTTACGGGACATAATTTGCAAAAAACTGCTACCACCTTCAACTATAAATATGCCCCCGATGACCAGTAAGGCGACTATTTTCCCCAAAAGCAACCCTACCACTGCCAGGGTAGCGCCAAAAGCCAGCCCCCCGGCATTACCCAGCCAAATACGGGCCGGGTAGACATTAAAGTACAAAAAGGCAATCAAACCGCCAATCCAGAGGGCGATAAAAATTGAGAGCGGCGTGTCCAAAGAGGCCACGGCTAGAGCCCAAAAGGCCAGCAGACAGATCAGGAGGGCGCCGCAGGACAGGCCGTCCAACCCGTCAGTGAAGTCAAAGGAGTTAGTAAAAGCAGTGATTAAAAAGGCGGCCAGGGGGATATACAGCCATCCCAAATTTAAGATGCCAATGTTGGGGATGTTGACAATTTGAACACGCAGGTTAAAAAAGAGCATGCTGGCGATAGTGACGGAAAGAAGAATTTGAATAATCAGTTTGTGTCTGACCCGCAAGCCAAAAAAACCGGTTTTGGCAAAGCCGAATATTTTCATAATGTCGTCGTAGAGGCCCAGCAGGCCGAAAGATATAAAAGTGAAGAAAATAATATTTAGTTCCTCTTTAATGGGAAAAGCCGAGGTGATATACACTCCCAGGCGGCTAATAATGGGAAAAAGTAAGGCGTAAAGAAGAGTAACGAGAGTGATAATAAGTACTCCCCCGCCGATGGGAGTGCCGACTTTTTTGCTATGTAGTTGGTGTAATTTGCGGAATTCCGGGGTATCAGTGGCTGTTATGTCCGCCCGTTCGTCTCTCCTGGTGAAACGCAGACGATAGAGATAATCAATGAAAGGGACGATGGCAATACTGGTAACAATAAACGAAAAAATTAAAATGCCTAAATAAAGCGCCATATTTTAGGGATGAAGATAATAACAGCAATAATGACAGTACTTATCCAAGCATGGCGGAAAGAGATAGTGTGGAAACGGGACATTGGTTTCATTTTAGCAAACGGAATACCTCACGAGCGATATCAAACCACAAAGGGGCGGCGGTTTCACTTCCCCAAGGGGAAGATTTGGGCTCGCGCAAAGTAATCAGCATGGCAAACTTAGGCTGATCTGCCGGAGCAAAACCCACAAACGAGGCGATGGTTTTATCTGCGTCATAGTGACCGGAAACCGGGATTTGGGCGGTACCGGTTTTTCCGGCGATACTGAACCCCTTTGGCTTGGCCCATTTGGCTTCTCCAAGATCCACGGCGTTAACCATCATCAAGGCCATTTGGGCGGCAGCCATTGAGGAAATGACCTGGGTCGGCGGCGAGGGAAGGATCGCTTTATTATTAATTTTGTCCACAACTTGAGGTTTGGGCAAAAGTCCACGGTTAGCTATAACGGAGACAGCCCGCAGCATCTGCAAAGGAGTGACGGCAATGCCCTGACCGAATGATGCCGTAGCCGGATCAATATCCATCCAGGCCGATTCGGGCCGGAGTTGGGGTGAACTTTCTTCCTGCAAATCCACACCGGTCAGTTGCCCAACTCCGAATTTTTTCAAGTAGCTAATCAGTTTGCGCTTTCCCAGGCGGCGGCTGACAAAAACCATGCCTACGTTGTCTGAATGTTGGATGACCTCGGTCATGGTGCTTTTAGGATAGTACTTGTCGTTCCAGGTTTTAATAACGTAGTCGGAGACGGCTACCGGGCCGGTACAGATATCGCATACTGTGTCCGGCTGGACGGCTTGGGCGTCCAGGGCCGCCGCCATGACCACAGTTTTAAAAATTGATCCCGGTTCGTAGGCGTCGGAAATAATGGGGTTTTTGTAAATTTGTTGATCGAACCTGCCAAAATCAGAAGGGTCGTAGTTAGGCAAGCTGACCATGGCCAAAATCCGGCCGGTAGATGGTTCCATAATTGAAACTGTACCAGAGACAGCGCCGTATCTGGTCAGGGCAGCCGCCAGTTTTTGATATGCAATAAACTGCAGAGTGCGGTTGATCGAGGTCGTTAAGGCGCTGCCGGGCTGGGGAGGCAGTAAGTTTGAAGTACCGATTAAAATTGGCCGGTTGAGAGCGTCTTTTTCCTGAACTAATTTACCGGGAAGGCCGGTGAGTTGCCGATTATAATATCCTTCCAGACCAAAGTAGCCTTGAGGACGGCCGGCGGAATCCTGACCCACAAATCCCAGGAGGTGGGCGCTGGAGCTGGCTTCGGGATAGAGACGGCTGGGATCGGGTTCAAAACCGATAGCGTCCAACTTCAAGCTTTGGATTTGATCGCGGAGAGAAACCGGTAAGTGACGGGCGATGAGAAACCAACCCAAATTAGCAGGAATATTGGCCAGCCGGGCACTGGCGGAAGCAGGTAACAATTGGCTTAGCTTTTCGGAAAAAATAAACTGCCGGGGATTAACATAAAATAAGTAGGCTTCCTGATTGGTGACCAGAGGAAAACCGTCCGAACTCAAAATGGCTCCCCGGGGACTGGGAATTTCCAGAAAACTTTGTCTTTGCCAAGCTGCCTCGGCGGCTAGATCTGCCGCTTTGACAATTTGCCAATAGCCCAAACGCAGGACAATACCCAAAGAAAAAAGAATAAAAATTGCCTGAATTACAGAAAGGCGCCGGTTCATGGTTTTTGGGCCAGAGTCCAAATGTGAGACAGGGAGGACGAAGAATAGATAGCCTCGCGGAGACGTTGATTCTGTGCGGCCAAAGTCTGCGCCTGATTTTGCAAGCGGCCCAATTCGCTCCCTTGGGTAGCCCTGCCAAACGACAAAACTACCTGCCCGGAAAGCAGGAGAAGATTAATAATGATTAATAGTTTTAACATATGCTCTCAGCTTGGCACCTTTTTCGCCTATGACCGGCTTGGGAGTTAAAGACGGCATGTTTTTCAGCGTGTGTTTGACAATCCTATCCTCCAGGGAATGAAAACTGATAACTACCAGCCGGCCGCCGGGAGCCAGAATTTGCTGGGCCTGGGACAAAATTTCCTTAAGCGCCCCCAGTTCGTCGTTGACGGCGATACGCAGCGCTTGAAAGGCCTGGCGGGACCACTTACCAGTAATGGCTGCCAGTTGATCAGTTGTGGTCAGCGGCCTGGCAGCGATGATCTTGACGGCCAGTAGTTTGGCTACAGGTATTTCACCGAAGTCGCGCAGTAAACTGGTTAACTGGTTAACTGATAACTGGTTAACTAGCGTGGCCGCAGTATTGGGCAAGTTGGGATCCATGCGCATATCTAGCAGTCCCGACTCTTGGAAAGAAAAGCCGCGGCCGGGAGTATTAATTTGGTGTTCGGAGACGCCCAAATCAAGCAATACCCCTAACACCGGCTGCCAATGATGTGCAGAGACGACCTCCGCCAGGTGAATAAAATTAGATTGGACTAAAATCAGATCAGGCCCTCCTTCGCCTAACGGCTTCGGAAGGGCAAGGCAGGCAGAAATAGCATCTGGATCCTGGTCCAACCCTAAAACTTTTCCTCCCTGGCGTAAGATTTCGGCCGCGTGTCCCCCGCCGCCTAATGTGCAGTCTACATAGTGACCGCCTGATTTTACGGCTAAAAAGTGACAAGCTGGTTGTAAAAGTACGGATTTATGAAATCTCAAGTTTTTCAGCTATCTCTTCCCGGTGTGAATTAATGGTTTGCGTATAGCTGACAAATTTGGATTTATCCCAAATTTCCACCCTGTCTACGGCTCCGGCGATAATGCAAGCGGTTTTGAGGCCGGCAAACCCGCGCAGATAGTCCGGAACCAAGATCCGCCCCAGAGAATCAATCTCTACCTCTGTGGCGCCGTAGGACAGGCTGCGCGTAAAACTACGGGCAGTCTGTTTGGTTAAGGGTAATTGGGATAACTTGGTAATGAGCGAATCCCAGACGGCCTGGGGATATAAAAATAAACAGCCGTCTAGTCCCTGGGACAGGACGGCCCCATCGGCCAATTGAGAACGGAATTTGCTGGGGACGGAGAGGCGGCCTTTGGCTTCGAGAGAATGTTCATATTGTCCGATAAACATGTCATTGTTTTACCACTTTTTACCACTTCCTACCACTATGACCCCATTTTCACACGGTGTCAAGACTAATAAAAGCCGAAGCCTTGTGCGTTAAAGTTTCGCGGAGGAGCCGGGGGTGACGGTGAAGGGATACGTAGAAGTAAAGATGGACCGGCCGGAGACGTCGCGCAGGGTGAGCTCCATCACCGCATTGGCAATTTTTTCGTGATAGGTGAATTTGCCGGAGGATTCGGAACCTAATAGCTGTTTTTGAGAAAATGTCGTTTTGCCAGTAATGCTGGCCGTGGAATTGACACCGGTCTGAAGTTTACTGCCTTTGACGGAAGCGTCATAGATGAGATTGTATTCCAATTGGTCGGCATAGAGATTAGATAAGGAGACGGTGACGTAATGGCCATCGGAGCTGAATTTAAGTTCAATTTGAGGTTGCTTGTTTGCCGTGAGCTGGACAGCTACTTCGAGGGTGGGAGTTGGGGTGGGTAAGGGAGAATTGGGTTGGCCTTTGAAATACAAAAGCACCCCGGCACTAAGTCCCAAGGTTCCTATCGCACCTACAATGGGCAGCCACTTGTTCACAAGTTCACTTTAACTTTTCTGGGAAATAACTGTCAAGTTCAGAAACTGCCACGCGCACTTGTTGGGCGGTGTCCCGGTCGCGCACGGTGACAGTATCATCTTTCAAAGTCTGATAATCGATAGTTACACACCAGGGAGTACCGATTTCGTCCTGGGCGTAATATCTTTTGCCGATGTTGCCGCGGTCATCCCATGTAGTAACTGTAACTGGTTTCAGTAACTGGTAAACTTCCCGGGCTTTTTTAACGATGTTCTCCTTATTGGCCACCAGCGGAAAAACGGCAACTTTATATGGAGCGAGTTTGGGATGAAGTTTAAGAATAACTCTCTTTTCGTCTTCATGATAGGCAGAAAGCATAACGGCTAAAAATGTTCTATCTACTCCCCAAGTTGGTTCTATGACATGGGGCATTATACCTGCGTATGATAAATCTTGCCCTGAAAACTCTTGCTGCCTCTTCAAGTCATAATCGGTGCGATAAGCCAAGCCGTATAGTTCTTTTTGTCCAAAGGGATACTCAAACTCAAAGTCTATAGTTCTTTGGGAATAATGCGCTCTTTCCCCGTCAGGAATTTCGTGTTCGTGAATTTTGGTTTTATCGATACCCATTAATTCAAACCAATTCCACATTTCTTTCCGCCACATCTCAAACGCTTCTTTCCAATCTTTTTCGTGAACGAAGTACTCAATCTCCATCATTTCAAACTCGCGCAATCTAAACAAAAAGTTTCCCGTAGTAATTTCGTTCCTGAAAGCTTTTCCCATTTGAGCTATACCAAATGGCAACTTTTTTGGGTTAGAGGAAAGAACATTTTTGAAATCCACAAACATGGCCTGGGCGGTTTCGGGGCGCAGATAAGCTGCGTGGGCGGAATCTTCTGCTGGGCCGAGGAAAGTTTTTAACATGAGATTGAAATTTTTTACCGGACTCCAGTCTTTTTTACCGCAATCGGAGCAGACATCTTTAATGTCAATTTGGTCGGCCCGAAAGCGGTTGTGGCAAGACTTACATTCGACTAATGGATCGGAAAACCCTTCTATGTGACCCGAGGCTTCCCAAACTTTGGGGTTCATGATTATGGTGGCATCCAAACCCACAACGTCATCCCGGCTTTCCACAAAAGTTTTCCACCACAGATCCTTGATATTTTTTTTGAGTTGGGCGCCAACCGGGCCAAAATCCCAAGAGTTAGCCATCCCGCCATAAATTTCACTTCCGGGAAATACAAATCCCCTTCTCTTGCACAGGCTGACGATTTTTTCCATCAGATCCATGACTTTAAGTTTACTACAAAAACTCCATCTCACATAATATTTGTCATTCATCACGACCGTTGAATTTAACAAATATCATAGTTCAAACCATCCTTTTAAATCTTCGGCGTTTTCCAACTCTTTCATCACCCCAATTTTTACCTCGTGAGGAACGTCCAATACCTCGCGTAAGTATTTGACTTCAGAACTTACATCAAATGGGCCAACCCATACACTTTCCTGCATTTGTTTGAGTCCCAGTTTCTTTAAATATTTCCGTAGCATGTCTCTTTTCTTCCTATTGACCTCTTCTATGTCAAAAAATACCAGTCGCCATAATCCGTCCCATTTATCTTTTTTGGGTTTAAATTCTTCCAGTCTGAATTTTAATATCTCGTTCTTTCCTTTATTAGTAATTTTTATTATCCAACCATCGGAAGTTTCTTCTTTTTGCACATGTCCCTTACGGATTAATCTGCTGGCCACTCTTTTTATTTCAGATGGAAAATAATCCTCCAGACTCAAGATCCGAGGTGAGTACAATTGTCTATATGTTCCTTTCCTGGTCAGAGGTAAAAAGATTTCTCCAGCGTCGTTTATCAACTTTAGAATTCCTCCAACAGTTACTTTTCTTTTATTCACTGATTTATTATTTTCTTTTCATTATTATTTGTCAAATTTCACGACCGTTGTATTTAACAAATAATTATTATCTTAGTTTTTCTAGGAGCTTGGAGGAATTGAGGGGGCGGTTGATTAGCCCTTCGATAAATTGATCAATCTCTCCAATGAATTCCTTGGTCCTTGGCCAGTAGCCCAGTTCCACCAAAATTTTTAGTTTTAAGTTTTTAATTTTTAATTCCCAATCTGAACCGAGACTGGAGATTTGGGATAAGGCTAAAGAAAGAATTTCAAAGATTTCCGGGTGAGGCTGATGGTCTGGAGTAAGTTTGTCCACTACTTCCGCCAACTGATAAGCCAGGTTAACCCGGCCCAGATACTGGCGCCAGGCAGGAAACGAAGCCAGGATTTGCACCTCGGCCAGGGTATCTAAACCCCCCTTTCCCTTGATGAAAGAGGACTTAATCACATTGAATAACTCCAGGGATCCGGCCCGCTTGGAGTTGGGTTTGCGCAATCCCCGGGCAATGGCGGTCACTTTGCCATGACGTTGGGTATAGAGGGTGATCAGCTTATCCGCTTCGCCCAGGTTTGACCTTTTGAGGACAATGCCAAGGTCAGAATACGAATTCATGATCGGCGGTCAGCAGAAATTCAGGATACGCTTTGTCGTTGACTTTGAAAGTGTAATTGAAGTTTTTGGCTCCCCCCTGTTTTTGCACGAGTAGTTTGTAGGGAGACTTGATCTTTATGGGCAGTTTATATTTGAGAGTAATGGTGCGGACGTTGAGCGGAGTGACCGTAAAGAATCCCTCAAAGACGGTCTTGCCCAAATCCTCGGAAGTTTTTTGGCCGGTTTCAAAGCCTTTAGCTTCCAAAAGCTGGCTGCCTTGGGGCACATAGACCCGCAGCCAATCACGGAACACGCCGTTGAGCTTGAGATTGGTGCCCTTTTCCACGAAATATTGCTGGGGGTTTTTATATGTTAAGGTCAGGATTTTGGTAACTGTCCCGTCACCGGCCACATCGATTTTTTGATCGGCAGCGTAAGTCACCCAAGCGTTGGTTTTAGCCCCGGCGAAATTAGTGTCCACCACCATTAAATAATCCTCACTGTACTCCCGAACCCGCCCGGCTAGATTAAAACTTTCGACGGCGCGCTGAATGTCGGGATTGATAAAGTAAAACTGGACATGCTTGCCATTAATGGCGTCCAGAGCGGTGTTGAATAATTCAGACATTTTTTTCTTGGGCTGGGCAAAAACGTTGGTCATAACCGAGTGCATCATGGGACCAATAAAAGACTTGCGGTCTCCATAGTTCCGGGGTTGAAAAACGATTTTTCCGGAGACCGAATCCCAGACTACCGGGCCCTCTATATCTGCAAATTTTTCCAGTTCATAAAAAACCTGGGGGCAGTTGCAGCGTTTGTCGATTTCGGCGCTGTAGTTGCCAAAACCGGAAACGCCGATGGGGCCGGTGACTTTGAGCAGGTCTACCAGCAATTGGGTATCCACGGCAATAATACCGTCAACGGCGGGAGATTTGGTGAGCAGGTAATTGGGGTAAAAAGTATCCATGGAAACTTTGAAATCAGGGGACAGGTTTTGGTCGCGCAGATACCAGTAAGGAACGTTGGGCAGATATTTTTTGATGGGCTCGGGGGCGGGCAGTTTCTTGGGGAATTTATCATCCAGAGTATAAATATCGTTGGACTGAACGATGTTAATTTTACCTTTACTGACTTCAATCACCGCATAGGCGGTCATGAAGCCGCCGGTGGGGCGGAGCTCGGCGTCATTTTGAAAGAGAACCAAATATTTACGGGGATTATCTTTACCCAAAATATAAGGGGCAGATTCTAAAAGCGGTTTGGCGTCGTTGACCAGGCTGGCGGCTTGATCGATGAGAGCTATTCCAGACGTCAATTGGGAGCTGTATTTGGGATAACGGGACGGTTTAATTTTGTCCGCTTCAGACCGGGCCACGGCCAGTTTCTCCCCAATTTGCGTTAGCCGGGGCCGGACTTTATCCAAGGTCTCAACTACGAAATTAACTCTGTCTTGAGCGGTTTTCATACCATCGCCTGACGTAGCCAGTCCTTTGAGGCCAACTAAATCAGCGTAAGGGGCAATGGCTGCGACGGTAATTTTAGCGGCGTCTAAAATTTCGGAACCTGCTTTCAGGCCGTGCTGACCGTCGGCGTAGTATAAGCTAGCAATGGGAACGATTCTAAGCCAAGATAGTTGTGAATAATCTTTGGAGAGTTGGGCCAGATCTTTTTCGACTACATCCAATTGTGAATCAATGGCTTTGAGGTCTTGGGCTTTGGCTGCAGCCACTACACTAGCACCGGAAGCTTTTAACCGGTCAACCGAGGTCAGAAGTTTTTTGACTTGAGGGACAAGCAAAACTGCCAGCATGGCTGTTAATCCCAAGAGAACTGCCAGGACGATCAAAATAATTTTGAGAACCGGAGGAAAGCGGCGGATTTGAATTTCGAGGGGATGGACTAAAGTTTCTTCGGGCATAGCAGGATCTTACAGGGCCCCCTTGCCGGACAACATCACAAAAGGGGTTTTTAACAGTATCTTTAAATCATACCATAGGTTCATGTTCTCGGCGTAGTGCGAATCCATCTCGATGCGTTTGTCAAAATTAATGTCGCTTCTTCCGGAAACCTGCCAGATACCGGTGACGCCGGGACGGACGGATAAGGCCTTTTTCACCAGGTCTTGGGTTTGAGGATATTTTGCCTGTTGTTCTTCCAACTCGTCCGAATAATACGGCCGGGGCCCAATCAGGCTCATCTCTCCTTTGAGAATATTAATAAATTGGGGCACTTCGTCTAAGGAATATTTGCGGATGAATTTACCCACTTTTGTTACCCGGGGATCGTCGTAGAGTTTAAAACTGCTTTTTTTGTATTTTTCCAAAAGACCCGGGTTAGATTTGAGATATTTAACCGCGTCAGGAATCATGGATCTAAATTTATAGGTGTGAAAGAGTCTGCCGTTCTTACCCACTCTATTGGGAGTATCGGCAAAAATCGGGCCATCCGGAGATTCCAATTTGATGGCCAGAGCAACTAGGAGGCTTACGGGGAAGAAGACGATTCCCAAAAAGAGGGCCAAAAAAATATCCATGATGCGTTTGAGACGTTCGTACTTCATGAATTACAAGTATTTTAGCAGTTTTTGCTCCTTAAGTATTTGATGCAGCTGTTTGACGGCCTGGGCGTTGTCTTTGGGGCAAATGAGGATAGCGTCCGGCGTATCTACAACTACCATATCCGAAAGCCCGACCAATGTGATGAGCTGTTTGTCTAAAATAAATAGATTGTTTTGGGAATTGAGGCCGACTAACTCGCCTCTCCCCCGGCTGCCCGCGACAGCGTTGCCGGCGGCGTCTTGGGGCAGGTTTTGCCAAACCACGTTCCAATCTCCCACATCTGACCAGTTAAAATGTCCGGTGATACAAACAAAATTGGTGACCTTTTCCGAAACCGCATAATCTACCGAAATACTGGGAGCCATTTGAAAAGCCAGTTGAATTATCTCTTTTTCTTTGTCGGTACCAATGCTATTTATGATTCTGGGGAAAAAAGAATAAGTTTTGGGAGCGTGTTTTTTGAGGAGATCCAGATATAACTTGGCTTTCCAGACATACAGGTTAGCATTCCATAAATAATTTCCGGAGGCTGTGAATTTTTTAGCCAGATCGAGGGGGGGTTTCTCAACAAATTTGAGGCCTACATGACCTTTAAATTTGATGTGACCCATGCCGGTATGGGGAAACTTGGGCTTAATACCGACGGTGACGAATTTATTTTGGTCTGCAAATTCAACAGCGGTTAGAATATCTTTAACAAAACCGGAGACGGGTGAAATTAGATGGTCGGAGGCTAAATTAATAATTATGGCTTCAGGGTTCTGGTGATAAATATAGGCGGCCCCGAGGCCGTGGGCAATAGCGGTATCTTTACGTTGAGGTTCGGCAATGATGTTCTCGTTCTTTATTCTGGGACACTGTTTTTTTATTTCAGAGACATATTTCGCGGAAGTGGAGACGTATATCCGGTCTGGAGGAGCTAGCTCGACGGCCCGCCCGACCGTCAGCTGCAGTAAAGATTTGCCGTCAAAAAGCTTGATAAATTGTTTAGGAGAATTTTCGCGGGAAAGGGGCCACAGCCGGGTGCCGCCGCCGCCGGCCAGAATAAGCACGTACAAGTGCTCTCTCAAATTCTCTTTTGAATCTGTCTTTGGCAAATTTTTGGGCATGGGATTTAATAAACTCCCGGTCAAATTGAGTAGGGTCAAAGTTAAGAATAGCATTTTTAAGATCTAACACGCTATCAAGCAGCAAACCTGTCTGCCCGTGAATCACCGTCTCACTGGCCCCGCCGCGGTTTAAGGCGATAACCGGGGTGCCGGCAGCCTGGGCTTCGACCGGCACCAGGCCAAAATCCTCCTCGTGAATAAACAAAACCGCCCGCGCATGCTGATAATAGACAAGCAATTCGGTTTCAGCCACTTGCCCAAGAAAGCGAATGTTGGGAGCGGCCATGGCTTTGAGTTTTGATTCAAGTGATCCTGTCCCGATAATAGCCAACGGCAATTTCAGATCATTAAAAGTTTCAACTAAGAGCTGGGCTTGTTTGTAAGCCACTAATCTGCCCACATACAAGAAGAAGTTGTTAGTTATTAGTTCATGGTTCATAGTAATTGGTTGACTAAAAAGTTCGACGTCTACGGGTGGGTATACTACTTGCGAATCCAGGCGGTAATATTTTTTGATCCGCGATTGGACTGTTTTTGAAATAGCGACATATGCGTCGGGGCGGCGGGAAGCGATTAAATCCCAGGACTTTAAATAATTAAACAATGGAGTGGTTAATACTTTCCCCACTACTCCCAACTCATTACGGTACGACTCACTATGACTCCATAAGTAACGGGTGGGAGTGAGACAATAACATAGATGAAAGGTTCCGGGTTTGGTAATAATTCCCTTAGCATCGGCAGAAGTGACAGAAATAACTATGTCATAATCGTCAAATTTCAGAGTTTCAAAGGCGATGAGGGTAAGCCAGGGGTAGAGTTCATGATTGGATTTGGCAAAAGGAAATTTTTGTAAGAAAGTAGGAATAACTTGAGAAAAAACTTTAGCCCATCCTGCAGTTGCGGGGTTATAGACGGCGGTGTAGAGGGGAGCGCCGGGAAACATTTCATGAAGAGCCAATAGTACTCTCTCCGCCCCGCCCCACTTATTCACCCGGTCGTAAACTAACGCGATGCGGCTTGGTAAATCTCCCATGTTTGGGCGGCCATAGTGGCCCAGGAGTATTTTTTAACTTGCATTTGGCCTTTAGCAATTAGCATTTCGCGCAGTTTTTTGTCGATGAGCAGGCTTTGAATTTTATCGGCCAGATCTACGGGATCGTGAGGACTAAAAAACAAAGCCGCGTCTCCGTAAATTTCCGGCAAACAGGAGGCCCGGGCGGCAATGACCGGTAAACCCACCGCCATAGCTTCCAGGCCCGGCAAACCGAATCCTTCTATTAATGAGGGGAAAGTGAAAGCTGCAGCCTGCTGATAAAGACCTACCAGCTGTTCATCACTTAGTTGACCTAAGTAAAACACCCGGGGCGAAGTGGGAAGGCGGTCGGCAAAAACCGAGCGGGCGCAGACGATGGCCAGGTTTACTTTAGCTAGTTCTACGGCTCGGATAAGAACCAGAATGTTTTTGTGAGGATACAAATTTCCCGTATAAACCACAAACGGCCTTGGGATACTCTTGAAAGGAGTCTCCTTTAAAGAGTCACCCAAAAATGTTTGAGCTACTCCTTCGTAGATGACAGAGATTTCGGCTGGATTTAGACCGTATTTTTTGATTAAGATGTCCCGCCAGTATTTGGCCGGGACAATAATATGGCTGGCCCGGTGCACGGCCAGCCAGACAATAATTAAATATCCAAAATACTTTAGCCAGTAAAGAAGGGGATGGCGGGTGGTGGTGTCATGGCCTTTGGAAATGTGTTTAATTAAATCGTGAATGGTAACGACCATTCTGCCGGGCCAAAGGACGAGAATCGTAAAGTGGGGAACGTGCAGTAAATCTGGCCTGATAAAAGACAGAATCCACAGCATTTCCAGCTGGGCTAAGAAAGAGTAGGGGTGAAAACGGGCGTAATATTTGGTAAATTTGGCCAACTTGGGCTCGTTTTTCAGATCGGGCGGAACGATAAGTATTACTTCGCCAGGTAAATTATCAATAAGATTCTCTACATAGCGGCCTATTCCGGTGTGCCTAATTCCCCACAACCTGGCGTCAATACAAATAATCCGACCCATGCTTAAATTATACCTCACCCTCCACTGCGGCGGATCCCCCTCTCCTAAATTAGGAGAGGGCTGGGGTGAGGTACTTAAAAATAAGCTCCCATCGTTCTAAAAATCTCAAGAACTTTGATACCCAGGTAAACAGCCCAGTTTACAAAGAAGGGGTATTTTGCGGCCAGGTGTTTGCTGTAGAAAAGACGCATGGCGTCTGTCGAGTTGACAGCCCAACAGCGGCGGCCGGCTGGGATAGCCCGGACAGATGAGCCCTTGAAATGAGTAGTTTTGACGTCCGGAATATACATCACTTTCCAGCCTTTTTCTTTTAATTTGTAACAAAAATCGATGTCTTCGCCGTTAAATTTATAATCCTCGTCCAGCCAACTAACCTGATCGCCGGCAGTTCTTCTGATCATGGCAAAGGCGCCAACGAGAGCGTCGATTTCATGAATAGCGTTTGGAACGTGGGTTGAGGAATATTTAGAAAGGTGACGCAGACCGATCAGGTGTAAAAAAGAACCGATGGGATCGGGAAAATGGCGATGGCAGGAATAATCGAGAGAACCGTCTGGGAGTTCTACCCGGCAGGTAGCCGCGCCAACTTTAGGATGAGATTGCATATATTTGAGAACGGTTTCTATAGTGTTGGGGTAAACGATAGTATCGGGGTTTAATAAAAGAATATATTGGCCGACAGATTTTTTAATGCCAACGTTGTTGCCAGCAGCAAAACCTAAGTTTTTGTCGTTTTGCGCGACCGCGACAAATGGAAAATGGTGTTTAACCGCGGTGCCAGAGTCATCGCTTGAGGCGTTGTCCACAACGATGACTTCCCAATCCAGATGTTTTGGGATAGAAGCTAAACAGTCAAGAAGCAGTTTCTTGACGTTGTAGCTAAGAATGATGATGGACAAGGTCTTCATATATGCTTTCCAGCTTTTGGGCAATCGGCTCCCAGGAGAATTTGGTATCCACTAGGTGTCTGGCTTTATTGGCGATCTGGGTATACATCTTTTTATTCTGTAAAACCTGGATGGATTTATTGGCAATGTCTTCCGGGGTGGTGCCGATAATAATTGATCCGCCGTCAACCGCTCCATATCCTTCGGCCCCAACCGGGGTGGTGACAACCGGGATCATGGCTGCCATAGCTGCCAGTATTTTCAGCCTGGTGCCGCCCGGGGCATACATGGGAGCCACAAACAGACCGGAGTCAAGATAGGCGTTGACCACTCCCTGCGTGTCGGAATCCTTGAGTTCCAGAATTTCCACTCCTGAAGTTTTGAGGGCTTTGACTTCAGAAGTAGGGAATTGGCCGGCGATGATCAGCCTGGCGGTGGGGATAGCTTTTTTAATCAGAGGAAAAACCTTTTTGGCCAGCAGTTCTGCCGCTTCCCAATTTTGAATCCATTTATAATTACCCATATATAAAATGCGGTGATTATAATGAGGTTTTTTGGGCAAATTGCTGACATCCTCCCCTACTCCATTAGGCACTACGTCGACTCTTAAGCCCGGGATTATCTTTTGGATAACTTTGGCGTCTTCGGCGGAAACCGTAACTACCCGGCTGACTCTCCTCCAAAAGTATTGTTCCCAAAAACGCATTTTGGCTACGTCGATCCACATAAACGGCCTGAACCACAAGCGCTTGTCGGTGTTGGCCTGGTGGCCAAATATCCGGGACATGATAGTCTGCTCGACCAAAATAATGGGCAGGTTATGAGGAGGGAGGTACGGCAGGGTATATGACATTTCCGCGTGAATTAAATCGTATTGGCCGCTTTGCAGCTCTTCCTGGAGGACCTGTTTAATTTGGGGAGAATAATAAATGGAGACGAGAAAAGGATAGGGAGAAAAACCGGTGCGCAAGATATTTGCCAGAGTCCAAGTCTTTCCCCGTTCAATAACTATGACTTTACGGCAAAATTGTTTCATATGACTGATTTGGTCTTGAGTATTATGCTGGCGGGAAAAACAAACTAAAGTAATGGTGTGCTTTCTAGACAACAACTTAATGAGTTTGTAGGAACGGACTTGACCGCCCTCTGACGGAGGGTAAGGCAAATACGGCAGGAGCATCAGGATCTTCATGGGCGGATCGGCTCAACGAGCTGAATGATGACATATTCGGGAGTCTGCGCAAGAACTGTATATTTTTTCATAATGGCATTGGTTTGATCATCATAATTGACCGAAACATAATACTGGGCGCCGAAGCGGTCGCGCAAATCCTTGATGGGTAAGGACAAATTAGGAAATCCCCGGCGGTTGGTCTGGTACAGGAAAGCGGTGTCTCCGTTGTAAGGGGCGACGACGATGGCATTTTTGGGCAAAAGTTTATCCGCGGCCAGGCCGGCGCGGACGATGGGCCAATTGTTAACCTGATAATCCCCTTTGATGTCATACCAAGCCAAGCCGAGCATCAGCAGGACGCAGAAAGCCATGACGGCTTTTTTGGCCAGGGTGGTACTGAAGTGAATTGCCCCCAGGGCCACCAAAACGGAAACTATAGGAATAAGAGGGAGTTGGTAATAATCATGCTGGATGTTGCCGGTGGCAAAAACGATTAAGTACAGCAGAGCCCCGGCGGCCCAGGTGAGCCAATAGGAATTGGCCTGAAAAAGCCCCAGTAAGAAGGGAAAAATCCCCCACTGACCCAGAATCATATCCCCCAGCCTCTCGCCAAACAGCCATCTAAACCAGGCGGGGCGGAAGCGGATGCCATTGCCGTTTAACAGCCACAGGCTGGCGGGAATGCCCTCGGGAGAACGGTGCTCCCAAATGCGCCACAGGCCAAAGGGTAAAAGCAGGCTGGCAAAAAGCCAAAAGTCTTTGAGCAAGGGCAAGAGGAAAAAAATGGCGGTGGGTTTAACCAGGACGGCCAGAGAACCAAAGATCCAAGTCAGCAAGCGCGAAGAAGGTTGGGCTAAAAGAGCCGCCAAAACCAAGGTGACCATCAGAGGATCTGGTAAGATAACGCGGGTAAAATAAATGTTGTAGGGCAGAAAGAGAAAGATGGCCGTAGTTAGCCAGGCCACCTCCGAGGTGGAATGGCGGCGAGCCAAAAAGAAAAGGAGAGCGGCGGAGACGAGCGTGGCCAGAATAGAGGTCAAACGACCCACTAGTTCTAGAGAATAGAAATTAGATAATAGAGAATAGAGGAAATAATGGATTAGATTAAAGAGGGGGAATTCGGTGAAACGGTAACCGTTGGGGTTAAATAGACCACGGCCGGAGACGTCGGAAAAATCATCGTAACGGGGAGTGAGAACGTCTACGCCGTTTTTCACCCAGTTGCGGGTGACGGCGGAGGTATCTGCCTGGCGCCAGGACTGCCAATCGGCAATGGGGTTGGTGATTTTGTAAAGGCGGACTACAAACCCCAAGACCAGGAGCAAGCCAAGGAAAAGATATTGAAAACGGCGGATCATACCAATATTTTGGCCTTTTCAGCTACTCCAAGCAAGGTCCAGGCAATAACGGCAATTTTTGAAGCTTCAAAAACATCGATAAAAGCGGCGTTAAGCAGCAGGCCCACCAATCCCAGAGTTACGGCGACGATAAAGGCCTCCGGGGGAGAATTGGGAGCGCGCAAATAAGGCCGGGCGGACTTAAAGATGCGCAGCATGATCAGACCGAAGGCCAAAAATCCCAACAGGCCGGTTTCGGCCAGCAGGCGCAGATAATCGTTGTCCACCGCCAGGCCGACGGAAGAAAAACCGGTGCCCAAAACCGGGTTTTGATAAAAAGCCCGCAGGGCCCGGGGCCATTCGGCCTGGAGGCGGATATTGAATGAGCGGTCTTCGGGAACAGCCGGGGGTTTGAGAGCATCGGGCACTTCTTCGTCAGCCGCTGTCTCGGCGGCATAGACGTGGTTGATTAAAAGCTCGCGGTACCGGCCCAGCAGCTGGGGAGAGATCAAAATGCTGAAAATGGCTAAGGCCATCAGGGGTATGAGCCAAAGCCTCTTATGAATGAGCAGCAAAAAGAGGGCGGCGGTGACGTAAAAAGCGGCGAAGGTGACCCGGGAAGCGGACAGAAGCATGGTCCAATAAGCCAAAGAACCAATGCCCACTAAAACCCATTTGTGTCGAATCCGGGGCAGGGTCAGCAGGGCGATGACCAGAAACAAGGGAAAAATGGAAAAGGCGGCCAGGTCGTAATGACCGGCAAAAGTAGAATTAATGCGGGCCCCTTCTCCCAAGGTCAGGGCCAGGCCTTTGGCAAATTCACTATTGGTGGTGGAGATGACCGGCCAGCCCAAAAATTGCTGACCCAGACCAAAAATAGACACCAGCAGAGAAATTATCAGAAAAGTGCGGATGAGAAAATGCAATTGATCCCGGTTTTGCAGGAAGTGGAAACCCACGGCAAAAAGAGCCATGTATTCTACCCGGCGGAGGGCGTGCAGAAAGCCCAGATTAAGACCAGCCGTTTTGGTAACAAAAACGGCGGAAAAAACGGAGACGAAACCTACCGCCAGATATAGGAGAATCGAGCGGTGGACAGGCAGGTATTTTTGACGCATAGCGGTCAGTCCCCAAAAGGCAATGGCCGCGGCGATGACAAAATCTTCCAGGCGGACGGCCACGAAAGTGCCGGATACTCCCAACAGGGGAAACTTAGGGTAAAGGGCTGCAAAAATTAATATTAAAGCTAATAAGTATTTAGACATGGGAATATTCTTTAACCAGCCACAGGAATAACAGGCTAGACAGGGCCAGGACAGTCAGACGGGAGATGGGATGAGAGGGCAGATAACGGATAGTGACTTTGTTCAGGTAATGAACACCGTTGATATTGATCTGTTCGGTAGGCTTGGTGGGCACGAAGGCATTAATATACAACGACTCCCGCCCGGGATGGACTATCTGCTCCAAAAAACTGCTTCTGGTCTGGTCACGGATGACAGAATAAGCGTCTTCAGGAGGCAGATTTAAACGGTATTGGATGGGGCCGCGGAAGGCCCGGTCGTAATAATCCATTATTTCCGGACGGGCAAGATTGGTGTAATAAGCCTGACGGTAAACGCTTTCGGTGTCTGCCGGTTCATTTGATTGAAGTGAGCCGGGAGGCACGTCAGGAAATTTGGGAGAAGGCAACATCAAATAAATGCCTATAAGTATAGCTATAATTATCTTCATTGAAATAGTCTGGCCCGTCCTAGTCGATACTTTAAATTTTTATTACTTCTCTCCCCTATTATCTTAGCGGGGACGCCGCCGACAACGTTAAAATCCGGTACATCTTTGGTGACTACGGCTCCAGCCGCAACTGCGGCTCCGCGGCCTATTTTAACTCCCGGCAAAATAATGGCCCGGGGGCCGATAAAGACATAGTCACTGATTTCCACCGGGGCAACAGTGGCCATAAAGTCTTCTGCGGTCAAATCATGTTCAGAGTTGTAAATCATGACTTCGGAAGCGATATCCACGTGACTGCCGATTTTCAGTTTGGCCCGTCCGTCAAGAAAAGCGTGATCTCCGACTATGGTGCCCTCCCCAATCTCGATATTAGCTGGGTTATAAAACCTGGCCCACATGTGAATTGTGCCTTTTAATTTCATCCCACAGAGTTGGTAGGCAAATTTGCGGAAAAGATGCGAGGGAACCAGGCCTACCAGATAAAGCAAGTACAGCTCGAGGTCCAGGAAAATATTGAAGATTCTGGCGATCCCCTTGTGTAAAACTTGTAGGATAGTTAACGGTCTGCCGTTGCGGTCTCTAAACATGTTAGGGTGAGTTGGGCGCATTTGGCCCAGCTGAATAATTTTACTCTCTTTAGGCCTGCGTGCACAAATTCTTCCCGTTTTGGTCCGATGGCCGTTTTTATTCCATCCGCGATACTGGCCGGAGAATAAGGATCGACATAGATTCCGGCATTGCCGGCAACTTCCGGTAGGCTAGCCACTTGGGAAATAACGACAGGTGTACCACAAGCCATGGCTTCCAATACCGGAATGCCAAATCCTTCATGAAAACTAGGCAGGACATAGGCGCTAGCTTCCTGCATGAGAGTCACTTTAGCGGCTTCGTCCACGAAGCCGGTAAATTTAACCCTGTCCTCCAGACCCAGCCGTTTAACTAAAGCAAATATTTGGCCGTACAGCCAGGCCTTTTTGCCGGCGATGACCAGTTTAGTGCTAAGTGCTAAGTGCTGAGTACCAAGTTGATGGAAAGCGCGAATGAGGCCCTCCACATTTTTGCTCGGTTTGAGACTGCTTAAAAATAGTATATAAGGCTTAGGGGGCTTGTGAGCTAGCTTAAAGAGCTTGGTGTTGTAACCCAGAAGAGTAACTATGATGTCTTTTGGATTACGGTGATAATTCTTGATAATATCCTGCTTTGTGTATTGGGAAATGGCGATTATTTTGGCGGCGTTCTTGACGGAGTATCCGGTCCAGCTCTTTAATTGATTAAAGTCTTTGGGAGTAAATTGTTCCGGAGTCCGCAGGAATCCCAAATCCATAATGGCCACGACCGTGGGGATGGGTGAAAAACGTGGTGCGTAGTGGGTCATGCTGAAGAAGACATCGGGGCGGGGTTGGTGGAAAAATAGATCAAACGGCAATCTGGTTTGGGTCCAAAATAAGGGAGCCGGAATGACCCGGTATTTCCAATCCCACCTTTCAGGTGGGAGCGTTTTCCGAGGCGGAGTTTTCAGATAAATTACAAACTTATGTTCTGTTTGCAAATTGCTAATCGCCCATAGCAAATTAAAAGCATACTCATTTATGCCCACTAAGTTGGGGGTTAAATTGGCCTCGTTGGCATCAATTCCGATGAGCATTGACAATTAAGTAGGCTGGTATATAATAGCAATTAATCACGCCCCTGGGGAAACCTGGGGGACATTTTTTTCATGAACGTCTTCGATTTAGAATTGTTATCGGTTCCGTAATAGAATCTGATTTCCTCTACTGTTTTATATGACTTAAGGTGATGGTAGAGTTTGGCTGGATCTACTTCCGTCTTCAATGACTGACGCCACCCATACACATTGGCCCAGTCGATAAATACGCAGGTTTTGCCTTTTAACAATAATTTGAATTTTTTACTCATACGAGGGACTTATACACCTGTAAAGTCTGTTGGGCCGTGGTCTCCCAACTAAATTTGGCCAGCTGTTGGGTGCCGGCGGCGATTAACCGGTCCCGATCTTTAATGGCCTGGGTTATACCCGTTGCTATGGATTCGACAGACAGAGGATCAAAATAGACAGCGGCGTCACCGCCTACTTCGGGCAGACTAGATGTATTTGAACAAGCCACCGGGACTTGATAATAAAACGCTTCCAAGATGGGCAGGCCAAAACCTTCATAAAGGCTGGGGTAAATAAAAGCCGAAGCACCGGCTAAATAATTAACCAGGTCCTGATCCGAAACGTAGCCCAATTCTGAACCCTCGCCCGCGATAATTAATTTTTGCCCTAACTTAGCACAGGCGGCTTTAAGCCGATCGGTGTTTTTGCGACCCTGGCGGGCGCCGATAGCAAGAACGTAATTGACATTTTTGGTAATTTGGGGCTTGAGAGATAAATATTTACTGGGCAGAGCCTCATAAATGACGGAAATTTTAGAAGACGGCACGGAAAATAAACGTTGAAGATCGGCCGCGGTGGAATTGGAAACGCAGGTTATTTTATCGCACTCTTTAACGACCCATTTCATGCGGGCCGTGTGCACGGCCATAATTTGGGGATCTGTTTCAGCCGGATATAAGAATGGGGACAGATCGTGAACTGTGGTCACCTTTTTAGCCCGAGAGGGGCCTTGGGTCCAATCCGACGAATGATAAATATCGAGAGGACCGGTAAAAGTCTCAACATTTATAACGTGCAAGTGGTTCCAAAGGTAATGCATCAAGGTCGGGGGAAACGGCAAGGTTACTCCTTTAAGGACTAACCTTTTTAGTTCAGAGAAGCGGCGCAGGGAAAAGCCAAAGGGAACTAGAACATCCGACGGCAGGTGCTGGACCAAATTAATCACGTAATCCGAAACCCCGGTGCCGTAAACAACAGATGAAACGTCAATTCCTACGCGCATAAATAGTTACACTCCCCTGCCGGTACACCGGCAGGTAATGCGACTGCACATATTCTACCAGGTAAGAAGCATAATCGCGTAAATATTGGCCATCAATCCGGTTTTGGTCGTCATAGACAACCAAACTCGGCGGGTCGGTTTTTAGGGAGTCTAAAACCCGCCGGCCGGCGATTTTCAGAAACCAGGGAAATTGAAATACAAAAATATTTCCCGGGGGGAGAGTGCCGGTCAGCGCATAAAGATGGGGCTGAACGCCCAGAAGAAATATTTTGTCGGAATCTGAAACCCGGTTTTTAATCGCGCTTACCAGCCGGTCGGTGTCCTTATCAAAAAAGAGAACCGCCGGATATTTGGGGGCCCGAATATAAAATACGCCAAACAGCAAAATGCTTAAAACGAAAAGGCCGGCCGCCAAGTTCCGACTTCGGGAAAATAATTTGGAAAAGGCGATAGCCAAAAAAGGTATGGCCGGTTGAAGATGTAATAAGTCAAAGCGGGCAACTGCGCCGATCACGGAAAAAATCAGCCAGCCTAGCCCAAGTCTAAATTCCCTATTTTTAAACCAGACGAGTATCAATACTAAAATTGGTATGGCTAGCTTTATTATCTCTGAAAAATTTGGCCCGCCGCGGCCGCCGGCAGCGTAAGTGGTCAGATTAAACTGGACGGTCCAATACCAAAAGTCCTGCAAAATGCCGCGGGAATAAAAATAGGCCAATATAAGAATGGAGGGAAACAGGGCGGCCAATGAAAATTTAACCAGAGCGGCAAATTTCCTGCGCCACAAAAGAATTATTGCGGCAAAAGCCACCAGGGGAATCAGAGTTTGCTTGAAAACGACTCCCATTCCTAAAAATAATCCCGACCAGATCCAAAGCCCGCTGGTGAAAAAGAAAAAAGCCGGCAAGATAAATAGTCCCAAGAAAGTATCCAGCCAGAGATAATTTCCTTCAAAAATCGGCTGCCAGAGAGCGTAGGCCAAAACTGCCAGCCGCGAACGGCTGATTTTGTAAACTAAGGCCGACTGAAGAAGAACTATTAATATCAAAAGCAGTTTAAATGCGGCGGGGTCGGTGAAACCTAAAGTAAAAAAGTTAATGGGAAAAAACATCAACCCCGGAAAGTGCTGGTCCAAAATTTGGGCGTAAGGCAGAAAACCGCGGGCAGTAAGATAGGGATAAACGAAAAGTTCGGGAAAAGGGGAAAACCGCAGAGACCAAAGAATAACGGCGTGAATTAAACTAGCGAGAATATTCATATATAAATCCTACCCCTTCGTAGTTGTAAGTCTTCGTTAATTTGTATCCCTTATCTGCAATTTGCTCTTCGGTTGTGCGCTGGGGATCGGTGAGTCCGGTCAAATATTCCATTAAATAAAACTTATTTTCATTTTCCGGAATTCCGGTTACGACCCTTAAATCGGGACCATACCAATAAAACGGAGCGAACTTATCAAAAAATTTAACCATCACGGTAGTGTTTTGCTGCCGCAAAAATGTAATGGCCTGGCGCCATTGTTCCCGCTGCAGGCGGGGGCGGGTAAAATAAGTATAGTTGCCTACCACGGCGATATAAATAAGCAGAGCGAGAAATAATTTGGGGAAACGGGTACTGGCTTCGGCCAGGAGAATCACCAGGGCCGGCAGAGTAAAAATCAGTCTGAAAGGCTGGGTTTGGGGAATAAAGAAAGACAGAAAAATACTGCCGATAATGGGGACAAACAGCCAGGTGTACAGCAGGCGGCGTTTACCGCGAGCTAAAGCCAATCCGGCCGCAGTTACGACTAGTACAAAAACAATATATACAGCGTAGATATATTTGGGCAGGAGGTTGATCCGGCCGGCCACGAATTTAAATAAGATCAGAGGCAAGGATTTAAGCGGAGAGAGAGTAAGAATACTGCGCCAGCCGGGCAGGTAAGTGTCGATGTTAACGCCGGATTGGAGCTGAACCAGAAATTGCGGCAGCCAAGGCAAGTAAAGCAAAGTGCTAAGTGCTAGGTGCCAGGTGCTAAGTTTAAGATATTTGCGGTCGAAGACGATAACATAGACGAATTGGGCCAAGATAAGAAATATAGAGGAGTAGTGGGTATAGAGAAGAAGAGCATTTATCAAAATTAACGACCGCTTTTTTTTGATAAATGCCAGCATGGACAGAGTCCCCAGCAGAGCCAGCAGAGAATACATCCTGAATTCCTGGGAATAATAGACATGGAAGGGATTAATGGCCAGCAGAAATGCCGAGAGTAAACCCAATACCTCTCCCCTATTACTCCCCTCTCCTGTAACAGGAGAGGGGTTGGGGGTGAGGTATAAAACAAAATAATAAATAACCAAAATATTTATCACTCCAAAAACAACTGGCAGCAAACGCAGCCAAGGTTCGGAGCTGCCAAGTTGCAGCCAGTAATGGGACAAAATATAAAATAAGGGCGGATGAAAGTCGCCTGGGCGGCCGGACCAGATTTGAGATACGGATAAAGAAGAGAGTTGGGCTTGGGAAGCTTCATCCAGCCACAAGCTTTGATCCAGTTTAATTAATCGAAGTCCAAGCCCGAGAACAAGAATTAAGATCAGGAAGAATTTTTCTTTACCCATGTTACGAGATGATAAATAAACATTAAATAGCTTAAGAATAATCCGTGCCAGCCATCCAAAAATCCCCGGTGCCAAATATATCTGCGCAGAAAATCATAAAAAGGGTTTACAACTTCGGTCTCTCTGGAAGAATAATCATTCGTCTTGGTCATAAATTCCTCGACGGATTTATAACTGTGATGAATTTTGCGGCCCCGCAATTGGCCCACCGGTCCATCCGCCACTATTTCCTCGTGCACTTCACCCACCCAACGGCATTTAGTTTTGTCAAAAAGCCAGATATGGGTATCAGCCGCAGGCTCCCAATTTGAATGTAAAATCGCTTTACCGAAAATGATATTTAATCTGGGAATTCGATATGCAACTGCGGCCGCATATTCATAGTTTATAGTTCGTAGTTCATAGACAAGTTCCGGTGACAATTCTTCGTCGGCGTCGAGTGACAGTACCCAATCATATTTGCATTTGGAGGCGGCGTAATTTTTTTGGTCGGCGAAATTGACAAATTTATGGCCGGCATTGGTAATAATAACTACATCGTCAGATGCTTTCCGGGCGCTATCCAGACATTGGGGCAGGATAACTTCTTTATTTAAGGCAATTATGGAAACAGAGATCATGTCTCAACAAGAATTTGTTTTTGGGTATACGCTTTCACTTGTTCTTCAAAAAACGCGTCTATTTCACCCGGGACCACCTCATCCCGCAAGAATTCTATCTCAAATTTCCCCAAATCATCAGTGTATGTTAATTGCTCCAAAAACAACTTCCGGGAAAATTCTCCCCCAAACCGATTCTCGGCCATATCTATCACCGACTCTAACCTTACCCATTTCTCCTTGATTAAAAAGTAAATATCTACATAGTCTCTCCATTGGCCACGACCCCCCAATGTCAAAGCTTTATTGCTAGCCAGATCCCCTAAATCCAGTAAGTCGATTCCGTCCGTCTTAATCGTATCCAGAGAGGGACCATATCCATCATAGTAAAAAGTAACTTTTACATTTTCCCCGACAGTAACGTTTAGTTGCACTTTTGATTCGTATGTCTTTAATACCCCGCCACCAAAAATTGTCTTTAATTTCCGAAACAATCCTTTTTCCAAAGGTTTGTGGGTAAAAATATCAAAGTCGTATGACTTGCGGTGTCCAATCTGTAAGGCAATCGCGGTCCCGCCAGCCAACACTCCCAGGCTTGAAAAACGGCGGAGCTGTTTAAATATTTCCAGCCTATACTTATCCAATGACTCTAGGTGCAAATCGGTCATATTTTTGGAAATCCAGTGCATCTCCAACCCTTAATAATATCTTACTAACAAACTTAAATCCTGCCGGATAGTAGTCTTTTGCCGGATGTTTAACAAACACGTCTTTTACCTGACTCATTCCGTAAGTACTGAACAGCCATTTTATATCTTCCCATCTCCCATAAGCCAATATCTGGTGAATAATATAGTCCTTATCCCGCTGTAAATCTAATTTATCGGTACCAACGCTCCACAACACTGCCTGTAATCTTTTAGGAACCATACCCATATTATGCCACAAAATGGAAACAGAGATCATATTGTTTGGCTATTTTGTCCCAGGAAAACTTGGCGGCCTGGCGGCGCGGTTTATCTCCCCAGTTAGTATTCAAGGCCTTTTCTAGAACCCGGGCGTAAGCAGCCGTGTTTGTGGGATCAACAAATAGGCCGGCGTCCCCTACTATTTCCCGGCGGATAGGATCATCATTGGCTACTACGGGTAGTCCGGAGGCCATAGCTTCTAATAAAACTATGCCAAACGCTTCCCAGGAACTAGTGGGGTAGGTAAAAACGTCGCAGGCTGTATATACTTTGGGCATTTGATCATATGGGAGAGATATTATTTTAAATCTCCCTTTGAGGTGTGTGTTTCCAAGCTTTTGTAACAGGCCCTTTCCTTCCCCATCACCAACTAGAAGAAGCGAACCTGATGACAGCTGCCCCATGGCTTTTATCAGCAGGTCTTGTCTTTTCATCCATGGCCACATGGCCCCAACACACAAGACAATAGGCCGGGGAAGATCTATTTCTAAAGGCTTAGTTTTAAGAGAAAATTTTTCAACATCGACTCCGTTGGGAATTTTGATCAGTCGTTTAAGAAACGGGTTTGCTGCTCTGGCCCAATCACGTTGGAAATTAGACAATGGTACAAACACATCCGGAAAACTCCATAAAGCAATTCTTTCGTCTATTCCGGGACCGCCATGGCCAGAAATGATCATTTTGGCATGATGCCGTGTAGCCCAAAACTTGCTTAATATCCCCTGCCAGCGATTATTGGTGGGGATTATTATTTGGGTATCTGGATCAATTAAGGCCAATGACTTAACAGCAAATTCCCTGCCAGCTAAAATATCCTTTACTTGATTTATACCGGCAGCCAGCAAACCTTCTGAAGAAAAGTGCACTTTAATTGGGACGGTTACTGTTTTATATTTTGATCCTTTCATTGCCGGGCCAGTTTGGTAAACGGTAATCCTGTAACCAAACGAGACTAGACGGTTAGAGAGTTCATAGACAAAGGCTTCGACTCCTCTATCAAGTATTCCGGAGTAAAAGCTCAAAATAGCGACTTTCATATTAGTCAACAAACCGGTATTTAATAAGCGTCCAGATGGCTATTAACCCGTCCTGCCAGCCGATTTTTTTGCCCTGGGCGTAACTTCGAGGTTTGACTTTTATGGGCACCTCGACTATAGAAATGCCCTTTTTCAAAATCTTGGCTGTAATTTCCGGTTCAAAATCAAAGCGATTGGCTTTAACAGAAAGAGAAACCATCAGCTTTCTATTCATTACTTTATAACAGGTTTCCATATCTGTCACCTTATGACCGTAAAGAAAATTGGTAAGGTGGGTGAGAAATTTATTGGCTATAAGATGAATCGGCATGGGCGTTTTATGTTTACCAAAAAGTTTGAGAGGATAATTTAGCAAACGACTTCCGTAAACGACTTGAACATTTTTATTCTTGAACGGCTCGAGCAAGCGGACATAATCCGCGGGGTCATACTCCAAATCGGCATCCTGAATCAAAACCAGATCACCGGTGGATTTTGACAAGCCGGTAAGAATGGCCGCGCCCTTGCCCCGGTTGACGGAATGAGTAATTAGTCTAAGTTTAAGTTTAAGATTAAGATTTTTAATCTTTTTTAACGTGGAATCGGTCGAGGCGTCGTCGACAACTATTATTTCCTTGGTAAAACCTGCAGGAAGCTTGGATTGCCGAACTTTTTCTAATATCGCAGATATTGTTTTCTCTTCGTTATAAACGGGAATGATAATTGAAACTTTCATGGTTTTCGGGCCACAGCCAATAATGATAATCCTATTGGTAAAGAAATATAT
>LCKS01000001.1:18359-167083 GCA_001001555.1 Candidatus Amesbacteria bacterium GW2011_GWC2_45_19 | reverse complement strand
TATTGTTTTCTCTTCGTTATAAACGGGAATGATAATTGAAACTTTCATGGTTTTCGGGCCACAGCCAATAATGATAATCCTATTGGTAAAGAAATATATTTTTCCAAAGAAAAGAATGAGGGGGAAATAAAATCAAAAAAGCGAAGTTGGGATGTGGGAATTGTGGGTTTGCGGAAAAGAACACCATTAACCCACCAACCTATTAACCCCAGAATATTTAAATAACGGACACATGTTACGGTGAAACCCGCAGATTCAAGCAATTTGGTTAGGCTTTTTGCGTCATATCTGCGCACATGGCCTAAATTTTTGTCCAGAGTGCCATACGCCCATCCGTGGGCCGGAACTAAGATGACTGCCCGTCCGGAAGGACGCAACATGGCAAAAATATTGGCCAGGGCTTGAAAATCATCGGTGATGTGTTCGATGACATTCAAAGAGATGACGCTGGAAAATTTGTTTCTCAAAGCCGCCGGCCAGGGTTTTTCCAAATTCATCTCCAGGGTGGAAATTCCTGAATGGTTTTTTTGAATGACTTTTAAATATTGAGGGTTGTAGTCGACGGCGGTAACCGCCAGCCCCAAATCGCTCATCATCTGGACAAAAGTGCCGGTGCCGGCCCCCACTTCGGCCACGGGAGAAACTAACCAGGGGCGGATTTGGCCGAAAAGCCAGCGGTTATAATTTTTGGCGCCGGCCATAATATCCAAAGTTTTGGCTCCCACCGGATCGTTCATGTGATTCAAGTATATAATAACCAATAGCTATGTGCGGAATCGCCGGCAAGATTTATCTTAAATCCGGAAAAATTGACGAAAGGGATTTGGCCTTAATGTCAGACAAAATTGCCCACCGCGGTCCGGATGACCAGGGAATATACATTTCCCCGGACAGGAAAGTAGGCTTGGTGCACCGCCGCTTGGCAATTATTGACTTATCAGCGGCCGGACACCAGCCCATGACATATAAGAACAGATATTGGATTACTTTCAACGGAGAAATTTATAACTTTTGGGCAGAGCGGAAAAAATTGGAGAAATATGGTTACAAGTTTAAGTCCAAATCCGATACGGAGGTGATTCTGGCTTTGTATGATAAGTGGGGAGTTAAATGCGTAGACCATTTGCGGGGCATGTTTGCCTTTGCGATTTATGATATTCAAAAACAAACGGTTTTTCTGGCCCGCGACCGGGTGGGCAAAAAACCCCTAAAGTACTTTTTCAACTCGGAAATTTTTGCTTTTGCGTCGGAACTCAAAGCCTTGCTGATTCTGCCGGAAATAAAAGCGGAGCCGGATACCGGTGTCCTGGAAACTTATTTGGCTTATGGTTATGTCCCGGCTCCCCAAACGGGTTTTAAAAATATTTACAAATTGGAACCCGGACACTATCTGACTTTAGACCTAAAACATAAAACTTTAAATAAGCATTGTTACTGGGAAATCGATTTCACTAAAAAACTTGATCTATCAGAAAATGAGTGGAAAACCCAAATATTACAAACTTTGGAAGAATCCACCAGATTGCGGATGATTTCGGACGTGCCCATCGGCGCATTTTTATCCGGCGGGGTCGACTCCAGCAGTATCGTGGCCATGATGGCAAAATTGTCCGCGAAGCCGATTAAAACTTTTACCATCGGCTTTTCCGAAACTCAATATGACGAATCAAAATATGCCCAAATAGTTTCAGATATTTTTCATACCCAACACACGGTTTTACAGGTAAAACCCGGGTCGGTGGATATTTTACCGGAACTGGCCGGACAATTTGAAGAACCG
Organism: Candidatus Amesbacteria bacterium GW2011_GWC2_45_19; assembly: GCA_001001555.1. GTDB lineage: Bacteria > Patescibacteriota > Microgenomatia > CAZETR01 > Amesbacteraceae > GWC2-45-19. Next base: position 165,303 of record LCKS01000001.1, on the reverse strand, counting down.
TTTGCTGACAACAGCGCCCTGGTTACTTACCTAGTCAGTAAACTGGCTAGGCAATATGTAACGGTTATTTTAAATGGAGACGGCGGAGACGAAAACTTTACCGGTTATGCGCATCATCTAAAGCTGCAGCGCGACTATCTATTATCCCCGCTGGCCAAATATTTCCCCGTGGGCAGGTATTTAAAAAGTCTTCATCATGGCGTATTGGAAAAATATTTTGAATATAAAACTCATTTTAATTTTGAAAATCCCAAAAACGTTTACAGAAGCGCGTACCAAAATGCAAAAGCGGCAGACATCAGAGACAAAATCCTGTCCGCCGATTTTAAATATTATTTGCCGGACGATTTACTGGCTAAAGTAGATTTGGCCAGTATGAAAGCCGCCCTGGAATGCAGGTCTCCTCTTTTGGATTACAAAATGGCCGAGCTAGCCGCTCAAATTCCCTTTGCTTTAAAAGTCAAAAGAAATTGTGCAAAATACATTTTCAAAAAATCGCTGGAAGATCTTCTTCCTAAAGAAATCCTGCACCGGCCAAAAATGGGTTTCAGTATCCCTCTGTCTAAATGGTTTTCTCAGGAATTAAATCCGTATGCCAGATCAATTTTATTGGACAAAAAATCCCATATCAATAATGTTTATCCGAAAAATCAGATCGCGCAAATGTTGGACGAACACAGTGAAAAAAATGATTTTGGCCCCCAGCTTTGGAAACTGTTGATGCTGGAACTGTGGTGGAAAAATTATTTTCAATAACCTGAAGGCGGATCAAAAAATTTGCGGCGCAGCCATTTTAAGGGAGTCTGCCAATCAGCCATGAGCCAATAAGAAAGACCCGCCGGTTTCCACACAGTTGGTACATTCATTCCATGGGGTAGATAAAAGGACGCCGGATATGCAAAGTCTTCAGAAAATTTTCGGCCCACTTCGTATTTAAACTTGAAATTGCGTTTCATAACATTTAGATCATTTGGCGACCTATGTAAATGGGTGGCGTGCAAATAAGCACAATCATTCATAAATTTGTACTTATGGGGTATCCGGTCTTGGATGAGCGTTTGGCTTTGATCAAAAATTCCTTGCTGCCCATGAGGTTTATCAAAATGAAGTCCGGGCAGGAGAGACAAATTAAAAAACCGGATAGTGATATGGCCTGAATACTTGTCTATGTGATATTTCCCCCCTTTGGGTTCTTGATAGTGATAAACATCTCCCAAAAGACCGTAATAAGGATGGATTAAATATTCCAGGTTTTGAATTTTATTACTTTTAATAAGTTTTGCAGTTTTATTGATGGCTTGTTGCGACCAAATTTCATCACCATCCAGAATCATTAGCCAATTGCCCGTAGTCTGCTGCAGCATGGCTTGGCGGATTTGCGTAAATGAATTTAGATCAACCGGCCCGGCTTGCTTAAATTTTATTTTGGGATTATCTATAGATTTAATAATATTTACTGTATTATCTGTCGAACCGGTATCCCAAACCAGAATTTCATCCACCCAGTCCAAAACGGAATTTAACGCATACCAAATCCAATTTTCCTCGTTTTTAACCAAACAATGAGCCGTAATTTTAGGCATAAGCGGTTTTCCGGTAATACCAAACTGACGTCCCGGCCACAAAAATTTGCCCCGCCGTAAAAGACAGGGCCGCCCCCGTCACTCCCCATAAAGGAATTAAAAACCACCCTGCCAGTAGAACGGCCATGGCCTGGCCCAGGCTCAACCAAAAGAAAAACTGGGGCTGGGCATGATAATACATCAGGCTGTCTCTAATAGGATTGGTGAACAAAAATATCACCAAGCCCGCCAGCAATATCACAAACGGCCCCCAGGCCGCGGCATAATCACTTTTCCCCGCAAACCAAATGACAATTCCGGCCACCGGCAGCATGGCCAGAGCCACCAGCAAAGAAATCCCCCCCACAAACAAAATTGCTTTGCCCAAATATCTTTTTGAAGCTTCCGGATCTTGAAAGCTGGCAAATTTAGCCGTGGTGACCGCCCCGATAGCGCCGGCCAGTTGAGATAAAAAGGCCACCATGATTGTAGCCAAAGAATAAATCCCCACCTGGGTCAAATTCAAAAATCTGGCCGCCAGCAAAATATCAACCCGGTTGGCGACGGCGGTCAGAACTCCCACGGCGGCCGTCCATTTATTAAAATCCCAAAATGATTTAACTTGAGAACTCGTTGGAATTGAAGATAAAAATTTTCTATCTATAAACAGCAAAGACAGGCCAAAACCCAAAAAATACGCCAGCACGAAAACTCCCAGGGCCAGGCCGGCGGAAAATTTGACCAAGAATATCAACGGCAACACCAACAACAAACGGATAAAGTTGGTGCCCACCTGAAACCCGCCCCACAATGCAAAGCGCTGGGTGCCCTGAAAAACAGCCAAAGTCAAAAAAAACAATATTTGCCCCAATACCGCCAAGCCCACCCAGGGAAGCAAACCGGCCACGGCCGGCTGGTGAAAAATAAAGCGGGCTATAAACGAAGATAAAACCAAGAAAATTATTAAAGTGATGGCCCCGCTCACCAACTTTGTCCTCAAGGCTAAATTAACGAAGGGGAAATATTTGCGGTCCGTTTTGTTAGCGCTCACAAAGCGGACCAGGCTCTGGCCCAGGCCCAAATCCGCCACAGGCAAAACCACTCCCATAGCGGCGATAACTATGAAAAACAAGCCGTATTGGGCCGGACCCAGCAGCCTGGCCAACAGCAGGTAATATACTGCTCCCAGCCCGGAGGACAAAAAGGTGGAGACTACCGTGATCGCCGACTGCCGCAGGGTTTGGGTTTGAAATATGGCCAAGAGTTTTTGTTTCATTTAGTTTCACTTATTTTATCCCAAATCCACTGCATCCACACATATTTTTGCGGCGTGAAGTCAAGGGTGTATTCACCATTGCTTACAATGGAGTATGAATTCAAAAAACTATACACAGGCACAGGAGCTTGGCCGGAAAGATTCCAAAGTGGATCGTAATTTTGAGAAAAAACTAAACTTATGGGCTCTTTGACTCCAGTTACGTTCAAAACGTACCTGGTGGGATTAATCTTTTTAAATGATAGAGACGGAGGAACAAAAGGATATTTTGGAACGATAGTACGACTTAATAATACTTCAGACTTTTTTTGGACCTCCTCCCAAGATTCACTGGGGACAATCGCTAAAGCATTTATGACATTGATGTCACCAACAGTCGTAATACTCAGATTTTCTTTGGTATTGATTATGCCAACTTTCTTCCAATAAAAATCAGCGCGATCATATGTGAAAGTCTGGACCGGAATGTCTTTAGATCCGGCTATTGTAAGTGTAGAAAACTCTGGATTTATATTCATGGTTGAGATGATAGAAATTGGCTTTCCAGATTGAATAAATGAGATATTTCCTCCCCGGCTGCTTTGCATTGAACGAGCAAGAAGAATGCATGAACTTTCGCACTTGCTGTTAACTTTTATAGTTAATGTATTTTTGCCCTCCGAGATAGCTAAGCCTTGCCCATAGTCAAAATCCTGGTTATCCAAATTATATTTGGTATGCAAAAAATCCCTCCAAGCAATCAGATCGGCTGACTCGCGCTTCCACCAACCAGATATGTCAGGATCAAAATCAAGTTGATGGCTAGGAAAATATAAACTCTCAGAAGGGATCAAATTTGCTGCGATGTCAATTAAGGTTTTATGGTCAAGCAATAAAGATGCTTGTGGGTATTCATATATGCGATTAAGCAAGCCTGGTTGGGACTCTACAAAAACTAAAGAAGTGGTAGAAAGATCTGGTTCTTGCTTATAAATAGAGTCTCCGCCAATTATAAATTTAGTTTGGGAGCGGAGGGAAATAAGCGGTTGAATTGACTGGATTTCAAAAAGCGTCACTGGACCAAAGTCGGTTCGTGACTTAATCCACGGTAACTTGGAAAGTTGGTTAGTGAAAATTTCGCGATATTTTAAATCTTCTAGTTTTTGACTATCTCTTTTTGGATCAGGAGCGCTTATGCCAAGATAACGGACGCCAGCAACAGATAATAACTGACCCGAAGCGGACGCATCTCGCAAGAAATTCAACAACTCGTAATTCCCCACCACTCCGACTGCAAACGGACGGCGACTAAGCAAGGTAAGAGCGTCGGTAGACGGATGAATGGGGCTGGAGAAGCCTAGCGGAGGCTTGGAGGGTATCCACACTATGCTCCCCGGGTTTGGATCCGATTCCAAATACCTAGCAAGTTGCAAGTATGAATTAGAGTTTCTAGGTAAAGAAAACAATCCGGTACCTTGGCCGATTAATATCGGAGATATCAGGAAAATTAAATAAGCAATGATCAGAAAAGTTAGCCACCGGAAATTCCGGAACAGGTACTGGCAAGAATAACCCAATAACACTGAATAACTCAAGGCCAATAGTGGAAAAAATTTGGTTGGATCACGAAATAGGAAAAATCCCGGAAAGTGAGAGAATAACCAGGGATATATTTGTGTAAAAGGAGGCTGACTTCCCTTAACTAAGAAGGCCGATAGCAGGGCTAAGATGATCCAGAAGGCAACTCGCCTATCCCGGGGAACTACAACCATAGGTAGGAAAGCCAAAATTGGAAGTAAGAAAAAATAGGGCGAGGGTAGTGATATTTGGCCAAAAATATTTTTGGGCCAATGAGGCTGAATAAGAAAAAATGAATGAGTGAGGCTGGCAAAACTGAACTCGTTGATTTGTGATGGACGGGTATACGTAGTCGGGAGTGAAGGGGGCCGGGAAAACAAAGAGGGTACCAGCCAATAGCTGTGAGCACCAACAAGGACTAGGCCGGTAATAAGTCCGGTGATGAGGTAATTTTTGAACTGCTTGAGATTAATTATTACGTGAGGAACCATGAGAAGAAACAGAAGATATAAATAGCGAATATCTAAAAAGGAAATAACAAGAACCACAAGAATAAATTTTATTCTGGAATAAATATAAAGTACTCCTGCCGGCAAAAGAGAGTATGCGATCGCCAGGCTCAACTGACCCCCATCTATTAACATTAGGATGTAAGTATTGGCAACAAAGAGAAGTTGACCAACAAATCTGGATCTGGAAGAAAGAGAGTAACTTTTGAGTAGCTTCCCCATGGTAAGCCAGCCAATGACGAATGCCGGGAGAACGCCGAAGAATAATGTAGAAAGAGTAAAGTTTAGGCCAATTTTTCCAGCTAATCCATAAAGGATTGAGTATGGCCAATCCCAAAGAGTAGAAATGTTAAAAACCCCCAATGCATCGTGGCTTTGTGGTGTCCAGGTCAAAGGTAAACTGAAAAGACTGGCCGCTTGATCCGAAAAAATATAAGGAAAATCGTGAGCACCTAAGAGAGGAATCATTTCTGAATTAAAATAATGAGATAAACCAGAAGGAGGACTAAGATAGCAGCAAACGAAATCTGGGCCAGCAATTGAGCTTTGGCTTGTTTGTCAATCAATAATAACGCCGATGAGATGGCCATTGAGATAGCAAAGAAAGAGTAAGTGTATTTAATTATTTTTTGACTCATATTTTGTCCTCACAAGTCTCGCCAGTTGGACCGTACCTAAGAGAAGAAATATGAGGGACCAATCCGACAACTTATGAACAACTGTTTCAGCAATTAGGGTAATTCCAAAAAGATAACCAAGGGTCGCCAAGGTTATGTAAACCAGAGACAGAATATACCACCTACGATAGCTGGTCACCCTCCATAATCCCATCCCAACCATTAAAATAAACACCACTTTGGGAAGTAGGCCAGAGGTAGGCAAAATAATTGCATCTAAAAGAGTTACTAAGAAAATTAGGACCGCCATGCCCTTTTTGGTTTTAAAAATGACCAAATAACATACACCGCCGCCAAAAGATAAGCCCCAACCGAAATTGTCTGAGACGGAACATAATAATCGTAGGGCTGGAAATAGAGACGCAGGTCCAACCCCACTCTGCTTTGGTCGTCTACCACATAATCAGTTTTGTCCAGATCAACTTTTATATCCAGCGGATCCAGTTTCCAAGAGTTGGCATACCCAAACACTTGTTCATGACTGTTATCAAAAACAACTTTTCCACTAGGTGTACGTAGCTGCCACCCCTTCAAGTAAGGATCCAAAAAGACCAGGGTCTGAACGTGGCTTAACTGCGAAATTTTTATCCGATATTCCTGACTAGCAATTTTTGTATATGACAAAATTGTCCTTTGGTTAGCAAACACCCCTGGATCATCGGCAATATAGATTTTCGAACTGGTGTACCGAGGGGAAATTTCATATAGGCTATACCTGCGGCCGAAATCTGCAATTTTCGGCCCCAACACACTGGCAATAAACTCCGGGGATTGCAAACCGTACAACCTATCTGAAAACATAAAACTGCTTTGCAAGTCGGTGGAAATAGAGTTATTCACAATTACATATTGGGTGTTGAGTTGTTGCTGTAACTTTCCGAAATTGTCATACTCCCTTTTTTCAATCCAGCGATATACATCGGTAGACTTATTTGAAAAACTGATTAGGCCCGACAGATCATTCTTTCCGGTTAAAAGCAACAGAGGTGAAACACCAGCATAATAGTGATTCTTCTGAAATTGATCCTCAATAATCACGCTGTTTCCGGTTAACAACGGCAGTGAAAGATATCTACCGGTAGTTTCTTGATTTTTTATATAGTTAAGCAACTGAGCGTAGTCGTCGTTAAAAGCTTTGATTCCGTCATAGCTGTTTAGTGTTGTCCAGTAAGGAAGCTTCTCAAATTCACCCAACAAAAATGGCTTAGCATTAATAACCGCTATCAGAAGGGTTACAAACAATAAGTAAAATTTATGTCTATCAATCTTGATTGATTTGATCAGAATGCTTAAGCTGACAGCCAGAATCAACGCCCACTGGAATGAAACGGCGTAGGCAAACTTGTCATACATGTTACGAAAGATTACAAACCCGGGAATGTTATTGGTTAACCATAAGAACAAAGAGATGCCCCAAGGACCAATATCGACCGTAAAGAAATAAATAGCTAAAACAAAATTGGCCACAGCCGCCACATAAAGAGGAATTTTGAACTTATCCTTTTCTACAGTTATGCCAGCCCAAATAACAACAGCTATTAAAACCAATCCCAGAGGGAGAAACTTCAGGTACCAAGAGTTATAAATAGGTAATTGCGGCCAATGAAAATTCTGCTGGATCTTTTGATGATACGAATTTAAGAGCGGAAAGAAACTGTTGTTAATTTCGCTCACTGTTTTTATACCGGTTTCATTCTGTTCTCTAAACTCAGTCGATGTCAGATTGGGCGTACTCGATCCGGGTAAGGGTTGAGATAAATTGGTATAAGGAATAAAGACCAGCCAATGGAAGTTAAGAATGCCCAATAATAATCCCGTTCCCAATAGATACATAACCAATCTTTTTTTGTAATTCCAGGTCGCCAAGATCAGCAATGGCAAAGTTGTAAGCAACACTGCCCCAAAAATGGGAAAGGTAACCGAGACAAAGTTAAACACTGACCAAATTAATACAGCCAAAACTAATAAATAAAATTTACCCGCCCGGATGGCTTTGATTCCCAGAAGTAAGGACAAAGGATACAAGCTAATCAAATACTCAGCCACTAGACGAGAATTAAATATCGTATAGAAATTGAACATAGAAAAAACGTACATAAATGAGGCCAAGGCCGTGATCACGCGTTCGTGTTTACTCTCAGGTCGCAGCAAATAGCTAAGTAGTAAATAAAAGGCCCAAAAACCCCCGACAATATTGATGGAGTAAAGTAGAGCCTGAAGATTAAACATGGGCAAAATCTTTTTTAATCCTACCAGGATCACCACAAACGCTGACAAGGAAGGTGGAGGAATCAAATTTGTTAATTGACTAACTCCGGTATCAGATACGATTTTTGAAGAGTAGTTAATCAAGAACTCGTAGGGATATACGTAGAACAGGCGAGAGTCATCGCCTCCAAGATAATACGTGGAAGATAGGCCGGAGATTATAATATATAGAACGCCAGCTAGTATAAGTAGCTTTTTTGTCAATAAATCATCAACGATGGAAATTGTGTTTATGCTGACCAGAGTGATAAACGCCTTCAGTTTATGAAGCCTACTTAAAAACAGTCTCTGAACAACAAAAAAGATAGCGCTGCCAAATAAGGTAATCCACAGATATACCGCCAACCTCTCGGCCAAAGGAAAATTTCCGGAAATGAAAGCTATGGATAAAAATACCAATATGCCAGCAGGGACAAAAAATGGATTTATCTTATTTGTCCAATAGCCTAAGACTTGAACATTTTTCTGCAAGTCTTTGGGGCGAATTTTGATACGATGTTGCCCACCCGGTTCCTGTCGATTAAGAATTATTACTGAGAGCGCTGCAAGGCCTAGGGTGATAAAACCTACTCTGACGAGGTCCAACCTATCCACAACCGATACGGAGCGATTTAGCAGTATGGAAGCCATTAGTTTTGGAGACTTATATACTGTGGCGCGAGGAAATACGTATTTAGCAGTCAGAATTGGGGCCGCTTTTAAGTCAAGATAGTTTAACCGTTGTGACAGATTCTGGGTAACAGTCTCAAATTCTACAATGAACTCTTTGTCTTTGGAATCAGGTACTACTGGAAATCCAAATGAGTAGTTGTCATCATTGTTAAAATAAGAAAAATCGTAGCGGTTTTCGGCATACCACTCGGGTCGATTTATCTCCCTTAATCTAAAAATTACTTGCCCGGGGACTCCTTTGAGTCGAAAGTACTTGAATGTGATTGAACCTAAATAGTTATCGTGGGAAGTGATCTTAAAAACATAATTAAACGTGGTATCTGATTTATACTCCGGTTTAACCTCCACTTCGGAAGATGTGTAGGTGTCATTATAATTTAAAAGTTTGTTCTCTCTAATATCCTGGTAGATAGAGAACAGTAAATACACAGCCAGAATCCCACCCCAAAGCAGACACAACTTGACTAAGAATTTAAGCTTCTTTACCATGTTTTCTTCGAAGTAAAATCAATTGGGATAAACCTAAACCAATAAAACTAGCTATGCTTATGTTACGGATGGGTTTGTTAAACTTTTCAGGTTCAAAATAAAGAGTCGCTGATAGATTGATCGATCCATCGGAGTTAGTAGAGTAGTACGCTTCAGAGAAGTCTCTTTTTATATCATTGGGATCAATTTCCCAACCGTTGGCAAATCCCTGAACGGGTACGTTCTCACCCTTTCGATAAGCTTTTAACTGTGACTCTTCTAGATACAGTGTCCAATCACGGTAATAAGTATCCAAAAACACTAGTTTTTGTGCCTGGGCAAGATTAGTTAGTCTAATCTTATACAAAGAGTCGGATATTTTCTCATAGTCAACGTTGGGTAAAATACTGGGAAAGACATCGTAGTCATCGGTCAAATAAATCCGGTCATTGTTATATCGGGGGTTAATCTCATATAGCGTGTAGCGAGTACCAAAGTCTTGAAGTTTTTTCCCCAGTAAGCCATTTATAAACTCATCAGTTTGCCACGCCAGCAGAACCCGGCTCTCCCCCCCATATAAATAAGATGTCATGCTCTCAGGTAAATGTTGTTTATCCAAAATTACATAGCGGGCATTAAGTCTCTGAACCAGACGTCCAAATTCAGTGTACTTTTTATCTCTTAGCATGGGGGGTATGCTCTCCCCAATAGCAATGTTTGTTGAAGTAATAAAACTGAATTGACCCGCGTAGTCTTGGCGTTTACTTAAAATCCGCAGGAGCGAAGGACCTGAATAATAGTGGCCAGGATAGTACTTGTCTTCTACATTAACAAATGATGGAAAGTTTAGGGGTAGCCACAGAATTCGAGAGGGATTGGCTAAATTTGAAACGTAGGCGGCCAAATTGTTGAAATCGTCATTAAAAGTCCCCGAAAGTTTTGCTTGTACCCCAACGTGTTCAGTTCTCACTTTAAACAATGGCCAGGCGTTTACGATAATAGTTGCCAACAATCCCACACCCAAAGTAGCATGTAAAATTTTATGAGTAAACTTACCCGACAAAATTGACAGACTGATGGCAAGTGCCAGAGCATAATAGACAGCCAGGGGCAGGGCAAATTTGTCAAACATGTTTCTAAACATGGTGAAAAAGGGCACATGCAGCGACAGCCAAACAAAAAGCTCAGGTCCCCAGTCCCCAAAATTGGGAGTCATTAGATACCAGGAAACCAAAAGCCCCAGTAGACTTAAGATAAACCCAGTAGTTAAGACGGCATTCTTCTCCCGGTGAATGAAAGCACTCGCGCTGACTATAAGAGCGATAAACAGCAGGTTAATATAAGAAACTAGAGTCAGGTTCCTGGCCAGTCCTTGGACTAATTGGTTAACCACGCCGTTTAAAGGACTAAACAAGGTAGAAGTGCCCCGAATACCTGCAATATTTGCCTTTATAAAGTCCTCTGAAGAAAAGGTTCCTAGTGCATTAGTAAGTCCTGTATTGTTAAAGCTTAAATAAACTAAATGGTATAACCAGGAAATGTTTAGTAGCCCATAACTAATCCCAAATAACAAGCTGTGGAGGAAAAACACTTTCTTCGCTCGCCAAAACTCAACCAATAAAAGCGGGATGCTGGTGATTAGTACCGGAATAGTCCAAGGTAGGGAACTAAGATTAGTACTGAGTATCGAAAAAACTAAGCTCGCTGAAATTACATACAATAGATTGTGTTGCCGGATACTTTTGATAAAAAAATACAAAGTTCCCGGGATTGCCGCCAGCAGGAACATAACGATCATTTGATGCCAATAAAAGGTTCTCAAAAAAAAGGGCGAGAAGACATAGAACAAGCTGGCAATAATTCTGATACCTAAATTGACACGCGACTGGTTAGAAATCCAAAAGCCGGTTAATAGATAGAAAAAAACAAAGGCTAGGGCCCAATTCAGGCCGTACATCACAAATTGAGTATTTGCCGGGACTATAGTTTTTACTAACAACATCAGTAGTACTAAAGGAAGGGGATGGGTTGCCGGTTGATAACCCATATTCCCTCCCCCTATGGAATTATCCGTAACAATATTCAATAGTATATTTTCAATGTACTGTTTAGGATACAAATAATATACGCGCATGTCATCACCTCCCATGAAATACAAGTTCCCCTGCGTCAGCAGTGGAGTAATACCTAACACCAAGGCTATAAGAATAATTACGACTTTCCTCATGCTAGAATCTTAGCATATGCAAATTGGTGTGGATTATCGTCTTGCTAACCGCCATTTGGGAGGAATGGCAATATATTTAAAAAATCTCATACGATCATTAAAAATGATTGACAAGCAAAACGAGTATGTAATGTTTGATGATAATCCATCCGGTCATCCTGGATTTAAAAAACACGCTTGGACCATTGTCTGGGAACATATCTGGCTACAATTGTGTCTACCCTATTTTTTTTGGAAAGGAAAAATTAATCTTGGCTATTTCCCCAACCCGCCGGTTTCATTTTTTTTAACCGTTCCCATTGTTCTCACCATTCCCGATGTTTCATTTATGCATGATGCTGCTTTACCTCACTGGCTAAAGGGGTATTTATGGATGATGTATTTTCTGTCCGCTCACAAAGCCCGAACGATTACTACTTTTTCCGAAAACTCGAAAAAAGATATTGCCGCATTTTTTAAAGTGAGATCAGACAAAATATATGTCATTCCCCTGGCCGGATTGAGGAATTCTTCGCGCCAAAAAGAAAAAACCAAAGATAAATACGTTATCACCGTGCCCGGTACTTTCGTGCCACGCAAAAACATCAAAGACACAATTCTTGCTTTTAAAAAATTGCCTGCCAGAATAAAAAATACACATCGGCTGGTGATAGTCGGTCTCACTCAAGGTGAAGACTTTGAAAAAGTAAAAAACTTTGTGGCCTCGGAAAAAATGTCTCGAAAGACGGTTTTTACCGGCCGGGTGAGTGACCGAGAGCTGTCCAGACTGTACTCCGGTGCCCGGTTATTTATATGTACATCCCTCTACGAAGGTTTTGGTTTGCCTGTTCTGGAAGCTATGACATGCGGCACCCCTGTAATTTCTTATGCCAACTCGTCGCTGTCTGAAGTGGTGGACGATGCCGGAATTTTGGTAAACGACTACGATGAATTATCCAGGGCAATGCAGCAGGTCCTAGACAGTCAAATGCTGCAAAACATTCTAAAAAGCAAGGGCCGGAGACGAGCTGCCCTCTACACTTGGGACAAAACTGCAACGGCTTTTATTACAAGCTTATCCAAAAATGTTAACTAAAAACTCATCCGTACTGTTTGCCACCTTTTCCATGTGGATCAATGGCCAACGTATGCCTACCAACGGTAACCTTGAACCACTGCGTGATTTTTTGATACCCCGAGTTAAAAAATTAATCTTAATTGACCAAACTCATCCCGGAAGCGAAACAGTCATACCCAAAATTGAAGAGTATTACAATCACGATCCGAAGTGCGCGAACCATTCACCTTCCTGGTGGACGTATCTGCTAAAACCAATTTTGCAACTAACTAACACTAACCGAACACAAATTTTTTTCAAGATAAGAGATTTTTTATCGGTATTCGACTGGATAACAAGAGACAAAGATCATTACGACTATTTTATCGGCATGGAAAGCATCAATGCACTGGCCGGGATAATGTGGAAAAAGATCGGTCGGGTGGACAAAGTAATTTACTATGTCTTAGATTACTCACCCGACCGTTATGGCCCCATGCTTAATAAGATTTATCTGGCATTAGACCGTTTTTGCGCAACTCACGCAGATTTTATTTGGGATGTTTCGAAAGCGATCCAACCTGCCCGAATCAAGGCAGGTCTGATCCCCAAGAAATCTGCCCCGACAATTCACGTCCCTATCGGCGTATATCCGCAACAATTGATATTTACCCCCGTAAAAGACCGGCAGCCATTTTCTATTTGCTACCTGGGAACACTCAGTAAAGAACAGGGACCGGATTTAGCAATTGCCATGATGCCGGAAATTTTGAAAAAATATCCCAAAGCAACTCTGCATATAATCGGCGGTGGGCAAAAAAATCTGGACCGACTTAAAGTACAGACCGCGTCGTTGAAGTTAACTCGAGAAATTATTTTTTACGGATTTGTAGCCGAAAATGACGATATGGCCAGGATTCTTAGCCACTGCTATGTGGCAATTGCCCCATATCGCGCTTTTTCCGGATCAATCAGGCAATACGGCGATTCTTCAAAGATGAGATCCTATGCCGCAGCCGGTCTGCCCATCGTCACCACTCAGGTCCCGCCTTTGGGTCGGGATCTGCAAAAATTGGGCGGGGCTATTATTGCGCCGGACAATAAAGAAGGCTTTGCGCGTGCCGTTTTGTCTTTATTCTCAAACCCGAAGCTGCATGCTACAATGTTTAAGCAAGTAATTAAATTTGCCAAAAACAACACCTGGGACAATGAGTTTGACAACGCTTTCTCCCAATCACCGTAAAGACGAAAAATTTAAGAATTTCTTCCGTCAGTTCGAAAACCTTTTCTTTTATGCAGTTCTGAAAAAGGAAATTGGCAATTCTAAAAAAGTACTGGATGTGGGGTGTGGTAATTACTCACCTCTAGGCCAAATAGAAAAAACTTTTCAAAGCGAAGGCATTGATATTTATCCCAAGTGTATCAAAGTTAGCCGCAAAAACCATTACCACGACTCCTATCGACTGGGAGATATCCGTCAGTTAAGAAAATTCTATTCTCAGAAGAGTTTTGATACCTTAATTTCGATCGATGTCATTGAACACATCACCAAATCTGAAGCCTTAAAGTTGATCGCTGACATGGAAAAGATTGCCCGAAAGAAAGTGGTTTTGATGACGCCCAGGGGATATGTTGATCAGGGGGCCTATGACGGCAACCCTTATCAGATTCACCATTCTGGTTGGACTACAAAAGACCTGCAAGAATTAGGCTACAAAGTATATGGCCTGCGAGGACTTAAATATCTACGTAACGACGAGGCGACGATTAGATTCTCCCCTTGGGTTTTCTGGGGGTTATGTTCAGCTATTTCTGAAATATTACTTTACCCTTTCCCAAATTTATCCTTTCAACTATTTGCCACAAAAGATTTCACTAAGCAAAAGTCGATTTATACCACTCAATAGTTTTTCTCAGCCCCGTTTCTAGGTTGGTTGTAGCCTGAAAACCAAACAGTTTCCTTGCTCTTGATGTATCCAGCATACGACGAGGTTGTCCATCTGGTTTAGTTTTATCCCAAACTATTCTACCATGATATCCAACTATTTTTTTTATCATTTCTACCAATTTTTTAATTTTTATTTCAGACCCTGTTCCGATGTTTATGGGTTCGGATTGATTACATTTTTCTGTAGCATCTGCAATCGCTCTAGCTGCGTCTTCAACATAAAAAAACTCTCTCGAAGCCTTTCCAGTCCCCCAGACAGTTACATGCGAGTCTCCCGCAATCTTTGCCTCATGAAACTTTTTAATTAAAGAGGGAATTACGTGAGAACTGGAGGGGTCGAAGTTGTCCCCAGGACCATATAGATTGACCGGAAGCAAGTTAATCACATCTAGTCCAAATTGAGCTTTGTAAGCAAGACTCTGAACCAAAAGAGCTTTTTTGGCAATTCCATAAGGCGCATTTGTCTCCTCAGGATAACCGTTCCATAAATCTGATTCTTTGAAGGGAACAGGTGTGTGCTTGGGATAGGAACAAACCGTTCCAATAATTACAATCTTGTCTACCTTATTATGACGGCACGCATCAATGACATTTAAACCCATTAATAGATTGTCATAAAACAAAGCGTAGGGATTTGCTTGGTTATAACCAATCCCCCCAACGTTTCCAGCCAAGTGAATAACAATTTGTGTATTTTTTGTAAGTTTAATAGACTCATCTTTATTGCGTAAATCATGATCCTTCTTCCTGGGAGTAATGATTTTTTCTGCGCCTCTTTTTTTTAATTCTTCTACCAAATGACTACCCAAAAATCCATTCCCGCCAGTAACTAAAACTCTTTTTCCTTTCCAAAAACTTGATTTCATAATTTCATACTCTATCTCGCCAGTAGTTAAGAGTATCTTCCAGAGTCTGAGTAAATTTTATTCGTGGCTTCCAACCCGATACCCGAGCAAACTTACGACCATCACCCAACAACAGTGGTACATCGGATGGGCGCATACGTTTTGGATCTGGAACAATTTTTATTCCTTTAATTTTACTTAATGAGAGAAGATGCTTCAAAACATCTTTTATCACCCAAGCTTTCTGAGAACAAATATTGTACACCTCACCCGGAGTACATTTAAGAGCAGCTAAATAATAACCTCTAACCATATCACGCACATCTGTGAAGTCTCGACTAGCAGATAAGTCTCCAGTATATATCTTAGGTTCTTGTAAACCTTTTTCAATCATGGCAATCTGTTTGGCAAAAGTAGATGTGACAAAAACCTCTCCCCTCCTAGGTCCTTCGTGATTAAATCCTCGGGTGCGAATAATCTTTAGATCATAACTTTTGAAATATTGATATCCCATATAGTCCATAGCCGCCTTAGAAACAGCATAGGGAGAAAGGGGCCGTAAAGGATTTGTCTCTTTGATAGGAACCTCTCCGGGATGAACTAAACCATATTCTTCACTTGAACAAGCTATCTGAATGACGGGATCTATTTGAGCAGTTCTTATTGATTCAAACAAATTACAGGAGCCAATGACATTGGTTTCAAAAGTAGCTGAAGGTGAGGTCCAAGATGCAGGGACATAACTTTGAGCAGCCAGGTGAAACACAAACTCTGGTCTAATAGACATCATTGTATCTTGGAGAGAGCGAAGATCCTGCAAATCTGCTTCTACTAAATGCAAACTACCATTTAAATGCGAAACATTTTCAGAACGGGATCGCCATCTGACAATTCCATGCACTTCATAACCTTCTTTCAATAACAATTCGGCTAAATGAGAACCGGCAAAACCTGTTATTCCAGTAATTAAAGCCACTTTTTTCATAATACTGCACTTCATTTTATCACTTCGGATAAAACTTGTTTTGCTCTAAAATCCCATGAGTAAGATGTATAAATAAATTGCTCGGCTTGTCTTCCTATTTTGTTTCGCTTATGGGAATGGTTGAGTAAATCGATAATAGCCTCCGCAAAGGCGTTTAAATCACCAATGGGAACCTTAACCATGCCTTTGGGGTAATATGAGTGATAAGCCGGTAAGTTGAATGCGATGGCTGGAATACCAAAAGCCATGGCCTCGGCCGAGGCCATGCCTCCACTATCAAAGAGGGCTGGATGGACAGCCATAAGGCTTTGAGAAAAGATTTTATATTTTTGTGGCCCATCGAAAACATAGCCTAATAAATCGACGTTCTTTTCCAAACTCAAGTTTTTAATCCGTTTTTTTACCTCCGGCATCAAAGGCCCATCACCTATCATGACCAACTTTGCATTCTTATATTTGGAAACTACCGTCTTCCAAATATCGATTAGCTCAACTACTCCTTTTTGGGGATGGAAACGGCCCTGAAACACTGCTGCATATTTTTTCTTTATGAATTGATTTTGGGAATGGTAAATATCAACTTGAGTAGTATCGACTGCTCCCAAAACCACTACTGTATGCGAGTTTGGGAAAATCTTTTTTTCCAAATCGTTGTTCACTAAAACATAGTTGGCAAAATTACTAATTAATGGCTTAATTGGTAATTGAGAAAGCCATAGTAATAAAGCTGCTATGCGATAACGGCCATTTGAAAAGCCGATAAACGGATTTGGCGCAGTCTGATACCAAGTTGCAATCCACTTGAGAGTTGGATAACGAAGTTTCAAAATAAATGATGGTAAAGAATCCATCCAAAACTCCGAAGCAGAATAAAGATAGGTCCGGCTTGGGTCATCTATATTCAAAATAAAGGATCTATAAACGCAGATGAAGATGCGCAGAATATAGCGAAGTAAAAATGGGGCTTGAGGTATGGGAAGAGACAAAAGTGACAAGTTTGGTCCCGGTTGGAGATTGTTTCTAGCCATCATGGTGATTCCCTCCTCCCAGGTGATCATGGTAATTGGATAGGTTTTGCTCCAACGTCTAGCAAACTCAATATAAATCCTATCGCCTCCCGATATCCCTGCCCCATGAGAGGCCATGGCCCAAAAAATAAACTTCTTCATAGCTTTATGGCTTTAACGAAAACAGATACCCCAATTCCTTCAGGCTGCCATATGTTATTAAGGCGATCTAAGAAATTTATCATGTAAAATGCCGCGTTAATAAGAAATGATTTTAGAGGGGAAGTGGTAAATTTATTGAGAGACACATTGGGAGTGCCTTGGTTGTATTGATAACTAAGATAGCGAGCAACCAGATTGACCAGATAATGATTAAAAGGTAAGCACCAAAAAGTGAGAGATTCAAGCTTCTCTACTTTAAAGCCAGCTTTTTGGACAACCGCTTTTATTTGATCGGTCTTGTATAACCTAATGTGTTGGTTCCAAATCCCAGCGAAAAATCCAGAACGAAAGTGGATTCCGAATAACTCTAGAATTTTATTGATGGGATCCCACAGAAATGGATAGTTTGCGTGGGGCACAGTCAGACACAAAGTTGCGCCCGGTTTAAGAATTCTATAAACTTCTTTTAATCCTTTTACATCGTTTGGTAAATGTTCTGTTACTTCGGACATAATGGCTTTATCAAAACTATTATTTTCAAAAGGAAGTTTTTTCATCAAATCGCCGGAATAAATTTTTATTTTGGAATTGTCAAGATTCTTCTTGGTTTTGTCTAATCCCTTAATGTCATAATCAGTTCCTGATAAATGTAAATCAGAAATACCAAGGTGAGAAAGTAAGTGGAGATAATAACCGTCGCCACATCCGATATCAATTATTTTTTCACCTCGCTTGGGATTCAATTCCGCCATTATTCTTTTGGCCCGGCGCTTAAGGGCCATATCCCCCGTATTGGCCAGTAGGTATTTTAAACTTCCCATGTTTCTAATCCTTGGTGATCAAAACTAAAATCTACTGATTTGGTACCCATAGCTTGTAATACTTTGGTTACCTTATGTTCACTCCCGGGACGGCAATAAAAGACCATATGTCCCCCACCCCCGGCACCGGCCACTCTCCCTCCAATAGCTCCGGCTGTTTTTGCGGCTAAATATAAAGAGTCTATGTACTTATTTGTTGATTTAGGAAACGCTTTTTTCTTTAACTCCCAGGTTTCCTCAAGGATATTTCCAAACCGGTTCATATCTCCTCTCGTTAGAGAATCAAATGATTCATATCCTAAGACTTTTATTGCCTGTAAATATTCAGATCTTTTGCGTAAAGAAATTTCATTGTTGTCATGTTGCAATCCGGAAATTCCTCTTTTTCCTGTGTAAACTAATACCGTATTCCTTTCTAACTCGAGAAGGATTTCTCTCTTTAGGTTTAAAGGGCTGACTTTGACGAAATCGTCTCCTCTAAACTCAAAAAAATTAAACCCTCCATATACCGAAGCGTATTGATCTTGTCTTCCTCCATGGTTTTTGAGATCTTCAACTTCTACTTTGTATGCAAGTTCAGCAATTTGAGATTTGGTCATTTTGCTTTCAACTAATAAATGGTTAAACAGACCTATAACAGCTACGCAAACACCTGCGCTTGATCCCATCCCGCTATTGGGCGGAACATCGGATCTGACTTCAAGTTCAAATCCATAGTTGACATCTACTCTTTTGATTATTCCCTTTATGAGATCCAGGTGACCATCAAATTCTAAGTGCTTAATGTCACTGTATATAACCGACAACCGATAGTCTGAAGAAACCAACCTTATTTTTTTGTCGTCACGAAGTTTCAGCAAACCATAAACATACTTATTGATTGTACAATTAAGCACACAGCCTCCATATTTTTGGTCGAAAGGCGACACATCTGTGCCTCCTCCTCCAAAAGAAATTCTTAACGGAGCCCGGCTGCGAATAAGAATTTCTTCCTGTCCGCTTAAAATCTTGTCAGTTTTGCGATAACCTGATGGCGTCCCCATATCGTGATGGGTGGTGTCCGAAACATATCCAAAGATCTTTTGTGTGTTAACCTGAATAGAGAAAAAGTCTTTCTCTATCGAAAAGGGGGGTTGGAGATTACTTAATATATTTAGGGCTTCCTGACTAAGCAGGTAGACGCCACCGTTGACCAATCCGGCATGGGGGTTCAATAGGCTTTCTGGATTTTTTTCGCTGAATTTGATTAGTTGATATCCGGAATCGATACTGACTTCTCCATATTGATGCACATCCAAAACGTGACTAAGGGCGATAGTTGCAAACGATTTGTTTTTATCGTGAAATTCTACAAATTTATTCAAGTTAATGTCAAATAAAGTGTCTCCATTAAGTACTAATACACTTTCATTTTTATCTTGCAACAATCGACCGGCAAACTTGATAGCTCCGCCTGTCCCTGAAGGTTGGGCCCTTTGGGAATATGTTGCCTTGATGCCGAATTTCTTACCATCTCCTATAAATTTTACAATTTGTTCAGCTTTATAACTAACGCAGAAAATTATGTCTCTGTAGCCGTATTTACAAAGCCACTTTATGATGTGCTCTATAAAAGGTTTTCCCGCAATCGGGGCTAAAGGTTTGGGTCTATCGGAAATAATTGACGACAATCTAGTACCAAAACCTTCGCACAGGATTATAACTTTCATAGCTGACGAAATAAAATGTTCATTAATGTTTTGCATAAATGCGCAGCCAATATTCGTCGATACTCACTAATTTTAGCACGACTCTGGCCAAAATTACCGCGATCTCCGGCAACGGCCATTTACCAAGATAAATGCTTATTCTAAATCCATTTTTTTTAAGAACGCCAATTACGATCGAGAACTTGTTTTCGGGGTTGTAGACGCTCTCATGGAATTCGAGAATAATGTTTTTAACAAATTTGAGTTTTTTTTCAATTTCGCAGACGATCTCCGTTTCCGCTCCCTCCACGTCCAATTTTAGCAAGTCGACATTAGCGTTGATATATTTGGAAAGTCGAACTACTTGAACTTTAACCGTTTTTGAGATTGACGGATTGGTGAATTTTGTATTTTTCAGGGAGTCTCCCCTACCCCAGGGTACGTTTTCATTTTTGTCTATGTAGAAATCCATTTTGCCAGCAACTTTGCCTACTGCCAAGTTAAGTAACCGGACGCCGGTAACGCGGTTTCTGCTGATATTTTTTTTGAGCAGAGAGAAACTGCGTGGACTGGGTTCGAAAGCCGTGATTTTCGCTCGCGGAAATCGCTCTTTAAAATATAAAACTGTTTCACCAATCAGGGCTCCAACGTCAAATATAACCGGGTCTGGTTTTGAGGTATCAAACTGATAATATTTTTTCTCGTATAGTTCTTTTAACATTTCATTTAACTCGACTTCATTAAAATATGAAATAGTCCAGTCTTTAAATTTTTTTGATTTTAATCCCATGGCCAGACTTTGAATGTAATATCAACTGTGTAATTCCCAGTTTTATTGATAAGCCATCCATTAGCGTAACCATTTATTTGAAAATGGTCTGTGACGATTAATCCATTGATCCTAGCAATCCAAAGGGGATTAAAACTATTAGAAAGGATAAGAAAATAGGGTGAGGCGGCATTGTAGATTTGAAATTGATAGTGAACTTGCGAAATCTTATTAATTTGATATTGTGGAAGAATTGATTGTTTTATATTCGGAATGTCTGTTCGCAAGGTAAAAGCTGAGTAAAGAGGAATAAACCTCTCATTGTTTAAAACCATATCTAAGCCCTCTTTTAATGATTTTACTTCTGTAATGTTGTTGCTTAAGTAGCCCCAGTCTACAGGCGCGTCTTCAAGTTGGTATATATCCAGATCATCAAATGATTTTGTAAGTTTAACCTTTTCCATCAGTCCGATCATTGCTTTGGCACCTGCATAATTTTCTTGTAAAGTCACTCCTGGCAAAATGTCTTTATGTAAAACCGCGGTGTCTATGGCAAATTGCTGAAGAATCCGATAAACGTTTGGTGAGCGTAAGTATTGATAAATTAGCATATAAGGATCGCCTGAGAAATTGTATGTTTTGGACAAAGAAGGCCGATCGAACGTAAATTCTGAAGGTTCGTCTCCCAAATACCCCCAGTTATATCCTACCCCAGATCCATGAACAAAAGGCAAGTGAAGGAGGCGAAGATTACTCTGAGAGTTGAGATAGTGGTCTGCTAGCTCGTAAGACAGAGGAACTTTAACCTGATATCCCGTAAAAACCTGGCCGTTCCACATTGGCCTTAACAAGAAGAAGCACACAGCAAAGACAATGACTACTCGAACAAAACGAATTGGTATCCTGGACAATCCCAGTGCCATGAGCAAACAATAAGGAAGGAGAAAAATTACTCCAAGTTTTTCGTATGGATTGCGTACGACCATGGTGAACGGAAGGGTTTCAAACAACCATTCGTAAAATTGGGTACCCCAGGGAGGATTGGCTCCTTTGACAAAAAACCAACCCACTATAAGCCAGATAATTAAAAGCCTGCTTGATCTAGATCTGATAGCCCAAATTGAACCCACAGCGAGTAAGATGGGAAAAACCCAGCTAAGATAATTTATGGGTGGGCGGGAAAAAAAGTTGAACCAGATAGTTTGGGGAGAAAAATAGTATTTTTGCTTTAATAATAAAATGTCGGAATTAGAATAGTATTTACTGACATCTACAAGTGAGATTAGGTTTTGAGCTGAGTTTAAAAATTGATTATAAGGATTATCTTTTATGACAACTAATGGATACCACCACCAAATTGCTGCCAGAAACCAAATTACGGCCCCAACTATCAAGGGTGGAAATCTTCGATACTTTAACCATAAAACCCCGGCTGGTATCCAAAGTGCGAAAACAGAAGCAATAATTGCGAAGGATGTAGAATAAATGACGGACGAAAGGATTAATAATATAAGATACTTTAGCTTACTCGACTCTAACCATCTAACCCAAAGGTAGATAAATAGTGGAAGGTATGACCACAAAAAAAATAACTCTATAATAAATCGCTGCAGAACCTGGGAAACAAAAAATAAGTTAAATACATAAAATAGTGCAGCGTAGGTACCAACGTTGCTTTTCGAGTCAGGTAACAATAGTTTAGTCAGGGGGGGTATTGATACTAGCGGTACTAAAATTAACAAAAAGAAAATCAATTGTTGAACAACAAAATTGGAAATTTTTAAGCTGCTTAGTCCAGCAGAGAATATATACAACGTTATTCGTGGTGTTGAGAACAGATTAACAAATCCCAATCCTGTATCCTGCCAGAGATGCGATGAAATTAGATACGTCCTAATTGGATTAAAAAAGAGTAAACCCTCTTCGGCATGGGCAATAATTTTTCTTGGTCCAAACCAAATTGACGTCAAAAGAAACGGGATCAATATAAACAGTATTAATTTCCTAAGCATAGAAATTATGATGCGACAGGCTGAACCTTAATAAATGAATTTATGGAATCGGTTATAAACTTCCTACCACTCTTGTCTTTTAGAAAAGCGAGTAAAAGCGAGTCTGTTATCGCTAATGTAATGACAGGTTCCATCAAGAGCGCCCAATCCTTATGTTTCAGAAAGCGAATAAACCCTCTTATTGCGGCAGGAAAAAAGAGATTGGCGTAAATGACGAACAAAATTAACCACAGGACTTCATGTTTATTCTTCGTATTCAAGATGGTGTAATGATATTTTCCATATTCAGGAAAGAAATGCATACCCATGTTACGGACTCTCTTTTGCATTAAATGCTGTAAGTTCCTAGCATGGTAATGGTAATAACCCGGTTCGGGAACATAGGCAAAATAAGGATAACCTGACCGCACGCAATTAATAATAAAATCATGATCAAAATAATTTTTTGTGGTCCAGTTAGGTGTCTTTTTTAAATACTTGATTCTATAAAACATACGAGCGGCCGGTGGGATTTTTTTGTCTTGGTATTTACATACAATATAGCCGTTCTTTTTTTCGATAAAAGATTTTTCCACAGGCAAAAAAAGAAATTCTAAAAGCGGATCGCACTGACAATAGTGATAAGAAAGAAACCTGGGAACCCAGTGCATGTTTTTATGCGGATATTCCTTAGTGAACGTTGCAACCAGCCGGTTGTCGTCAAGAAGGGGTTTGATCATGTTTTTGATAAAATCTCTCCCCCTTAGAACGATATCTTGTTCTAAATAAAAAACGAAGTCCCCTCTAATTTTATGAAGCCCTCTTACCCAGTTGGAATATAAATTTCCTTCAGGGTGGATGAATACTCTTCCTCCAAGGCTTTTAGCTATTTCAACACTGTTGTCTTTTGATCCGTTATCGATGACTACGACATCAATCAGATCAGCAGGGTATGATTGTTTTTTAAGTGATTCTAGGCATTTACGAATGCCGTCTCCACCATTTAATGTGAGCAAAATGAATGATACCTTTGGCCATTTAATCATTCTTGTCATGTGGCGTATTTAATAAAACAGTCTACTATCATTTGCCATGATCTAAACTTTTTTCCTAGTTTTTTTTGAGTATTTTGACTTTTCAATCCACCATCTTTGGGATATCTGTTTGGATGCGCACTAAGATATTCGTCGATACGGACTTCTTTGATTTTATTTCTATCTGGGCGCACATTAGACATCAAATACTTAGCCAGCTCCACCGGAGTAGTAACGTTGTCGCTTGCTACATGATATACACCACTCATTCTGGCATCAATTAGTTGTATCATTGAATCTACAAGTTCAGGTATGTATGTCAAAGTTATATTTTGATCATGAAAAAGCGGGTATGAATTACCTGTATCGTAGAGCCACTGAATTTTTCCAATATAATCTAAACTAGGATCATAGATGGGTTTAGTCACATTGCCTATCCTCACAACACAAGCGTTCTCATTTGAAATGACGGCTTGTTCTGCCAGTCTTTTAGTCCAACCATACCAGGATAGATTGTTGGGATCATTTTCGGGTGTATCACTTTCGGAGTATGGTCCCTTCCGCGTTTCTTTTCCACTAAAAACCATATCTGTAGAAACGTGAAGCAAATATATTCTGTATATATTGCAGACTTCGGCAAGATTTTTGGCTCCTACAACATTTATCATCCAGGCACTGCCTTCTTCGTCGCCTCTCTGGATTTCTGCTGTGTTAGCGTTTCGGTGGGCTGCAAAATTTAGAATAGTATCCGGTCGATATTGTTTTACTGCGTCTTCTACTGCATGCTTGTTAGTTATGTCCATCTGCGCCGATGAAGGACAAACTAGTGAGTAATCTTTTCTACCAGCTAATGTATGAATGCACGTTGATCCGATAAATCCACTTGTTCCCGTAATTAAAATTCGTCTTTCTGATTTAGCGGCCATTTAACCAGATTATACAAAATGGTTAGAATTTTACTAGTTAAGGTCAAACATCTCAGGATAAATTTTTTTGTAGTAATATTTTTGACTCAATTTGTACGCGTTCTTGCTGTAAAAAGGGTATTTTGACATAATTTTTCCAACGGCGGCTACAAACGCTTTGGAATCATCGTAATTAACGATTATTCCTGATTCTGATCTCTCTATTTCTCTTGAAAACTCCAAGACATCAGTACATATAACAGGTAACCCTAGACTAATGTATCTTTTAATTTTTCCGGGGTCCCCATAATAGGAAACATTACTCGGATCAGGAATATAAGTGGCTATACCAATAGTGCATCTGTTCAAAACCTGATTAAACGATTCGCCTTCAAGATAGCCATAAAACTTAGTTTGGACTTCTGTTTCATACGCTCTGTGTTTTAAATATTCCTCATCCGGACCTGACCCGACAACTTCGTACTGAAAGGTTTTAAATTTTTTGAACAATGCGTGAGAGTGATCAAAAATGATTCCGGGTCCTTGGCTCTTTTTAAGCACACCTATGAACCCAAATATTACTTTCTTGGCATTTTTCCTTTTGGTGTATGCAAATTTATCGGTTCCGATTGGGATAATTGGATGTTTGGCATTTCTTTCATAAATCCCCATGTCTTTACGTAAATTAAGTAATCTGTGGTTAACAAAAGCTACCTTATCCGAGTAGGAACTAATCTTGTCAAATTGCCAATAAACATACCTCATAAGCATGATGATTTTATTTTCATGAATAGGCGGGTAATAATCCCAAACCCAAAAGACGGTTTTTTCTACAACCCCAAAACCTCTAAGGAGATTTCCGATCCAGGCAATGAACGCATTGACTGTGAAATAGATGTTGATTGTCTTATATTTGTATTTGAGCCAAACCGTATATCTAATAATCTGAAGAAAATTGATTAGTGACCTAATTGGTAGCAATATAAACACAAGTGATGAGGGTATGGGTAGTTGAAAGAGGACGAATTCTTTTTCTAATTTTCCGTTTTTGAAAATTATTAGTCTGTTGTAATTTTTTTTATTTTTTAAATTATGAAACCCTATAGAAAAATGAAATACGTTAACAAAATTATCAAGCAGGTAGTCTAGTATTTTTCCTGAATTTTCGTAGGGTGAGTAGTTGATATAGACAATTGACTTATTCATCCTCAACTAATTTATCTAACGGCTTCTTTAACATGTTTAATAATATGGTCCACTTGCCGTTGGGTAAGGTCAGCATGTATTGGGAGGAGGATAACGTCCTGATCAGCTCGCGCGGTTGATGTAAGATCTTTCCTAAGGCCGCCAAATATTGGATATATATCATTTCTGCGATTATTGATGTTTACCATGATATTTTGGTCCCTTAAGTATGTTGCAAAGCGCAGACGGTTTTCAACATGAACTGGAAATATCTGATAATTGGGGCTTCGGTCAGCATGGTACTTCATGAGCTTTATTTTTGGTAGCCCTGAGAGCTCATTTCTATAGCGCTCGCCTATGACTTTTCTTTTTTTGGCCGCCTCATTGAAGTGATCAATTCCAACTATCCCTAAAGTAGCTGTTATGTCGTTCATATTATATTTAAAGCCGAGCACGTCACCTTTAAAGTTATTGGGCAAGGGATCTATAAGATTTGTTTTTTTTTCCTCTCTATCAATGCCGTACCAAATGATTTTTTTGAGTTTTTGATAATAATCTTGGTTAGAAGTTGCGATTAAACCGCCATCTCCCGAGGTGATGATTTTTACAACTTGCAGAGAAAAACACACAAGTTCTCCTTTTAAACCAATGTAATCATTCTTGTACTTACTCCCTAAGGCGTGAGCTGCGTCTTCAATTAAAGGAAGCTTGTATTTTGTCCCTATCTTTCGTATTTCATCTAAATCAACGGGGTTTCCGCCGTAATGAACCACCATGATTGCTTTTGTTTTTGAAGTGATTCTTTTCTCAATGCTTTTGGGATCTATATTAAGATCATCGTATTTGATGTCAGCAAAAACAGGTACTGCTCTCTGTTCTAAAATTGCTGTATTTGTAGCAATAAAAGTGAAAGGAGTAGAAATCACTTCATCACCAGAACCAACTCCCAGCATCGCAAGGCTGGACCTTAGCGCGGCAGTCCCATTGGAGACAGCAACACAGTAGCGAAAGCTCCATTTTTTACAAGCTTTTTCTCTTAACTCTTTTTCTTTGACTCCCGTATTAATCCATTTTGATTTCAAAGTTTTGGACACTTCAATCGCTGCTTGCTTGGGAACAAATGTCGACCATGGCCGAATCAGATCTTCGCTTAATGTGTAATTTTTCTTTTTAACGCTCATGAAAACAGATAAATTGTAACACGAAACTCTACACTAATAGAAACTGTCGCAAGTATTCCTCGGAGGTTTTTAAAGCTGGATATAAACGTTTTAGTTTATTGGTATCCATTTCGTATAACTGCTTCTTTGCGTCTGGTCTGACCTGGATATTCTTTTTTAAAAGTTTTTTTGCATCCAAAAAGGAGAAAGTTCCAACTCCACCGACATTAAAGACTTCATTTCTGATAGATTTATTCAGGAGGACTTCGATCACTTCGGCGACTGCAAAAGTGCTTATAAGTTGGAGTTTTGAGTTAAGAGTAACGTAAATCGGGTTATCCTTGATGACATCGTGAATTGGTCCCTTTTTTAATTTTTTCCCAAGAAACATCGAAAGTCTTAAGATAAGAAATTTTTCTTTATATTTCTTTACAATGAGCTCTGCTAAATACTTATGAAGTCCATACGGTTCTAGTCTTTTTGGGTTAATTTGCACGTTTTCCTTAGTGTACTTAGGTTCACTGTGGTTCTCGTATATATCTGGAGAGGAAATATAAATATAAACGTCGCAAGGAAAATCGAAAATACTTTTGATTACAGAAGCAGAAGAAGCGAAAAAATCTTCTACGGGATTTTGGTTTGCCCAAAAACGCTTACTATTCCCATTTGCGTTTATCACAACATCAAAAAGTTTTCCTATTTGATCCCGATAATTACCTCTGTTTATTGATATAACAACAAATTTAGTTGAAAAATATTGAACCAAATCAGACCCCAACGTTCCACTGCCGCCAATAACTGCTAATGTTTTCATGGCTTAATATGAAATTGCTCGTTGATAATTTTTATCAAACCATTGAACTGTTTCTTTAATCCCTTTTCTCAACGAGGTTGGAGGTATCCAATTGAGAATTTTTTTCATTTTTTTAATTCCAAACAGTTTATGGAGTGCTCCGTCTGGCTTACTAGTGTCGTATACCAGCTTGCCTTCGTAACCTAGTACTTCCTTGATCGTTTCGGCAAGTTCGGAAACTGAGATGCCGACCCCAGTGGCAATGTTTAATGGATCTACGTTGTTATATGTCGAAGCTGCTCTTAAAATAGCCTCTGCTCCGTCCTTTACATATAGCCAATCTCTAATGGGTTTTCCTGTCCCCCAAACTTTGACAAAATGTAGCTTTTTTTTCTTAGCCTCGTAAATTTTTCTGATAAGACCAGCTAGAGCCTTGCTCTGCTCGGGATTAAAATGTTCTCCCGGGCCATACATATTAGCCATAACAAGGTGAATAGAGTTGAAATTATGCTGCCTTTTAAGAGCAAGTCCATACACCGTGGAGGCTTTTCTAGCAAATCCATAGCTAAATATACTGTCATGAACCCAACCATTCCAATAATCTTCCTCATTCATTTCACTACTCTCGACATATCCAGGATAAGAGCATCCCGCAACAATGTTGATGAATTTTTTGACACCCGTTTGTTGAGAGGCATTCATCAAATATATCCCCATTAGAAGATTATCCATAAGTAAATCCGCTTGTTTCCCCTCGTGATAACCTATTCCACCTTGGTTGGCTGCGCAGTTGATTACTAAATCAGGTTTAGCTATGTTTAGATAGGAAAAACAATCCTCACGTTTTCTGAAATCAATTCCTTCTTTTGTTCTGGGAACAAGAATTTCGCACTTTATTTGTCGTAAGTGATTAATAATGTGAGTTCCAAAAAAACCGTTCCCACCAGTTATAACGACTCTCCTTCCTTTGAAATAATTTAGATACTTCATTAATTTTTTTTCATCCCTTTTTTGTCTAATTCGTTTTTTATCCAGTCATAGTTTTTCCTAATACCGACTTTTAGCGGAATCTTGGGCTCCCATCCGAGAAATTTTCTAACCAGTGTGTTGTCGGAATTTCTACATCTCACGCCTTGCGGTTTCGACAAATCGTATCGTTTTTTTATTCTTTTTCCCGCAATTTCCGAAGTCATATCAATAAATTCGTTTATCGAGACTGCATCGTCAGTGCCGATATTTACAGGCTGATGTATTTCAGAAAGAGTAAGTCTGTAAATTCCTTGAATACAGTCGTCTATATAACAATATGATCGCATTTGTTTACCATCGCCCCAAACTTCAATTTCATCCCCGTTTCTAGCTAAAGCAATTTTTCTACAAATTGCGGCGGGCGACTTTTCCCGTCCGCCTTCGTATACTCCTAATGGACCATAAATATTATGAAATCTGGCTACCCGAGTTTCTAATCCATAATCTTCGTAATAATTAGCACAAAGCCTTTCAGCGAATAGTTTTTCCCAGCCATACTCGCTATCAGGAAGTGCAGGGTAAGCATAACTTTCTTTTAGTCCTAAATTTTTTTTAGGTTCTTTAAAATTCGGATAAACCAGAGCCGATGAAGGATAAAAAAATCTGCTAACATTATTTTGTCGAGACGCCTCAATCATGCTAGTATCAATCAAAATATTGTCATTCATAAGCCGAGCTTTTACGCTGCTTATAAAACCGATTCCACCCATATTGGAGGCCAGATTGTATACTTGGTTAACGTTTTTAGTAGCTTTTAAGGCGTTTCTTTTAATACGAAGATCTAATAACAAAAATTCATCGGCAACCGTTTTTTCAAATTCTGGGTTTTTAATATCAACCCCTCTCACCCAATAATCCTTTTTCTTTAGAAATTTTACGAGGTGGTGTCCTATGAATCCACCGGCGCCTGTTACTGTCACCCTGATTTTTTTATTTGTGGCCATGATTTTAATTACTAGATAAGTATTCTAACACTTTTTGCAAATTTTCTATCCAGTTGGAAAACCATACGCTGAAATAATTTGACCTGCGTTGTTATTACTATAATTTGAAACGGCAAAAGTTCTGGCTTTCTTAGACAAGGAAGTTAATCGATCCTGGTGTAAAAGGAAGTGATTAATTGTATCGATTATGTTTTTTGGTGTGATATCAATTAATTTTCCAACGGTATTGTCCATAGCTTCTGGAATTGCTCCACGATTGGCAGCAATCACAGGCGTACCGCAGGCCAAGGATTCGATGATAACCCTGCCGAAACCTTCCTCGTGAGTACTGGGAACGATTGTGAGATCGGCGGCAGAGTAATAGAGGGAGAGCATGTCCTGGGAAATACGGCCAATATAAAATTTTTTTACTTGATCTTCGAGAGGACCTGAACCGGCTATTTTGAGATTAATTCCGGACTTGAACTTTTTGGCTGCTTTAAGCAGCTCCGGTATCCCCTTTTCAGAGACCAATCTGCCCACAAAAAGAACCACAAATTGACCTGACCAACCAAGCGCTTTTTTGCTTAATAATTTATCTTTAGGAGAGAATTTATCTAAATCCACCCAGTAAGTAAAACGGCCCACTTTTTGAGGTGATACACCTTGCTTAATTAGTTCACTTGCAGATTGGTTTGACAAGCACAGGTTGTAATCGGCAGATTCAAAAATAACTCTGGCTAACCATCTATAAAGACCACTGGAAGGAAAATGGTAAATTGAATGGGTAGAAACGATCACCCGAATACCAAATAATCTGCCCCAAATTACCCCTGCAAATGCAGCAACTAGTCCATGAGAGTGAATTACCTGGGGTCTTGAAATAATCAATAGCAAGGGAAGGGCAATGAATAGTCCAGGTGCTAGGTATAGAAATTCTAAAACTGGATAGGGAGATAGTTTGTTAAATAGCCCGGGAAACCATGGGATACGAAACACCTTTAAGAATTGGGAGGTCTCCCAAATTGACCATGGAGAATTGGTGGATAGAGGTCGGTATGTGAGGACAAATACTTGATGTTTCATTTTAATTAACTCTCTGATTAAATCTTGAAGATGGGTTTCCACTCCTCCTAAATTTGGATAGTAATGAGATGTTAGTTGAAGTATTTTCATGCTTTTGTGATTCGGCCAACCAAATAACCAAGTCCTCCAAAAAACTGCTCAAGAGTCAAAACTACAATCATGCCTACTGTTAGTCCCGGGTTTTGCACAAGCCTTTGCCAGTTTTTATAAAAAATGGGGCGTAAAAAGTAAATAGTTTTAGGACCAATGAGAGAAAGCTTGTGTTTTTTAAAATAACGGTGTGAAGAGATGCCATAATAATATTTCTTTTTAAGTAAGTGCAGAATTGATCTTATTCTCTCATAATGTTTAATTCGGGAAGAAATCCGCCCCACTTTATAACCTTTACGGACAACATTTTCAGGCAAATCCCAATCTTCCGGCCCAGTTAAACTAGTGTCGTAACCACCTATTTGGTCGAATATTTTTTTGGGAAAAAATCTAGCAGCGTCTGTATCCGGATCTCCAAAGTCACTATAAAAAGACCTTTCAAAGGCTTTTATTTTTTCTAAATGATTTGTAGCTATTGGTAATTCAGGAATTGCTATGGCCCCAATAGTGGAATCTTTTTGAATAGTTTGCACACATTCCGAAACAACGTCAGATGTGAGTTCCATATCAGCATCTAAAAATATCAGATATTGTCCGTGAGCTTTGGAGGCTCCAAAGTTTCTTTGAATGCTTCTCTCTGCATGTTTTCTCTTAATGGCTACGGTGGCCATCCGGGAGGCTGTTTTAAAAGTTCCGTCCGTGGAACTATCGTCGATTACTATACTTTCAATTCTGGGATAAGACTGATTATTGATAGACGCAAGTAAGCATTCAATAACTTTTTCCTCGTTATATGCCGGAATAATGATTGACACCAGTGGTTTAGCCATGAAGAGATTATATTATAATGATGATGTTTATGAAAACGCATAAATTTTGGATTGTGGGAATTTTGTTATTATTCGGTATATATTTTATTACCCTGTTTCCCAGTTTTAATTTAGCTTTGACCGGGGATGATTATTTGGGACTATGGCGGTATCAGTTTTATCATAATGGCTGGGGAGGTGAAACGTTAAGTAACTGGTCCTACTTCTTCACCGATTACGGTCCGATGGATATGCTAACGGCCGTTATCCACCACTATTTTGGATTTAATCATCAAGTTTACTACATTTTCTCTTTCGCGCTGAGATTCTTAGCGGCTTTATCCTTTTTGTGGCCGGTATACACCTTAACCAAAAACAAATGGGCCAGTATCGGAGCGGCTGCCTTTTTTGCGGTGACAACTACCGGGTTAGAAGCCACCGACTGGTCATTTAACATGCCCTCATATATAGCTATCGCCTTAGCTAATACCTTTTTGGGCTGTTTTATTTTGGCTCGAACGAAAAATCACTTATTAATTTGGATTGCATCAGCGGCCTTATTTGTCTTGGCTATCATATCTCAACCTGTCAGGACTATGTTCCTACCTATTCTGATAGTTGGGCTAGAAATATATTGGTTAATTACCAACTTTAACTTAAAAAATGTTGGGCTGGGACTACTGAGAATAAGCTTATATATATTTTTGCTAATGACAATTTTAAAGTACACCAACTATGGTGGAGCGGTAAGTTTACGCGGCAGTAAAGCTCTGTCCCAAAATTTCCAACAGGTAATCCAGCTAATTAACGACAAAAACTATAAAATACTGGTGTCTCCAGTGAGCCAAATCGGTTCCATAATTCTCCCCAACGATTTTATGTACCAGCGAATAGAGGTATGGGGATTACCTAGAACCTTTCGCCGGGTAGTCGGACCGACATTTGTTCTATTTGGGCTAGCTTTAGTTATTTTTAAGACCCGCCAGCGTCAACTAGTAGCGGCCCTCATATTGGCAGCTGGTTGGACTGCGTTTATCTGGCAAACATTCATGCCGCCGTCTAATAGTGCTCTCCAACCATTTGAATTACTAACTTACCTACTGGGCGGTTATATTCTGATAGGTTTAGGCTTATTGTGGCTCAACGCTAAAACCCAGCCATCTCTGCGCCTCGGGCTGGTGTTATCCATACTCATGCTTGTCAGCGGTTTCATTCTCTTTTGGATTAGATATCCGGGTCAATTATATGAGATCACTGGACGATACTTGATTGTATCAGGTGCCGGTTTAGCCTGGCTTATGGCTATGCTTCTAGCCGTAAAGACCAAATTTAGAAGCAAGATTATCTTAATTCTCTCGTTTGGATTTATGTTTAGCTTACACGCCAAGGTCAGTTACAAATACTTGTATCACTTATCCGAAGTGAGGGGGATTGAGTTAACTACCAGAATAAGAAATTCAGTTAAGCCGCCTAAAAACTTTGGTAAACCCAACATTCCACTGGTGTTTTATTTTGAAGGAGATAATCCTGAAGTTATATACCACTCGTTTATATTCGGCTGGCCGGTAATATCTCACTATCAGTTTAATATCTCCGGTCCCTGGTACAACGTTGCCCCCACTGAAAATTGGCAAGAAGTAGTCTCGGCCTATCAGGACGGCGAATCATTAAAAAGGTTCATGCCCGGGCCTTATGGACCTGTGGAGTTGGAAAATATTTATGCATATAAACTTGAAAATAAAACCCTATATGATATTACAGATGAGAAGAGAGAGTTACTAAAAAGAATCAAGTATGCTGAAAGTAAATAGTCGCGTAATAATTACTTCTGGTTTGCTGCTGTTAATTAGCTATATCAGTTTACCAAATGTAAAGAATTTCTATTATTGGAAGGACGACTGGATTTTTATGTGGGCCAATAAGTTAAATCCGGCGGCAGTATATAGAGAAATTGGAGGTACTCCAGATGGTTGGCAAGTAAAAACGGGCCTCTTCATGCTCCCTTACACTCGCTTATACGACAAAATTTCCTTTGAGCAGTTTCAATCTACCGGAATTTATCTAAAATTTCTTAATAGCGCCGCCGTCTTGCTACTGGTGTACACTTTTACTAAAAATAAAACCTCCTCGATTCTATCTTCTTTATTGTACGCGGGTTACAGCGGAGGTGTAGAAGTGTATACCTGGCATAGAATTACAGGTCTTGCGGTATTCTTTTCACTACTAGCATTTGCATTCCATAATTTATTTCTAAAAACTAAGAGACCACTTTACTTCTTAGGCATTTGTATTTCTGCAATAATGAGTTTATTTTCTTTTTTTGGACGGGTAATAGGAATATTCCCACTACTGGCTATCTCCACGTTTTTCCACTTCTATCTTCGTCCAAGTAAATTTTTAGCCAAGTATTTCGGATTTTTAGTACTCGTAATTGTAATACTAATAATTATCATTCGAGATCCAGCTGTTAACACCTCTGGATTTTCTTATTCCCATGTTCTCTCAGAAAGTTACTCACACCTAGACATCTTATTTAGTAATATTGGTAACCTGCTACGAATTCCTATTTTCCCATTAGCCGAGGAAGGAGGATTAGTAGGAAGAATCTCCTTCCTAAGTCTACTTATTGGAAAGGTTTTTTTTATTACTACAGTAGTTGTAACTATTGTCTTTCTGGTTACCCGCTCAAAGTTCTGGCAATCCACGGCCACCATCTTTTTGTGGATGGCCTTTATGTTTATTCCTAACTGGATGTATGCTAGCGGTGGACCGAGCACAATGGTCGGATCCTCCCACAGATATATGGCCGGCATAGGTATTGGAGTGCTTCTTATGATTGGACTTCTTTTGTCAAAGTTATCTAAGTTGAAGCAGATACTAGTGTTTGTCCCATTGCTCATAATGTTTTTAAAATACTCTACGTATGTATTGAGCATTGAAAGCTCGTTAAGAAATGCTAATCTTGTAAAACCAATCTATCAAAAAATTGTGAACGATACCACCGTTGATTCACTACCCCGCGCTTTGGTTATTCATACATCTAGGAGCAACTTAGTGTCTGGCTGGTTCCCCTATGCTTATGCTTATTTCAAGGGTCTACGGGATTCTGCAATGTTTCCTACGGTGTTTTCGAATTGGGATGCTGCTGCAGAATGGATCTGCGCTCCCAACAATAAAAGAGAAGAAATTACCTTTAAATATGCGGCTCCCGATAACCAAAAAGGGAAACCCATTTTGAAAACCAACATTTATGCCTGGTCGGTAGATTTTAATGGTACAATTTCCAACGAAACGATGGCTTTCAGAGAGAAGGTGTCTAAATGCTTAGAACAAATATGAAGAACAAGTTACGCTACGGAATTTTCATTCTTGCCTACAATGTTGCGTCTACCCTTATTGCGGCATACGAACGCATTCCGGTAAAAATTAAAAGGGGTGCTTCCACCATTTACTGTCTTGATGATCACTCCGGGGACAATACTTATTTTGCAGCCATGGGTTACAAGTTACTTCGAAGAATTGAAAAGTTTCGAGTATTTAGAAATCCCCGAAATTTAGGCTACGGTGGAAATCAAAAACGTGGATACCGCTATGCCATAACCCAAAAACTCGACGTTGTAGTTATGCTGCATGGCGATGTCCAATACTCACCTGAAAAAATGCCATTGCTTTTAAAACCCTTCGAAGAACAGGATTGGAGGCAAATAGGTGTAGTAATGGGTTCCAGAATGCTAGGCAGGCCCTTGGAAGGTGGTATGCCTTATTACAAATTTATTGGTAACAAAATACTAACTCATTTGGAAAACATAATTCTAGGTACAAATTTTTCCGAATTCCACTCGGGATATCGTGCATATAATACTAACGTCTTTAAAGCAATTCCCCTGTCTAAACTGTCAAATTCATACCACTTTGACACAGAAATGATAATATTTCTCAATCATCTGGGATATCGAATAATTGAAGTGCCCATTCCCACTTATTACGGACCAGGCAGCAAAAGCGGAGTCAAGGTGTTCTCCTACGGTTTAAGCTGTCTCAATGCAGTACTTAAATATCAATTATCTCAGTTAGGACTCATTAAAGATTCAATTTATTCTGTCTCCCCTTACAGCTTTAAGCATCACTCTAACTCCAGTCATATGCTTATTGCTTCTCTAATTAAAAAATGCAACTTTCGTACAGTTCTTGATTTAGGCTGTGCTGGAGGATTCTTAGCTTCTGCACTAGGTCCGACTTGGCAAGGAGATCTCATCGGTATAGAAAAAAGCCATAGTTGGAAAAGATTTGCAGCCATTAACCGTTATTCGACTGTCTATTGGCGAAGCTTAAATAAACCTCTTCCAAAGACATCTTCAGAAGTCACTGTGGCCGCAGATGTTCTTGAACATTTAAACAAGCCGGAGACAGTAATAAATCAAATTAACTCTAAATACTTAATAGTTTCCTTACCTAATTCTAATTATTTACCTGCTCGAATACTGCGTTTTCTTTTTCCAAGACATAAGTTCACCCGCGGTCCTTTTGATTCCACCCATTTACATTTTTTTACAGATAAATCTTCCCAAGAGTTAATCAATAGATCAAAGTATTCTATTATTTCTAAACAAGTTACCCCCGCTCCGTTTTTTACGAGTATCGGCATAGTACTGGCTAGACTACTTACCCAGCATTTTGCCTATCAATACGTATACTTAGCAATAAACAAGAAATACCAATCAAATTAGTTTTATGCCCTCGATTTCCAATTCTTGGGTACGTGTGGATGGGACAATTCGAGTCTTGTAAACTTGTATTTCTGAGGCCCCTGAGCTTTAGCCCATTTCCAGGTTCTCCTAAGGGCTACCTCTAAAGGAGTGTCATTGTAACCGAATACTCGCTCTAGCAGAGAGTGATCGGAAATAGCCTGTTGAACTTCGTTCACTCTTTCGGGCAAGTAAGTTGGCTTAACTTTAGATCTTGTTATTTTCTGTATCGCCGCTGATAACTCGTTGATAGACCAACTAAGATTAGAGCCCACATTAAATATCATTCCCGCTACATCCTCAAATCCACAACGATGAATTATTTCAACCACTTCGTCAATGTAAGAAAAACATCTCTTCATTTCCCCGTTGCCATATATAACATAAGGTTCATTTTTTAAAATTTGGTTCATAAAAAGTGTGACGACATTTCGATATGGATCAGACATGTTTTGTCTGGGACCGAAGACATTGTGAGGCCTGACAATTACATATTCGAACCCATACACCTGACTCATAACCTTAAGGGCTTTCTCGGCTGTAAGTTTGCTAATCCCATAAATATCCTTTGGCTGTGGATTGTTAGACTCTTTAAACGGAGTGGGGATGGAACCATAAACGGCAATACTTGAAGTGAATACAAAACGTTTAAGCTTTCTAGTTCTAATGGAGGGAACTAGAGTATTAAAGAAAGTATCTATGCAGCTGGTAGAAATCTCGATGGGTGAAAAAAAAGATTTACCCTCTGCAGCATTAGCTGCCAATGCAAATACCACTTCCGGAGCAATTAATTCAATAGTTTCTCTCGCCTTTTTTGTATCTCTAAGATCTAAACAAAAGTTACGGCTTCCCGGGATCTTATTTCTGTTGGTTCTGGAAATTCCATATACCTCATGTCCGTTTTTTAATAGCAAGTCTACTAGATGAGAGCCGATTAGGCCTGATTGGCCAGTAACGAGACACTTCACTATAGTGATTATACAGTGTTTGGCTGAAGTTAAAACAAAACCTCAACCAATTTTTTAGACGCCTTTTTGTGGTCTTTTAACATCTGGCTAGCTTTAATTAATTCATCATAATCATTAATATTTACATTACTGCCATTAATTAAGTGTCCGTAGGCTTTACCAAGTTTTGCCAATCGATCAATGGTGTATGTGATTTCCCGTTCTTGACGGATTGGGTGTATTGGCGTGTTTCGAATATGACTAAATACTTCCGGGCGGAATAAATATACCCCGCAACCACGGAACATGTGCGGCGGGTTTTCAGGCTTTTCGATAATCTCTATCATGCGGCCGTTTTTTGCCAACTTGACCGAACAAGTTTGTCTAAGAATTGCCAAGTCTTCCTCTTTCACTACACCTTCCATGACAATTGCCGTCGATTTTAAAAAATTTTGAATCATGCCGTCCAATGATTCAGACACTGTACAATCATCGCCATATATGACCATGAAAGGTTCCTTTTTGGTGTATTGCTCAGCTAAAAGAATTGCCTCACCATTACCGTTTAAGGTTTTTTGTTCAATGAAGTAGATATTAGCCCGCAAATCCATTTGGACAAATTTGAAATACTCAATTATTTTTTCTTTGTAAATATTGACAATGATATATATGTCCTCTATACCAATACTTTGCATTTGATCAACTACATAGTGAATTATTGGACGGTCATAAAGAGGAAAAAGTGTCTTGGGAAGGAGTGAAGAAAGGTAGCCCAACCGTTTTCCGGAACCAGCGGCAGGTATAACACCGATTCTTATCTTATTTTGCATCTTTGATTTCGAAAAGATTTTTGTTCTGTTGGACCCAATTAACAAGCTCCCGAACACCCTTTTCCGGAGAAACTTTGGCAGACCAGCCTAAATTTTTCTTAGCCTTAGTGATGTCACAGACAAAATAGACCAAGTCTCCCATTCGAGAGGGTTGATAACTAATCTCTGATTTTTTACCCAATATTTTCTCTATCAAGTGTATGCACTCTATCAATGAAAGTATAGTTTTAGTTCCACCGCCAATATTATAGACACCGGCTTTTTGTTTTTTGTAAAATGCGTCAAATGCTCTGACTAAATCGGAAATGTGAAGGATATCGCGGACTTGCTTACCTGTTCCAAAAATAGTTAATGGGTAATCCATAACAGAACGAATGGCGAAATTGGCTACCCAACCGTGGTCCTCTCCACCAAACTGACGCGATCCATATAGTCCTGTGAGCCTAAAAGAGGCCAAGGGAAGTTTGTAGGTATCAATGTAAGTTTGAGTATAAAGGTCTAGGGTATGTTTGGAAGCATGCAATGGTGTCAACAAGCCTTCGACCAATCTATGACTCTCATCTATTTCTGCCGGACGCCTGATGTAGCGAGTCTTGCCTTCTTTGACCTCGTCATTAATTTTGTTTCCATATATGTGGATAGTCGCGCAAGATACAGTCGGAATTTTATATTTACGGGCAATTTCTAAGATATTAAATGTTCCTACCACGTTGGTGGTAAAGTCCAACTCTGGGTCTTCCCAGGAAATTGTCATGGCTGGCTGGGCGGCAGTGTGAATTATAAAGTCTGCTTTTTTGGCGTAATTTTCCAATGTTTGTCTGTCTCTAATGTCCTCTCTGACTATTTCTACTTTTAGTTTTTTTAGAAACTCAACGTTATGAAACCTGGCTTTTTCAGTAGAATAACCAGTCCTGCGGAGTTCAAATTTAGTCAGATTATCATAAGCTACTACCTTCGCGCCTTGTTTTTTGTAGTATTCACAAACATGACTGCCTGCAAATCCGCATCCCCCGGTAACTAATACTTTCATACACCGAAGTTTATATCACATTTTTGGCAAGTGTAAAGATCCGTCTCTAAACACTCCAAATTTCATCCCCAGATAGTTTATGGTAGTTGAGGAGCAAATGGCTATAAACCAAGCCAGGACTCTTACCCCTGTCAGATTTAAAATAACTTGGTTAATTAGATTGTTGGCTATTAAAGAACTTCCATACAGAATAATAAAAGGCAGGACTTGATGTCTGGCCTGCCGATCGTGGGCTGCAAATACAAAAGACCGGTGGCCCACAAACGAAACTGTTGCCCCACAGATGTAAGATATAGCCTTAGCCAAAGGAGTAGAAATACCCGATAGTAAAAATAACAACCCAAAATAAACCATAAAATCAACCCCCACCGCCAGTCCTCCTACAAACACAAACCGCATGAGCTGTATAGAAGTTTGTACCACAAGACAATTATACAACTGTATAATTGGGTGATGAAAAAGGATTGGGAGGTGCCGGATTTTGAAAAATTTGAATTTAAAAAAAGAAAGACTAAATATTGTTTGGTTATTCCCGTTATTAATGAGGGAGACAAGTTTAAGAAACAGTTGAAAAAAGTAAAAAGGTATTCGAAACTAGTGGACATTATTATTGCCGATGGAGGAAGTACGGACGGTTCCACCGACCCAAAATTTTTGAAAAATCAAGGAGTGACTACCTTGCTCGTAAAAACTGGTTCAGGGAGATTGGGGGCTCAATATCGAATGGCTTATGCCTTTGCCCTTAAAAATGGTTATGCAGGGGTATTACACATTGACGGTAATGGTAAGGATGATTCTAAAGCTATTCCAAATTTTGTGAAGTATTTGGATATGGGATATGACTATATCCAGGGATCCAGGTTTATTAAGAGCGGCCGGGGAATAAATACTCCTTTAGAACGAGAGGTGGCAATTAAATATTTATTCTCTCCAATGCTTAGCTTGGCCGCTAGCAAATGGTACACAGACACAAGTAATGGGCATCGGGCTTACAGCAAGAAGTTACTTCTTGATCCAAACTTGAAATTATTCCGGGGCGTTTTTAATAGCTATGAGATTTTGTTTTATGTGACCGCCCGCGCAAACCGATTGGGACTGCGTAGTGTGGAAATCCCGGTTATCCGCAGCTATCCTCCGCAGGGTAAAACTCCCACCAAAATAGTCGGCTTTAGAAAAAAGCTGGACGTTCTCCTAATGGCTATTAAGGCGGCAACGGGCTACTATAATCCACTCACTTAGCCTCTCATATTGTGTAATTCAATCGGTGGCCCACCATTACCTTGGTTTGGGGGCATGTAAACTACATCCCAGCCATCTTTTCTTAGCTGCGAATAGAGTTTTATCGTGTTATCCGGATTCATGGGTAGTGTAGTGGCGGAATAGATAGGCCGGAGAGAAATAATATTGTGATCAGGCGAAAAGTTATCTTTTAATACCCGATGGTCTATCACCGAACCTGCATGCAGTACGAAGGCTAACGACAGTTTTCTACCGGTAATTTGATAAATTTCCTGTGAGGCCGCGGCAATATCACTCATTGAAAGAAGACGGGTGACTCCCGTATGCCGCACGCGAACCTCATGATCGGTACTGTGAAGGGAGGCTTGAAAACTGGAAATGTGGGCTGGGTCTATTTCCCGGGCGAGCTGCGCTCCTTTTATAAAAGCCGCTAAGACGTTGTGGCCAGTATCGGGGGCAATGGTCGACCAACGACAGGCTTCACAGTCTGGAACTCGACTTACAGCGGCAACAAGTTCGGCTGTATGTCGGTTATAACCAGGATCCCCGGAAAGTAAAGCTCCAGCACTAAATGTTTCACCAGATTTTAAAATTCCCCGCTCGACTGCTATTTGTTTGGCTCTGACCAGAAAAGCCGACAGTTCAGCTGGAGTAATCGGTCGGGCCAGAGTGTAGTGCAAATCGGATTCGGAAGCGTAAATGGCTCTTATGGTAGTTGAGCCAAAGGGACAATCTAGGCAGTCGGCCGGACAACGGCCATTAAGATGGGTACCAAAAAGAAGCTTTCTTTTCCCGGGAGGCATGAAATCTTCACCACCCAATAGGCCGGGCAGTCGGGAATCGGGATTCAGAGCTGGTTCTCCATAAGCCCGTTCCCAAGCCGTCTGGTAAGTACCCGTGGGGGTTTTGATGAGAAGTTCTAAATCATGGTTCGGAGTTTGTCTGAAAGTTTCCAAGGCCAATTGAGACACTGGAAGATAAGTTTTTTGCTCGGGTGTCATAAGGTAATTTTGCCAGTTTAGCATATAATGATACTTGTGTTTGGAAAAATATATAAAAATATTGGCAGAGGAGTTTTGTGGACCGTAGTGCACCAAATTTATGAAAATCCATATACTAAAGCCGTCGTCTCGCCGGTAGTTAATTTTTTTAAACCCGAATCATTGATTATTGGCGGCCATCGGATGTACATTGACAAAGATGACCGAGTGATTTCGCTGGAACTGATATTGAGTGGAAAGTGGGAGAAGTTTGAGGCAAGTCTGTTTGAACAGAATATTAAACCAGGAAACATCGTTATAGATATAGGTGCCCATATTGGATACTACACGTTGATAGCAGCAAAAAGGGTTGGACCAAAAGGGAAGGTATATGCATTTGAACCACTTCCCAAAAATTTTGAGTTGCTTAAAAAAAATGTGGAAGTTAATGGATATAAAAATGTAGTGTTGGTAAATAAAGCTGTATCGAACAAAAATGGCAAGAGTAAACTTTTTTTAAGTAATGAAGATAATTTTGGAGACCAACGCATTTATGATCCAGAAGGTAATAGGCGATCTACTTCTATCAGAACAATCAAATTGGACACTTTTTTCAAAAATAAAGAGAAAAGAATTAATGTCATTAAGATGGATATTCAAGGCTCAGAGGTAAAGGCTTTAACAGGAGCGTCAGAGGTGTTAAGAAAGAACAAAAAAATGAAAATCCTAACTGAATTTTGGCCGAGGGGATTATATCTAAGCGGTAGTTCGGGTAGAGATTATTTGGAATTACTTAAGGCTTATAAGTTTAAAGTTTATGAAATAGATAGTACTGCTAATAAAGTATCCAAAATCTCGTTTCAACAGATGTTAAAAAATTATCCTAAAAGTTCACTATTTAATGCAAACTTGTTGTGCGTAAAGTCTCAATAAGCTTGAGACTAAGAGAGGCGGATTTAGCCCAGGAAAATTGTAGAGACCACTTCTTAGCTTGAGCTGACGTTTTTTCATATAGTTTATTATCACTCACGAGACGAACGCAGGTTTTGGCAAGACAGGAAATATCGCCTTTGGGACAGAGAAGGCCAGTTGTGCCGTTTTGGATAGAATCTCGACAACCAGGAACGTCATAGGCGACAACGGGTGTACCGACAGAATTAGCTTCAATATTTACTAATCCCCAACCCTCTCTGATGGACGGGTTAAGCATCACATGAGCTTTGGCCAGCAGTTCAAATTTCTTCCGTTGATTGACAAAACCCCAGAATTTGAGCCGAGAATTAATGCCTAAGTGAAGACCGAGTTCATCCAGCTTAGCCTGATAGGTCGGTTCACTCTTGCCAACAATCCATAAACGCCATTGAGGATGTAGTTTAATAATGTATGAAAAGGCAAATAGTGTATCTTCAATTCCCTTATCATGAGCGACAGCGCCTAAAAAAATCACGGTTGGGGTTTTT
Source organism: Candidatus Amesbacteria bacterium GW2011_GWC2_45_19 (assembly GCA_001001555.1). GTDB lineage: Bacteria > Patescibacteriota > Microgenomatia > CAZETR01 > Amesbacteraceae > GWC2-45-19. Next base: position 122,590 of record LCKS01000001.1, on the reverse strand, counting down.
TCTTTGGCAAATTTAGCAGGCAAAGTAGTGGTTCCGTTAGGTATGATATAAATATTTGAAGCGGGGATGGACCATTTGATCAAATCTTGTTTCGTGGACTGGGATACGGTAAAAAAGGGAATGTGACGATAAAAAAGTCGAAAAATTAAGGGTTCGGAAATAAACCCGGCTGTGCCAAATATGTAATTGGCGGGAAAGCGCAAATGATTTATCCACCAAACTTCTTTAGCCACCTCATGAATGAACGCTAATTTTTTGGATCTAACAAAAAGAGGGGTAAAAAAAGGGATTCCGTGAAACTGATCGACTACCAGGTCAAATTTGGGATGGGGAGAGAAAAAATACCAGATAACGGCTGCGAATTGGACTTGCAGAATCTGGAACCCCCGGCGGATAATGTGTACACCGTCGATAGTTTCCTCAGACGGACTATGGAGAACGGAAGAAGTAAACCAATAAACCTGGTGGCCCGCCTTGACCCAGGCCCGGATATGATGATAAGTGGAGATTTCAGCTCCGCCATAGTTTGGATGGCCGGGACCGCGCCAGGAAAGCATTAAAATGTTCATTTCTTACCCGCTAGGTTTTCAATAAGATTTAAGCTTTGTTTAGTAAACTTGTCCCAAGAAAATTGTCTACTCCAACGTAGAGAATTGGAAACGAGTCGTTTATATAATTTTTTGTTTTCAATTAACCGGATCGTATTCCCGGCCAGCAACTCTGGATGATGGGGAGGACAGAGGAGACCGGTAATTTGATGACGAACTGAATCTTTAGTGCCTGGAACAGAGTATCCTACTACCGGAGTTCCTACGGCATTAGCTTCAATATTAACCAGGCCCCATCCTTCCCGGATTGAAGGATTAATCAAAATGTGCGATTGTGATAGCAACTTAAACTTCTCCAGTGAATAAACCGGACCCAAAAACTTGACCTTTTTATCTACCTGCAGTTTCTGACAAAGAGTGTCTAAATAGAGTTGATAGTTGGTTTCGCCCTGACCTATCACCCAGAATTTCCAAGATGGACGGAGTTTACTAATAAAAGAAAAGGTAAGTAATGCGTCTTCTATTCCTTTGTCTTTAGACAATGCTCCTAAAAATACAATCGTTGGAATCTTGTTTTTAGGGGGTAAAGGAGACGGGATGGAAAGATTAACTCCACTAAGAAATACCGATATATTTTTTTCAGGAATTCCATATTTAATTAAATCTTCTTTGGTCGAATTAGATACTGTCATAAAAGGAATATCTTTGTAAAGAATGCGAAATATCCATGGCTCAAGAAAGCTGCCGACTATGGCTGGAATAAGGTTAAACGGTTTAGGCCAGGGATTTAGCCACCAAACCTCACGGGCCACTTCATGAATAAACGCAAGTTTAGGAACCTTAACGTACAGAGAAGTAAAGAAGGGCAATCCATGAAATTGATCAACGACTATGTCAAATCTCTCATGGGGTTTAAAAAGATACCAAGTAAATGCCGCTAAATTAACTTTAAAATTTTGGGATCCGCGTCTAACAATTTTCACTTTGTTAACAACCTCGAAAGGGGTTGCGCCCGGAAAGGTCGAAGTGAACCAGGTAACGCTGTGTCCGGCTTTGGTCCATGCAGTGACATTTTCAAGCGTGTTTATTTCTGCACCACCAGAGTTGGGATGACCTGGTCCTCTCCAGGAAAGCATTAGGATATTCATAGTCGACTAATTATGTTTGCGAATTCCCGATAACTTTTGTCCCAACTAAATTTTCGCGAGTAAAGTCTGGCTTGTTTAGACAGGTGGTTGCGAAGTTTCGGGTTTTTAATTAAGCTAACCATTGCGCCGGCAATTTCTTCAGGCGATGGATTTGGGGAGAGAATAATACCCGTTTGATTATCGACCACCGAATCCTTTAGTCCGCTGACGCCGGACACTATAGCCGGGGTTTCACAGGCTGCACATTCAGTAACAGTCATCCCCCACCCTTCTTTGACTGAAGGAAAGACCAATGCCCAAGCTTGTTGCATAAGTGTTACTTTTTTATCCTTTGAGTTTTTGGTGAAAAATAATATATTTTCATCCGCAAACTTTACTGAGTCTTCCAGATTCAAACTATCCCTCAATTTCTCAAGTCTTATTCTATCGTAACCATATCCTACGACTACTAATCTGGTGTCAGGAAAACGCTTATGAACAATCTCCATGGCTCTGATAACCAAATCTGTTCTTTTCATCTTCACCAATCGGTTAACGCATATAAATAACGGGTTTTTTGACTTTTTGCCAGGAAAATATCTATCGTGATCAACTCCTAATGAGAATGTGCTTATCATGGAATCGTTTATTCCCATTGATATCAAGTCTGCCTTTGTACTTTGGGCGTAACAAACGAACTTGGTGTTTAAATATGCCAAGTATTGAAGCCTTTCTGCCAATTTACCGAATCTGGATACAAAGACCGGGTATTCATAATAAAATACCTCTTGGGCAAGTTGGTTCAGATAAGCGATTCTTTTTGATTGCCATGCCCACAAAGGAGTTTGCCAATATATTGTGTTGGAGATATCGACTACAACATCCGGTTTTTTCCGGAGTTTCCAATAGTATATTGGCGCGTGAAAGTACATAGTCACTAGATTGCCTCTTCTTACAATCTTGACTCCGTCTATAGTCTCTTCATGTTTGCCGTATTTGAAGCTTCTGCAAAACCAAGTTACTTCGTGTCCCACTGATACAAGCCTCTTTGCCAATTCGTAGACTATGATTTCGGCCCCACCCACTTGTGGATGCTTAAGATCTTTCCAGTTTAAAATTAATATGTTCATCCTTTTTTGTAAGGATTAACTACCGCAAATGAATAAGTGATTAGAAATGCCCAGCATAAAAATGGGTGAATAAACCAGGCGAGATCAGGTTTTTGAAAAAATCCTTCGATTGATTCATAGAGAGGTCTGACAATGGTAATAGTATATAAAATAAATTTGCCAAGACGGAGACGATCCTGGGGCGAGTCAGAATCGAAGACTTTGTAGCGCCTTATTTTAGCCAGAGAAATATGGTGGAGCTGCATATATTCATACCTTTTTTCTAAATGCCGTTTAATGCTGGAGCTGCTATCGTGAACAACCTGAGCATCAACCACCGCATATTTATTTAATCCTTTATCGAGAAGGTCATAGAGAATATCTGTATGTAAAAAATTCTCCGGTTTAATATCTTTTAAGTGCAGGTATTTTTTGTTTATGAGAAACCCATTGCAGCCGAGGGTCGGGAAATCTTTTTTATTAAATTGAACAATAGTCCATTCCGGTTTTGTAGACACGATTTGATTTTTATGTGGCCAGGTTTTTTGAGTAATCTTTTGCCGATCAGCCTTGTGTAAATAGTAGGCAACAGGATCATGGTTGCCAAATAGAGAGATATATCTAGTAAAGAGCGGCAATCTGGAGTCATAATGGTAATGAAGTGTGAATGACCCAACCAGACGATCCTTGCCGAGCATGGGCTTGACTAACTTTCGAAGGCTGTCTGGGCTATATAGGTAGTTGTCTGAATCTAAAACCAATACTAAATTGTGCTTTGCTTTTTGGAAGCCTATAGATCTCCTGGCCTCCATATTGTTGCGGTAACCACCTTTTATAATGTGAAGGTTTATGCTTTTAGAAGATTTTGAGATTGCTATGGTTTTGTCAGTGCTTCCCCCATCAAGAATCAGGATCTCGACTTTGTTTTTAGGATAATCTTGGAACGTAACACATTCCAAGCACTTTTTAATAGTACGTTCGTTATTTAAAACCGGAATAATGATGCTAACTCCAGGAAAGTTCATTGACCTATTTTACTACTTTCCAAATCTGGACCATGGCGTTCTCAAATATTTTCCGGATACCGTAGTCGCCGGGAGAAAATCTCAATAGTTCGACCCCGGGCGCGTATTTGCTTACATAAATATAGCCTGCATCCGTAGATTTTAATTTAGATTTCAGCCCAGCTTGAGATTTCGCTTCAAAAATCCCGCTGTTGTAAATTATGGCTTTCCCGGAATATTTTTGGATATAGCCTCTGGAATTGGCAAAGGCTGCCGGGCGGTATTTGCCAAAATACTCACACTGCAAACATTCGTGATTATAGACCAACACTTTGCCGGCGGGCAGCTGCCTCAACTTGTCCAGTCCGATAATTTCTTCCGGAGAAATCCAATATTTTTCTTTCTTAAATTTATTCCAGTCGAAAGAAATAATGGCTCTGATAAGACTTTTAGGGGCCTTGAGCAAGTGTTTTGTGGCCAGGCTCCAGTCACTAAAAACGACCCCGTCTGTTAAATTCTCTAATTCAGTATTTATTTCTATCCGCCAATTATTGTTAATTGGGGTAATTTTGATTAATTTTGACTTGAAAAAACTTTGGGGCGGTTTGTTCATTGATTCAAAATATTTTGGAGTAGTTTTGATATTCAGATCAGTAATCGTCCAAGTTTCTGAAGGATTTTGGATAGAATCAATTAAAGACGGGGTATTGATGCGCAAGTCTTTTTCCCGGTTTGGCCACAGATAGTACGGCTCGCGCAAATCCGGCGGATAGACTCTAAAATCGATTATTTTGAAATTTGTCTTATCTATACTCAACCGGTAAAAAGGCGATTGGTACCAGAGCATGCCGTCTGACTCGATCTTTTGTTCCGGCGATACCTCGGGAAACTTATCTGCGTACCATTTGGCAAAATCTTTCATTGTCATCTTGGTTGCGGTTTTTTGGGCTACAATTTGCATTTGCTTGGTATATTCACCCCCATAGGCTTCAGGTGTAAAGTCACTTTCCAAACCTACAGTAACTTGGGGGAATATATCAATTAGCTGGGAAAAATAATTGATATCAAGCTTTGGAGTGGTGAAATAATCCTGGGTGCTATACAGACTGCTGTAATAACCCCGGCGGGGTTCGCGCGGAGCCCACTGCAGGATAACTACTCCTATTTTATTGTCCACCCTTCCCGCGGGAATACCGGCGTGAAGTTTGCTGGGGTAATACGGGATAGACCAATAAGTCCCCCAGACTTGATAATTATCGGTAGAGTACTGATCTGCTACTCCTAAATTGGCTATAATTCCATATTTATTATGCATGTAATTTAAAGAAAAACTGTCTATCCACCAAGCACCTACGGAAATTGGATAATAGCCGAATTGTTCTTTGAATTTAGCAAATACTGTATCGATAAATTTGATCCTCTCTTCTTGGGTGTAACCAGAAAGAAAGACGGCATTAGCAAAATGCCAGGAGCCGGTGTTGTGGTACTTGACTCCCGCAACTTTAGAAAATTCCGGAGTAATCTCCAAGAAAATTCCGGGTTCTTGATTGGATGAAAATTTTTTAAATTCGGCAATTATTTCTGGTTGATTTAGTACATCATAAGTCACAAGCCAGGTTGCCGGTAAATTCAATTTGTTTATTACTGCATACTGAGCTTTTATGCTGGCCACCGGATCAGAATTATAAATAGAAATCCTGACCGGGTTTACGACAGTGATAAATTTATCATCCGCCGCCCCAGCCGAAGAAACGGCAATTAAAAAAGGAGTCATTAATGAGAACCAGAATTTTCTCATTTATCGTAGTGGCACCGGATTTTCAGGCGGTAAAAGACAGCCAGAGTGTCCCACAGCATATTCCAGCTAGTCTTGAAAAAGCCGATTGAGGCAATTGAAGATGTGCCAAATTCCAATTTTAATTCTATGGGAAATTCGTAAATTCTGGAAAAGCCCATCCGGTTGGCTACTGCCAACATTTCGATATCAAAAGCAAAAGCTTTTATCAATAATTTTGGCATTATTTCTTTAACAACTTTTCTTTTGAAGAATTTAATACCAACCTGTGAATCTCTAACATTAATTCCAAAAAGTAGCCTTACGCCCATTTGATATCCCCAAGACAAAATCCGTCTCTGCCATGGATAGGTGACTTTGGAAGCGGGATGACGTTTGGATCCGATCATAATATCAGCGTTGTACCACTTCATATGCTCCAAGGCCAAAGGAATGGATGAATATTTAAGGTCAAATCCTCCGTCTACAAAACCGATTACTTCCCCCCTGGCTCTGGACATGCCAAACCGGACCGCGTTGCCTTTCCCCTGATTTTTGGGATAAGTGAAGACTTTAAGTTTTGGGATTTTGGCCTTTTTGGCATTCTCATAAGTATTGTCCACTTGGCCGTCTACAACGCAAATCATTTCGTAAACAACATTCAATCCCGCCAAGACTTTACCCAGAGCCCGCAGATATCGGACCACGTTCTTTTCCTGCCGGTAGACCGGCATAACTACCGACAATTTAATAGTGTTCATTTATGCCACCCAATATCCCCGGGCGAAGAAGGAGAGAAAAATAATAAAGGCGACAGCGAAGATGCCGAGGATAATTTTGCGGGCTAGGGGCGAGCGGGATAATAACTCGCCAATTAGCAGGAACGAGGGGAAACAAAGCAGAACGTAGCGGGGCAAAGAGGTAAAGGTGCCGGTCAAGGTGGGGATAATATAGGTCAAGAAGTTAAAGACGGCGTAGGACAGGCGGTGTTTGATAAACGAGTAGACAGTGGTTACTAGAAATACCACTCCGGTCACAAATTCGAGAACGATGGTCAGATACAGCGGGTCGGAACGGTTGACGGTCAGAAGCATTTTGAGGTAACGCCAGAAAACTTGATAAAGCAGAATGAGTTTCTCGCTTCGCAGTTGGGCAAAATTCACCTGGACGTGGAAAAAGGCTAAGGGGTCCCCCGTTGTCTTATTCAAATAATTCATGTAAATTATTAAGCCGAGCGGAATCAAAAGAAGAGGCAAGAAGTGCTTGAAGCGGCGGCCCTGCTGCCACCATTCGATTAAAAGAGCCGGAAAGAGAAAGATGCCGATGAAACGGGTGTAGCTGGCCAGGGCCCCGAATATACCCGCCAGCAACCAGTGGCGGGTGCGGGCGGAGTAAAAAGCGGCAATAGTCAGGAAAAAGAATAGGCCTTCGGTGTATACGGAAGTAAAGAAGAAACTGGCGGGAAAAAACAGCAGGGCCAGGATAGTCCACTTAGCAACAGATGAGGAATAATCCAAAAGAATTAATTTGATGAACAGATACAGGCCGGCCAGAAAAGCCACTACAGAAATTAAAACGCCGGCAGTGACGGCGTTGTTAAGAATTGGCAGGGTCATCAGGCGGCGCATGAGAGCCGGATAAAGAGGGAAGAAAGCCTGCTGGGAATAGCCATAGCCGCGGCTGGCGATATACGTGTAATGCATGCCGTCAAAATTTTCCCGGGAGTAAGCCCAGGGCTTTTCCACATACGCTTGAGTGCCACTGCCCAAAAACGTTTCCCGCAGGGGCAGTGAAGAATATTGGGCGGCCATAGTCACGATAATGATTGCGGCTTGCCAGAGGACAAAAATCTTAAACAGGCGGGAAAAACTCATGTACGGATCATTTTAATACTTCCCGGTAGACTTGCAAAGTTATTGGTTTGCGTACTTGTGAAGTACTGAAGACATGAGAGTCTGATAAGGAATTCCTTCGGAAGCTGCTTTTGCTTTAAATTTCAAGACTGTTTTTTCTGCCAATCTTAAATTTACATTCTTGGCTTTAGCCAGAGTGTTTGCTGCATACTGACGATACAGTCTCTTAGATTTTTCCAAATCCGCGACACTACGCCATTCACCAGCTTCGAATGAAGTTAGTAATCTTTGTTCTTCTGAAGTTAAATCAAAATATTTTTGGCTCATTTTTTTGCTTTTTGGATTAGATAACGTTTTGTTGCTTCTCGGCTGGGCAGTATGGTTTTCAAAAAAATCTTTTCATCGTCTTCGACAAACGGAACCAGATAAACATAATCGTCAACATTAACTATAATCATTTTTTGATGAGAATACTTTTGTTCATTTGGATGTTTAATAATGTCAAGTAAACCTTCTTCTACGAATGCTGCCATAACATCTTCAAACGAAATTCCTCTCTCTGTTTTTAGAATCTCGTTTTTGGCTGCATTCCAATCCACATATTTCACTTATATAGTGTATGACAAACAATATCGATTGTCAATAGTTAAACCAACTCTAATACTTCCTGGTAGACTTGCAAAGTTTGGGCGGCGGCTTTGGCCCAGGAAAACTTGGGTTGTACAGTGCTAGGCTTGGCCTTTTTGATAGCTTTAGCCATATCGTTTACATCATGGGGATCAAAGTAGGTGGCAGAGTCGCCGGCTATTTCCGGCAAAGATGAAGTATTACTGCAGGCCACCGGAGTACCGCAAGCCAGAGCTTCCACCACCGGCAGGCCAAAACCTTCTGAAAATGAAGGCTGGCAATAAACAGTGGCCAAATTGTAAATGTCCACTAGGTCTGCAGCGGACACGAATCCCAATTTCATAACTTTACTCCAATCTACTCCTTGTAAATGCCGCAGTTCGGCATGATTTAAGTCCAATTTTTCTACTTCAGCTGCTTGTTTACCCACCATTACCAATGGGTAATTTATTTGTTCACAGGTTTTAATTAAATTGGGTATATTCTTATTCCAATTTACATCTCCAACGTAGAGAACGAATTTTTTGGGCAGGTTAAATTTATTTTTGGGTTTAGAAATCTTTTTAAATATGGAGTCAGCGGCTTCGTAAACCAATTTCAACTTGCCGTGAGGTACGTTTAAGTACTTATGAATTGTCTTAACGCAGTGGTACGAAATGGTAATCACCCCTTCGACTTCGCTCAGGGCTAGTTTTTGTAGTTGCAGATTAAACCAGCCGCGCAGGCCGGGTGGATAATGATCGGGAAATTCCAAAGGAATAACGTCATGGACGGTAACTATAGTCTTGGCATCTTTGAATATTGGTAAAGTGTGCCGAAATAAATCAAAATACGGATAGTGGATAATCTCTGCAGACGTGTCATTTTCAACGATTTCAAATCCAAAATCAGAGGTTTGTTTTTTGAGTTCCGGAAGAAGGCGGCGGGTATATGACCCGACGCCGCGGACTGCGTTAGCGTCGTGAAGAGGAGCCGTAATGAAACCAACCTTGATCATAATAACCTTTGCCAATATTTAATATAGGCGATGGCGTGGGTGAGGCCGGAAAAGAGGGCAAAGACAAAACCAGGGTAACCGTCAACGTAACCCCGGTGACGAAAATAGATTTTACAAAACGTTACCACTGGTTTGCAGCCCAGGTAGTTGAGAGTTTGCCGCAAATTGACCTCGGGGTTAATATTTGCCGCCAAAAACGATGAATAGCGATTAAAACCATCTAAGTACTTGGCGAAACTGGTATCCCGGTAGTGGTACAAATCGTTCCGCAAGCGGCCGGTTGGACCCTGGATCTGTGCTTGCTCGTGCACGTCTTTGGCCGGAAGTCTTCCTTTTCCCCGGCGGTACAGGCGGAGAGTGGGATCCGGATATTGGCCGCCTTTAGATAAGAAGCGGGTGAGAAACCAATTGCGGCGGTTAACCCAATAACCGTTCATGGTTGATGATTCATGGTTGATAGTAGAGACAATTTCGCAAGCCAGTTCGGGGGAGACGACTTCGTCGGCATCTAATTGGAGGATCCAGTCTCCACGGGCGGCGTCTATGGCGATATTTTTGGTGATATGGAAATTTTCCTGATGCGGAACAGAAATGACTTTTGCCCCGAATTTTTTGGCTATTCCCACTGTTTTGTCGGTTGATTGCTCGTCCGCAATGATTATCTCATTGGCAATCGATTTTACCGCCTCCAGACAACGAGTTAGATTGGCCTCCTCATTGCGAGTGGCAAGAACAACAGACAATATCACCCCTTTGTCCCCTCTTAATTTAAGAGGGGAAACCGAACGTAGTGAGGAGGGGTGATACTTCATTAGTTGCTGATTATTTTAAATGCGGGCTGGCCATTGGGAAAATTAATGGTTTTAACTATATTAACACCTACTTCGGGAATATCTTCCGGGGCGGCCACAATAAGCGAGGAATGGATATCGCGGACGGTTGACCAGGGAGTGGCGGCAAAATGGAACTTGCCGTAGTCGCGGACGGTAGAGAAATTAAACTTATCCCTGAAAGTAAGCTGGTGATTATTTTGGAATAATTGAGGCGGATACTTGGAATAAAAGAGAAAGATAATATATGGCTGGTCATATTTATCGGTGACTAAAATCTTTTCATATTTGTCTTGGACCGATCCCACGTAAGCCACCAGTTCTTTGAAACCGTACTCCCAAGCGTAAGGATAAGTTTGGGGATAGTGGATGTAATACTGGTGCAGATATCTGGCAAATTGCCACAAATAAATCACAGCCACTATAAAAAGGAGACTCCTTTTAAACTTAAAAGGAGTCTCCTTTAAAGAGTATCCGCCGGCCGCGATCAAGATCGTGAGGGGAATGACCAAGGTGTGGGCCCGCAGGGCGTGGGGGATTTGGAACGTCAGAGCCGCAGCAAGAGGGGCGACGAGCAACCAGAGCCAGATAACCCGGGTGTGTAGTGAGTAGTGAGTAGTGCGGAGAAGATAGACCACGCCCAGAGCCAGAAAGATGAAATCAGTGAAATACAGCAGGCCGGTTTCGGGAACCCGGTTCCGGGGGATGACGTCGCCGTTGACGAAAAGAAAGTCGCCGGAAAAATGATCTGTGTAATTTTTCAAGAATTGGATGGTGTAGAGAACGGGCCGGTTGTGGAGAATCCGGGACAGAGGAGAACTCCAGTTTGCATGTTGGCCGCGCAGTTCTTTGGCCCGGTTAAGAGGCCCTTCATCGGCCAGCAGCCCCACGCCGGATAAACGGGAGGCGGCGTCTGAACGAAGTACCGAGAGGGCCAGAGGAGATAATAACAGTAACAGTAATAAGCCGCTAGACAGAATCTTTTTTGGGCGATTGAGTAATATTAGTCCTAATCCCAGAAAAGGGACGATGACGCGGGCTGATTGGTAGGTGTACATCGAAAGTGCAAAGGGCAAAGTGCAAAGGGCAAAGCGACGTTTGAGGAAGAGCCAGACGCCGATGAGAATCAGAGTGGTGGCCACGTTGACTTCCCAGCCGCCGCGGGAGAAGTGCAAATGCCACGGCGATATTGCTAGCAATATCGCAGCTATCAGCGCGCAGCCCTCAGTGCTCAGCTCTTTGACCAGTAAATAGATGAAGAGAACGGCTAGGATGCCGAAGATAGCCGAGGGGAGGCGGACGGCCAGTTCGGTCAGGCCGAAAACTTTGATGAAAGGAATGAGCAAATACGCGTAGCCGGCAGGCTTGAAATCGCCGAACGATTCCAGATTCACCGGCCAGGGATGGCCGTGCTCATCACGGCCGGTCAGCATCAAAGAATAAGCATTGTAACCTAACGCGGCTTCATCGGCGTTTAGACCAGCCGGGTATGAAGACAGTTTGTAGAGCCGCAGGACTGATGCCAGGATAAGAATGAAAATGAGGAGAAATTTTTTCATTTGAGGCCAACAATTTTTAAGGCGGGGGCCCCGCCGGGGTAAGTGATATCGGAAACTCTTTCCAGATTGGGAGTGGTCTGTAAATCTGATTCGGGAAGCTCGTACTGGCCACCCACAAATAGAGTTGATGACAATCCCCTATCAGCCGGCCAGAAAATGGGACGGAATTCGAATATATCAAATTTTTCTACTTCGCCTACGTCCCCTTGGGGATTTTCGCGCAAACGGGCTTGAGATTGATATATGCGGGGGTCGATTTGCAAATAAAATAAAGTAAATATGTAGGGTTGACCAAGTTGGGAAGTGATAACAATCTTTTTATAATTTGAGACAAGAAGTTTGATTGTCTGAAGCGCGGGGCGATAGGGATAAAGGAAGTCAACGGCAGTGAAATTGGGGGCGTGGATATAGAATAAATCAAGATAATAGACGAAGAAAAATAAAAGTATCAGAGCGTAAGAGTATAAGAGAAGACGATGGCGAAAAAGTTGGGACAAACCAATGCCGCTAAGCACGACCAGGGGTACCAGCAGGGGCAGGGAGCGGACGCCGGAGACTAGGTCGCGGGAAAGGGCGGAGGGCAAAGGGGCCAGCAGCAGCCAAGTGAGAAGAACTTTAGAAATTGGAGATTGGAAATTAGAGATTAGGAAAATAAGACCTAGAACGACAGTAACTATTTCCGGAAGGTGGAAGTAGCCGTAGTAAGGAATGGAGTGGCGCAGGTTTTGCCAGTCTCCGGCGAAGAACAGATAATAAGGAGAAAAATGGTTGAGATATCTTTGCAGTACTCCCCGGCCCTGGTCAATAATTTCTGCATGGAAGAGAGTGAAAAGAAAAGGATTGTTATTATCCTGACGTTCTATTTCCCCGACGACGGAAGGAGAACGCGAATAACTGAAGACGCTAAAGACCTTCAGGCGGCCGGATTGGGTGGTGAGACCCAGGAGGATGGGGAAGATCAGGAAGATCAGGAAGATCAGGGGTTTAATTAATGATTTAATATTGGGACGGTAGATTAGAAGAAGGGACAAAATAAGAAGCGGAGTAAACATTTTGGCTCCCTGGTAAGTAAGAAAGGTCAAACCAAAAAAGAGAGCCGAAACCAGATAACGGCGGCGGATAAACAAAAGGACGCCCAGAACGGTGAGGGTAAGAGCGACATTGGCCTCCCAAGCCCCGCGGGAAAAATAAAGCGACCAGGGATTAATGGCCAAAAGTCCGGCCGCAAACATATTCCGGGTGAGCAGGTAAACAATAACAATAAGCAACGTTCCAAAGATGGCTGAGGGCAGACGGGTGGCGAACTCGTTCAAGCCGAAAGTGGCGATAGGAGGAACAGCCAGGTAGGCATAGGCGCCGGGTTTGTAGTCGCCAAAGGATTTGAGAACGACGGGTAGGACTTTGCTATACTCGTCCCGGCCAGTTTTAAGAAGCGAATAAGCGTTGTAACCAAGAGCGGCTTCGTCCCAGGTAAAGCCTAACGGGCGGGAATCTAGACGAAACAGTCTAAGTCCCAGCCCAAGTAGGACTATGAATAAGAGAATAATTCTATTTCTCATAAATGATAAAGGCGGGTTGGCCGTCGAGAAAATTAATTCTGGTTATCTCGCGGCCGGCAATTTCACTTTCGGGACTGGAAATAACCAAAGTGTTCGGTTTAAAGGCCATGTTTTTAATCTCCCAATCGTTTACGAACTTTATCTTATCCAAAGCGTTTACCCAATACCAATTGGCGTGGTAGTCCCAGGATTTATTTTTGGCAAAGTCAGCGGGATCCCAGGGCCAGAAATAAGCCACGAATTCGTGAGGCTCCCCATACTTTTTGGTAAAAACGATTTGGTCGTATTGGGAGTACCGGGGTTTAATAAATTGAACTACCTGGGAATAACCATATTGCCAAGATTGCGAATAGTTACTACGGTAACTATTCGCGGATACTAGATAGTAGATAATAGATATTAGGAGACCCGTGAAGAAAAAGGCTTTAACGTTACGGCCGAAACGGTCCAGGCCGAGGGAGATAAGCAGCATGGGTAAAGGAAGCAGGGGGACAGCGCGTAAGACATGAGGCGCGTCACGGGTCAAACTACCAGCAATTGGGGCCAACAAGAGCCATATGAGAAGTAAAATTCTAAATTTAAAATTCGAAGATCCAAATAAATTCAAAATCCCAATGTAAAAAAATGGCAAACAGATTAGATAAAGAAGGCCGAAGTTTTGGACGCTGAATTGATAATGGTTTCCTCCCTTGAGAAATAAGAAATTGGGAGAAAAGTAACTGATGTAATTTTGAACGAAACGGTAGGTAAAATAAGTGGCCTTGTTGTACAGCAGACGGCCGCCGGGGCGGGTGGTTTGCAGGTTCTCTATGCGGGAAATAGCTCCAGAATCCAAAAGAGTCAGCCAGTTGAGGCGGGCTTGACCAACCGGAGACAAGAGCTGAATAATCATAGGGATGAGGAAAATAGAAATTAGAGAATAGGAGACAATAGATAATTTGGGACGATAAATCAAAAAATAAGCGGATAAAAATAGGGGGGAGAAAACACGGGCGGAGTTGTAAGCCCAAACTGACAGTCCCAAAAAGAGAATTCCCAAGTTAAGTTTACGGATTAGTAGACAGTAGACACCTACGACAATGAGCAAGACCCCCACATTGGCTTCCAATGCGATGCGGGACATCCACCAGGTCCAGGGAGAGATGGCTACCAGCAAAGCCGAAGTCAAGCCCACGAACGGAGAAGATAGCCGGCGGCCTAATAGATAGGTGATTACAATGAGCAGGGTGCCCAGAATGATTGAGGGCAGGCGCACAAAAAAGGGCATGACTGTGGCCAGATAAACGTAAACAGGCAATTTGTAATCGCCATAAGCGCGAAAAATAGTGGGCAGAACTGTTCCCCATTCATCCCGGCCGGTTTTAAGAAGCGAGTAAGCGTTGTAGCCCAGTGACACTTCGTCCCAGTTGAGACTGGGCGGCAAAAAATTAATGGCAGCCAGCCGTAAAATTAGACCCGCCGCGGTAATAAGTAATAGCCACTTAAGATGAGACATAGCAAAGCGACCAAACTAGTAATGTTGCCGATGGTTCTGATTGGGGTGTTGGTAAATTTCAGGTTAATTTGAGTGCCCAGGGGAACCCGGGCAGTGATGAGGCCCAATGGGCCCGATGGAAACAGCTCGACTTGGGATTTCCAGCCGGGGAAATAAACAATTGGGTATTGGATTTTTTGATAAGTGTCAGTAGTAAGTAAAACCTGGGGGAGGCGTGGGGCAAAACCGGTGGGAAGTTGTTTGGCCGTCTTAGGCCAAAAATCCTGAAGAGCGGAAGAGCGCTGTTCGTCCCACAAGGCTCCCGAGAATTGTTCTTTATCTCCAATGCTGCGCCAAATATCCGGACGGAAGAAAGAAAAGTTAATTAAGATAACTAAGATGATTAAGAGACTTAGAATTTTTTTGGAGAAAACTTGAGAGATGGCGCCGGAGGAAAGAGACAAAAAGAAAGTAGAGACGGCCAGGAAACGCCAAGGGAATTGGATATAAGCCAGGGGCGGAAAAAGTTTCCAGATAAATTCCGACTTGCCGTGAGTGAGAAAAACGGCAAAGAAGCCAAAAGCGATAAACGCGAGGGACTTTTTGCGAAGAAGAAGAAATAGAGGGACGAGCCATTGCAGGTAGCCCACAGAAAAACTCATAGTATCATTGGGGCCCCAGGTGGAGCCGCCGTAACCCCAGAAACGGGAAATAAAGAGTTGTTTGAGAGTAGTCCAGTGGAGCTGATAATTGTAATAGGAGCTGGTAGTCAAATTCAGGGTGACTAACCGGCTTTCAAAAATAACCGGCAGTAAATAAAAAGCACTCAAGAGAAAAACGGCGGCTGCCGCGGCAATCAGGCGGGAGAAGGGCACGGGGAATTTCTTAAAAACCCAAATGGCCAGAAACGGAGCAATCATGAGTGCGGATAAGTTGTGGGTTATGAGTAGTGCGGAGGCAAAGAAAACCAGCCACCATAAGTGCCGGGGCTGATGGTCGTCCAGAAAGTTGTCCAGCGAGAGAAATATAAAAGGAAATAGAGCCAGAGCGTAAGCCTCGTTGAGAGAGCCGCGGACCCAGACGTCTACCGCCCGGTAAGGCGCATAAATGTAAAACAGGGCCGCGATCATCCCGCCCAAGTTTCCCCAATATTTTTTGCCCAGCAAATACATGCCGACAGCCGAAACTATGATGGTCAGAATAAAATTGGCTTTGACGGAATCAATGATTTGTAACCCCAGAGAGTGAAAAATTTGCCCGACCCAGTAGGGAAATTGGCCGTAAAAATTAAATACCGGTTCACCGTAACCCATGCCGGCATCAGGGGCCCAGCGGCAGGGGAAAGTTTTAGCGGCGACGCATTGGGAAAATTCATACTGCCGGAAAGGGTGAAAGTCATGCATGGTAAAAATGCCCGGGCGGAGCATGAGAGAAAATGCGGGAATTAAAAGAACCAAGAGGATAAAAATATATTTTTTCATGGAAGTTTTTGGGCGACTATGATAGCCGGCCGGGAAGAAGGATAATCAATCTGGAAATATTGGGGAAAACCGGCGGGAAAATCCTCCGGTTTACCAATGAAAAGTGTAGGAGTGATTACCGGATCTTGGGGATGAATGTCGCCGAAACGGTATTTACCCAAATAATAACCATCAAACTGGTCCAAAAACTTGATATGGCGGGGCCAGGAAGCCGCGGCTTTTTGATACTCCCGGGGATCGAAACGGGAATAAAAAGCCACAAAAATATGCGGTTCGGAAAGAGAGCGGCTGAAGCGCACATCGGAAAAGCGGTCGGAAAAAGGCTTGAGGCGCGGCACCAATTCCCGCCATCCGTAAGACATGGAAGGGGCGGTAATATAAGAGGAATGATATAGATAATCCTCGACGAAAAAGACGAAGCTAATAACGTAAGCGCCGGCTAAAAGAGCCAGCCATTTGCGCGGAAGGCGGACAATAATGGTAGAGAGAAAAATTACCAGCCAGGGAAGCATGATTGCCGCGCGGTTGGCGGCGGCTCCGGGACCTTTGGCCAAAGCGGCGGGAATAGGGGAGATTAGTAATAGTAAAAGTAATAGTAAATATAGTTTTGATGGCCGACGGATGAAATAAATTAGGGCCATGATCAAAATTGGCAGTTCAATCAAATAAAGCACTCCCCTGCCCGGCATCATGCCGTAAAAGGATTCGCCGGCCCCGGAGGTGAACAGAAAGTTGGGAGAGAAATAGGAAATATAATTTTGGGTGAATGTAGAAAGTGAATAAACCAGTTTGTTGGAAAAAACGCGGGCTATTTGGTCCGGAAGACCCAGGGCCCGGGCTTCAAAACGGCGGGTGGCTACTCCTAACCAGTTATCGGTAGGGCTGAAAATGCTTACGTCAGCCACCCGGGGGGAAGTCAGCCCCCAAAGCGAGATCAGAAGAGGAATAATTAATAGGGGTTTGAATTTATCCCGGAAGTATATAAAAAGAAAAACGAGGATGAACGGCAATATTAGTCTGGCGGAATGATAGGAGTAGGCCGAGGCGATAAAAAAGAGGGTGGAAAGGAGAGGATGGCTTTCCAGAAGCAGATAGATCCCCATCGGCAAGAGAAAGGTGGCCAGATTGGCTTCAAAGGCACCCCGGGACAGTTGAATATGCCAGGGGCTGATGGCTAGCAGTAATGCAGAAGTTACTCCCAGTACCTCACCCCTTGCGTTCCCCTCTCCTTTTAAAGGAGAGGGGTGAGAGGTGAGGTATAACTTTTTTGCCAGTAAGTAAATGCTTGTGATAGCCAGAATGCCAAAAATGGCGTTGGGCAGGCGGACGGCAAATTCAGTCAGACCAAATATTTTAACGGAGGGAACGGCCAGGAAAGCGTAAAGGGGAAGTTTATAATCCCCAAAGGAACGGAGGTTGGTAAAAAACAATTGCCACCAGGGAGTCCCCCATTCGTCACGGCCGGTAAGCAAGAGCGAGTAGGCATTGTAGCCAAAAGCTGCTTCGTCGGCAGTGAATCCGGCCGGATAGCGGGAGATCCACAAGAGACGCGTGAGCGATCCGATAATCAGGGCCAGAATTAATAAACGGCGCATGTTATATCTTGGTTATCAAATATAGGACGGGCTGGTCATAGGCATTGGTGCTGGTAAAGAGAACGCGGATATTATCTGGCGGAGTGCGGCGCCAGTCCCAATCCCCGGCGACATTGTCGCGCTGGGAAATAAGATACAGACTGTTGGGGAGTAAAAATTCTGTCCAGTTTGATTTATTAAAATTGCCAAAGAAATATTTGCCGTCCAGAGAAAAGCCGTTGTAATTGGGAACGATGTTATCCTGCGGCTGGTCGACAGTGAATTGGCGGTGAAACTTGGCAGGAGAATAATTGGTCCAAAACAAGAATCTAATTAAAGACGGTTCGTAAGTATTATTAATAAATACCCGCGAGTATTGAGGAGATAGTTTGTTTAATTGAACCATCGCTTGCTCAAACCCGACGTGCCACCAGCGCCAGGAAGATTTGGCGTAATGGGCCACGTAATAATGACCCAGCCACGCGATGTAAACAGTAAACAGTAATACTAACAGGATATTTAAAATCCTGGGTAATTTTTGCAGAACTAAAAGTAAACCGGTGCCGGTGGCCACGGCCAGAGGAGGGATCATGAGAAAGAGGCGGGTAGCATGATATCCCCCGTCGGCAGTTAAGGCAGCCGGAATTGGAGCTAAAATCAGCCAGGACAACCAGAGCCATTGCCGCCTTGAGCCTAAGGACCACAAACCCAGAAGCACAAACGGGGAAGAGATAGCTAACAGTTGACCCACTATCTGGATACTGTGGCGGTAGATGGGATCGCCCCGGATAAACAAAAAGTCGGTAGAAAAGGCTCTTAAGTAATTGGCCATAATGGCCGAAGCGTAAGTTTCCGGTTTGTTGTGCCAAAGGGGCGCGATGGGATTATTGTCTTCCTGGCGCAAATCATTAATATTTCTCACCAGTTCCTGCTGGTTAAAAATACTTAAACCTCCAAACCGGCCGCGGGCCGGGCCGGCGACGATGTGATATATCAATGGAGCAACAATAATCGTAAATAATAACAGGGAAACAACTTTGGGTTTTGTTTTAGTAAGAAAGTGCAGAACAACCAGCCAAAGCGGGACAAATAGGACGGCGGTACTGTAAGTGTACATAGCTAGTGCAAAGTGCAAAGTGCAAAGTGCAAAACGTTTTTTAAGAAAAAGGAGAGTGCCCAACATGACCAGGTTGAGCATGAGAACCACTTCGAAGGCGGCCCGGGAATAATAAATATGCCAGGGCATGGTGGCCATAACCAAAAACGCCAAAACTCCAAACTTCCAAGATTTCGAAATTTGGTAAACCAAAAGAAATAGAATCAGGGGGCCAAGAGTACCAAAAATGACTTCCGGCAGGCGGACGCCCCGGACGGAGTTGTCAAAGACAGCTATGGTGGGAACGGTGGCGTACATCAGAAGCGGGGCCCGCCACTCGGCCAGAGAATGAATATAGGTGGGCAATACCTGGCCGTACAAATCCCGACCGGTTTGCAAGAGCGATCTGGCTTGGTAACCTACGTCGACTTCATCACCAAATAGTTCCGGAGGAACCTGATTCAACAACCCAACGCGTAAAATAAGGCTAAGTGCTAAAATAAGGCTAAGAATCCAGCTCATGCTATCTGTAATTATCATAAATCACGGAACCCCGGATGTCACGTTCAAATGTTTGCAGCATTTGTATAGATCCCGGGAAATAGAATTTGAGACTATTTTAATTAATAACACCCCGGAAGATAAACTGGTTTTTCCGAAAGTGAAAATAATTAATAATCCCACCCGCCTGGGATTTGGAGCCAATAACAACAAAGGTATGAGAGTAGCTAAAGGCGATAAAATTTTGCTTCTTAACAGTGACGCATTTGTCTATCCGGATACTCTAGCCAAGTGTTATGCCCTAGATTACGATGTTTTAGGTTGCCAACTACTCAACGAAGACCTGTCGATACAACCTTCCTGGGGATATTTCCCCACTCTGCGCAGGATTCTTCAGTTTCAAATCTTTGTTGACAACTTCCCAGTTATCCGTAAATTCGTCGATTCGGTCCACGTCCGCGACCTATCCAGATTTACTACCACACAAAAAGTCGACTGGGTGATGGGGGCTTTTGTGATGCTCAAGCGTGGAGTCTACGAAAAAACCGGGGGGGTTGACGAGAATTTTTATATGTATGGAGAGGAAACCGAATGGATGTACCGCACCCAAAAATCCGGCTTTGATACCTATTATTTTCCGGGCGCCCAATGTGTGCATCTGGCTCGCCAAAGCGTTAAAACCTACGCCAATTCTTTTTTGGGAGAAATGCGTGGTTATCTGTATTGGTTTAAAAAATACAATTCGGCTCCTGAACGGTTTCTGCTAAAGTTGGTTTTACTTTTTGGCTGTGCTATTAGAATTCCCGCCTGGGCCGTGTGGGGAAAGTGGGATTTAGTTAGAGCCTATATCCAGGTCCTTCCGGAATTAGTAGAAGAAGTTTAGAGATAACTCCCACGCTCCATTAATCCCATTTTTTCGCGGCCGTGAAAAAACGGGATTAGCACAGCATCACCCTTACGCTAATATTTTTAGTATCTTTTGGCCCGTCCAAGTAATAAACCAAAGGAGATAGTGCTTTATGGGGCCATTGTACCACAGGGAGGCATCGCGGAGGTATTTCTGGGCAGAGCCGCCGGACTTGGCTGCACTTTGGCCGTGCTCGTGAACAATTGTGATTCCTGGGTGAAAAATTATTTTCAGTCCGGCGCGGCGCAGGCGGCGGCAATAGTCCAGGTCTTCGTAATACATAAAAACTTTTTCGGTAAATTTGCCCACTTGTACGACCGTAGATTTGGGCAAGAACATACAGGCGCCGGAAATTGAGGAGACGGTTGTGGGTTGTGAGTTGAGGGGAGTATGTTTCTGGGTTAGGCCTTTTTGGCCCAGCCAGTATTCACGGATGGCGGCAATAATAGACGGCTCGGGGAAAACAGAACCCTGGGGAGTGCCGTCGGGGTCGAGAAATTTGGGACCGAGCACGCCCACGCCGGGATGGGATTTGAGATATGCGATAGATTTAGTAAAAAAATCGGCAGAGAGGCGGGTGTCGGGATTAAGGATTAGAATATAATCTCCCGTCGCTTGTTCTAGACCTTGGTTCCAAGCTCGGGGCAGGCCAATATTAGTTTGATTCTGAATAAAGATGACGCCTTTGGGATGAATGGGGGTGGAAGAAGCGTTGTCGATAACTATGACTTCTAAATTAGGATATTTGGTAGTCCGAATTGAGTTTAGGCAACGAGCTAATGATTCAGCTACGTTCCAATTGACGGTTATGACGCTAACTTTTTCCATAAAGCCCAAGCGGTGGGAATAACAAATCCGGGATGGCGCAAGCTGCGGCCGAAAAGAGTAGTGAGATGAACCGGCCACAGACCAGGGGGCATATTTTTCCACATGGCCAGCAGATAATTACGGTCTTTAAAGTATTGAAGATGGCGGGGAGAAAAAGCCTTATTAAATGACGTTTCCGGAGTATGGGTTACGCGGCAGGCAGGAACCCAGAGAATTTTGTAGCCGGCCCGCGCGGCCCGCAACCCCAAGTCTAAATCCTCGAAATAACCGGGCGTAAAAATAGGGTCGAAGCCGCCCAACTGATCCCAAATGGCTTTGCGGAAGGCGGCGCTGCCGCCGGAGGCCCAGAGGGACTGATGAATGCGATTGTCCCGCCTTCCATTTTTGAATTCCAAAAAACCTTTAACCCATCCCCCGTCCGCCCAGGACCGGCCTTCTTCATTAAAGGTCACAGCAAAAACCCGCGGGTTGGAAAAATGCGGCAGGGTTTTTTTAATTAAATCAGGCTGGGGATTAACGTCCTGGTTAAGAAGGAAAACTATATCACCCGAAGCGGCGGCAAAACCATCGTTGACGGTAATAGGAAAACGCTGATTACGGGAGTGGCGAACGAGTTTAACGGCTGGGTATTTAGCGGTCAGAAACTGGACTGTGTCATCAGTGGAAGCGTCATCGACGATAACTACTTCATCGGCTCCCAGAGCCATAACCGCCGGCAAGTTTTTTGCCAGATGTTTTTGGCCGTTAAAGCTGGAGATAACTACTGATGTGGTCATTTGCCGGTGCGGTTTTGAGAAGTATCTGCGCATATCAGATAAACAGAGGTGGCGGCAAAAACAGATCTAGTTAAAGAGAGGAATTGATCGACTGGTATCAATGTAAATTTGGATGCCAAAGAAAAGTTGCTGCCAAAAAGGCCAAAAAATAATGTCTGTTCGCCCAAGAGAACGATAACTGCATAACAAATCATCAGAACTACCGACGGCAGGAGAAGTTTTTTAGTGGTTAAGACAACGATGAGCGAAGGAACGACCCAGGTAAACCATTGGACATGGTAATGGACTACGGAAAAAAAGAGTAATAGCGCAGAAGTAATCCAGCCGGCCAGGGACATAGCTTTGGGTTTATAGAAATTCCACCACAGCAGAAGTACCAATCCCAACAAAAAAATGGAAATATATTGGCCGCCGGAAACGGGGACTTTGGCAAACCAGAGTTTTTCTGTCTGATTGGCCAGCAGGGCGTATTGTTTGAAAGCGGGCGACGATAGATAAGGAGAAATTATGACCAAATAGGTGAGCAAGGCCAGGCCGGTGTGTTTGGCCTTGCCCCATAATCCCTGGCCTAAGAAGGGGGCCAGGAGTAGGGGGAAAGGCTTGAATCCGGCGGCGATACCAATAAATACAGCGGCCCAAAGCGACCGGCCCCGGGCAACCGCCAGCAAGACCAGCAGTAAAAACACGGCAATATAAATATCAAGCTGGGCCAGCATATAAGCCGAGTAAATAGTGACGGGGTTAAAAATCCATAAAGATGCGGCCAAAAGCCGGCGCCGGGGGTCGACTAATTTGAGAAGAATAAATAATCCGGCAGCGTCAGTTATTAAATAAGGGAGTTTCAGCAAATACAGTAACCAAGGTAAATTCGGATCGGGACGGACATGATCAAAATATAAAATGAGGGTATTGAGAGTCTGCCAGGGATAAAAAGGGCTTAATAACCACATAAACAGAGCGTGGGTGAGATATGCCAGCGGGGGATAAATAAACAGCCCATCATCCATGAAGACCTCTAAAATTCTATCGGTGCGGGGGAGACGGCTAATATAATCGTAAAAACCCAAGAGCTGGCCTTTTTGGGTAATGAGATAGGCAGCCAGGTTATAAGCCCGGAAGTCGGCGTGCATGGTAATGGGGATAAGTACCAAGCGGATAGCCAGACCAACAACTGCCAAAATCGCGATGGTTTTGGTCATATCAATTTTGAAAATTGGGTATTAAAAACCGCAGTTGAAAACAGTTTACTCCGCTTTTGGGCTTGCCTGGCCATTTTTTGGAGCTGCGATTCGTCTTTTGATAGAGAGACTGTGTATTTTACTAGTTGATCAATCGAATCCCATAAATAGCCAGATTGACCAGGGACGACTGTCTCCTTGTGCCCGCCGGCGTTGGTGACTAAGGGTACCGCCCCGGCTGCCATGGCTTCCACCGTGGTAATGCCGAAGTGTTCCATTTTTTCCGGATGAGCGGCAGGGCTGACACCGAAACCTGTAGCCGACCAAAAAACTTTAGCAGAGCTTAAAAGTTGTCTTAATTTAGGAAGAGAGGGGTTAGTAATAATTTTGACAGGCAGGTTTTTTACTTGTTTCCTGAGACTATATACATACTTTGGGTCTGTAGAACCCCCGGCTAAAATCAGCTCCCATCCCGGGAGTTGAGAAGAAATGCGGGAGAAAGCTTCGATGAGAGTATCCTGACGTTTGGCATGGAGAAGGGTAGAAAAACGGGCGATGGAAACGATAGAGTTAGTTTTGGATTGAGGAGGGAAGTACTCCAAATCGACCGGCGGGTAAATTACTTGGGAGTTAATGCCGTATGTTTGGTCTATAACTTGCTTGGTAAAAATAGAATTGCAGACTGAAGTGTAAAAACGGGCTTTGATTTTGTTGAGAAATCCCGGATTGCGAAAGGGAATTTGATAATGGACGAGAGTTCTTTTAGCCAGAGAAGTCGGCAGGCTGCCGTTGCTGACCCAGAATACCAGTTGATAGTTGATAGTTGATAGTTGATCGTTTTTAGGAAAAGGGACAAAATCGGCACGCGAGACGTCGATGCCAAACCTGGCTTTGATGGCAGTGGAAATGTTGTGAGGCCACCAGATATCAACTTTATAGCCTTTTTCCAAAAGCAATTTGGCAAAGGCGGCGGCGTATCTTTCTCCACCCCCCAAAGAATCCCAAGTTGGACTAAATATGGCGGCGCTTTTCATTTTGCAGTTTCCAAAGGCGGGCATAGATAACAAACATGTTGAATACTTGGAAAATTCCATCGATGACGCCTTCCACACCGTCGCGCCAGGCGGACAACTTGACGAAACGCAGCCAAAACTCGGTGAGCATGACCCGCAAGAATCTCCACCAAGCCAGAGGCGGATGGCCGGCGGCCAGGCGCAACCGGGTTTCGTAGGCTGTAAAATCTAAGGTCTTATCTAACATTGAAGATAGGTCTCTATGTGAGTAGTGGGTTAGTTCGTAGTGGGTAGTGAGGAGATTGCCGGTGAAAACCGGTTGTTCGTGAAGCTGGCCCTCGTATCTTTGCAGGGCGGATCTTTTAAATAGCCGGATGACCCGGTCGCCGCCCCAGCCGCCGAAACGCATCTCTTTACCCAAATAAATATTTTTGCGGAGAATTTGATAAGCTGAGGCTGAATCTGGTGAGAACATTATTTGCTCAATCTCTTTTTTGAGTAAAGGAGTTACCCGTTCGTCGGCATCTACATACAAGATCCAGTCCCCGCGGGCGGCTTTAAGCCCGGCGTTCCTAAATTCGGCGTAGCTATTACTATTACTTGTAACGATTCTGGCTCCGAATGATTTAGCAATATCGTCGGTGGAATCGGTATTACCGGTATCAACCACTATAATTTCGTCGGAAAACTCCAGAGACAGCAGACATTCTCCGATCATGTCTTCTTCATTTTTGGTAATGATGATGCTACTTAACATATGATCCCCGGCCGAAGCGGCCAAGATAAAAATCTACTACTCCCCTTTTCTGCCACGGCCGGCTGGAAAAAAGCAGACGGAGCGACTCACGGAAAAGAGCTAGTTTGGTGCGCCAAAGAGCCCAGCGCAGACCGAAGAGTAACCGGTTGCGGGTAGTGTAATAGTCGGCCAACGGTGAACCTATGCCAGAAGCCTGGCCAACAGTTTCCAGCCCGCGCGGGAAGCCCTGACGCAGAGATCAGTTTCCTCGTAATACAAAAAATATTTAGGGTCAATCAGGCCAATTTGTTCCAGAACTTGCCTGCGGATAAAAAATGAGGTGCCAGTGACAGTATCAGTTTCCCTGGTCTGGTTGTATTGGCCGATGTCTACTTCATCAATGCCTATATGTTGAGTAATGAGGTTAGCCCAATCGATCTTGCCTCCGGCATACCAGATGACCTGGCCCAGTTGGGAAGGAGTGTAACGGTCTTTGTGAAACTCGTAGCCTTTGGCGAAATAACATTTGGAGCCAAAAATACCGCCGTCCGGATGGGTTGAGGCGGCCTCCAGCAGAGCCAGCAAGCTTTGGGGATGAACTTGGACGTCGGGGTTGACAATCCAGGCGAAGTCGCTGCCCTGATCCAGGGCATATTGCAGACCAATGTTGTTACCTCCGGCGTAGCCTAGATTTTGGCCGGCTTGGATAAGCAAAAGCTGGGGAAACTTTTTTTTAATCAGCCCAACCGAATGGTCGGTGGAGGTATTGTCCACTACTATTACTTCTATCCGGTGGGGACGGACTGCCAAACGCCGCAAAGATTGCAAACAGGAGATAATATATTTTTCGCCGTTCCAATTAAGAACAATAATGGTTACTTTCATAGCCAGGGCCGAAGCCAGGGAGGAGATTTCCACCAGCGATACTCACGGGCTTTGTTTTTTAACTGGGCTGTCAGGTCCTGTGAGCCGAACTCTGTTTGGACAAAATCCCGGCTTTGCCACGCCTTAAGATAGCGCACGAATTCCGAAAACATTTGCAAGCCGGCTAAGGCTAACCCGTGCAATCCCTGGGTATATCCCCGGCGGGCAAAGTATTGACTCAAAAACTCTCCAATGGGTTTAATCACCAGGTCAGAAGGCGCAAAAGTTGCGGGCAAGGAGACTTTGGTATAGCGGTCAATCTGTTCCAAGTACTCGCTCACAGTGGAATAATTGTGATGCACTAAACTTAATTCTTCCTGGGCGGGTAGATCCCGACCCTGGCCATACGTAACAGGAATACTATGGACAGTATCTTCCCAAGTAACGGCGCCGCGGCGGAAAAGGCGGTACACATAATCCGGCCACCAATGGTCTGAAGTAATCCATTTGTCAAAAATGATATTTTTGCGGGGCAGACGATAGTAATCGGCGGAAGGATCCTTGATTAATTCCTTGATCTTTTTGGCCAGACTGGCCGAAATTTCCTCATCTGCGTCCAGAAGAAGAATCCAGTCACCCGTAGCCTTGGAAATGGAGAAATTGCGCATGGGCTCAACGATGCCGGCGTGGGGATGAGAAAAAACTTTGGCTCCCAGTTTTTTGGCGACTTGGGCGGTGCGGTCCGTGGTTGCCTCATCGACGACAACTACTATTTCATCCGCTAGCTTCTTAACCGAGGAAAGAGCCCGGGCGATATCCTTCTCTTCGTTCCAGGCCGTAATTACCACCGAGAGCATGCCTCTATTTTAGCAGAATTGACCTGGCCCAAATAGCTACCTGGGAATTTTCAAATAGCTTGGTCATGCCTAAAGCCGTTTCACTAAGGCGGGGGCGAACGAAGGCCACTTGGGGCAGGTAGAGATAACGGATATTATTATCAGAGAGAAATTTGGCGGCAACAGAAGCATCGCCGGTGGCGAATAAATCAAGAATAACTTGGCGGCGGACCGGCCAGGCATAAGTGGTGATGTTTAGATTGACTTCGTCTTCCATATACACCGGCTGGCCGGAGAGGGCAGAGACATAGGCCGTTGATTCGTAGAGATATAAAGGCCTGGGGGGTGGAGAATAAGGGTTGGGATTAACGACGGGCGTCAAAACAATCCCCGGCGGTTGGGCGCGCAGAAATTGCAGGGCTTCCAGCTCCGAACGGGAAATCATAGCCGGAGGCCGCGAAGGCAGATAAACGTCACGCAGAGTAATTAGGGTGGTGGGCAATGTCAAAAGAACTATCAAAATTTGAAATTTGAAATTTACAATTTTCAAATATTCGCCAGCGAGAAGACTGGCGAAGAAGAGGGGGTAATAAAAAAATTGAATGGTGTTCCAGGGAGTACCGGATTGCAGAAACAACATGGGCAAAATAACACCTAGGACAATAATGGTTATGTAAAACAGATTTAATTTACGGGCCAAAAATATTAGGCGCGTGCCCAGGTTGCCAATTACAAAAATAGCCAGGGCCGCAGCGTAAGCTAGTGCGGCCTTGAGCCAGTTGCCCGCGGCGCGATAATTGGTCATAGCTTCATAAAACCGCGGCCAATTCAGCCGGTCAGACAGAGCCATCATGGTTTCCAAAAACCACCCAGGCTGGAAGACGATAAGAGACGCGGATTGGCGGTTAGTAATCAGATATAACGGCAGAGAGACCAAAAGCGTGGCCACTAAAGTTTTGAAAAGGTGGCGGTTTTTGAAAGCGGCTACCCCCAGCCCGGCGATGATCAGAATAGCGGCGTAAATTTTGATCTGCACCAGCAGGCCAAAAATTAATCCGGCCAGTAAATAACGTTTTTTATCGAGTAATATTAGGCCTAACAAAATGACAACTAGCGAAAGTGCGTAGGGAGGGTTGATAAGGGTAGAAATAGAGGCCTGGGACCAGAAAGTGGATTCCCCTTTTCCTAAAATCCAGGCCCAGTTGCCGCCGAAATAAACGAAGAAAACCGACCATAAATTGCGGGTAAGTTTAAAAGTCAAAAATCCGATTAAGAGAGCCAGAACGGGTGGAGCAATCTGAAAATATAAGTTCACTACCGGAATTCCCGTTAGGCGATGCAGACCAGCCAAGATCAGATCAAAGCCCAGGTGATAATTTTTGATGACTTCACCGGCAAACATGGGCATAGCCAAACTGCCGCGGGACAGGCTTTCGACAAGAGACAGGTGCCAAATGCCGTCGTGGCCGTTGGCCCCCCAAAAACCCATGCCATACGGATATATCCAGCCGCTCTTGACCATGGTCAACGACCAGATAATAGTGCCTATAATTATTAGCGACCAAGGCGGGCGGTGATTATTTTTTTCCATGTTTGCACAAATAGATCCGGACCGACCAATAAGTAAACAGTAATGGTAAATAGTAACAGGGAGATAATCATGTTAATTATCAAGGGCAACGGAGTGAGCAGAAGAGCTCCGGCAATCATTACCAAAGTGGCAGTTAAAGGTTTGAGAACGCCGTTTATTAAACTAAAGTGGGTTAGGCGCTTGACGATAATAATGGGAACGACTGACGAAAGGGCAATCAAAGCTGTAGCATAGGCCACTCCGTTGTAGCCTAGGCGGTAGGCAAAGTATGGGACAAGTATCCAGGTGAGGGCGGTCCACATAAGCATTAAGTAAGTATTAGTTTTGACTTTGCCCAAGGCGTTAAGGGTATTGGTCAGGGGAGTAGAGACGCTGGCCCAGGCAGAATTAAAACAATACAAAACCAGAGCCAGAAGAGCCGGCTGCCATTTGGAATAACGGGGAATGAGCGTGATTAATTGGGGAGCAAAGACGGCCAGGCCGGCCAGAATCGGGAAAGTAATCAGGGTGATAAAAAACAGGGTGCGCTCAATTGCTTGACGCAATTCTGCGGGATTGTCTTGGAGACGAGCAAAGCTGGGGAAGGTGACCCGAGTGACATTATCCATAATAAAGCGCAGGGGTTTTTGGGACCAGGTTTGAGCCCAGCCAATAATGCCCACCCCGTCGGCGCCGATAATTTTCCAGAGAATAATATTTATAAACCGGTCCTTGACGGTGGCCACTAAAGAATTTATTTGATATGGCAATCCAAATGAGAGCAGAGATTTGAGAGAAGATATGGAGACAGCCAGACCGATTTTCCAGGGAGATAGCCAGTAAATCATAACAGTTCCGATTAGGCCCCGGAAGACGACCGCCCAGGCATATGACATGACTCCCCCGCCCCGCCAAGCCAAAAGAACCGCAATACTATAGAAGATGACGGTCTCTACCACCTCGACGGCCGCCAGCTCTTTAAATTGCAGTTTGCGCTCCAAAATAACCGAAGGGATAGTTTTCAGGGAAGCCAGGAAAAAAGCTGCCAATAAGCTATAAAACAGCCAGGTTCCTCCATTGCCAATGTGGTAGAAATTAAACAGCCACGGAGATAGAGATAGAGATAGAGAAATGAGAATTAATACTATAATTTGCTGGATGGTGAAGGTGGTACGCAGGTCGGTGATGGTTACTTGGTCCTTTTTTTGAATCAAGGATGCGGCCAGGCCGATGTCGGAAAAATAGCCTAAGATGGAAACCAGGTCGTTAACGGCGATAAACAGGCCAATTTCCGGACGGCCCAAAAAAATAGACAGGGCCAAAAAGCCGCCGGTGGCTACGAATTGGAGCAAGAATGAGCGGCTGATAAGCGTGACTACGCCCGAAACGGTTCTGGCTTTGACTGTGGTCAAATCTACATCCCCCAGCGTGACTTCTTCCGCCATGAAGTCATTTTACATTATAGGTAGTTTAGAAGTGGCGGGAGAGCGTGGTGTCAAAGGTTTTAAAATCCTTAGCGTTCAAAGATTTGGCATAGAAAAGATTAAATGCGTCGACTAATCCGAGAGAAGAATGTGCGTATAGAGATATGGCTTGTTTTAGCAAGGAGTGGTGCTCGAAATCTATAAAACTCATGTCTAGTAAAGAGTCTAAAGTGGCGGTAATTTGGTCTTTGTTTTTGCTATATACAGAGAGAAGAACCCAATATATTTCAAAGATGACGACGGCGGATGTAAACAAAGAAACTTTGCCCCCGGCGGCTTGTTGGAAAAGGGCTTTGGCCAGCTTGTGTTGGGAGGAGACATCAGCTAGAAGAAATCTCAAAAAATAATTAGTGTCGACAAATGTCATTTGGAGTGATTTTCACTAGTGGCCCGGTCAATAATCTGATCAATGGTCAACCCCTTAAACTTTTTGGGTAATGGTACCGATCCTGCCAGTCTGTCTATCAGGTCTAAGGCAGCCGTGACAGATAACACGCTGCCGTTTTGGGAAATAAGAACTTTTTGGCCAATTTTCCAATTGAGTCGGCGGAAGAGATCGGCCGGGATAGTGAGCTGTTGCTTGCCAGTGAGAGTAGCAGTATAAGTCATTTCAAGGAAAGCATACCCCTTCAAGGAACCCTTGTCAACTCCTTGAAGTTCGCTGGCGTCACTTCTTCCGCCATGAAGTTATTTTTACATTATCGGAATTCAATATTCAGTTTGGATCCGAGGGCAAAAGCTATTTTCTGATTATATCATATTTACACCGCCAGTAACGATCGTTACCGTTGATGTAAAGATATTTCGACAAACGCAAAACTAATCCCTTTTCCTAACGACCGCGGACAAATGGTCTTCGACTCCACCAATGGCAAACTAAAGCCACCCAAGCTATAAGAGACAAAGTGTTGCCGATAGTTCTGACGGGGGTGGCGGTGAAGCGGGCGAGGACTTGATGTTTGCCGGGAGTAAGATCGATTTGCATCCGGCCCAGGACTTTGTCGCGGGAGGGATCAATTTTGACTTGCTTGTCATCGACCCAAATTTTCCATCCCGGGAAGTAATAGGTCTGTAATTCGGCCACGGCAGTGGGCGTCTGGATCGTGATTAAAAATTCTTGGCGGTTGGTTTTTTTAATTAGAGTAGAGTAGATACCATCGCCGCTGATAAATTTTATGTCCTCTAAGGCCGGATCAGCTGGGGGTTGCGGAGCCCAGATGGGCAGATAGTCAAAAATTCCGGAAGTAATGAGTAACTGCCACGATTTGCCAGAGAATTTTTTAGCGTCGGTCGTGTCCGGGTACCACTGACGGGGACGGAAGTAATTGCCGTTAATTAAGATAACTAAGCTGATTAAAATGATTAAGATTTTTTTAGGGAAAATTTGAGCGATGGCACCGGAGAGAAAAGAGGCGGCGAAGATAGCCAGGGTCAGGAAGCGCCAAGGAAATTGTAGGAATTCCAAAGGCGGAAATGCTTGCCAGATAGGAGTGGCCTTGAAGTGAGACATAAATAAAGAACTCAAAACTAAAAATGCAACAGTCAAAATTAAAGCTGAAAAGTTTTTAAGTTTTTGGGAGAACGGTAGGAGAATTAAAATAAGAGTGGGAATGATCCAGTGCAGGTAGCCCAGGGCAAAACTCATGGTATCTCCCCGGCCGTAAACCGATTCCCCGTAGCCCCAATTAATACGCAAAAATATCTGGTTTAAATCCAAAAAGTGGGCCAGGTAGTTGAAATAGCCGGCAGTCAGTGTCCAGACTGAAACAAACTTGGTTTCAAACAAAACCGGCAGGGTAAAGAAGGCGGCCAGGCCCAGGGCCCAGAGAGCGGAGACGAATAAATTTCTAATTGACCTAATTAATCTAATTGACCTAAATTTAAACATCCAGAAAAGACACCAAATAACCAAAACCGGTGCAAAAATCATAAGGATGGGGTTGTGGGAAAGCATGAGGCCGGCAACTGAAAGAGCCACCCAGGGAATCCACTTTTTTTGGGAGGTAGAGATGAGTTTGTAGGTGGTGAGGAAGATGGCCGGGAAAAGAGCCAGAGCCCAAAATTCATTCATGGCTCCCCGGACGTAAAAATCTACGGAGTGATATGGAGCATATGTGTAAAACGCGGCCGCAATCAGCCCGCCCAAACGGCCCCAAAACTCTTTACCCAATAAGTACATGAATGAGGTGGCGGTCACAAATCCCAAAATCCCGACTATTTTGACGACGTCAATGTACTGAAAGCCTAACCAGCGGAAAGGCTGACCGAGAAGATACGGCAGGGGCGGGTAATAATTGAAAAGCGGGTATCCGTAGCCATAGCCTAAATCCAAGCTCCAGCGGCAGGGAAATTGCAAGTCGGCCAGGCATTGATCCATTTTCATCTGGCGGATAGATTGCATATCGTCGTGCATGGAGAAGTAGCCCCGCTGCAATAGCGGGGCAAAAGCAGGCAACACCAGCAACACAAGCAATAACAGGTCTTTTTTCATTTAGATAAAACTTGGAAAAATAGCAGATACTCGCGGGTGCCGTCGGGACGGTAAGCTTTGGGGTAACTGACGATGAG
Organism: Candidatus Amesbacteria bacterium GW2011_GWC2_45_19; assembly: GCA_001001555.1. Classification (GTDB taxonomy): domain Bacteria; phylum Patescibacteriota; class Microgenomatia; order CAZETR01; family Amesbacteraceae; genus GWC2-45-19. The sequence goes on along the minus strand of LCKS01000001.1, from coordinate 90,717 downwards.
TTTTAGCCCTATTTGATCCGGGTCGGCGTGCAGGCGGGTGGAATTAACAACTAAAAACACCTGGTTATCAGCTAAGGAATTCTTAAGTTTTTCATGGACGGAGTCTATCCAGACACCAACGCCAATGACACGGACGTTGGAAACATCGTTTAAATATAGTTGCAAAGCGTTAAATGGGGTGCCAAAAAAGCCTTCGCTGCCGACCAAAACCGGACCCGCAGCGGCGTACTGGCGCAATCGTTGGGCTACGTCCCGCAGACCGTAACCGGCTGTCCAGTCTTCCAAATAGCCAGACCGTTCGATCCGGGGTAGGGGTAAAGATTCAGGGCGGGCAACAGCCAAATAATCCATGGCCAAAGCCGGAAGGATAATCAGACCGGCGGCAGCCATTGATAGAAAGTGCTTTTGGGTACGCTGACCAATATGTTCCAAAGCGTGGCCAATCAAAATCGCGGCAAAGGGAACGGTGAACAATAAATAACGGGCAGTGAAGGCTCTGGCGATGGCGGATTGAACCAGCACCGGCCCTAGCCACCAAGCGGCCAAGACCAGACGAGTCCGCCAACGAGACCGGCCTCCGGCCAGAATGCCGGTAATAGCGGCCAGCAGCCCTAGCGGAGTGAGAAAGTAGGCAAAAAAGAGAAAAGAATCTTTAAGATGGGGCAGGAGCGGATCCAGCAGATGACGCAAAATTTCGGCCAGCGGAAAAACATAGTCTGCATTACGCAAGGCAATCTGATGGAACTCCGGGCCCAAACGCAAAATATTATACATGCCGAAGGCAATGGCGACAGAAACCAGAAAATAGAAACTAGAAATTAGAATATTTTTGGCTGAATATTTAGGTATAAAAAGAAAATTGAGAGGGAGGAGAAAGAAAGCGAAGATGGCGGGAGATTTAGTCAGCCAGGCAAATCCCAGAGCGAAACCGGCAAACATGGCTAAGTCTAACCGCCGGTGAATAAAAGACAAATAAGAAAAATTAAATGTCCAAACTAAAAACATAGCCAATAAACTATCTGCCAGGGCCATCCGGTCGAAGAAAACCAGGTATGGCAGGACAGCGGCCAGCAGGGTAGTGAGTATTGATAACCTGATATTAGAAAATAGAAAGTAGGAAGCTAGGCCGATACCTATGACTGTGCCCAGGCCAGCCAATGCGCAAAAAAGGAATGGTGAGCCACATGAATAGAGGCTGTTTGCCGTCCGAGAGAGGCAAGAAACGTAAGGAGGATTCGGCGCGCATGACCTGGGACCAGCGCACATAAATGGCTTCATCCGCAAAAATGGGCAATGAATTGAGATTCCAAAAACGAAGGGTAGTTGCCAGAAGTAATATTGAAAGTCCAATTATTATCGTTTTAGCGTTGATTTTCATAAAAACTCAACCAGATTAATTTAGTCTAATTTAGTCTAACATCCTCGGTATTGCCCCGCAAGCCAAAAAGGACTAACCTTAAAGGAGTAACCCTATGCCAGCCAGAAACAAAGTCAAAGATTATCTTCCTAACGGTTATTATCATATCTATAACCGGGGGGTGGAAAAAAGAACGATATTTGTTGACCATCAAGACGAAGCTGTCTTTTTGTCTTACTTAAAAGAGTATTTGTCCCCTAAAGACGTAAGTAGTTTAGCTCAGATAATTGCGGATCCCGATTCTTCACCAAAGGAAAAATCGGAAGCAGCTAAGTTGTTGAGGATGAATAATTTCGCTGGAGAAATTGATTTACGGGCTTACTGTCTGATGCCAAACCACTTTCATTTATTGATAAAACAAAAGAATGAGCGAGGAATTGAGAAATTCATGAGATCTCTTGCTACCCGTTATGCTCAATACTTTAATCACCGTCATGATAAACGGGTTGGCGGTCTTTTCCAGGATACTTACAAGGCTGTTTTGGTCGAAACTGAAGAACAACTCCTTCATCTCACTAGATACATCCATCGCAACCCTATTCAAAAAGGACTAACCTTAAAGGAGTGTCCCCAACCGTCATCTTATCCCAATTACCTGGGGAGGATCAACCAGGAGTGGGTAAAGCCACAAGACATCTTGGGATACTTTGCTGCGGCTGGTACAAACTCATATGAGTCTTTTGTGGAAGATCAAAGATTAGAAGAGGCCTCTATTAGCGTTATTCAGAACTCCGTGATCGATCTTTAGCCTTAAAAGGACTAACCTTAAAGGAGTGTCCCTGGTGTATGCGGCGGATGCGCCAGAGGTCACGGAACATGCTGACCACTCCTTCCCAAAAACGCACGTGGCTATCGGGAGCGTCGGCCCAGGTGACCGGTATTTCGCGAATAATCATTCTAGCTTGTTCAGCCAGATATAAAATCTCTACGTCAAACATAAAACGGTTAACTTGGCTTTGGGCAAACAATTGGCGAGCGATAGATCCGCGGAAAACTTTAAATCCGCATTGAGTATCCTTGAAGCGGCGCAAGCCGACTAAAGCATATTTAATCTGGTCAAATATAAACGAAGCTAATCTGCGGAAAAGTGGAGGGCGCTGACGGATATCGGATTTGGCCTGACCCCGGGAACCGATAACAATATCAGCCCCCCAAAGGGCCTGCAAAATTTTAGGAACCTGGGACAGGGGGGTAGACAAATCGGCATCCATAAAAAGAACCGGGTCGCCGCGCGAAGCCAGAACTCCTTTTCTTACGGCATAACCTTTGCCCCGGTTGGGTTGGTATGTAATGAGATGAGCGCGAGGTTCTTTGGGGATTGCGGCAGATATTGTCCGGGCGGTAGCATCGTTACTTCCGTCGTCGACAATAATCAACTCAAAGTTGGGGTAGCGAGAACGAAAAAATTTCAATACCAGTTCCAAATGAGAACCCAGCCTTTTTTCTTCGTTGTAGGCGGGAATTATGACCGAAAGCAGAGGTTTAACGGAGGCCATAGGTATTGGTAAGAGACCGCCAGCGGACAAGAAGCAGTTCCCAAGTGCCAGCGATGGCGTCTTTTATAAACCGGACTCTCTCGCCATGCTGATGCTCCCAATTTACTGTAACTTCTGCCGTGCGAAATCCCAGCTTGCGGCTCAGATACAGTAGTTCTACGTCAAAACCCGGATTGGTCACACCCCCCGTTGTCGGTCTGACGGGATGAACTTTGTTAAAAATAACAAAAAGTTTTTGGGCGGTTGGCTTGGTAAAAGCCTTGAAACCGCACTGGGTGTCCCGGTATGGCAAGCGGAGCAGAATGGTACGCAAAATTACCATGCCGTAAGCCAGGATTTGACGGTAAATTGGAGCTCCTTTGCGGCCCGACCTGGAGCCAATGACAATGTCGAAACCTTCTTTAAACTTGGGGATAAATTTGTCGAACTCGGAGATGGGAGTGGCTTGGTCCATATCGCTGAAAAGAATTATCCGGCCCGCGCTTTGGGAAACTCCGGAGGCGACACTGGCCGCTTTACCCTGATGGGGATTGTTGATGACTTTAATGGAATATTTTTCCAAAAGTCTAAGCGTGTCGTCTGAAGAACCATCGTTAACAACAATTACTTCCCAGGAAAATTTCTGCCGGGCGAGGTATTTGAGAACTTGATCTAAGGCTCCTCTTTTGATGTTGGCAGATTCATTCCAGGCGGGAATAACAATAGAAAGATAAGTTTGGGCCATGCTTTCCAGTATATCAGCGCCGGGTGCGGTGTTGAACCGTGAGCGGGCCGAAAATAACAGTTTGTTTAATCGAAGAGTAACTATCCTGCCGGGCCAACCAAGCATTAAGAAGACCCGGATGTCCGGGATCCGGTTCCTGAATGGTATACAGATCGGCAACTAGCCTGGTTTCGGGCCGGCCGCGCCAGAGAAACAGGTAATCGTAGGCGTAAGGAATAACGGGGGGAACATAAGCGTCGGTATTAAATGGTTTACCGGCTGCATTAGAATAAATCCAGTCTACGGCTTGAATTTGGGGAGTAAGAGAAATGTAAGCGGGCTGGGGCTGGCGTAAAAATGCAGAAGTGGCAGAAAGATTTTGGTAGAGAAAGATAGTTAAGAAAATGGCAGCAAATTTCCGACCGGTTTTTACCCAGATGGCGGAGATAAGAAGGGTGAGGGCGGGAAAAACCCCTGTAAAATAATAATCCCAAACATAGCCTTTGTTCCCGTGGTAGAAAAGAAGCAGAACCATCGGGGTCAGCCACCAGATAAGAAGAACTTTTAACGGAGTGTTTGGTAATTTACGCCAGACCAGAACCAGCGTTCCCAAAGTAAAAACGGAAAAAAACAGGGCTGTGCCGGGAGTGCGAAAATATCTGGGAGTAAAAGTATCGTAGTAAAACTTCAGCCGGGTGGACAGAAAAGCCACCGGCTGCGGCTGAAAACTGCGCTGGCTTACTAAAAATGTTTTGAAAGCACCAAACAAAATGTTTTGGTGACGGAAATTAAAAATAATTTGGGGCATAAGGGTAAGACCAAAAAACAGCAGTCCTATAAGCATATGCCTGTTAAATTTGCGGTGCAAAATAACTAAAATCGCCGGGAGAAAAAATATTGCAGATGCGGCTTCAAGCTGCAGAGATAATCCAACACTTAGTCCCAAAAGCCACCAACGGCTCTGCATAAGAGCGTGAAGAGCAATAATTGCAAACAAGGGTAATGGAGTGGGATTAGACAGCCAACGCTGGTCTTGCATAAACCTGGTTGAGAACGAAATAAGAATGGCTGCCAGAAGGCCGGTAGTTTGGTTGAAATACTTGCGGCCAAACAAATACACTAAATAAATAGCGGCCGCATTGACCAGAGCCAGGAATACAGCGGCGACAGCCGGATGGCCCCGTCCTAAAGCGTAAGCCGGAGCAATAAAATAGTAATAAAAAGGACCTAAGAAAATGCCCTCAATGCCGGTGGTGGGGCCTATGAGGAAGAATTTGCCTTTATGAAGCAGATCCCAGATGACTAATGCGTCCCGGCCCTGATCGTACCAGAATCCTAAAAAATCAGAGACTCTATAGATTCTTAAAAAAAAGGCGGATAAAAGGGTAAGAAAAATAATCATTTTCCGGTAGAATTGTGGACGAGACGGAAGAGTTTGGTGCCCCAGGGAAATTCCCACTGCCGGTCAATTTTAGCCCAGCCGAATGCAGCAATCTCCCACAAAGGATTGTTGATAGGTTCACAAACCGGGTCTTCGCAAATTACAAATAATTGATCTGATAGTTTTTGGTGGATAGTGTAGTAAGGGGCCTTCTGGATATCTAAAAAGTAGACGTAGCCCTTGTCGTAATTTCTTTTGGCAATTAAAGCAAGATTAAAAGGCTGGCCGGAGGCCTGCTCTTTGATAAATCCGGCAATTTCTTGGGTATGAGCAAGTTGATTATTGGGTGAAAAACGCAAGGGGAAATTTGAAATATTTGCCAGAAGCAGCGCCCCAAAAACTAACCAAGCCCACTTTTTAATTTTTTCCAATATAAAGCCCAGGAGTAAAAAGGGGGCTGGAAAAAGAAAACCATAATAGTGGTCGTAAATATGCTGCTTGTATAAGCCCAGACCGATTAGACCGACACTCATCCAGGTGGCAGTAAACCAAAAATCTTTTGAGGGGCGTGATTTGATTAAATAAACTAGTCCTCCGATCAATAAAATTGCCGTGGCGGCCCCGAGCGGCTTATTTTTGGCAGCCAGGAGGGACGTGTTTATGTCCACCCAAAGAGGCCAAAGATTGGGCAGGGCTTTGTAGGCTTTGAGATTAACCGTAGTTTGGCGGTCGGTAAAAAAAGCCGTGACGGCCCTGACATTTATCCAATTGTGGCGCAGGTCAAACCACAGAAGTGGGGACATTAAAATTAGAAATGAGAAAATAGAAATTAGAGAATAGTATTTAGCTTTCGGAGTTTTTTTGGATAGGAACCGAAATAGGCCAAGGACGGGAAACAATAATAAACCTAAATAGTGAGAGTTGAGGACGAAGGCGAAAGCGATGGCCGTGACAACCAGCCAGCGCCAGTAACCCAGACGCCAGACTTTCCAAATACCATATATGGAAAGAAGCGCAAAAAAAGGCATGATATTGGGATTCCAAGAAGAACGGGAGTAGGTGATTATGACAGGAGATAGAGAATAGAGAATAGAAATTAGGAGAGCCGGAACCCGGCCGAACCATTGCCGGCCAACCCACCACAAGAGAGCTACGGTGGCCATCCCCAACAAAGCGATTTGGACAGCAGGCCCGACGGGAGAAAAATTAAACAAAGCCAGAGGTAACAGCATCATGTAGTAATACAGAGGACCTAAGTACATATTGCCAATGGAAGTACCGGGACCAATCAGGGTGAATTTGCGCCCTATTAACATATCCCGGACGACCGACACATCCCGGCCTTCGTCGCCCAAAAAAGTCATATATTGGTCAATTTTGTAGAGACGGACAAAGGCGGCTGCCGCCAAAATGGCCACAATAGCCAGGGCTTCCCAGCGGAAAACATTTTTGCCTCTTTCAGTGAGCAACTCTTGCTTTAGCTGCCACCAATATTTAAGCAAATCAATGAGAGATTGAATAATGACTTTGGGGCTGGCACCCGTGGAAACTCCCGAAGTGCGTGGGTAGTGAGCCAGGGGGACTTCGGCGATAGCATGGCCATGAGCTTTCACAGAAGCAAATAGTTGAGTATCGATCATAGCTCCCCTTTCCGCGGGAATATAAGCGTTTTTTAATATACTTCTGCGAAAAAGCTTAAAACCGCAATCTATATCTAAAGCCAGGAAACCAAAGAGAGGGGAAACAAATAATGTATTCCACATCCAGGCCAGTAGCCGGCGATGCCGGGGATCTTGACGGTGGATTCTCATGCCACTGACAATATCAGCGCTGGTTTCTTTCATTTTTTCCAGTAAGAGAGAAATTTGGGAAAAATCGAATTGGTTATCGGCGGGAAAAAAAGCAATTAATTCTTTAGTGGCTTTGGCAAACCCAGCCTTAAGAGAGCCACCATAGCCGCGGTTGGGGTGATTGGTGACAATTTTTAAATTGGGGATTTTTTTAATAAACTTCCTGGCAATTTCCCCAGTTTGGTCAGTTGATCCATCATCGACCACGATTACTTCTGCGTCCAGTTTAAGTTTTTTTATGACAGAAGAAACAGAAGTCAGGCACTTGGCAACATTGTCCTGTTCATTGTAAGCGGGAATAACTACCGAGACGCCTTTCGACATGCTACAATTGTAGCATGAAAATCAGCCGAAATATGCTGATCCTGGCCGTAGTTTCCGTATTTTCGACATTGGCCCTATGGGTGCCGGTGGGAATGCAGAAAGTATATGAGAACTTCGATGGACTATATTATGTGGTGATTGCCAAAAGCTGGTATGACAAAGCGTTTATCGGTAATAATTTCTCTTTCCCGCTGCCACTGGAGTATTATCCGGCGCATTTTCCTCTATACCCCGCCCTGATTTGGCTTTTTGGAGGCAGCCCGCTGTCTGCCGTGATGATAAATCTAGTAGTTTCGGCAGTAACAGCGCTGGCTATTTACAAAATTTTTGAGGAATTTAAATGGGGAAATCCTCTGATAGCTGGTCTGGTGTGGTTGTTTGCCTGGCCGAGAATGTGGGTGGTGCGGTCTATCGGTAGCCCGGAAACGTTATTTATATTGTTTGTAGTAATTGCCCTATATGCTTTCCGAAAGAAATCGTATTGGCTGGCGGCCATTGCCGGAGCCCTGGCCACATTGACCAAAAGCCCGGGAATTTTGCTGTTCCCGGCTTTTGTATTGGCGTCTAAATTTGATAAAAAAATTTGGCCCACGCTTTTGATTCCGGCTGCATTGGTGGCCGTATTTGGTTTTTATTATTTACGCACCGGGGATTTCTGGGCATATTTCAATTCCGGGGACAATATTCATTTACAAGCATTGCCGTTCAAAGTTTTTGACAGCAATCAGCCCTGGGTGGGCAATTGGTGGCTGGAAGACGTGTTGTGGATGTACTTGATCGGAGCGGTCGGGGTGATCAGGGCGTTCAGAAAATCAGCAGTCTGGGGGTGGTGGGGAGCGATATTTTACGCGGTGATTTTATTTGTATCGCACCGGGATATAGCCAGATATTCGTTGCCTATGGTGCCCGTAGTTATATTGGGTTTAACTGATGTGTTGGAGAAAAAAGAGGTCAGATGGGCATTGCTGCTCTTAATTATTCCCATGTATTTCTACAGTTTAAATTTCCTGGCCCACAATACGGCGGCTATTTCCGACTGGACGCCTTTTTTCTCCAGATAACCAGGGTGTACATCAGATAGTTGTAGGGCATGACTAAAAAGGCGATGGTCAGAGGCAAAACAATTTGGCGGTATTGCGAGCCGGTCAGATAGTCTGTCGCGACGCCCACTACCACCTGGATCAGCAGGCCTCCGGCCGAGGTGATGTTAAATTGCAAAAATTTAGACAGAATCATAGTCAAACCGTTTATTTGCTGGTCTTTGAAAGTCCAGATATTGTTCCAGGTAAAGTTATTGAGAATAGCCAACTCGGTGGACAAACCCCAGGCGGCCCAGCCGGGCCAATTTAATTTGGTGAAGAGATAAAGAGCGGTGGCGTTGACCACATAGCCTGCGAAACCTACCGTGCCAAATTTAATAATCTTTTGCTTGTCTTTAATCCCCAAAATAATTGCCACCTTAAAGGTGGAAACCATTTCTTTAGGATTGAACTTGGATTTTTCTTTAGTCCGGGAAGCAAATTCTAAGGGGACCTCGACAACCTGCTTGGCGTTTTTAATGCTTTGATAGAGCAAATCCACTTTGTAAGCAAACCGGGTAGGCTCCATGAGATGCTCCAGGTCAATTTGGTCCAGAACGCCTTTGACGCGGGTGAGTCTAAAACCGGTAGTCAGATCGTGAATTTGAGGTTTGAGAAGAACTAACCTGATAAACAGATTTCCCAGGAAACTTACCGCTTTACGGCTGAATTCCCACTCTTTAGGTATGGAGCCGCCCTTGATGTACCGGCTGCCAATTACATAATCTGCCCCATTTAGAAATGCGGCCACCATGTCTTTGACGAATCTCGGTGGATGTTGGAAATCAGCATCCATTTCCATAACCGCATCAGCCCCAAGTTTGTCCACTGCGTATTGCATGCCCCGGATATAGGCCCAGCCTAAGCCCTCTTTTTGCTTTTGTAGGAGATGAAGATTCGGATATTTTGACTGGTATTTTTTGACTATTTCACCGGTGCCGTCGGGGGAAAAATCGTCAACCACCAGGAGGTGCATGTCCGCGTTTTTAATTTGGGGAAATTCCTTGCCAAACAGCTCCTCAATCATCAAACCGACGTTCTCGGCCTCGTTGTAAGCCGGCATAATAATGACAATTTTGTCCATTGAGTAATAATAGCATGCCGCGCTTCTGTATACCTCACCCCTTCCGTTCCCCTCTCCTTAATTAAGGAGAGGGGTTAGAGGTGAGGTATAATTTGGGTTATGGTAATCGACGTACTAACTCTATTTCCGGAAATGTTTGCCGGGCCGTTTAGTCAATCTATTATCAAACGGGCGCAAGATAAGTCTGTCGTCAAAATAAATATTCATAATTTGCGTGACTGGACAACCGACAAATACAAATCCGTGGACGATAAGCCGTATGGTGGAGGACCGGGGATGGTGATGCGCGTGGATATAATTGACACTGCGGTGTCAAAACTCAAAGTGCAAAGTGCAAAGTGCAAAATTATTTTATTGGATGCCGGTGGCGAAAAGTTCAGCCAAGGATTAGCGCGTGATTTAGCACATGATGAGCACTTGATTTTAATTTGCGGACACTATGAAGGAGTGGACCGCCGGGTACATGAACACATCGCGGACGAAATTATCTCTATTGGCGATTATGTATCATCCGGCGGAGAGATTCCAGCTATGATTCTGGTTGATTCCATAACTCGTCTTCTGCCCGGAGCGCTTGGTAATCCCGACTCCTTATCCGAAGAATCCTTTTCTCACAACCCACAACTCACTACCAATCCTCAGACAGAGTATCCTCAATACACGCGGCCGGAAGAGTATAAAGGATGGAAAGTTCCGGAGATTTTGCTCTCCGGCGACCATGCCAAAATTAAGAAGTGGCGAAAGAGAAAGTAGCCAGCTTTTGATGGGTGGTGCCGGCTTGGGTGATGAGGCTTTGATACAGAGTAATTTTGTCCACTGCGAAAGAAGAAAATTGAGGTGATTCGAAATCGGAAATCCGATCTATAAAGCGCTTGGTGGAGACGGGATCAGTGCGCTTGAGCCGGCCAATAGTGATATGAGGCAAAAATTTGCGGGGCTGGGGAGTGATAGAACTAATGCTGGATGAAATGGAAGCTTGAAGCTGGAGAAGATCCTCTGACTTGGCTAGTGATAAATATAAAATTGTGGGTTCGTGGCGGTTGTAAAGAGTGTCTAAATATAATGGCTGGAGAAGAAATGGGTGAAATTGAGGAATAAGTGGGATAACTAATTTGGAATCCGCCCGGCCCAGGAAATTGAGGGTCAGATGGGGACGCTTCTCCCAGACCAAGGGAATTTTAAGTTTGTCGAGTTGGGGCATGAGCGCGGCAATTTCAGAAAGTGTGGCTTCCGGTAGGTCGATAGCGATAAACAAACGGTGTTTCAAGCGCGCAAAATGAGAGAGGCAAAAATAAGCACGGCAAAAATAGCCACCAGCAAATATTCAAAGACAATTTTGATATGCAAGTCCCGATGATGGGCGTGGTGAACCACCCCCCAAACTACGTAAGAGACGGCCATGCTGACCAGTATCCCCAGCTGGAGAAAGCGGTGATAGTCGAACCAGAAAATGCCCCATAAGCCAACCAGAAGAATACACAACAGAACGAAATAGTGGAGCGGGTGATGGGCGAAATCACGTTCGAAGGTCATAGTATTTGGCCTTTGGAAATAATAAAGGCGGCTATTAATAAGGCTAACATAAATAACAGATGAGCAAAACTTTTACTGGTCCAGCGGGTGATCTTCTTTTGATACACAGCTACCAGGTCGATAACTAAAACGGTCACAAAAATGATGAGCAGTGTCAGAGAAACGGCCTTCGTCACATCAAAGGGAGAAATAGTTCTTGGTTCATAGTTCATAGTAGACGGAGAGGTGGCGGCGGAGACCGGTTTGACAATGGAAGTAGAAACTGAACTCACGCTGGGGGCGGCAGATAATTTAGCGCCAAAAAATTGCACCACCAGAGTGGTCTCCCGGCCTTCAAGTTGGCCATCGATAACAGCTATTCCAATGTCCTGATACCGGGAATTGAGCAGATTTTCCCGGTGCGAAGGAGAAGCTACCCAAGCGTCGACGACGGATTTGGCGTCGGAAAAATCCCGGGCCAGGTTTTCACCGGCATAGCGGTAAGAGTAGCCGGCCTGGGTAATAAAGTTCCAGGGCTGGGTGCCTACGGGCGAGACATGAGCCCAATAATCACGGGCAATCATATCTGCGGCTTTTTGGGCGGCGGCGGCGGAAAGTTGAGAATTCAGTTCGACTTCAGATAGGCCAGAGGATGTGCGTTGAATATTGGTCAAGCGAATTATTTCTTCGGGGGATATCTGGGAAGCGTAACCTAATATTTGCGGGTAGTTGATGGTTAGTTGGTTGATGGTTACTTGGAAGACGATAAAAAGACCGATGGTCACAACCAGGGATGAAGGATGAAGAAACTTGGCCCGCTGATTATTGGAGTCGTGAGGAAAAAACAGGTGGCGCAGGAATTTGAGCATTACTACCCATTATTGCGGCTTTTGTATTTCAGAGTCAATGGGGGTGGCTACTACCACAAATCGCAACCTGTCCAAAAACCCCGTACACGTATAGATTGTTAATATCTCATTATTTCTTGGTTCAACTACTTCTATTTCATTTGGACTCACCACCATTACATTTTCTACTTGATATTTATGCTCTTTTCCCTCCTGAGTTACCAATATTATCGCCTGGCCTTTTGTGACAGTCTTTAGTCTACCCAAAATATTCCATTTGTTATGTCCATAAATTATTATGTTCCCCCCCTCACCCGGATAAGCCCCTGTGACCAGATACGACCCACCCTTAGCTGAAATTTGCCAAATTCCGTTCTCAATTATACCTCCGTCTAGTCTTAAATCTATTTTAGCATTAGGTATTTTTAATTCTGCTGGCGGACTTGACCTTACTGTTTTTACAGTTTCCCGAGGTGTAGTTTTAAATGATAAAACTCCCTGGCTGTAACCTAGATACCAAATCGAAAACACCACAATTACTATCCCCACTGCCATTCTTACCAGGTGCCTACTTTGCCTTCGCGTACGCATACCCCGATCTTACTGTTATCAATACTCCCATTACTAACACCGTTACCATTACCAGCTGATCTGCAATTCCAGTGGCAGCCATAGTTGAAGCTCCCAACACTTGGCCTCTATCTGATCCTGTGGATCTCTCATTTGAAGGATCTCCGGGAGTGCACCCATTTACAGCCTTTACGGCAAAGTAGTAATTGACACCAGGATTCAAACTGCCAACAGTGTAGTGATCAGTATTCCCTGTCCTTGGCACTCCGTAGATATAGTTTCCAGAAGATAGACCATATAGGATAGAGTAATCTGTGGCAGACGAAACTAGTGACCAAGCCAAAACGGCAGTAGAGGAGCTATTCTTGTTTACAGAAAGTAATCCCGGTATTCCCGGTTTAGCATCGGTACATTGAGTTGATCCGCCTCCATTAGAGCCACCAATTGGACCATTACTCAATGAGAGTGTCGGCGTGGGTGTTGGAGTAGGAGCAGGCGTGGGTGTTTCTGTCGGTGTTATAACTTCTGGAGCAGTACAAGACCCTTCCAGATAAGAGCTGCCATTGAAATTCCAAGAATTATCTGTATTATAATCCCCGCCTGCTCCGATTAAAGAATGAATACCTCCTGGATCCGCCGAATCGTCAACTCTTACATCATAAACAACAACACAAACATTTGCGGGGGCAGAAGATAAAACATGATTATTGTCTACCCAATTATCGGGTGTTGTTGTGCAAGGATTTCCACTATTTGCAAGGTGCATTGAGGATCCATCTAAAGCATTACTATCATTAATGGCAGGAGTTCCGCCATTTATAAAAAGGGCAAATCCTAGAATGTTTGTCTCTTCGCCGGGTTCACATTCCTCCCAAGCATAGGAGCCTGAAGCATTTAATTGTCCTGTACTTGAATTGTATGTAGCTGTTATTGTTACGGGCGCTCCTGTATCTGCTTTTACAAGAGTAGGGGAGAGTTTTATAAAGAGTAAACCTGCCGCAAAAACTATTAAGAATAAAGCCGTCAATAATTTTTTCATGTATAAAAACAATTAACTGCCCTTAGGGCAGTTAATTGAGGCATTATATTGTACGGTTTTTAATTTGTCAATTGTTTCGTTGTTATTGGTAATTACTGATGCGTGACCGCTGCTTGATAAACAATGACTTCACCATAGTTGTTGTCATTACAGAGAGAGGGAGAACCTTCCTTACTACAATTTGACTGAGTGTAAACACCTGTTTTGAAATAAGCGTCTGAATATCTTTTGTTAAGAGTATATACAGGATCAATACCGTTGTTGTAATAGACTTTGGTCAAACCATCGCTAACTACAAACTTAACAGTAAATCTTTTTCCAAGCGTATAGTTAGAATCTAATGTATAGACGTTTGTTCTATCAATCCTGACGTGAAGAGTGGGATAATTAAGTCGCACCACAATAATGTCTTTGTTGTTATCGTGAATTTGCCCCGCTACTACATCTTGTTTGGTTTTTGGTACAGCAGTGATTGCTTGGTCTAAAAACATAGTATGTGTTCCTTCATTCGAGGGCCAGCTCGCATTTGTCTTGCCATTGTCGACCATTTCTCTAAGCTCTGAGCGGGGATAACCTGAACCGCTTGTCGTTGCACCATTCACCGCAGCCCTAAAACGTACTGCGTTTTCTTCTGGCAAAACTGTAAACCAAGGATTAAGGTTGTAAGTTGCCAATCGCGGCTGTTTTATTTCTATTGCATCTCCGGAAGTAATAGTTGGGATTGTTATTTTCCAATTAGTGAGATTGAGTACTTGTGAGGGGTAGATAACTTCAGTAGGTAGTAATGAGGGCGCTGGTTTCTTGGTAGAATTTGTATCGACCACATTTGTATTAGTCTCCAAATATACTTTTGGGGAAATAAAACGAATAATTATGGCTATAAAAATCAGCAAAATAGATGCCATGAGCCACAAAGGAATTTTATGCCCTTTCAATAAATTGTCCGGGGGTTGCTCAGTATTCATTACCTTAATTTTATAACGCATTGCGGGCTAGATAAGCAAATTATACCTTTATAAGATATCTCTGCTTTTGAAGCTGAATTCGTGAAGACCTAGCTTGCTAGCAAGTTTATTGTTTACATCAATAACTGTTTTTAATAAAGACGCGTTAAACCCACTGGTTTGTGCCCAAAAACAAAACGCCTGTATGTCTTTCGGAAGACAGCTCCCGTCAAATGGTCCCTTGTTCTTTATTCCATAGTTTGGGTTCCACATTCCTTCACAACTTATCGCGGAATATTTGAAGATTTTATCGGCATTGATACACAGGTTATTTGCAATTTGACGCATTTCGTTGAAGTAGGTAATTTTTGTTGCATTAAAAATATTGTGGATATATTTTTGCATTTCGGCCTCTTTAATTTCGCACCTGAACAATGGACAATCGAATTTATTTTTATATATCAATTCAAGCCTGTCACCGGATTTCCTATCGTATTCTCCAATTAAAATTATCCAGGGATTTAGGGTATCGTTATAAGAAGTTTCTTGTCGAAGGTATTCGGGGTTCATGCACGCACCGAAGTCTTTTCCGACCTTTTTACCTGAGTATTTCTCTATTGTAGGAATAACAAGATCTTCTGTTGTGCCCGGGAGAACAGTGCTTTTAACTACAACTAAATGATATTTCCTGAAGTGTTTAAGGCGCTTTCCCAAATCCACCGATGCTTGTTCAAGGATACTTAGGTCAATTCTTCCATTCACTGTGAAAGTCGGGACAGTAAACATTGTTATGTCAAAATCATAACTCCCGTTAAGAATCTCATCCTTTGTAAATGCGTTGTAACTCTCTTTTTTTAATTTTTCAATTTGTTCTTTTACAATTCCCAAAAAACCCACCCTTACTCCCTTTTCTACCAAAACTTTCCCCGTTGCTTGCCCAACAATTCCAGGACCTACAATACAAATTGATGGTTTTATCATATTATTTCCTCTTAGAAATTCACCCTGGGGCAGCTAGATGAAGATGTATGTTATGGTATGTTACACTTTTTTAAAAAAGGTGCAAGTATCATTTAATCTGCTTCGTTCATCCCTGCCACATCTTTACGATTTCTATATAAATCGTTGACCCCAAGAATATTGCTCACTTCGTTGGCAACTTTTGTATAAATTCCATAAATACCGCTTTGCTTAATTTGATTGTCAGCTAAGACATTGTTCGAAGCTTGATCTTGGAAGTAAACTCCAACAGCATTATTTATTAAAGAATTCTTACTAATATTATTTGAGTCTGATTTAATATAAATTCCTACGTCGTTATATTCAAATGTATTATTTGAAACAGAATTGTTATTCGCCTTATCATAGAAATAAATTCCATATAATCCACTTCCCGTTATGCTGTTATTCTGCACAATGTTACCCTCTGAACCTGCATTTGCCCTTACTCCATGTCTATTGTTTGCTATGGTGTTGTTGCGAACAATGTTGTTACTTGAACGATAGAGGGCAATTCCGCTTGTATTGCCGGTTACGGTGTTATTTTCAATTATATTAAAGTCAGATTTTTCATGAAGCATTATCCCGTGCAATTTATTATTGTAGGAGATATTATTACGAACCGTATTGTACATGCTGCGTTTCGAAAAAATAATACCATGCGAACCATTATCTCTGGCAATGTTATCTTCCACCAAAAAACCATTGGAATCATCATGGGGGTCAAGCCCATACCTTACATTTTCATAAAATTCATTTCCCTTCCACAGCATACCAGTTGCCCCATAAGTGTAAGCACCAAAATAATTATGGTGGAATTTACTGTTGATAACTTCTCCAGTAAGAAGTTCTTTTTTTAACTTGAGGTTACTTAGCTTCCAAGAAACACCGTAAGGAGATGCGGCAATATCTGACGAAGTTGGATAACCTAAATAAGAAAGCTCGGATGAATAAATATCCATTCTTGAATTATCCTTTACCATAATAAAACTTCTTCCATCCTTGAGTTCTTTATCGTAATCATTGTTTTCGGTATCCCAAGAAGTTATTTTTACTCCGTTAATAATAATGTCGCTATTTAGAGAACGAAGCATTACAAATCCTTTTTTATTACTCTCGAGTTTAAGCCATTCTACTTCGTTTTTGTCAAGCCTCAAAGTAATACCGTCCGAAAGAAAAATTGTAGCTTTTGCAAGCCAGATTTTTGATGAAATTTCTTCTAAATAACTCTTCCCTCCATTGCTCACAATATCTTTTAGAGTTATCTGCCTACCCCTTCCTGTAACCAGAAGAGTATTTGTTTTTTTATCATGTTGGACGGTTATAGGGTTAGTCGAATATGTTAGTTTGGTAAGAGAAGTATTTGGTTGTAGTTGAATATCTTTTCCTGGGATTGATAAAATTGTCCCTGGTGTAATATTTCTATTTGGTGCTTTGGCCATATTTGCATAATATAATTGGTTTACATCAACTCCGAATTTATTGGATATCTCGATAAAATTTTCGTTTCCTTTTGCTTCATAGCGATTAGTAAACAACTCCTTTTGGGCTAATGTTGATTCTCCTAAAACTGCGCTACTTGCAATAACATCTGCTTGAATACTGGGCAAAGCACTTGCCAGCAATTGTTCTCTTTGTGATTTTGGAATTAAATATGTGTGTTCTTTATAAATATAAACTCCATATGTAAGAAACAAGACAACTGATAAAGTAGCAAGATAGGAAGGGGCCGCTAGAAGTAATCTAAACTGAGGTAACCTTGATTTATCCCAGCGTGTTATCCAGCCTTGAGTATTGAGTGTAAAAAGTGCATAAATTTTAAGTATCCCGGCAAGAAATGTATAGAGCACATATCCGGGTAAAATAACAATATTTTTGGGCTTATAAGAAAGGTGGGGATAATACAACTTTATAGTTCTACTGATAAACCACCAACAAAAAATTGCGAACGCAGCTATCCATAGATGAAGATAGATCGATACAAAGAAATAAATGGGGCTTAAAATTACCACAAAGCCCTGAAGGAACTTATCAATTTGAAAAAAGAGAAGAGCGGGATGCCGAATAGGCCATCCGTTAAAGATTGCTGACAAATCAGCACGAAGACTGTTTCTTGTCCAACGCAGTCTTTGTTTAAGGTATGCACCCAGTTCTGCCATCCCAGGCGTATAAACGTGAGATGTACTTTGATAAGCAACCTTCCATCCTGCTGCGAGCACAAGGTATGTCAATCTTTTATCATCACCGCTAATAACCGGTACTCCCATGAACTTCTCATTTACTAAATCAGAAAGCATGGGAGTAATAACTTCACGCCTGTAAAATGCCGTTCTCCCAGAGAGGCAAACAAGAGCATCTCCCGAAGCGGCTAAGAATGGATACTCATGTCTATATCTCAAATCAAGCTGTATATCAAAAACTTTTTGTGCAAAAGTTTTAGGCTGCAAAACGCTTTGGTATGTAGCAACCCCTGCCACTTTAGGATCAACAAAAGGGGGAAGACCATTTCTTGAAACATTATCATCCCAAATTGTATCACTGTCAACCAAGGCTACAATTTCACTTTTTGCAACTTTAATCCCATCTGCTAAAGCCGGCCGTTTCCCGGGAGTTTTAGTAATAATAAGTTTAGCACCCGAAAAGGTCTCTTTAAATTTCTTAAAAATTTCAATGCACGTCAAATCCGTATAGTCAATTACCGCAATTATCTCTGATGGATTATTTTTCTTCCACGAGTTAAGAGCTTGTGTAAATACTTGCGGATTCTCATTATAGACAGGAATCACCAAGGAGACTTTTGCATTATATTCCTTTGTTTTAGGACGGTAATGAAGCCCAATAACCTCTTTTATCATCCAGACAGACCATCGCCATATTCCGATTACTCCAAGAGGAACTAAAAATGAGTATCTATCAAAATATTGCTGAGAATAAAAGGCGGCACTGTTAAAGATAAACCCAACATTATTGATTATTGTATTCAACATAAGTTATTCTTTCTTTCCTTTGTTTTATAGCTTATGTTTTTGTAAGCAATTTCAATAACTATAAAGATGATTACTTCAAGTGGAAGGAAATATTTACAGGCAAATCCATTTTGCGGACATGCTTGGTTAATCTCCCAAAACAAAATATATATTACGGTTGGAATCGCTATGGAAAAAATTGGCTTTAAGAAAGTATTTTTCTCTGCAAGATAGAAAAACAAGATCAAAAGTATTGCTTCTGTAATTAATAATTGCCAACTTATACACATTGTACATTTGGCGACGGTTATAGCTGAAGGAGCTAGTGTTTTTACCTCCACCTTTGCTGAAGATGTTGCTGATACACTTGCTCCAAGTACTGGTTTATAAATTGATAAATTGGGTATATTTGCAACTCTTCCCCTAGTAACACCAGATTTAACAATAACACCGGGAGTTGCAGGAAGTTTATTTGAAAAATCACCTGGTCTACAACCGTTTATAGGACGTACCTTAAAATAATATTTCACTCCTTTTGTGAGCTCGCCAACTGTATAGGTAGTGGTTCTTCTTCCTCCTACATTCGGATTACCATACTCTATTTCTGTTTCTGATCTACCATAAGCAATAAGATAATGGGTTACTGGATCTTGAGCTTCTGTCCAGGTTAGTGTGACACTATCTTTTCCTGGTACGGCTGAAGTGAGCACCGGCTTGCCTGTGGGACTGTTGTCTTCACAAGTTTCAGTGCTAACAGCATATATCGGTCGTGGAGCGAGGAAAAAGGATAAAAGCAATAATACAAATGTAATAAAAAATTTTCTGCCCATAGTAAAAAACTAGCCCATCTTGGGCTAATTAACTATGGGATTATACTACATTACCCTACCAAAAGTGAAGCTGCCCCTTATCTGCCCTGAACCCGGACAGAAAATGGTTAGTTGGAAGACGACGAAGATACCGATTATTAAAGCCAGGCCGGAGGGATGCAAGATTTTGGCCCGCTGATTATTGGATTCGTGAGGAAAAAACAGATGGCGCAGGAATTTCCACATCAAGGATTATTATGTGCGACGTCGGAGCAGAAGTCCAGAGATAAGGAGACCCAAAAGTGCGGTGGGGATGATGATCAGCCACCAATTGAAGTTGGGGGTGCTAATCCCTTTGATTCCCGGAGAGGGGGTAGGTTCAACGGTTTTTACTTCTTCAATACTTTCTCCCAAAACCCCTACCGCAAAGCCCTCTGGAACGGCGGTAACTACACCGCCGGTAGGTCTGACCGACAGCTCATTTGAGAATTCTCCAGGAGCGCAACCATTACCGGCCCTGACTTTAAAGTAATACGTTGTTCCTCCGGATAAGCCGGAAACTGTATAAGACGTGGTATTAGAATCACCCGCATTCGGATTTCCGTACTGTTGCTGACCCGTTCCCAAGCCGTAAGCTATTAAATAATAGGTCACCGGGCTGGTTGCCTTGGACCAAGTTAAGGTGACGCTATTGGCTCCTGCAGAGACAGCAGACAGAAGAACCGGAGCGCTACCAGGCTTGGTATCGTTGCAGGAAGGAGCGCTGGCTGCTGACGTTCCGCTTCCTCCACTACTGCTGGAACTGGAAGAAGAGGAAGAGGAGGTAGTTGTAACGCTCTTTTCTTCACTAACCGCTTCCGGCGATCCGTGGGAAATGGTTCTGTAATAATAAGTGGTCCCCGCTGTCAGCCCGGTTATATCTACGCTGTGGGCCGTAACTTTCGTTGAATCCTCTACTGTCGAATTTGCGTAACCATAATTTGGTGCGGCTCCAAGTTCTCCGTGTGATACCATATCATAAATCACGCGAGACGTCGAAGGATCATCTGTGGTCCAAGTGATGGTTGTAGATGTTGACGTTACCTCTGAGGAAGCTTCTGCTGATATTTTTGGCGCAATTCCATAAACTGCTTCCAAAACATCGCTAGCGTTACCGGCCTTGTCGTAGGCAATGGCTTTAATTGTCATGTCTTTGTCTACCGTGATTGGGGTACCGGTGTATTCCGTTTTAGTCTTGTCCGGCGTGGAGCCGTCCGTCGTGTAGTAAATCTTATCCACACCGCTCAAGCTGTCGGAACTAGCCAAAGTCACCGATTGGTCACTCATATAATCACCTGCCGCTGGGTCGGCGACTGGCGTTGTAGGTGCGGTAGTATCATACGTTATGTTTTCTACCACCGGACTCGTTTCGGTGTTGCCTGCCGTATCAGTCGCTTCAGCTTTTATGTCAAAAGTTCCATCGCTTGAAGGAGTCCAATCAAAGTTCCATTCAAAAGGATTGCCGCCTCCTGTATTTTGTAAGGGCTGCGTACCTCCATTCTCGAAATCGGTATCAATTTCTGTCCATTCATTTTCTTCTTCATCCTCTCCTACTGATTCTCTATAGAAAAGTTGAACATAATCAACAGTATCCTCTGTCTCATCGTTGGATGAGCCTGATATATCGATTGATGAGCTCCAAATACTTCCTTCTGCAGGTGAACTAAAAGAAGATTCCGGAGAGAATGTGTCTACTGTAAAAGAGGCAAAGTTAAAACCGAAATTTCCCGCAAAATCATATGCTCCAACATATAAGGTATGAAGTCCTTCACCAGGATAAGGCATGCCGTTATATTCGTCGGCAAAAAAATATTCAGAGAGAGAATCAAAGTCACCGTCGAAGGCAGAGAGCGGCAACGGATCGCTAAAGTCCGAATCGTCGACTTGGAAAATCGCCGAAGCGATTATACTCAAAAAATCTTCTGCCAATGCCAGGATTGATGGAGCATGATTGGTAGGATCAGGAGAAATTGATATATCGGTTACGGAAGGCCCCGTAACGTCATAGGTCACTTCCTCCACAACTGGACTTGATTCAGTATTTCCCGCCGTATCGGTAGCCTCAGCCATGATATCGTAGATGTCCTCACCATCTTCCGGCTCCCAATTATAATTCCAGTTAAAAGGCTCGTCTAAAGAGTCGTTTGTGATTTCAGTTATCTCATACCAATCATCTTCTCCTGAGATGGAATAAGATAAAGTAACGTAATCAACAGTTGTATCTGGGACATCAGTCGAACTTCCGGAAATTTCAATTGGCTCGTTCCAAAAACTGCCATCGGCAGGAGAACTAAATGAAGAAACAGGATCTTGAGTATCAACAGTGAAAGTACTCACGCTTAAAGGATCACTTGGATTTCCAGCCGAATCAGTAACTGTTATCGTACAGTCTGAATATGTCCCGTCTGGCAGGAAGTTGAATGTTATCGTATTATCTACCGCGGCCGCAGAGCTTGTAACGCTGGAACAGGATCCCCCATATGAAATACTTCCGCTTTCATCGGAATTGAACGTATAGCCGGGGGTGGGGTTATTAGTAGGCGTAGAAACAGGGGTTACTTCAGCTAAAACCGGAGCGGTTGTGTCCCATGTTAGCAAAAACTCATCAGTGTTGGAATTACCCTGATAATCGGTGACTATTAACTCAATGGTGTAATCACCGTCAATATCCGCTGAGATTGTTGTGGAATCGGAGTCGGGCGATCCGAAAATGACAGTCCCGGGACCGGAGGTTTGGGACCAGGAGTAAGTGTCGATTTTGTACTCGTCACTGCTTCCCGATCCGTCTTGGACAAATTCCAAACCAGTTACTACGTCAGGTCCCGCGTTGGCAACTGGGTCGGTAGTGTCGTAGGAAACTAAGCCCAGAAATTCGTCGTCTAGGTAATCGTAAATATATTCTTTGACAATTGAGCCGTCAGTAGTCATCCAGTCATTGCCGGTAGCTGTTACCTCACTGACAGAGTTGTTAAAAATATTGTAATCACTGTTGGAATCAAAAATATTGCCGCTGATGACAATATCTGACGAATTTCCCTCTTCTGTTTCAGTAATGTCTATCCCCATCTGGTTGTTGGAAATGGTGTTGTTGGAAATGGTGACACTTGAAGAGTCGATGATGTAAATGCCACTAGTAACGTAGGAATTGTCGGTAATGGAATTATTGCGGATAGTGGTTCCGGTCACGCCGTTTAAATTGATGCCGTCACCATTTCCGGTAATTAAACAGTTTTCAATGGTAGTGTTGTCCGCGCCAGGCAGAAGAGAAAGGCCTATGTCTCCATTAGTATTGATTTCCGCGCCGGTACCGGAACAAGAAATGGTCAGTCCAGGTTTATCGATGGAGACTGGATCCGAATATGTTCCATCCGCTACTTTAATCTGGTCACCAGCGGACGCAGCGTCTACAGCAGCTTGGATAGTTTGGTAACAATTGTTTGAGCCGGAACCTACCACACAGACCGTTCCTCCGGAAGAATCATTAGTAGTAGACGAACCATCATCTGTTGGAGTATCTGGGCGGACTATAAAAATAGTGAAATGGTCCAGATTCTTGATAACAAAAATGTTGTTTTGTTCTTCCGCTGGCAATTCTTGATAAGTTTGGCCGTCTTCAGAATACTGGACCTTGGCTTCTTGGTTTGGATTAGGGTTAGGAAGTGTCAAGTCGTATATAAAACTCCCGTCGGGCATGTCTGAAGTAATGTCGTAGCCCGTGGCGTCACCAACTTGGACTTCTTTTATTCTGAGAGGGGCGGACTGAGTGACTTTGGTAAAAGTCACCGTGACTGCTGTGTCCCGGAATCGATATGCGTGACCTTCAGTGATCGGGCTAGTAGTGATGTCCACGCCATCAATTGTCTGCCATTCAGGGATAGGGGTGGGGACAGGAATCGGAATAAGATTGGGGTCCAAAGTCGGCTCGGGGGCAGGGGTGGACGAAGGGGTGGGGGTTGGAGTTGGTTCAACAACGGTTTGGGTAGCAGATTCGGTGGCTTCTTGGGCAAAAGCTACCAGATAGGAAGCATTGCCTTGGAAAAGAAGGAGGAAGGAGAGCAGGAAGCTGAAAAGCTTCTTAAGGGGCACTGGAGCCGATTTTAGTCTTTACTATAAGTCCTGTCAAACCCCCGGCGATGTCAATGAAGACATCGCGCAGGGTGGGAGTGCGACCGAGACTGAAAGTTTGATGGAATTCATCAGAAACGGCGTATAAGACTACTAGAATTAAAGTGAAAAGGAATAAGTATAATTTGGAAAAGCGGGAGGTAAGTTTGAGCGAGCGGTAAATTAGTATCGCCAGGACAGCGTAAACGAAGAGGTGGGCAGATTTTTTGATAACGAAGTCCTGCCAGTAAACTTGGTTGGCGGTGAGCGTGGGTTGAGAGGAAAAGGAGAAAATGAGAATTGCCCAGGCCAGAGTGGGTAGCCAATGTTTAATCCGGCGGCGGATGGACATACCCTCTGATTATAAGGCCTACGGAGGCGATAAAGACAATCCCGCCGACGGCGATCAGGGCGATGGCTGGGAAATTGATGTTGCGTTGGGTGGAAGAAGAGAGAACGGTCGGAGTCTCCTTAATATCACTCTCCTCGGTCCCCCCTCTTAAAGTAAGAGGGGGGAGGGTAGGGGGTGATATGCTTGGCGTGGGAGAGGGTTTGGCTGTTGGAGTAGAGGTGGGGGTCGAGCTAGATTTTGGAGTAGGGCTGGGTTTGGGGGTGTTTGTGCCTGTCGAAGCCGAAGGCGAAGGGGCAGATGTGAGTGTTGGGCAACTAGGATTGGAGGAATTGGGTGTTGGATCAATTTGACACCAGTTGCCTGAACTATCTTTTGACCAGGATTTCGCTTTAGTTGATGCAGAAAATGATGTTTTGTTTTTTTCAATTTTACTACCATTCAACAATCGAACATCGTCTCCACTATTATTAAGAAATGAGTCGGACAAATAAAATTGCTTATAAGTTTTGGCGCTGATTGTTCCAGAAATGCCTATCGGTGCACTACCACCATCAGCAACATCATCGACAAACCAACCATACAAATTCACTTCAGAATCATTCCCATTATAGATTTCTACCCATTCATTTCCACTATCTGGATATGGCAGATATTCTGAAATGGATAAATTTGAGTAATCATTGGGTGTTGGAGTCGGGGAAACAGCTGGTGTTTGCAAGGGAGTTGATAATGGAGTTGAAGATGGTGAGGGTGTAGGTAAAGATAAACAAGAGGTGTTAGTATTATTTAATTTGTCTCTACTTGGATTACTGAAAGTGGTCCAGCCACCAGTTCCGTCAGGTAATCTACCAAACGATACATTATTTCCAGGACTACTAGAATATTGGTATTCATCAATTATAGTGTCACCAGACAACAACCTAGCTTTGTCGCCCGAAGCAGTATTCCAAAAAAAGCTGCCACTTTGAAACGACATACAAGCATTGGGGGTTAATACTGTATTTGTGGGAATTGTGAACTTTGTTGTACCTCCATCATCGTCAATAAACCAACCTGATATATCTTGTGAATCAGGTCCAGAGTTATAAAGTTCAATCCATTGACTTGATCCCGAGGGTTCGACCTGAAACTCATTTATTCCAATCGAGGCATAAATTTTAAGTGGACAAAAAAAGAAAGGCAGTAATGCAATTCCCCACCACTTCATTTGGTAAAACTTTATCATTCCTTTAGTTTAATAACAATATTGACAATTAAAATGCGACCGCATTTTATTTGCTAAAGATAAATGGTTAATCGAGTTTAAAGATGACCCTTAATTCCTCATCGTTTTCTATTTCTTCGGCCGTTACTAATTTAACTCCGTGCGGAACTCCTATAACTTCACGGATGAACTTCATTTCATTGTAACAAGGATATGGGTAAACAAAAACACTGCGCTGCAGGGGCTTGAGTCCTAATCCCAAAAGCAGTTCCCGAAAACGGTTCCGTTTGGATCTATTCATTTCCTCCACATCAAAAAATATTAACCGCCATTTTTTATCCCATTTTTTCTGCGGCTCGATTTGTAAGTTACTTAACTGATATTTAAGAACTTGCGTCCGGCCCGCGTCGGTAATCCGGACTTCGGTTCCCTGGGGAGTTTCCCGAAATTCAACCAGGCCGCTACGGCGCAAAGTGTTCATTCCCCCGTAAACGCTGCTAGGATAGAATTTGCTGAATTCTGCTTCGAAGCTGGTGTAATGAATCGTGTGCATGCGCCTGACCGTTCCTGATCTTGAAGGAATCAACATCCAGTCAAAATTTGTATTCAGGGCTGATAAAAGAGCTTTAATCCCGGCCCGAACTTTTTTTGCATTCACTGAATAAAGTTTAGCATATTTAATGCGATCGCATTTTATTTGCTAATGATAGATTATTGGACGTGCAGGTAGAGAGTTTTGAGACCGGAGCCGTGGTCGATATATTTGATGTTCAGATCGGCCGGACCGCATTTGCCGGTATAAGAATATAGAGTTCCGTCGGCTACAGCATAGACTACGTCTTGATTGGAAACCATATCTATACCGGTATGAATCCCCCCGCTATACTTATACACGTAAGAGTAATCGGTTTTGCCGTAGCGTTGAGTAATCCCAATTGTGCCCTTAATGGGCCAATCCCAATTGCCGGAGCCAATATTCAGCCCCCATTTGTCGGTCGTGTTTTTGAGATATGTTTCGGTGTTGACCCAATCGTCGTTCACCCGGACTTCAAAATGTAAATGTTTACCCGTAGAACAACCCAGTCGTGGATCAGGCGCCCAATATCCTGAATTACCAACAATTGCGATTGGATCACCCTTTTTAACTGGACCCTCTTTTTTTCCAGCAATAAGCGCTTTTTGAATAACCTCATATTCAAGCCGGGCTTGTTCGAGTAGTTTTTGGTAAATGGCTTCAGAATTCTTAGTCTGGCGCAGAAGATTGTCCCGATCGGCCCGTAAATTGGCCAGGGTAGTTTTTTGGGTCTGGAGACGTTTGCGAGATTCTTCTATCAACTTTTTTTGCTGGGCGTAACTTGTCTGAACAGTCTGGGTGTCATAGAGAAATTTACGATTACTGGCTTGGATAGTTTGCAAATATTTAACCTGGGACAGCAAATCTGAAAAGTTATTGACTGAAAAAAAGATTTCAAAAGGGTCTAATCCGCCCTTTTTGTATGTTTGAACAATTTGTTTTTCTAAAAGCTGTGACCGGTCTTGGAGCTTTTGTTCCAATGATTCTATTTTGGAGGAGATGGATGTTATTTGACCTTCTGTTTGAGTTATTTTTGATAAAACCAGTTTTATCTGGGTGTCATAAAATGCAATTTGACCAGCTAACGTATTAGCTTGTGAGCCAAGGGTATCTAAGATTTTTTGGTAACAGTCTTCTCTTTCCTGACCGAGTGGTAAGGAAATACAAGCGTCAGCAAAAACAAAAGCCGGAGAGTGGAAGAGCAAGAGAGCAAAAGTGAGAAGGAAAATTAGTTTTCTCATACTTTTAGGAACCGCCGGACAGCCAGAAATCCTCCAACTGCACCTATGACGGCGCCCAAAAGCAATTCCCCACCCAAGAGGGAGAACATGAACCAAAGAGAGACGGGCAAAATGGGAATACCGGCTAAGAAGCCCGCTAAAAAGGGGGTGCTGTACAGCAAAATTAGATAGGAGACGCCCCAAGCGATAAAAGCGCCGGTAACTCCATAAATAATTCCTTCCCAAACGAAAGGGGTGCTGATGTAACCCGAAGTGGCCCCCAGCAGTTCGTGAAGAACAATTTCGTCCCGGCGGTTGGCCACTTTGATGCTAATTATGAGAAGGATAATGATGAAAGTGATGATCAGATGAGAACCGACCAAAGAGAAGCCGATGAGGCGGACGGAACTGGTCCATTTAGCCAGCTGGGAAACGATGTCTTCGGCAAAACGGACGTCATCAATATCCGGTTGGACTTTAAGCAGTTCGGCGATGGGCTTGAGGTCGGCCGGGTTTTTGGCTGAGACCTCAATGGAAGCCGGGAGCATGTTGGCGGTGACGGCCTCCAGAAGCAGCGGATCTGATTTGTTGAGTTCTTTGTAAAGTTTGAGGGCTTCTTCTTTAGAAATATATTTCACATCTGCAACCAGGTTAGTCGCTTGTAGGTTGGTCTTAATGAGATCTACGGCTTGGGGAGTAGGAACCAGGTCAGATTTGAAAAAAGCGTTGACTTGAGGACGGGTCTCAAAATAAGTCAGAACGGCTTGGGAACCGGCGGCCAGCAAAAAAAATACACTGCCCAAAAAGAGGGACATGGTCATAATAGAAACGGCAGCCAAAGCTTGATACGGTGAGCGGCGGATGCGCTGCCAAGCCAGCGGGAGATGTTTAATCATATTTGCCTTTGGGGGTGTCTTTAATAACTTTACCGGCGTCCAGAGAAATAACCCGCCGGTCCAGGTGGTTAACAATATCTGCGTTGTGAGTGGCCATGATAATTGTGGTCTGGAGTTGTGAGTGGAGAGTAGTGAGGAGGTTGACGATGGCCCGGGCGGTCTTGGGGTCTAAATTACCGGTGGGCTCATCGGCCAGAATAAGTTTGGGGCGGGCGACAATGGCCCGGGCCAAAGCGGCCCGCTGCAGCTCCCCGCCGGAAAGCTGAGCCGGGAAAAGGTCAGTCCGGGCAGTAAGACCCATTAGCTCAAGGGCTTTTTTGACCGCTTTGTCAATATCCACCGCGGCGGCGCCCATAATTTCCAGAGGGAGAGCGGTATTTTCATAAACATTTCTGTCCAAAAGAAGTTTAAAATCCTGAAAAACGGTACCAATAGTGCGGCGGTACTCGTGAATTTTGGCCGGGCCAAAAAGCACCAGTTTACCGGCGTCCGGTTTGAGATCGCGCATGATTAAGCGCAAAACGGTGGTTTTACCGGAGCCGGACGGGCCAGTAAGAAAAACGAATTCCCCCGGGGCAATATCAAAACTAACGGCGTCCAAAGCCAGGATATTACCGAATTTTTTGGTGAGTTTTTGGGCAGAAATCATGTGCTTTACTCGATAATTTTGACGCGGCCCACATCCATGAGCCAAGGAGCTTTAGAACCTTTGAATGTCTCTCCCCAAATTTCGACGTGCTTATCCACAAATTCGTCCAGGTCGACGACTGAAGAAATGAGATACGCAGAATTTTTGGGGTTGCTGTCCAGCACTAGATGATGCGTACCCTCTCCATTCAACCCGTCTTTCTTGAGAATACCGGCTGCGGAATCGCGAAAAGTTTTGGTATCGGTGGAACCGACTTCGGTAGCGGTTTTGATCATGGCTCCAGTGGTGGTGCCCGCGATCTGGGGAGGAGAAGCGCGGAAGAGTAAATAACCGGCTCCTATACCCAAAAGTACGATGAGAACAATAAGTACAGACAGCCAAACTTTAGGGGAAAGGGACATGGCCTTAGTATAGCATAACCTCGGCGTCGATGAATTCGTCCAGGTCCCCGTTCAACACAGCTTCTGCCCGGGAAGTTTCCACTCCAGTACGCAAGTCCTTGACCAACTTATAGGGATGGAGAACATAGGAGCGGATTTGATTACTCCAAGAAGCGGTTTTGTATACGCCTTTTAGTTTTTTGGTCTCGGCGGTTTTCTTTTCCTGTTCCAGCTGCCACAACTTGGCTTTGAGAAGAGACAAAGCAATTTTTCTATTTTGCTCCTGAAAGCGCTGAGTTTGGCAGGCTACTGAAATGCCGGTGGGTTTGTGAGTCAGCCTGACGGCAGTAGAAACTTTGTTCACATTCTGGCCGCCGTGACCGGTGGCCCGGTAGGCTTCAAACTGGACGTCGTCGGACTTTAATACGATGTCGCCGGCGTCCGACTCTTCCAACTCCGGCAAAATTTCTACCAGGGCAAAGGAGGTCTGGCGCAGAGCGTCGGCGTTGAAGGGCGATTGACGGACCAGCCTGTGTGTCCCCCGCTCCCCAATCAGATAGCCGTAGGCATATGAACCGGTTACAGTTACGGTTACAGACTTTAATCCGGCTTCTTCTCCCGGGGCTTGGTCCACTATTTCTACATCCCAACCCCGATTTTGGCAGAATCTCAAATACATGCGCAGAAGCATAGAGGCCCAGTCCATAGCTTCGGTGCCCCCTTGACCAGCGTGAATAGACAAAATAGCGTTGTGATTATCATAAGGGCCATTTAAGAAAGTCTTAATTTCCAGCTTGGCCAATTTTTGGGAAATTTTCTGCAGGTCACTGCCCCGGGCAATCTCCCCGGCCAGCTGGTTTATTTCATCTTCTTCTTTTTGCAATGCAGACAAACGCTTCATGGCCGCTTGAGCGGCTAGTTGATCAGACCAGAAATCCGGTTGGGACGATTTGGCTTCCAACTCGCGGATTTGCTCGGCGCGCTGATCAGGATCCAGTTTAATTTTAATTTTTTCCAGGCGGGCCGAAAGGTCGTCCAGTTGAGATTCAATATCGGTCATGGTTGACAGACGACGTTTCTGATTTGCTGAAGCTGGTCGGGTTTGAGCTTCAGAAGAGTGTCAGTAATGACTCCCAAACTTTCGTTGGTCACCCTGACGCCCAAAACTACCGGGCCTAAGTTCCGGCCGGGGTGGGTAACGAAAGCGTCCAGGGTATCGCTAATCACTTTGCCAGCCTGAGATGGGTTAATGGCAGGAATAGCCGGAATCTTAATTTGAGATTTGATTTCGGACAGAGAAGTGGGGATTTTGGGCATCGATCCCCTCTTCATAGAAACATATCCATACACCCCGACCACCAGCACGGCAACAAAAGCCACCTTAAATAAAAATCCAAACATATGCTTATATATCTACCTTTGCCTGTCTAAGGATACTAATTAACGTCTTGCGTTTCAAATCCCGGTTATGAATTGGTACGGTTACGCGTAATTTACTTGCTGGGTGAAAAAGCTGCCTGTGGCTCCCAACCTGTCTTTTCTCTACAAAACCATTCTGACGTAAAATTTTCAGCACTTCCCTGGGCTTGAGACTGGGCAGTCGGGACATGTTTTAGACGGCAAACCTTAATTTTGAGAGGTCGATGTCAATGGGGGCAGTGAAACTCTCGGCATCCGGCTCAGGAACATTTTCTCCGTCTTCTTGAAGAACTAAGAGATATCCTTCGATAGCATCTTTTACATTCGCCGCCGCCTGTTCAAAAGTATCTCCTTCGGTAACCACACCGGGGAGCTTGGGAACAGTCACAGTAAAACCTCCCTCTTCGCAAGGCTCAAATACGGCGTTGTACCTTAAAACTTTTTGTACGATTTTCTTTGTCATACGTTAATTATATACCCTATATCAACTCCTGTACTATCACGGTTGGCCAAGGTCGGGGTAGACTTTTTGAATGGTTTGCAAAAGGTGTTTTTTTGCTTGGTTAAATGGCATTTTAAAAGTAGCTCCGGCGGCATACATGTGTCCTCCTCCAAATCCTGTTGCCACTGCAATTTTACTTACGTCGTATTTATTTGCATCTCTAGTACGAATACTTATAGTGACAACCCCTGGCTCGGCTTCTGTAAATCTCACCCCTATTTCCCAACCCTTAACCGATTTGAGCATTTCTGAAACTTGAGCTTTTTCTGTATGAACTTCCTGTATACCCTGCTTTTTAAGCTCTTCATAAGGTACGGCTGAAATGGCTACCTTTCCTTCAAAATAAAGTTCGATCTTCGACAAGGCCAAACCAATAAACTTAATTTGTTCGGGTTCATGGTTGTTCTCTAGCATGAAAATAAGTTTATGAAAATCAGGATATATGGATACTAAATCTGCTGCTGCCTCAAATGTACCAGGGGAAGTGGCTGGGTATTTAAACCCCCCCGTATCTGTATATATACCTACAAAAAAGCACGCAGCTCCATCGAGGGGTATTTCAATATCCCATTCTTTACACAGTTCATAATCGATTTGACAGACAGATGGATACAGAGGTTCAATTAAATTCACGTGTCCATATCCCCTATTTGTGTCATGGTGGTCTATGACCGCTACTCGCATATGATTTGGGAATTTGACCTCCATCTTTTTGGTGATTTGGCTTAAATCAGAAGAGTCTTGACTAATAAAAAGATCATATTTGGATAAATCTAATTCAGACCAATTATTAATAACTATCTGATCAAATCCTGGTAAATAAGCAAGCGTGGGTGGGGGTTCTGAATCTCCCATAATGACAGTGACCTCTTTTCCAATGTTCCGAAGTGTATGCATCATTCCCAATGCTCCTCCTATACTATCCCCATCTGGGCCGGGATGGCAGTGAAATAAGATATGTTTCGCTTTTTGAATTTCGGACCAGATAATAGGGGCTAATTGTTTAACTTTATCTGACATGGGGATGGTTTTACTACTTATTATCCAGGCTTTTCCACAAATACCAACAAGCTACTGTGCGATAGGGATGCCAAGATTCCCCTATTTTGAGCATTTTTTTTTGCAAATTTTTATGTTTGCGGTTGAGGCCGTAGTGTTTAACAAAGGCGTTTTGGATACCCACGTCGTCTAGGGGAAGAATATCGGGGCGCTGTAGAGTAAACATCAGTTTCATTTCGGCAGTCCAGCGGCCAATGCCTTTGACTTGGGTAAGATGCGTAATTACTTCTTCATCAGATAACGAATCCAATTTGTCCAGTTGAATGGTTTTGTCCAGAATTTTTTGAGAAAGATCATGTAAAGATCTGGCCTTAGCCCAAGAAGTACCGATACCACGTAATTTTTCCAAGGGTAGGTCCAAGATAAGTTTGGGGGTGAATTTTTTGTTTGGGAAAAGAGTCAAAAATCGGCTGTAAATGGTATCCGCGGCTTTGCTTGAAAGTTGCTGGCCTATGATTTCACTGACTAAGTTAGTAAAGCGGTCCGAGGGAGGTTTATAGTTTATGGGGCCAAACTGATCAATTAGGGCTTTTAAAACCGGGTCTTTTTTAAGATGGGCTATGGATGCGGTAAGATGTTTCATATGAGCAAATGGATTTTAATTATTTTGGCAGCGGGGATGATAGTTTATTTTAACAGCTTGTTTAATGGGTTTGTGTGGGACGACGAAGAGCAAATAGTAAATAATCCCATCATCAGATCAGTGGGCAATATCGGGCAGGCGTTTGGAGCCGGAACTTTTTATTCCGGCGGGGCCGGATTGGCTAAGGGGTTTTACCGGCCGGTAGTAACTGTCTATTACATGCTGGTGTACTCGGTATTTAAACTGCATGCCTGGGGATACCACTTGGCTCAAATAGCGATCCACCTGATGAGCGCGGTATTGATATATAAATTGCTGGCCAGATGGATGGAAGAAAAGTGGGCCGGTTGGGGAGGACTGCTGTTTGCGGTGCACCCAGGAATATCTAAAACCGTAGTGTATGCAGCCAGCGCCGGAGACGCTCTGTACACCTTATTTATCCTTGTCTCGCTGTGGGCGTGGGGAAGGAATTGGACAGTGGGAATTAGTGTGTGGTTGGCGCTGCTTAGCAAGGAGTCGGCTATCGCCGCCGTGCCAATTGTTTTAATCTATGGATGGTGGTTTGGTAAAAAGAACCAGAGAGGGGTTGGAGCAACGGCCGTTTTGATAGCGGTTGGAGCGTATTTAATACTGCGGCTGGCAGCAGGAATTAGCATTCCCAAACTGGACTTGGCCCCGATTACCCAGGCTACTTTGGCCCAAAGACTGATGACGGTCCCTGCGGAACTGGGGAACTACCTGAGACTGGTATTCTGGCCGGCCAAATTGACAATCTCCCAGCATTGGGTGGTCGAGAATTGGCAAGACCCCAGATTTTGGGGATGGGGATTGATAATGATAGGCCTGACCGGAAGTCTGCTGTGGCTGGGCCTTAAATATAGATCTAAAAAATATTGGTTTGGGGTGATGTGGATGGGGTTGTCTTTGGGGGCGGTATTAAATATTTATCCGTTGGACGGAACTATTGACGAAACATGGCTGTATTTCCCTATGATTGGAGTGATTGGTTTAATTTTGTATCCAATAACAAAACTGGGTAAATATTGTGTGTACGGACTGATAATCATCGTCCTGGGTTTAGGAATCAGAACTATGGCCCGAAATCGAGATTGGAAGAATGGTTTGATTTTGTACGGCAGGGCCATAAAAGATTCTCCGCCTAGTTATGAATTGGAAAATAATTATGGCGTAGAACTGTTTAGAATCGGAAAATTAGACGAGGCCAGAGGACATTTTGAAAAGTCTATAAAACTGCAGCCCAGGTGGTGGTTTGCTTATAACAATTTGGGGGCGATTTACCAGCGGGGAGGAGATTTACAAACCGCTAAATCTTTGTATGAGCAAGGTTTGGAAAGAGCGGATTATTATCTGGCTTATGAGAACTTGGCCGTGGTTAAACTGAAGTTAGACAAAGACGAGGAGACGGAAAAATTTTTAATTGAGGCGTTGAAAAAGTTACCGGCAAATGAGATTTTGAATCAGGCCTTGGCGATTGTGAAATATAGGCTGAAAGCTTTGCGGGCCCGGTAAAGCTTGCCTTCGAGAGATCTAGCCGAAAGCTTGAGCCGGAGACAAATTTCCCGATTTGTCAGTTGCTCATAGTAACGGAGTTGCAGGAGTTGGCGATATTCGGATGGGAGAAGATTAAGGCAAGCGTTAACCTTGGCCCGCAATTCGTCTAAGGCAACTTTTTCATCTGGAGAGAGGGAAGGATCAAAAATGGAGTTAAACTTTTCTACCGCCGGAACTACAAAATGGGATTGGTGACGGACTTGGCCGCGGTAATAATCGGCCAGTTTATTAAGGGCGATTTTGCACAGCCAAGTAAAATAGCTGCTTTTATGGCGGAAAGTACGATATGACTTGAGAGCGGCTACCCAAGTTTCCTGCACGGCCTCGCGGGCGGCTTCGTAGTCTCCACCGCTTCTTTTGAGAAGAAAGTGCAGGATTTTTGAGCTATAATCCGCGTTTATGGACATACGTAATATCGCTATTATAGCCCACGTGGATCACGGAAAGACAACTCTGGTGGATGGGATGCTGAAGCAGACCCATACTTTCCGGGCCAATGAAGCGGAAATGAGCCAAACGACCATTTTGGATACTAATCCCCTGGAACGAGAAAAGGGCATCACGATTTTGGCTAAAAACACGGCAGTTTCTTATAAAGGAGTAAAAATAAACATCATCGATACTCCGGGGCACGCAGATTTTGGCGGCGAAGTGGAACGGGTGTTAAACATGGCGGACGCGGCCCTGTTAATTGTGGACGCGGCCGAAGGACCTTTGCCTCAAACCAGATTTGTGCTTAAAAAGGCCCTGGAAGCCGGATTAAAAATTATTGTGGTGATTAACAAGATCGACCGCAAAGACGCCAGACCCAAAGAGGTGCTGGCGCAAACTGAGGAATTATTTTTGAAGTTAGCCACTCACCACAAACATTTAGACTTTCCGGTGATATACGCGATAGGCCGGGAGGGGCGTTCAGGGTCCGACCTTAATCGCGTAGGGACCGACCTGAGCGCGTTGTTTGATTTGATTCTCGCGGAAGTCCCGAATGCCGTACAGAACCTGGAAGAACCAGGGCAAATGCTGGTGTCCACACTGGATTACGATCCGCATTTGGGAAAAATCGGCATTGGGAGAATCAGGCGGGGAAAGTTAGCTACGGGTAAAAATGTTGTTCAATTGACACCAGAGAAAAAACTGGGGACATTTCGAGTAGAAAAATTGTTCGTTAGCCAGGGAATCAAACGGGTGCCAGTAGAAGAAGCAGTAGCAGGAGACATCGTGGGAATTGCCGGAGCACCAAATATTGAAATTGGCCAAACTATAGCTGATCCGGCCAACCCGGAGGCCCTGCCGCAAATGAAAATAGACGAACCCACTTTGAGAATAACGCTGGGGGCCAATACTTCCCCGTTTGCCGGAAAAGACGGCAAGTTTGTCACCAGCCGGCAGTTAGGAGAGAGATTGGAACTGGAAAAGGAGAAGAATCTGGGACTGCGCATCAGGGAGATTGGCGGAGGAAGTTTCGAAGTGGTGGGACGGGGAGAGTTGCATTTGGCAATACTCCTGGAAACCATGCGCCGGGAAGGGTACGAAATACAAGTTTCTAAACCGGAAGTAATTTTGAAAGATAAAACAGAACCTTATGAAGAAGTGACCATTGATGTACCAGATGAACGTGTGGGGGCGGTGACTACAGAAATGGGACGCCGGCGGGCCATGCTGGTGGACATGACAGCCGAGGGGCAAGGAAATACCCGCATGGTGTATGAAATTTCCCAGAGAAATTTGATGGGGGCTAGAAATATCCTCCTGACTCAAACCAAAGGCACGGTACTATTTAATACTTTGAGCTTGGGGTATAAGGCAGCGGGAGAAGCGCTGGAAAAACTACGTAACGGAGTGCTAGTTTCATTTGACCGGGGAAAAGCGTCCAACTACTCCCTGGAAAACGCCTGGGAGAGGGGCATATTGTTTGTGGGCCCGGGAACCGAAGTGTACGAGGGCATGGTTGTGGGATTAAACAGCCGAGAGAATGATATGGAAATCTCAGTAACGAAGGAAAAGAACCTGACCAATATGCGCCAGTCGGTAAAGGAGATTAAAGTCGGACTAACTCCTCCACTGGTGATGAGTATTGAGCAGGCTTTAGATTTTATTGAAGACGATGAACTTTTAGAAATTACTCCGCACTCCCTGCGTCTGCGCAAAAAATTGCTTACGCACTTGGATCGGGTGAGACAGCAACGTAAACAGCCCCACGGGTAGATCCCAGTTTTTTGATAAGACCGATTTTTTGTAAATGCTGTAAATCACGATGAAGGACCAGAGAATTTAAGCCAATAAAGCGCCGGTGTAAAAAATCAAAAGTGCTTTCTGGGTGATCCTTAATCGTTTCAAATACTTCCCTTCGTCTGGGTAATAATTTACCCTCTGGCGTTTCCAGATCTGGGTTCTTTATTTCTTCCAGGGTTTGGTTGGCTTGGGTGATTATGGCCTCGATAAAAAAAACGGTGAATTCAGTACAATTATGACTCGGTTCCAGTGTCCGATAATACCAACTGCGGTGCTGGTTTATATACTTCTCTATCGGAACCAGGCCGCTCAGGCTGAAGCCCAACTGGTGTAGTACATAAGCAGATATCAGTCTGCCTGTCCTGCCGTTGCCATCTGCAAATGGATGAATTTTTTCAAAAATAAACTGAGAGACTGCTGCTTGTACGCAAGCGTTGTCTGAGAGCTTATTAATAAAGCTTATGTATTCTTGCATAAGCTTAGGAAGACGGGTGTGAAGAGGGGCTAGATGAATAACCATGCCAGCCTCGTTAAAAACCGCCCAAGGTTCTATACGTAGCTGTCCTGCTGATCCGAATAAATCACGCATTACTCTGGCGTGCAAATCCTTGATGATGTTTACGGATAAATCTGGTAGGTCCCGACCAGAATATATCCACTCGTAGGCCATTTGAAGATTTTTGCCTTCTTTCCGCGGAGATTGGATTGTGGAGGGGATACTTTCAATTTGAGCGGAGGAGACTGCGCTGTTTAAGATTGATCTGCGGCGGATTATTTTGGCTGTAGACTCAAGTATGGGTAGTTTTTCAAATACTTTCTTAAAAACTTCTACCTCTTGCAGCTTGTTTTGGATGTCTGGGGTTATCTCCCACTTATACTGGCTCAAGTCCATAAAATGATAATATACGATAATATCCGATAAGAAAAGACACAAAACGATAAGATACTATCAGTTTGAAGCTAGACGGCGCGAAACTTCTGGCCAATTGACCACATTCCACCAGGCGGCGATGTAATCGGCGCGGCGGTTCTGATATTTGAGGTAATAAGCATGCTCCCAAACGTCCAGGCCCAAAATGGGTGTGCCTGACGGTAAATCTTGGTTGGGCGTATCTTCGAGAGTCAGTTGACCCCCCTTAACGGTCAACCACGCCCAACCGCTGCCAAAACGGCCGAGAGCGATGCTGCCGAATTTCTCTTTGAAAGTAGGCAGATCGCTAAAAGTTGAATTTAGTAATTCTATTAATTTGCCTTCCGGCTGGCCGGATTTGGTCGCAGGACACATGATTTGCCAAAAAAGGGAGTGGTTGTAATGCCCTCCCCCATTATTTCTGACTTTAGGATTATCGGTAGTGCGGAGAATTTGTTCTAGATCAACTTCAGTTTTGTCCGGGAGGGCGTCATTTAAGTTTTTGGCATAGGCGGCATGGTGCTTGCCATGATGAATTTCCATGGTTTGGGTGTCGATAAACGGCTCCAAGGCATTGGTAGGATATGGCAAATCAGGAAGAGTAAACATACGTTGCGGGATCAGTTTTGTAGTCGGTGTAGCGGTACCAGGTGGGAGTGAAAGCTAAAAAGACAGTGCCGGGGTCATTTTTGTATTTCTCGGCGTGGGGGTGCTTAGCATAGTGAATTTGGTGGATAGCGGGCAGTTTAGAGACGTCAGTAACAAGCTGAATTTGACCATCCATTTGCAAGGTTTTCATCTCCTGTTCATTAAAACCGACGACGACAGACGCGGCTATTGGCTGGCCGTTTTTTAGTCCCTGCATTTTTTTGCTGGTATTTTCGGTCTGGATATAAATTGTCGGCGGATCGGAAATATGGGAGAAGTGCATGGCAGCGGAGTGACAAGTTCCATCCGGCAGGCAAACCGCCAGCAGGCTGACTCTCTCTTTAGCTAATAAATCCAAAACTCTCTGATCCATCATCTATTTTTTACCACTTTTAACTATTTTAAACAAGCTCCTTAAATTTATGCTCCTTCAACTTCCCCTCCCCAGAAAAAATAAATTCGGCTTTAACTTTTTGGCCGGAAAAAACTTTGGGCATCCAGAAAACATCATCGGACCACATTTGGTCATACGGAATTTCTGATATTTTGAACCACTTGGGTAACATTTCTTCAGATTCCGCAAATTCGCCTGTCCATTCGTTACATATAAACACTACGACTTGCTGATCCCAGTTTTTTTCAGCCGGAACATCTGGAAAACGAAAATCTAACACCGCTACTTGTTCTATTGCAACCGGGGTCACTCCAATTTCCTCTTGAGTTTCACGAATAGCGGCTTGCTCAACGGTTTCCCCTTCTTTAACTTTTCCACCCACTCCATTCCATTTCCCTACTCCAAATCCCCGCTTTTTCATAGCTAATAAAACTTCGTCATTTTTTCTTAGTAAACATATTGTCGCCTGCCGCAGCTTTTTATCCATAATTAATAATTTATGACTCCGCCAATAATTCTGTGGAAAAAGACCAATTCGCCTTGATAATAAATTTCTTCATATCCATTAAATTCTTCTATATTCCCATCCTGGGAATATTTATATTCATATTTATCTTCTCTAAAATCTGATTGACCACGGGCTGAAAAAATATTTGGGTCTTTGGCCTGCATAGCCTTTTTCAAAAAATCAAACGTTTGTTTGGCTAAATTTTCTTTGTCTTTGATCATGCCGCCGCCATAGGATGTGGACCAAACTGGTGTCCCCTTGTACCGCACCACTTCCATTCCGCGCGAACGCGTAAAACCGATATAACTGTCTCGGTAATTCCAGTCTCCATCTATGTATACTAACTCTTTAAATCCCGGTCTTGGGGGATTTTCTTCTTCTTTCCCGCCTCCAGCGTATGTTGCTGCTGCCGCTTTATCTACAAATTCCTTTAATTTATTTAGATCCATATTCAAATTATACCCTGATTAGTTTTTCTAACCAAGGGATATTTTCATTTTTTCGTTTCCACCATAAGTCTTCCCAAATATAGTGCACGGCCAGTTGTTTGTATTTGCCAAACTTTTCAAAGTGTTTGAGTAGTTTTTCTACCGGGACGGGATTCTCCGGATCTTTATCAAAGAAAACTTTAGAATAAATCTTTTGCTCCCA
Organism: Candidatus Amesbacteria bacterium GW2011_GWC2_45_19; assembly: GCA_001001555.1. Classification (GTDB taxonomy): domain Bacteria; phylum Patescibacteriota; class Microgenomatia; order CAZETR01; family Amesbacteraceae; genus GWC2-45-19. The sequence continues at coordinate 51,800 of LCKS01000001.1, read as the reverse complement.
AGGAGAGACATGATCAAAAAAGTCCCAATGGTGAAAGACGTCAAATAATAAATACCAAACCGTGGCCGGACCGATCCCATAAAGTTTTAGAAGTTCACTTCTTTGAGTTTGTAAATCTTTTTTCCTCAACTCGAATTCGTCGATAAGTCCATTGGCAAATTGCTCGTCGATTTTCTTGATAAACTTAGCCCGATAGCCAACTTTTAGAGCTCTTAGTTCTTCTTCCGTGACAGTCTTTAGTCTTCCCGGTTCCCAAAAACACCACAGTTTTTGACCAGCAAACTCCAAAAGCGTGCCACATTTCTCAAATAAAACCTGCATCATTTGGATTGATCGGCGAACAGTACAGTTTTGAAGAACAATACCGATAATTAAATATTCATAAAGCGAGTCTTGGTGACCCGGCCGCATTCCATTCATTTTTCTAATCACTGGACCTAAGACTTTATCTTCGGAAAACTCTTTGTAGAATGGGGTTAAATCTAAATCCAGATGGTAACGATAGACTATCTCTTTAACAAAATTATTAACAAAATCCGCGGTTAGTTTTTCCTGACTATAAATTCTGATGGCTATTTTGGGTTGTTTTACCGTCCCGATACTTTTAAAAATGACCCCCAAATCTTGTTTGGCCCAACGAAAGGTCTGCCACCTAATACCAGGTTCCCAAAAATTGTCCCCCGAAGAAAAATGCGCCGGTTTATGAAAAGTGGCGTCAAAGTTAAATGGGGTGGTGGGAACAATTTTTTCCCTTATTACCCGATGCAAACGCTTTGCGTTAGTCATAAGTGTCAGCCCATTACTTTGGTTGGGAAACCCCCCAAGCCTCTTAGAAAACAAACTTCACTCACATGATAGTGGGTGTGGGTAATCGACTGAAACAAAGCCAGCTCGCCGGCTAAAGTTTGACCCCACTCGGTTTTGATTTCTTTGATGAAGTCCTTGGGTTGCAAACTCTTCCACACCTCGACAGTCTTGGCAAACGTTTCGGCAATTCGTTTCTGGGCCTCAGTTACTGTCCCGGGCAAATCCGCGTATAGTGGCTGATAAGATTGCCCCAGCACTAAGTTTTGGGTATAAAAGCCGTACTGAGTATCCAGGGCGTGGTTAATCATCTCCGCAATACAGCGTTGTGCGTAGTTGGGATGTTTATAAACGAGCTGTTGCGGCGTCAGATCCTCGATAACCGATAGCAGAGAATACCAGGTGTCAGTATTCCCTTCGAGCAGGACTTTTAGAGGATAACTAAACTTAGAAAAATCGATTTTAGTTAACTTCATTATTTATCACTTCCTAACATGTCCCTAGTATATTTTGAGTTATCTCCGATTTCAAGTTTCAAGAATTAAATTTTTAACAAATCCACGATCGTGACACAATTGTACCAATCAATTCTTCTGACGTCATCGGTAGTGATCGTTGATTTCGACTACTTCAATCAAATCTGGTTCGGAAAATAAAAACACAACTCGGTATTTACGGTCTATACGAAAAGAATAAAGCTTATATTGTTTTGGTTCTAGCCTTTCTGTATTCAAAGAAGGATGGTTGGGATTGTTTAAAAACAAATTGAGTTGTTTATTAAACTTCTTTGAAAGATTGTGTTTCGATAAATACTTATTAAATTCAGGATCAAGCGGATTTATTCGCATAAAAGGAGGATCTTGATAGACCCTTAATCACACTATCTACGAATTTTTTATTGTACTTACCAGTTTTCAACATCCCAACCTTCATTTCATCCAACGGTCTCGGTGTAAAAGGCTCAAATTTAATTTCATTGGAAAAATACTTTCTTAGCAAGGCGCGAAAAAATTCCGAGCGGGTAGCGCCCTGACTTTTAATCTCGGCGTCAATTCGAGTGATGAATTGAGACGGTAAGGAGATGGTTAAAGTAGCCATATTGTGAATATTTAACAATGTTTGTTAATTTTTGTCAAGATTTAGTTTCATAATATTTTTTGCCTTTTAATTCTTCTGGCAGGAGATCAGGATCTTTGTACATCTGATAATCTTTTCCATAATTTAAGTCTTTCATTAATTTTGTCGGGGCGTTGCGGAGCTTGAGAGGAATGGGGAGATTACCGTATTGCTTGACATCGGCCAGGGCAGCCATGTAGGCGGTGTAAGCGGAGCGGTCTTTTTTGGCTTGGCTTAAGTAAACGGCTCCGGCGGCTAGATTTTCCTGGCACTCCGGATAGCCCACGGTCTCGCAAGCCCGGAAGACGGCGTTGGCCACTACCAGAGCCGTGGGCGAGGCTACGTCTTCCGACGCAAAAACTACCATCCGCCGGGCAATAAATAATGGATCCTCTCCGGAATCTACCATGCGGGCCAAATAATATAGTGCGGCGTCGGGGTTGCCGGCCCGCATGCTTTTGATAAAGGCCGAAATAATATTGTAGTGCTCTTCGCCAAGCTTATCGTAACGCAGGTGTTTGGATTGAAGAGCGTTTTTGAGATTGGTGACGGTAATTTTTTTATACAATCCTTGAGTGTTTTCGATCATGGTTAGGGCTTGGCGGGCGTCGCCATTGGCCATTGCTATTAACCAATCTTTGGCTTCTTTATCGATCTTTATTTTAGTTCGATCAATAATTTTACTCATTTCTATTTCGGACAATTCATTGAGTACAAAAACTCTACAACGAGACAATAGGGGGGAGATGATTTCAAAACTGGGATTTTCGGTGGTGGCGCCGACGAGTAAAATTGTCCCATCTTCTACGTATGGCAATAAGTAATCCTGCTGGGCTTTGTTGAAGCGGTGGATTTCATCAATGAGAAGAACCGTGCCGGGGTGAGCTACAGCCCGGCGCATATCGTCTTTGCCGGCCGAGACGGCGGAAATTTCTACCAGTGGAGCGTTGAGAGCGGCGGCGTAAATACGGGCCAGAGTGGTTTTTCCGCAGCCAGGCGGACCCCAGAGAATAAAACTGAAGCGGTGCTGATTTTCGATAGCCACGCGCAGAGGTTTATCAGAGCCAACTAAATGCGGCTGGCCGATAAATTCAGCCAAAGTTTTGGGACGGATACGGGAGGCCAGTGGTTCAGTCACTGCGAGAATATTTACCCATCAACTCACTTTTGTCAATTATATGGCCAGAAAGAGCGGCGTCTAGATCGCCGCGTTTACAGGAAGAGGGCAGATTAAGTATCGTGTCCAGGGCGAAAATTTTGAAGAAGTAGCGGTGGGTTCCGGAGGGCGGGCAGGGACCGCCGTAGTTATTAGTTCCAAAATCATTGACTCCCACCACAGCCCCGCCGGGAACTGAATCTTCGGCGATGTGAGTAGTTTGAGAATCAATGTTCCACATCAGCCAGTGGTTCCAGATACCGGCGGGGGCGTCGGGATCGTCAACGGTCAAAACCAGGCTTTGGGCCGTGGCAGGTACGCCGGAAATTTCCAGGGGCGGATTGACGTTGTCCCCGTCACAAGTGTACTTGGCGGGAATCCTCTCCCCTTTCGCAATTGCCAGGCTAGAAATCTTATATTTTTTGCCGCTTTTGCACCAACAGGGATCGTTGCGGCCGAGCTTTTTGTGCTCGTTTTCAGCACTGGTTTTCTGCAAAGATTGCATGGCGGTGAGAAAGTCATTGTTGTCTGAAGACGGGGTTGATGGTTGTGGGTGGTGGGTAGTGAGATTGGTAGTGGGGATAGGGGTAGAGGCCGGTTGAGTTCCAACCTGAATTCTGAAGAGGCGCTTGGCAAATTCGGAGTCGATTTGGGCCATGAGGCGCTCGAACATAGAAAAAGCCTCACCTTTGTACTCTACCAGTGGATCGCGCTGGCCGTAGCCGCGAAGCCCTATGCCTTCGCGCATATCGTCAACCGCATCTAAATGATCAATCCACAAATTATCGATGGACGAGAGATAGGCGTACTTAATAATTTCCTTCCAGACTTCTTCGCCCACTTGGGATTTACGCTGGGTGACGGCGTCGGCAATAATTTGATTAATTGAAGTGATGATTTCTTCTGCTACCACCGACTGTTTAAACTGTTGAGAGATGGCCTTTTGAGAATCATCGTCAAAGGGGACAATTTCAACTAAGGCAGAAACAATGGGCAGGACTTCTGACTCGACGATACCGCGGGGAGCGTAAGACTTGACGATATTAGATAATAAAGATTGGATATTAGAAATAATTTCAGATTCCGAGATGGCTCCGGAAAGAACGCGCTTGCGCAGGCCATAGACGATCTCGCGCTGTTTGTTCATGACGTCGTCGTATTCCACCACGTGCTTTCTGGCATCAAAATTGAAGCCTTCGACCTTAATTTGGGCCTGTTCAATGGAGCGGCTGACCATACCGTGCTCAATAGGTTCATCCTCGGGAATTTTGAGCATAGTCATAACTTTGGCCACCTGTTCGCCGCCAAAAATACGCATGATGTCATCATCCAAAGCCAGATAGAAACGGGTGGAGCCGGGGTCGCCCTGGCGGCCGGAACGGCCGCGCAATTGGTTATCGATACGCCGGGATTCATGGCGCTCGGTGCCAATGACGTGCAGGCCCCCTAACTTGACTACTTCATCGTGATCTTTTTGCCATTTAGCCAGAGCTTTTTTATTTTGAGATTCCGGCGGTCTGCCGCCTAAGATAATATCTACTCCGCGGCCGGCAATATTGGTGGCGATAACCACGGCCTCTTTACGACCGGCTTCAGCAATGATTTGGGCTTCCCGCTCATGATTTTTGGCATTGAGAATTTCGTGGGGCACCCCTTTTTTCTTAAGAAGCTCGGCCACGATTTCGTTTTTCTCAATAGAAGTGGTACCCACCAATACCGGCTGGCCGGTGGCGTGCAGGCGGCCGATTTCCTCGGCCAGAGCCGAATATTTGGCCCGGGTGGTTTTGTAAACAATATCCGCGTGGTCTGCCCTGATCATGGGGCGGTTGGTGGGAATGACAATCACATCCAGCTTATAAATTTTTCTGAATTCTTCGGCTTCGGTGGCGGCCGTACCGGTCATGCCGGCTAATTTGGCGTAGAGCCGGAAGTAATTCTGGAAAGAAATGGTGGCCAGAGTCTTGGACTCCTGCTGAATAACGACATTTTCTTTGGCCTCCACTGCCTGATGGATGCCCTCCGACCAGCGGCGGCCGGGCATGAGGCGGCCGGTAAATTCATCGACGATAACTACTTGGTTTTCGCGGACTACGTAATGGCGGTCGCGCAAAAATAGGGTCCGGGCCTTGAGGGCGTTTTCCAGATGATGCACTGTCTCAAAATCTTTTTCATATAAATTTGTAATTCCTAGCAGGCCTTCGACTTTGCTCAGGCCGGCTTCATTAAGGTTCGCCGTGCGGTGTTTTTCATCAATCACATAATCCGTATCGGCAGAAAGCCGGTCTACCAGCTTAGCGAATTCATAATATTTCTGGGTAGGCTCGGTATCGGGGGCAGAAATAATCAGCGGGGTGCGGGCTTCGTCAATAAGAATTGAGTCCACCTCATCGACGATGGCAAAATGATGACCGCGCTGAACCATATCCGGCAACGTCCCAACCATATTGTCACGCAGGTAGTCGAAACCAAATTCATTGTTAGTACCGTAAGTAATATCCGCCCGGTAAGCCTCCTGGCGGGTGACGGGGCGCAGGTGAGCCAGCCGGTCGTCCCCATGAGTGGGGTCGGAATATTTAGGATCATAGATAAAAGATTGTTCGTGAACAATGATGCCTACAGACAGGCCCAGCAAATAAAAAGTGGGGCCGTTCCAACCGGCGTCGCGGCGGGCCAGATAATCGTTGACGGTAACCAGGTGAGCGCCTTTACCGGATAGAGAATTGAGATAAAGAGCGGGGACAGCGGAGAGAGTTTTACCTTCGCCGGTTTTTTGCTCGGCGATCTGGCCTTGATGGAAAGCAGCGGCAGCCATGAGCTGGACATCAAATGGACGCAGGCCGATAGCCCGGTCGGAAGCTTCTCTGGCTACCGCAAATGCTTCGGGCAGTAATTCGTCCAGAGTAGCGCCGTCAGCCAGACGGTTTTTGAATTTAGCGGTTTCGGCGGCAAAATCTTCGTCTTTCTTGAGCTTTTTGAATTTGGCGGTAAAAGAATTTACCTGATCAACTCTGGAATTGAGACGGTCGATTTCTTTTTGGTTGAGATCGAGGAATTTATTCAAAAATCCAAACATAATAACTCACCCCTACCCCTCTCTTAATCTAAGAGAGGGGAATGTCAGGAGTTAGTTCCAAGATTATACCTGTTTACGAACAGATAATCATCAGATTGGTTAATACTCTATGCAAGTGAATATCTGGAAAAATAGCTTTGAGTTTATTTACCAACTCTTCGGCTTTGTGGCGCTTGACGTCGTCGTAAAAAAGATGATTGAAAATTACTATTTTCCCCACTTTACTTAGCTTGTTTAGAAACCTTGGAGTGTATAAAAATTCAGGGCATTTATCACCGAGATATAAATCTACCAGAACGAAATCAAAGATTTCTTGAGTTTTGGGTATATAGTTCATAGCATCCCGACGAACGATTTTGAGATTGGGAATTTTGTCAAGGTCGAAATATTGGCTGCCGATGCTGATCATGACTGGGTCGATTTCTACGCCGGTGATGCGGGCGGGTTGGGGAATAAGTTTGGCCACGGTGCCAGCCCCTAGCCCCAAAATTAGCCACTTAGCCTCAAAAGGACTAACCTTTTTAAGAATAGGGCGCCAGACATCGGCCACAATTCCCCCGCTTTGAGTCAAATTGCCCGTGGCCACATATTTATATCCCCACCCCTGGCGAACTTCGATATCCCCGCTGTATCTGGATTTAAATTTACTGATAACTTTTGGCCTGAAGGTGGAAAAGCCGAGCATATTTTTGATCTAGTTTCATTAACTGGTCATGGGTTCCCTGTTCGGTGATTTTCCCGCCTTCGAGAAGCAGAATTCTGTCCGCCCGGCGGACGGTACTGAAACGATGAGAAATTAACATCAAAATCTGCTTTTGAGTAAGTTTGATGATCTTGTCAAAAATCTCCTCTTCGGCTTTGGGATCTACATTGCTGGTGGGTTCGTCAAGGATAACCACTTGGGATTTTCGAAACAAGGTTCGGGCCAAGGCAATGCGCTGCCATTGGCCTTTGGAAGGCTCTATGCCTTTGTCAAACTCCTTAGTCAGAGGATTGTTGTACTTAAGCGGCAGGTTTTCTATAAAATCGTGGACGTCGGTTTGTTTTGCGGCTTGTTTTATGCCTTTTAGATTATCGAGGTGGGCAATGTTTCCATAGCCAATACTTTCACGGGCGGTAAAAGGATATTCACTAAAGTCCTGGAAAAGTACTCCCAAGGTTTGAGTGTATTTGTCGGCGGAGTATTTGGAAATTTCGTGACCATTTACCAAAATCTTTCCTTTGCTGGGAGGGTAAAAACCGCACAAGAGTTTAATGGTGGTGGTTTTACCGGCCCCGTTTTCACCCACTAGGGCAATGTTTTCTTGGGGATTGATGGTGAGACTAAGCCCCTTAAGTGTCCAATCGGGGGAGTTGGGATATTTAAACCATACATTCTGAAATTCGATTCCCTCTTTATACTTTTTGTCTGGAGTCAGGTGACCTGATGGATTTGCCGGTTTGAGGCCTAAAAACCAGGTGAAGTCTGAAACGAACAAATAATTTTCATAAACCGTGGAGACATTGTTAAAGAGCTGGCCAAAACCGGCGCCCAAAGTGGCCGACGCATAGTACAGCATTTGAGCCAGGCCTAAAGTTATCTTGCCCATAATGGCCAAGATGAAGAAATATAGATTTAGGCCAGAGGAAAGGAGAAAGTTGGGAATATCGGCTAAACTTCGATGAGTGGCTCTGGTCATGCCTAGCCGGTAGTCTTGGTCGAGCACTTCTTGCTGAAGGTCTTGCATTTTATGTGTCAGGTGCAAAGTGTTTCCCAATATTTTGTTTTCGTAATAGTGTTTGGAATTGGTTAAGTGATAGTTTATCCATCCCCATAATCGATATTTGAAATTCAATTTATCCAGATCTTGATACTCTTTTTTTGCCAGCTTAGCGTTGACAACCGCTTCAGGAATACGAACCAATACTACCGCCAAACCAATAAGAGGATTGAATGAGATTATGGGAATAATGGCTGAAATTATGGTAAAGAAGGCGTTAGGTACTTCTGAGAGAGAATCTATCATGCCCCAAACTCTTTGGTTGGCCTCCCGTTCAACTTTTTTATACTTGTCTTGAAAATCTGAGGATTCTAGAGTGGAAATGTCGAGGGAGTTAAGTTTTTCTCCCAATACTATGTCCATGTTGGCGGAAATGCGCTTGGTCAGATTATTTCCCAGCCGGTAACTGTATCTGGACATAACCGATCTAATGAGCTCAATAACCGATCTCAAAGCGATAAGCAGAATTAGAGGCTTTAAATAAACTAACCAGTCAGGCTTACCCAGACTGGAAATGACGACATCGATTAATATCTTGTTAATGTATAGAACCGGTAGATTGGTTAGACCCCAGAAGGAGTTTAATAACGTGACCAAAATGAGCAAAGAGGGACTGACCCGGTAAGCCAGAGCAATAATCTGTTTATAGGTATAGAAAAACCGTTTCCAGGAGGAAGGCATGAGTTGATTCTACTTCTTGGGAACTATTTTGTCTTTGCCCATATAGGGGCGGAGAGCTTCGGGAATGGTAACCGAGCCGTCGGGGTTTTGATAGTTTTCCAAAATGGCCAAGGGCGTGCGGGAGGTGGCAATGGCCGTACCGTTAAGCATGTGAATGTAATCTGTTTCGCCATTTTTGCGTTTGAAGCGGATGTTGAGGTTTCTAGCTTGATAATCAGTGCAGTTGGAAGTAGAGGTCACTTCGCCGTATTCACCGCGGGTGGGCATCCAAGCCTCAATGTCAAATTTTCTGGCGGCCATAGCACCCAGGTCTCCGGTGCACATTTCTAAGACGCGATACGGCAAACCCAGTTGTTGATAAATTTTTTCCTCCATAGCCAGAATATGCTGGTGGTATTTATCCGAATCTTCGGGTAGGCAATAAACAAACATTTCGGCTTTGGTAAATTGATGCACTCTGTACAAGCCCTTGGAGTATTTGCCATAGGCTCCCTGCTCCTGGCGGAAACAGTGGGAATATCCGATATATTTTAGAGGCAGTTGGTTTTCTGGAATGACTTCGTCGGCGTGTTTTCCGGCTAAAGTTACTTCCGCCGTAGCGATCAAACCAAGATCTTCATTTTCAATTTTGTAAGTCTGGGCTTCGTTGCCTTTGGGCATATAACCTGTTCCCAGATAGTAACGAGCTTTAGCTAAGTCGGGAGTGATAACAGGGATAAATCCTTCTTTGCTAAGTAAATCGAACGCAAAGTGGACAAGCGCTAACTCAAGGAGAGCCCCATCGCCGTACCAAAAGTAAAACTGGGACCCGGAAACTTTGGCTCCGGTGGCAAAATCTAAAATTCCCAAGTAAGTTCCCAGCTCCAGATGGTCTTTGGGGGTAAAATCGAATTTACGGGGCTGACCCCATGTGCGCACCTCCACATTGTCTTTCTCGTTTTTACCTTTGGGAGCCGAAAGCAACGGCGGATTGGGAATAAGGTTTAATTTCTCAATTAACTTTTCTTCAACGTCTTTTAATTTCGGCTCCAGATCTTTGAGTTGTTGTTTAAGTTTTTTCCCCTCTCCAATTTGGTCTTTGGTCAGCTTGTTTCTGGTGGCCCGCAGATTCTCCGTTTCTACCAACATCTGTCTATGTTGTTTGTCTAATTTAATGACCTCGTCTAAAACTACCGGGTCGTAACCCTTGTCCAGTATTCCCTGGCGCACCAAGTCAGGCTGCTCGCGAATGAGTTTAATATCTAACATATGATTATTGTATACTTCCGCCCTGAGAGGTGCCAGCTGAAGTTAAGTGCTCGATTTAGGTTTTTTACGAAAACCACCCGGACCAGTTGCTACCCTGATCAGCATCGGAGTATGGAATTACTCCTCAAGCGCCTTTTACGTTTCAATAAGTGTCGTCCATAGAGATGTCAATAGTATATCACAGGTGTTCTCACGTTGCAGAAGATATTGTCATAAGCTTATTTGTGTAGCAAAACAAGTTTTTACACAAATGTACGCTATAGCGTACAGAAATGTAAATATGCGAGTATGGTCGGTTGTGTCATGTCCTAAAGCCCGATTTCGAGTGTAACAGATCGCATGACGGAGAGAGCGATTTGGACAAAATTAAGTACTTTGTGAGTTGGTTATAGAATGTTTTGTCAATTTTTCGAATGGGTTGTTTTCAAAAGTGATGTTTGAAAGCATTTTGAGAGTTTTACTTATACTCAAGCGATAAACTTCGGCATATATTTCAACCACTGTAGTAATAATTTTTTTGTTCCAATCAAGCCCAAGTTTTTGGGCGATGTCTTTAACCTCTTCTTCGGATTGGGCTTCGATTTCCGAATACGGATCTAATCCAGGTCGAATATCGATAACAATCTCTGCGTTCCCATACTCCCAGGTTTCGCGTAGACTTTCCTGATATAGTTCGGGCTGGTACCCCATGGCTTTAAAAATCTCAAGGGTTTTGTCGTAATCACTAACTTGAACATCGACTTCTTTTTGGTCACTCATTTTGCCTTTCACTTGGGCGTGTATTTTGGCGCTTAATCTAATACTGTTTCCTTCGTCTCTGACTCTGATATAGTCGCATTTAAATTCTGGGTGAAACCTGCGATCGATTAGTGACCGGCGCATTTTTCTTTCGGGAATGACTAAGTGAGCTCCGATAAGTTTCAATTTCTGTCGGTACTTTTCTTTATCTACGGGATAAAACTTCGCTTCAAATTCTGTATCCATGAGCTTGATTATAGTCCAACTTCAGAAGCAATTTGCTGCATGGCAGAGAGGGCGATACCCACAAAATCTTTCAGATTTATACCTAACTTTTCTTCACACATCTGGATGTCTTCGCGCTTGACCCCGGCGGCGAAGGATTTCTGGGGAAATTTCTTTAGGACAGATTGGACGGATAGGTCGGATAGGTGTTTGGAGGGAAGAACGAGGGCGCTAGCAACGATTAGGCCGGTGAGTTCATCACAGCAATATAGCGCCCACTGCATTTGGGTTTGGGCCTGTTTTCCCTGATGAAACCAGCCGTGGGACTCGATACCCTCTAATAATTCGGCGTCCGTTTCGCCCAGTTGCCGCACCCAATTGGCCATAAGTTTGGCGTGATTTCCAGGGTCTTCCTTAGTAAACTCATAATCGCCGTCGTGGAGCAGGCCGACTATGCCCCATTTCTCTTCATCTCCTCCAAGCAGTGCCGGCGCAGATTCTGGTTCTGCATTTTCTCAGTGAGAAGCTTCCAAGCCTGGTCACGATTTAAGTTCATAAGATACTTAAGTTACTTATGTAAATTACGATAATTCTGTCTTTGTTCATAGAGTTTCTCTGTATAACCACCCTCAGTAATATGTTTTCTTTCCAGTGCATCGACTTGATTGTTTAAAAGATATGTAGCAATGTGACTTAGGGTCAAGAGTAAATTAGCGGCTTCTTCTGGATCATCGGGAAGTTCCCATTTTTCATTTTCGATATTTCCTAAGTTACTTAAGTTACTTACGATTGTTGAGTATTTTTCTCTAATAATTAGGACCCGGGGGTCGTTCTTATCCCACATCTGAAGCTTTCTTTGCCGCAAAAAGTCTTCTAGGTCTCCTATCAGCTCCTCTATCGAAGCTTTGGCTACGTTTGTGAGCTTTATTCCGGTTTTCAGGCTAGTTTTCAGCGAATCTGATCCCTCAACTATATTTTGCTTTCCCGAACGGGCGGCGCCATCCATTTGTTCATGCAATTTCCAGCTGGAAATATATTTTTTAGTAAACTCAATCTCCAGGTCGTAGATTATTAAGGAGTACCAATATGTAAAAAGTTTTTTATAAGGCTGAGTGTTCACTTGTTTTCTGGTCTTAATGTGGGGAAGAGAATAACTTCTTTTAGGCTCCAGGTATTGGTGAAAAACATGACCAACCGATCCATGCCGATGCCGATGCCGCCCATGGGAGGCATACCATATTCCATGGCTTCCAGAAAATCTTCGTCCACTTGCTGGGCCTCCGATTTGTCTTTGCGGGCAATTTTGGTGTCAATTTCAAAGCGCTGGCGTTGAACTTGAGGATCAGTCAGCTCGGACCAGCCGTCGCAGATTTCCCGGCCGCCGATGTAGCCTTCGAATCTCTCTGTCCAGCCGGACTTAGTGCGGTGAGGTTTGGATAATGGGCTGACATCGGCCGGATAGTCAATGACCCAAGTAGGCTCGATCAAATCTTTGGAGATGAGTTTGTCAAATATTTCAAAGATTAACTGGCCTTTGGTTTCTCCCCACACCAGTTCTAATTTATGCGTCCGGCAAAATTCGGTTAAGGCTTGGGCGTCGAGTTTCTCGACGTCTAAATCTAGTTTTTGGGCTAGAAGATCGGACATGGCGATGCGAGGCCAGGCGTGGCCGATTTCGACTGTTTTATCCCCGACTTGAATTTGGGTCTTATCAAAGATTTTTGCGGCTAAATGCTTAAACAGGCCTTCGGTGACATCCATGACCCGGTGATAATCAGCATAGGCTTCGTACCATTCGATCATGGTAAATTCCGGATTGTGGGAGTGGTCAATGCCTTCGTTGCGAAAATCCCGTCCTATTTCGTAAACCTTATCATAGCCGCCGGCTACCAGGCGTTTGAGATACAGTTCAAAAGCGATGCGCAAATAAAAATCGGTGTCCAGGGCTTGCATGTGGGTAGTGAAAGGCCGGGCATTGGCGCCGCCGTAAAGGGGGTGAAAAACGGGAGTTTCCACTTCCTTAAACCCCAGTTTGTCTAAATAGTGCCTGGTTTCTTTGAAAACGACGGTGCGCACGTTAAATCTATGCCGGGTATCCGGGTTGAGGAGCAGATCCAGGTATCTTTTACGATAGCGTTCCTCGACATTTTTAAGACCGTGCCAGTCGTCGGGAAGAGGGCGGAGAGATTTGGAGAGGAGCTCGAATTTGGCTACATCAACCGTGATTTCGCCGGCCGAAGTTTTGATGACTTCACCCTGAACCGCCAGAAAATCACCTACGTCGAACAGTTTTAAGAGATCAAAATTTTTTTCTAGATTCCTCTTCTGAAAAAGCAGCTGGATTTGACCTGAAGAATCGCGCAAATCGGCAAAGATAACATTGCCATGTTCCCGCCAGCGCCAGATGCGGCCAGCTACGGCCAGAGTTTTCCCTTGGGCATCGCGAACTGCGGCAATAGAGATTAAAGAAAACGAGGATTTGGGAGGATATGGATCGATACCCCGATCGCGTAATTTAGCCAGTTTATCCAGCCGGATTCTGTGGATTTCTTCCAGACGGGAATTGCTCATGCCCCAAGTTTAACTGATGGCAACGATGCTGTAAACCAACTTACCAGCCGGGGCGGCCACTTCCACTTTATCCCCAACCTTTTTGCCCATCAGGGCCAGGCCTAATGGAGAAGAATGGGAGATTTTAGCCTGTTTGGGATCGGCTTCCCATTCACCGACGATGTGAAAGGTGGCGTTGCGAGAATTGATCTTGACAGTAACGGAGTGGCCAATATCTATAGCGTCGTTGCTCGCTGGTTTGGCGATTTGGGCGGATTTAATCAGGTCTTCCAGCTCGGCCATGCGCCCATCCACAAAGGTCAGGTCCTCATGAGCTGATTGATAATCTGAATTCTCCGACAAATCTCCCATAGACCGGGCTAGAGTCAGCCGCTCGACCAAGGCCGGCCGGCGGGTGGTTGCAAGCTGATTCAGTTCGGCTTTGAGCTGATCCAGACCGGCTTGGGTAATGAGCATTTTGCTATTCATGTTTTTGAAAAAAAGAACCGAGTTTTGGCTCGGCAACTGGGGTGTAAATTGCTGGTACTGCGGTATAATACCTTGGTATAAATTACTTGTCAATGGCCCCGTCGTCCGGCTCCATCGTCTAGAGGCCTAGGACACCAGGTTCTCATCCTGGTAACCCCGGTTCAAATCCGGGTGGAGTCACTATTTTGGAAATCGAAAGCGGATTGGGTTCAGCGCTGGCTGCGCCCCCCTCCGCAGACAGCGCTGCAAAGGCATAATTCAAATTCGCTGAGAGTCGCCGTATAAAAAGAATGAAGAAAAACGCAAAAATTTTAAAGAACTTTTATAACTTAAATGGCGCAACCCGGTGGAATCAACAAGAATTGTCTTCCTATTGTCCGATTGCGCCATTAAAAAAGACAATTCTCACAGGTTGGTTCCATTTACAATATACCAAAAAACAAAGTATAAAAACAAGTGTTATTTAAGATTTGCTTTTTCGATTTTCGTGTATTATGATATACTGCAATAATATGGGGTTAGTAGAACTTGGAGACTTCAGACGTGAACCACCAATGGAGTGGTTTACTGCATTTGGCGACACAGACACAGGAATATCACATGTAACTGTTAATGAAACTTTTTTCGGCTTGGGTGACGGACAAGCTGGACATTATTATGTTGCCTGGCGTGAACAGATGCGTATTTTTAACTTACCCGGCAATCGATCTGGAACTATAAAAAAAGCTGGTAAAGCAATTCTTAAGGCAGAAGCTCTTTTTTCAAAAGCGACTGGTTTTTCTCCGCAAGATATTTCAGCTATGGCCCGCAAACTCTCTGAACAATACCGTGGTAAAAAAGAAGCTCCTATTGACACTAGATTGCTTAGGTAAATTGTTTGCGAAACAAGCATAAAATCGCGCGCGCAAAAAATAACGGAAGCGCGGCGGGTGGGGGCGCCGCGCAACATTGCGAGCCGAGCGGAGCGAGGCGAGCTAACACGATTCTTTGAAATACGTTCGAATTTGTTCAAAAACGTTCACAGGGATTTTACAAAAATAATGCGACCGCATTAAAAATGTAAATTGTCTTGTGGAGACTAGGCGATGGCGGTGAGATAGGGGCGGGTGGAAGGAGCGGATTTGGCAGAGGACAGACGCAGAGCTAATTTAAGCACGTCGTCCAGATGGGAAACGAAGAAAAACTCCATTTCGTTTCTGACCGTAGCCGGCACATCTTCCAATAAATCTTTCCTGTTTTCCTTAGGCAGAATGACCCGGGTGATGCCGGCGCGGTGGGCGGCAATAACTTTTTCCTTGACTCCGCCAATTTCCAGCACCCGGCCGCGCAAGGTAATTTCTCCAGTCATAGCCGTATCCCTACGGATGGGGATTTTGGTGAAAGCGGAAATGAGGGCGGTGGCCAGGGCAATGCCGGCCGACGGTCCGTCTTTGGGAGTAGCCCCTTCGGGAACGTGGATATGGACGTCGGTCTTTTTGTAAAAATCTTCTTTCAGCCCTAATTTAGACCAGCGGGAACGGATGTAGGAATAGGCGGCGTGGGCGGATTCTTTCATCACATCTCCCAGCTGGCCGGTGAGTTTGAGCTCGCCCTTACCGGGCATGAGAGCTACTTCGATAAACAAAATATCTCCGCCGGCTTCGGTATAAGCCAGACCGGTGGACATACCTACTTCATCCTGTTTTTCGGCCAAAGTCTCGGGGAAACGGTGGGCTCCCAAGTATTTGCGCACATCGGCAGATGAAATGATATGAGATATGCGTTTGCGGCCGGCCACTTGACGGGCCAATTTGCGGACAATTTTGGCCAGGTTTCTTTCCAAGTCGCGCACGCCGGCTTCCCGGGTATAGCGGCGGGTAATTTCTTTGATGGCCGCGGTTTCGATTTTCAAAGTTTTAGAGAGGCCCCCGTTGACAACTTGCTTGGGCCATAAATAATCGGAGGCGATGTGATGTTTTTCGTCCAGGGTGTAGCCGGGAAAAGCGATAATTTCCAGACGGTCGCGCAGAGCCGGAGGGGTGGTATCCAGCATGTTGGCGGTAGTAATAAACATAACTTGAGACAGGTCGAAGGGGACTTCCAGATAATGGTCGGAAAATTGGTTGTTTTGCTCCGGGTCCAGAGCTTCCAGAAGGGCCGAAGACGGATCGCCGCGGAAATCATTTCCCAATTTATCAATTTCGTCCAGCATAAAGACCGGGTTGCGGGTGCCGGCATTTTTTATGCCCTGAATGATACGCCCCGGCATAGCCCCGACGTAAGTCCGCCGGTGGCCTCTAATTTCGGCTTCGTCGCGGATGCCCCCCAGAGAAATGCGGACAAATTTGCGGCCCAGAGCCCGGGCAATGGATTTACCGATAGAAGTTTTGCCCACTCCCGGAGGGCCGACGAAACACAAAATAGTGGGCGACTGTTGTTGGTTCATAGTTGATGGTTGTTGACGTTGGCGCAGTTTCATGACAGCTAGATACTCCACAATCCGTTCTTTGACTTTTTTCAGGCCATAGTGATCGGTGTCCAAGACTTTGGCGGCGGAAGAAATAGACACATGATTGGGCGACAGCTTGGCCCAAGGCATGTCTGCCAGCCAATCTAAGTAAGTCCGGATGTAATTGCTTTCCGGGTTGTTGGGATTCATTTGGGATAGGCGGGAGAGCTCTTTCTCGGCTTTTTTGCGGGTCTCCGCCGGCATCTTAGCGGCTTTGATGCGGCGTTTTAAGTCGCCCAGGTCGCTGTCTTCATCTTCTTCCGTCTCATCCGAACCCAATTTTTTCAGCTCGTCCTGGATAGTGCGTTTGCGTTCGCGCAGCATCTGCTCGCGCATGTTGCGCTCAAATTTAGCCTGGGTTTTGGTGGCAATGGAACGTTCCAGGTCCATAACTTTGACCTCGTGAGATAAATACTGGAGAACTTTTTCCAGGCGGTCGTTGACGGATAGAGTTTGCAAAAGTTCCTGCTTGACGGCGGTGGCCAGGTCCAGAGAGTTGGCAACTTGATCAGACAATTCGGCGGCAGACACCCCGGACATCAGGCGCATAAAAACCAGAAAATCCATGGATTTGCCTAAATCAAAAGCTTTTTTAAACTCGGAGATGATTTGTCTGGAGAGATTAACTTGGGCGGGAGATGGAATTTGAGGTTCAGGGAGGGGCTCGGCAGTAGCCACAAAAAACGGATCGAGAGTGGAAATGGGGCCAAGTTTGACCCGGCTGATGCCGCGGACCACGGCGAATAATTCGTTACCGGACGAAACAACTTGTTCAATGACACACAGAGTGCCGACCTCGTACAGATCCTGGGGTTCGGGGTTGGCTACCGGCTGGCGCTGAGCCACAAAAACGGCCCGTTTATCAGCCGCAAATGCGGCCTGGATACCGGCGCTGCTCCTGGGCCGGCCAAAAGTGAGGACGGCATCGGTGTGGGGAAAAACGACGCCCTCGCGCAGAGCAATAACAGGGTAGTCCATATTCTTAGCAGTCTAGCATTTAGAGTGATAACCTGTCAAGGAGTTTGTGGACGTGCAAGCGGTAAGTGAGCCACGCGACTAAGCTACCGATGATTACGCCACCCAAGACATCTAATGGATAATGCACCCCACCCAAAATCCGGCTAATACCTATGCTCAAGCTAAAAATGATGAGGGGAATCCCCCATCTGTGCTGGTGCAAAAAAATGGAGACAGAGATAGCGAAGGCGGCGGTGGTGTGATTGCTGGGAAAAGACCCATTGGAAAAATGGCCCGCCAGAGGGCTGGTGCTATTTACCAAGTAAGGACGGGGAACGGCAAAAAAATCTTTCAAGAATTTGCCGATCAGCCAGGCGATAAAAGCGCTAATAACGGCGTGGAGAACCATTTCCCGTTTTTTCTTAAGCCACAAGACGGGGAGCAAAGCGAAGAGAAGAAAGATAGCATAGTCCGCAAAAAAGATTATTAAATTATTCATGGATGACGACGCGGGTACCGGGATTGGCGTTCGTGGCCCGGATGGCCCACTGGCCATCGGGAAGAACGGGATCCGTCCAATAAAATAACTTTTCAGCGATAGGAGTAGGGGCGTTGACGCAACCATGACTCATGGGTTTACCAAAATTTTGGTGCCAATAAGTGCCGTGGATGCCAAAATCGCCTTTAAAAAACATGGCATAGGGGACGTTGGGTAGATAATAGTAGGTGTTGGTGGCCCGATTACCGCCTTCCATTTTAGTAGCCCGGATTTTATACCAGATAGCATACTCTCCCGGCGGGGTCTTGCCCCACAACCCGGAGGAAATTAAGCTTTCCAAGAAGATAGAGTCGCCCTGATGGGCGATGAGTTTCTGATCAGACAAGTCCACTTCGATCCATTTTTCATCGGCAGAACTACCTAGAACCTTTTTCTGAGATTCGGAGAGGGTTTCAGCCAGTGCGGTCAGAGGACGAATTGGGAGATTGTTCCACATGGCCACTGTCTGGGTGGGATCAACGCCAGTTTGGGACAGGTCGGCAGGGCAGCCGGCGAAAGACTGGGCTTTGGAGATAGATAGAAAGGTGACGCGGATGACACCGATGGCCAGCGCGGCACCCACAATGAGAAGTATCATGGGTCTAGTCAACGGAACAGTGTAATTCATGGCAGTGGGCAGCCGGAGATTTTAGATAAACCTAAAAGTCCTTGCTCCCCTTCATATTTTTGACCGGATGCGTCTATCCAAGTTGGGTAGCCGTTGACTCCCTTGTCCAAACAAAGCTTGGTCTCTTGGGTACACTCCACGTAAGGCACGTATTTAAAAGAATCTCCAAAAATCTTCTTTTCGTTTTGACAATGGGAACACCAGTAAGCTCCGTACATGGTGAGTTTCTTTTCGGCCAGGCATTGAGCGAACTGGTCATAATTTTTTATTTCCTGTGGCTTACGGGAAACTAGAAAATAGAGACTAGAAATTAGAACTATGGCAATTATTAAATATTTCATTCCTGACAGCAATCTACCAATTGATTAACCAAATCCTCGACCGAAACCGGCTTTTTTAATTTTCTGACGCCTTTGAGATCTAGGAGTTTCAAGCGGACGGCCCAGAAGAGTGAGTAAATTTTATATGCTTGAGTAAAAGATGTATTCGCTTCCTGTTTTTTACCGTCTGTCCGGTATTTGGTGCCGACTTCAATCAGGCGCATGGTAGCAGCCAGCAAGTGTTTAGAAATACACCAAGTCTCCCCTTCGTTGACGGGGATCATCTTGGCCAGAAGTTGTTTTCTGACCTCGCGGGTTTGCTGCAGTAAATCTAAATAATCCGGCTGGCCGGTCTTCTGGGAGGTAAAATAAAAATGTTCTTCCAGACTAATCAGATTCATAACGGCAATACTCAAATCCTCTTCCAAAGACAGGTCGTAACCACCGTTGGCTTGAAGTTGCTTAACTTTAGCCAGTAATTGTTTGAATTTATCCTCGTCCATGCAAAGAATATTTTACCGTTTACACGCCAGGTAGGCAAGACCCCGACTTACTTTTTGACAAAGTAGTTATAGGCATTGGCAAAAAGATAGCCAACCAGCCAGGCTCCTCCGGAAGATGTAACCAGGCCCAAAATAAATGAGCCCAGGGATAGATTCCATCCGGAGACTTTGCTTAATTCAAGGCCGTGAAACCACGCTTGGGCAATAGTCATCACCAGGTCCGGGAAAAGAACAATGGCTACACGGCACACGATATAAACCACTGCAACAGTTACGGCTGCTGCATTGGCGGTGGCGTTTGGTTCATGCTTCATTAATTCTCACCTCCTTTTTCATTTAATATCCCAAATAAATTTCCTTTCTTCGATTTGTAAAATGATTTGGGCGGGTTTGGGATTAACCGATTGAAATGAAAGTGTGCCCTTTCTATGGTGTCCCCCAGGCGGATCGCCTTCCCAAGATATGGGCCGGTAAACTTTACCTTTATCGTCTCTCAGGGTAGCAATTTTTACTAAATCCTGATTCAAGTCGCCCGAGTGGGTATCGAGAGAGACACCAAATTTCCATAATTGACTGGAAAATGATGGATCCTGGGGCGAAACTTCCACTGTTAGCGGGGCAACTTTTTTTTCTTGCGTTTTGAAGCGGGATGACAGCAAAAGTCCCCCCACAATAAGTATTAAAACCAGGACGATATATTTCATGGCTTTTTGGTAAAATTCCTAACTTGATACAGCATATATCCAATTCCAGCAAAATTAAACGCCAACCCTATCCAGAATAGTTGTATCTGGTACTGGGAAATGACTGTAATAATTCCGACTGCTCCTAAAATTGGTAAAACATTCACTAAATAATGAGCGCAGCAGGAAACCATGGCCGCAGTCGAGGTCGTCCCGGATACAGCCAGCACTTTTCCTAACGTCTTAAAATAACTATAGAGCCCGACCTGAACACCAAATCCTATTGCCAAAGTAACAACGTAGTACCAGAATTGGCGAAACTGATCCTGGGCAAAACTCCAACCCGAAACCAAAACAACGATAGTGAAATAAAATGCGAGAAGAATAAGTGTCGCCAATAATCCTTTTATAATTACGCCATTCATATGGTTATCAAATCCTTTTCAGCCCGATTTAAAAGAACTGCATTCGTGGCCACGATAATTGAGGAAACACTCATCAGCAGGGCTGAAATCTCCGGACGAAGCGAAATGTTGTAAGCAGGATAGAGAACGCCTGCGGCTACCGGAATAGCCAGTAAATTATAAATCGAAGCCCAGAAAAGGTTTTGTTTCATTTTGCGCACGGTCGCTTTGGAGAGTTTAATAGCCCGCAGCACATCAGCAGGGTCTGACTTCATCAGAACGACTTTAGCCGTTTCGATGGCCACATCAGTCCCTGCACCAATGGCAATGCCAATATCTGCCTGAGCCAGGGCCGGAGCATCATTCACTCCATCGCCGACCATGGCGGTAAATTTGCCTTCGTTTTGCAGTTTTTTGACGTATGAAGCTTTGTCTTCAGGCAGAACTTCGGAGAAAATTCTGTCAATATTGAGTTGCTTTCCAATGACTTCCGCAGTTTTTTTGTTATCTCCGGTAATCATAGCTATTTCCAGTCCCAATTCTTTCATCCTGGTAACAGCGTGCTTAGCATTTTCCTTCACCGGATCAGAGGCGGCGGCTACTCCGGCGATCTTTTTATCAACTGCCAAAATCATAATAGTTTTTCCCTCTGATAGAAGCCGGTCAATATCTTTTTGCAGAGGTTCAATATTAACTTTCCAGTCGTTCATGAGTTTCACAGTGCCGACGAGTACATGTTTACCGTCAACTATCGCTTCAACGCCGTGACCGGCCAGGTTTTTGAATCCTTCGGCTTCGCCCGGGACAAGCCTCTCCGCTTCTGCTTTCTCTAAAACTGCCTTACTCAAGGGGTGGGAAGATTTTACCTCTACAGAGGCTGCCAGCTGGATGATCTGATCCTGGGTGAATTCCTTTGCGGCCACCACATCAGTAATTTTGGGTTTGCCCTCGGTGAGAGTGCCGGTCTTGTCCATCACCACCGCTTGGATTTTTGAAACCTGCTCGAGTGTCGGAGCATCTTTAATCAAAATATTGTGCTTAGCTCCTAAGCCGGTACCTACTGCCACTGCGGTCGGGGTAGCCAAGCCTAGAGCATCCGGACAGGCAATAACTATGGTGGAGATAGCAAAGGTCAGGGCAAACAGCAGCGGCTGGCCCAAAATGAAAAACCAAACTGCAAAAGTGAGTAATCCTCCGCCAACAGCCACTATGACTAAATATCTGGCAAACCGATCAGCGATTTTTTGCCCCGGAGCTTTGGAGTTCTGGGCAGTCTCGACCATCTTTACAATCTGGGCCAGTGCGGTATCTTCACCGATTTTAGTAGCCTTAAATTTGACCGATCCTGAAGTGTTAATTGAACCTCCGATCACCTTGTCACCGGCACTTTTGGCAACGGGGAGGGATTCTCCGGTAACCAGGGATTCATCAATAGCCGTTTCGCCTTCAACAATCTCACCGTCCACCGGCACTTTGTCGCCAGGTTTGAGAATCAAAATGTCACCAAGTTTTACGTCAGATGTAGGTACTAATGTCTCTTTCCCGTCTTTCCATAGTCTGGCCTGTGGCGGAACCAGATCAAAAAGTGCTTGCAGCGCATCGGTAGTGCCCCGGCGTGATTTCATCTCCATCCAGTGCCCGAAAAGAACAAATGTAATTAAAAGGGCCGCCGCTTCATAATAGGAATCACTATTACCCAGAAAAGTAAGTAGAACACTAAACGCATAGGCGGCAGTAATTCCCACAGCAATAAGAACCGCCATATTCAGTGTTTTTGCCTGCAAAGCTTTATAAGTGGAGTAAAGAAAAATCCAGCCGGAATAAAAGAAAACCGGAGTGGTGATCAAAAATAATAGCCAGGGAATGGGGATGGGTGAAGGTAGATTAAGTTTTAATACCTGAACACCCAACGGCGAGTAGGCAATGATGGGAAGAGAAAGGATCAGGGCGAAGAAAAATTTATTTCTGATATCTTCTTCCATCAGCTTGGCCATTTCCCGTCCGGCTAAACCTCCATGCTCCATGCCCATGGCCATGGTCATACTCATTTTGAACTTTTCCCAAGAATTCATTCCGTGTTGGCCTGCCGGAACTAACGTCATCCCGCACTTTGGGCAAGATCCCGGTTTATCTGACATCACTTCTTTATGCATTGGACAGGTATACATGATCATAGATTGACACGACAGACTGCTCTAATCTCCGCAAATAACCTGGTTTTTTGTTCGTCGGATAAGGCAAGCGACAAAAGAACTTCCTGCTTGGCAGTTGCAACATCCCGGCACAACACGATATCCGAAGATAAAAGTGTTTGTTTTTGTTTTTGGGACAAAGATGTCAGACACGTCACCGGATGCAGCCCTGAACGTTCAATGAGATCTTGCAGTGAACCGGAGGCCGGATAACTCCAGCCGACGAGCTGCATGCCCGTGCATGCACCGTATTGGATAGCATCGGACGTGAGCTTGGTGTTGGTCACCAGCCAGGCTTGATTGAAAGTTGCCTTTATGTCGTCAAACCGGGCCTTGATATATAAAGCTACTTTGACGTCGGACCGTGTCCCCGGCTGATTGTGGAATTTACACTCCACCATAAAACGCTGGGTGTCTTTTTGGGCTACAACGTCAATTTCATGCGTCACACAACGGCCGGAAACGTGCACTCCGGTTTCTACTTGATACCCGTTATGTTTTAAAAGTTCTCCCACAAATTTTTCAAACGGAAAGCCGGTGGGGCCCAGGTCCATAATCGCTTTTTTGAGACTATATCTGCCTGACGAAAGGGATTGTTCCTTTTTGAGAAGCTCAAAAATACACGAGTAAATTTTCTGGGTAGATATCCCCTCATAAAGTTCTTTTTTTATATCAGTTACTATCTTGCTTATCACCGCCTGATCCATCCCGGCTTTTTGCAGAGAGTGAATGACTTTTTCTTCGGAAAATGGTTCCAAATCTCCGGAAGCTTTTTTGACTTGAATCATAATTAGTTCCTTTGCGCTAAAGATAAGGCGACGATCAGAGATAAAAGGAAAACCCATGCCGTACCTAAAGAGATATCAAATGTTGCCACTCCTTGTTTGTTATTGGCCACAAAAATAAATAAAAAGCTGAAAAGAACGGCCGTTGCTAAAGAAATGACTAAGTTTCTTGAGTTTTTTTTCATAAATATCTAAATTTGTACCGTCGTAAAAGCAGGGTGTTTAAGGTGACCGAGACGGAACTAAAAGCCATAAATAAAGCCGCCAGTTCCGGACTCACCAAAAACTTAAACCACGGAAATAATACGCCGGCGGCAAGCGGGACGCCCAAGGCGTTATATATAAACGCCCAAAAAAGATTCTCTCTTATTTTTCTCATTGTTTTTTTGCTCAAATCAAGCGCATTAATGATATCTCTCAAATCTTCTTTAACCAAGATTATTTGTCCGGCTTCTTTGGCAATATCGGAACCGCTGCCGATAGCAATGCCGACATCCGCTTGGGTGAGGGCCGGCGCGTCATTGATGCCATCGCCGACCATGGCCACAACGCTTCCCTGTTGCTGCAGTTTTTTTATCTCTAACGCTTTGTTTGCCGGCAAGACCTCCGCCAAGACATTTTGAATACCTATTTGTCCGGCAATGGCCTGAGCGGTACGCTGGTTATCACCGGTCAGCATCAACAACTTGAACCCCATCTTTTGTAAGGCCAAAACCGCCGTCAGCGAATTTTCTTTTAATGTATCGGCGACCGCAATCAACCCCTCAACCGTTCCGTTCACGGCCAAAATCATGGCTGTTTTGCCTTCTCCTTCCAGTTTTTGCATCTTCTTTTCAACAGAGGCGCTCAATATAATTTTTTGAGCATTCATCAATTGCCTATTACCCAGGTAAATTTTCTTTCCTCTGTCCAAAACGGCTTCGATGCCGTGGCCCGGAATCGCCTGCAGATGAGAAATCGGGTCTAAAACCAAACTCTTTTTCAGAGCGGCTTTTACCATGGCCGCGCCCAAGGGATGTTCTGATCCTTTTTCGGCCGAGGCGGCTATTTGCAATATTTGATCCGCGTCCAGCGATCCGACGTTTAATATATTTGTCAGCGCGGGTTTACCTTTGGTTAACGTGCCGGTTTTATCCAAAACTACCGTATCAACTTTTGAGGCCCGCTCCAAAGCGTCGCCCCCTCTTATTAAAATGCCGTATTGGGCGCCTTTAGCCGTGCCGGCGGCAATGGCGCTGGGTGTGGCCAGCCCCACCGCGCAGGGACAGGAAATAATCAATACGGTGATGCTCAATAATACGGCAAAAACCGACCCCGGTACCGCGGATAAGGCAATGCTGGAAAGCAGAAACTTGGCGCCGGGCGTGAAAAAAGCGCTGTAGCCGACAAAAAACCAGAAGAGAAAGACGAGCAGAGCCAGAATATGAATGACCAAAATAAAATTGCCGGAAACTTTATCGGCTAATTTTTGAATTTTCGGTTTGGCCAGTTGGGCGTCTTCAATAAATTGAATAATTTGCGCCAGCATCGTGTCCTTGCCAATTTTCGTTGCCTCAAACCAAATCAAGCCGGTTATATTGATGGTGGCGCCGATAACCGCGTCATTTTGCTTCTTTTCCACCGGAAGGCTCTCTCCGGTAATCATCGACTCATCAACCGCTGTATAACCCTTGCGAATAACACCGTCGACGGGAAATTTTTCTCCGGGCTTGACTACTACCAGATCGCCAACATTAATTTCCTCTATAGAAATTTCCTGTTCGCTGCCGCGGCGCATAACTCTGGCGGTCTTCACTTTCAGCCCCATCAATTTTTTAATCGCCTCCGATGCCTTGCCTCTGGTTAAGATTTCAAGATATCGCCCTAGAACAAGAAAGGCGGTCAGGAGGGCTGCCGTTTCAAAAAAGGCCACTTCTTTACCGCCGAATCCGATATTGGGAAAAAGCGTGTTGACAACGCCCAGAAGATATGCGGCGCCGGTGCCGGTGGCAATTAAAAGGTTCATGTCAGTGAAGCCGTGCTTTAGCCCGCGATACGCCCCTATAAAAAATTGCCGGCCGGGCCCGAGCATGAGCGGTGTTGTCAACAGCCAGATCACGTAACTATTTGCCAAAAATGCCGGCGAGAACGAGCTGATGATCCAATATTCCCGAAATGTTCCCAGCATAATCGGAATAGCCAAAAGCCAGGAGAAAATCGTATAATTTCGCTGTTGCCTGATTTCTTTTTGATACGCACGGCTTTCTTCTTCCGGATCTCTTTCCGCCATGGGAGTGATCTTATATCCCAACGCATCGGTAATGCCCTTGGCGATAATTTCAATGCCGGTAATATTTTCATCGAAAGAGACGGCGCCTTTTTGCGTGGCAAAGTTAACCGCCGCTGATGTTACCCCCGGGAGTGCCCGGGAAAAATTCTCAATATTCTTTGCGCAGCTGGCGCAATGCATTCCCTCAACTAAAAATGGCTTATGTTCCATAAAAAATTGATTATTTCTTCTTGGCTAACTTATAAATTGCCAAAATTTCTTCAATCGGTTTTGATTCTTTACCGGCTTTTATCTGTTCAATAACGTGCGTCGACAGATGATTCTCCAAAACTAAATCCCTGCAGGATAGCAACGCAATATTCTTCCTCCTCGATCATCTTCTGGAGGCCCCTGATTTGCCCTCCCAATATTTTTAGACGGTGAATTGCTCTTTTTTTCAAATTCTTTTTCATACCTTTCATTACATAATACCCCCGGGGAGTATTCAATGTCAACAGGAAACAGCCCGCCATTCCTCATCATCCAAATATGGTCATACTCCGCAGCCCCCACCGCCGGAGCCGGAGGCGGGCTGAACTTGGGAAAGAATCTGACGGTAGCCGGAAGCGCTGGAATAAGCGGCTCCCAAAACTTCTTTGGCATCAACTTTATCCCAGGCAATGTTTTGGGTAGCGAAATATTTGGCCAGAGTTAAGTAAGTATCCGGAAACCAGTAGGCGTTGACCTGCAGAGCGATTTTGTACATCTCCGATTCGGAAACGTTGTTGGCGGCCAGAAGCTGCAGCAGACCCAGCATGGCCATGCCGTGATTACAGTCCGGGAAGTAAGTGGAGTTGTCGCAGCAGGGCCGGTAGATATTTTTGGCAACGGAGGCCACCAGTGCGTCTTGTTCGGCAGTCAGTGGAACCAACTTGTATTTGGAATAATATGCCATGGCGTCACCTTTGGCCAGTGTCCAGCCGCCGGTAGAGGCAAAATTGCCCGCTCCGCCGTATTGCTTATCCACCATAGGGCCGGCATCAAGGGCTGAATTTTTATTTGCCAGACCAAAAGCCCACAGTAAATTGAGAATCAGGTTGGAGTTTTGGGGAGTAATCCGGATAGAAGTGTTGTCCGCCGATTCCAGAAGTTTGGCGTCTGCGCCTAGGCCACCCCGCTGAGCGTAAATCTCGTCGAATTTGGTCCGGTTGATAACTCCCAGTTTAGTCAGCTGAAACCCTAGATCTTTCCAGACAACGGGTAGAACTACCCCCGCTTCGGGCAGAACCTGATTTTGGTCGACTACTGGGGTGGCGGGAGCGGGAGTCGGTTTGAGAGAGAAAAAGCGGGAAAGAAAGGGTTTGCGGGACACGGAAAAATCAAAATTATAAGAGGCTCCCATAACAAATGACCCGGCAGCGATAATCAGAAGTAAGGGAATGTACCAGGTTTTCATAAAGCCAGAATAACTAAACCCAGAGCAATTAGCAAGAGATTACCCACCAGCTCCAGACGGGAGGAATTGGCCCGGCGCCAGGACTTGACGGCGGAGTGCAGTTCGGGCTGGGAAGCCAAACCCAAAATAATCACCAAAGGAGAAATAAAGATCAGGTTATAGAGCAGAAGGTACCCCAGGCCCGAAGTATAAGTGCCCCGGTCGTGCAGCAGGCCCAAGACCATGAGGTATGGCCCGCCGGTGCAAGGGAACTCGCATAAACCTACCACCACCCCTAAGGCGAAAGCGGCAGGCAGAGTGGCCCGGTGCATGAGAGCGGCAATGCGAGAATGGGCAAAAGCAGGAATTTTGAGCTTAATAGGGAATTTGGGGAAGAATTGGTTGATAAGATTTAGGCCACCCCAGCCCAGCAATAAAAAGGCGCCGACTTTGGCCATAAAATGGGGAGTGTTGAATAAATGCATGACCTGAAGCAGGCCTAAGCCAATAAGAATGTAGACGGCAAAAATTCCCAAGATATATATGCCGCCGATTTTGAAAATTTCGGTACGGGACCTCCCCAAGCTAAAGAGAAAAGCGATAGTCAGAAGCAAAATAGAAAAAGCGCAGGGATTGATACTGTCTATAAGAGAAGAAATGATAACCAGCGGCAGGAGCCACTGGCCGCTGCGGCTGATTGTCCAGAGAAGTTGAGTGCCGCCAGGAGTAAAGCGGAAGAAAAGAAATACCAGAAGCAAAATCAAGGAGGCGAAAATTAGAGTCTTGAGTTTAGAGCTCATGGTGTGACAGAGGCCTTAAAAGATAACTGTAGCGGAGACTGGCCGTTGAGTTCAATAGTCACTTGGCGCTCAATGATCCCTACCCCCGCTGGCCCATGGGCGTTCGGATCAAATGTAACTTCAACAACGGCTTCTTGGCCGGGATCAACCTGAACTGCGAGATTGGGAATTGCGGTTTGGCCGGGCATGCCAACCGGGCCCCAGCTTTGGCCGGCGAAGGTTAATTTGGCTGTGGTACACATACAAGAAGTGAACATTTTAGTAACGGTGGCAGAAACTGTGCCAGAGTTGGTAAGAGTAAACTTGCGGGAGACCAGGCCTTTGGCCATGGAAACTGAACCGAAATCATAAAACGACTCGCCGGCGGTCAATTGGCCGGTGGCCTGGGGATTGACCGCAACTTTAGGCTGGGGACGGGACAGGAAAAATAGCCCACCGAAGAGCAGGGCAAGTGTAACAATTGCTCCGATGATAATAACTTTGGAACTCATTATTTTTTCTTAAACACTTTGATAACTTCGGCTATGGCCTGGTCTTTTTTATCGCCGCGTACGGCGTCGGTGACACAAGTTTTAAGATGATTCTCTAAAATTATGGCGTCCACCTTTTTTAAAGCGGCCTGAACGGCCTGGGACTGCGTCAAGATATCTATGCAGTAATCACCATTCTGGACCATACGGATAACTTTGTCCAGATGTCCTTTGGCAATTTTTAGCCTGTGAATAGTATCCCCATACATAGGACCATTCTAATCCCCCCTGGAGGGATCGGTCAAGCTTTAATTTTTTTTAATTAGTGCGGCCGTTATGCCCTTTATAATTGCGCTATTCATAAGTGTTTATGAAAATCGGTACCACCCGAAATGCTCATAGACGCTACTCCACATCGCGCCCAGGGAGGCCGCAAATAATAACTCCTCCACCGGGACGCCAGCCACCAAAATTCCTGATATGGCGGGTAAATTCCAAATCGCCGGGACATACCCGGGAAATAGCCAGACAAAACTTATCAAAAACACTACGAAATATAGAGCGAGAAACAAAACACTCCCTACCAGCATGGCCCGGACAAGATCTGGCCGGCAGTACCAAGTGGCCACTGCTCCCACTGTCATGGCCAAAATAGACGAATAAATCGGGTTAAGAGGAGTAAATAAATACAGCGGCAAAAACGAGATAACCGGCGATATAAGGACGAATTTGTGAATGCGATGGCGGCCTTGATGCTGCTCGTGGACCGAAACTTTCCTGCGGGTTGCTCCCCAAATTGCTTCGTATAAAACAGCAGCCACCCCGCCTACGGCAAAAGAGAATAAAACACTTTCCAGATCAAATCCGGTCTTCCCGGCTAAATTAAAAAGAGTAAATGGCGACCAGTATGATGGCACAAAAAACGGCTCGGTCAGCCCAAGCGGAGCGGTGACTAAGCTCACCAGAAGCATTTTCTGACGGGATTGGGGTTTTAGCCAAAGCCAATATAGAAAGAGCCAAATTAGGAGTAAAAAAATACTGGCAATAAGATAAGCGTAATCAAAATTCATGAGTAAGTCTGCGATTTGTAATCTAAATATTGCTGGCCGAACTTTTTTACCATTTCCCCTTCCTCGATTCTAGCTAGCTTGGCATAGCGCCAGAGCAAGAAAGGAGCCATGATTAAAGTAATTATAGTCGGCCATTGCAGTAAAAATCCCAAAATAATTAACGAAAAACCGATGTATTGCGGGTGTCGGACATACTTGTACGGGCCGGTGCGGGAAATTTTTTTGGCCTTTACTGCTGCGTACAAAATTTTCCAAGAAACGGCGATCAAAATAAAACCGGCTCCCACCAGCAAATTTCCCACGATGTGAAACAGGCTGAAATGCGGATCTCCGGTTGACCCCAGCAAACTCTCCAAAATATGCCCAGAGTTATGGGAAAAATCCAGTCCTAGTTTCTGTCCAAAAAGTGAAGTAAGTATGTAAATAGTCAGAGGAAACCCGTACATTTCGGCAAACAGAGCCACAAAAAACGCCCCCATCCCCCGGTACGTGGTCCAATCGGTTGGGGTTTGCGGCTTAAAAACTTCTTTCAAGAAATAAAGAAATAAAATAGCGATGGCAACAACCCAAATCCATTGACCATAACCGTATTCCATACGCTACTTTACAAACCGTTAATTTTGGCCAATAACTCGGAATTCCTGATGGCCATTTGCGGATCGTCCCACACAAACTTCACCACTCCGGTTTTATCAATCAAAACATATGAATGACCCGGAAACTGGCCCCGGTGCATGGATGAGGTGAGCGTCAAGACTCCGTAGGCAGAGGACACTTTTTTGTCCTGGTCAAATATAACGGTGGCGGTGGCCAATTCCGGCATTTTGGCAATTGCTTCTGCCCACTGGGGTTTGGGATCAACCGTAATGTTTAGAACTGTCACACCGGCTTGTTTTAGGCTCGCGTCTTTGCCAAAGGCCACAATCTGATCCCAGCAGGCCGGGTAGCACATCAGGCCCTCGTTAAAAAACAGCAAGACGTTTTTCCCAAGCAAAGATTTGAGGCTGACAGTCCGGCCATCGTAGTCCACCAAAGAAAAATCCGGGGCCGGTTTATTCAACAAGTTCTCAAACACCGCGTTATTGGTGGGTTGAGATTTATGATGGTCATCCACGGGTGTAACCGGCGCGGCCGGAGAACGGGTAATAAGAACAATCAGCGATATGAGAATACCACCAGCTATCAAGATAAGTACCCAATTTTGAGCTTTCATAATTTCCACCTCCCTTCCCGAAATTGCTTTATAGCAATGAAGATAATCAATAATGTAGCCGTCACCACCAGCACTGTCCCCAGGACCTGGGTCGCGGGACTGATTAAACCCGACACCGTCCGATTAACTCCGGCCAGCCAAAGAATAGCCCGGAATTGGGCATCCGAACGCATCTGTAATTGGTTAGTCAGGCTTAAGTAGAGAACGTATGAGCCAAAAATAACAAAGGTCAGTCCGGCAATCAAGCCGGAACTGTGGCGGAATATCCGCAGCTTTTTAATGACATTAGTCTTATCCAAAAAGGCCGCCACCAAAAACAGGGGAAAGACCATTCCCAAAACATAACTTAGAGTATATAGTCCGCCCAAAGTCAGTGAGCCGGCCAGAGTGGAAACAGCCAGTACGCCGGCCAGAACCGGAGCGCAACAGGTGGTAGCAATAGCGGAAAAGATTCCCAAAACAAAAATAGAGGCGATGGTGTATTTAGATACTTGCGGATGGACAGGCGAGGGCAGGGAAAAATGCTTTCCGGCCAGCAGAAAAATACCCAGCAAAATCATAAAAACAGCTCCTATGGAAAACAGGAGATTATGGTATTGACTCAAAACTACACTCACCAGCGAGAATCCCAGGCCAATCGGTAAAAACACCGTCAGCAAACCTAAAAAATAAACGAAAGTCATAAAAAACACCATTGTCCTCTGGCGGAATACCGATCCTAAATAAGTGGGCAAAAGGACTCCGATACAACAGGGGGCAAAAAGGGCCGCGCCACCGGCAACAAAAGAGGTGACAACCGAAGCGCCAATCAAAGGGTTCATCAGTTTATGTTAGTCCCCCATGGGGGGATCCGTCAAGCTTTATCCCACCTCTATTCCCTTGACAATCATTTAGAGGGGGCACTATACTTTTAACAATTGCGTAATTACTTAATATGATTAAATTTAACCTTACCGCCGTTTTAGTAGTGATTCTCATTATCGCTTCGTTCTTTATCGGATCGCTCTTTACAAAAGTTCAGTTTTTAGAAAAAGGCGTATCAAAAACAACTTCTCAACCCGCCAATGTTAACAATAATGCCCCACAGGGGTTTGGAAATGCTGATGGAGTGGAAAAGCTAAAGGAAGAGGATCATGTGCGGGGAGACAGAAATGCCCGGGTGCTTTTGATCGAGTATTCGGATCTCGAATGCCCGTTCTGCAAATCTTTTCACTCCACCGCCCAAAAAATAGTAGATACGTACAATGGACAAGTTGCTTGGGTATTCAGGCATTTCCCGCTTTCTTTTCATGCCAATGCCCAAAAAGAGGCGGAAGCGACTGAATGTGCCAATGAATTGGGAGGCAATGATGCCTTTTGGAAATACGCCGATGCTCTCTTTGAGCGCACCACTTCAAACGGCACCGGGTTTGCCCTGGATAAATTGGTTCCACTGGCTAAAGAAATCGGGCTAAACGAAAACAGTTTCAAGAATTGTCTCGACAGTGGAAAATATACCAAACATGTTGCTGATGATATCGCTGCCGGTAGCCAGGCGGGAGTGACCGGTACTCCCGGCAACATATTGTTGGACACCAAAACCGGCCAGACCAAACTTATCCCGGGAGCGTTACCATTTGATCAATTCAAAACGGCCATTGATGCCTTCCTTAGCGCAAGTTACTAAAATAAAATCTTCAATGCCGGAAACGATGAGCGGGTTAAAAAAATTATAAATTGATTATGGATTTATCGCTTATTATTCCGGCTTTTATCGCCGGCATCTTCACCTTTCTGGCTCCCTGCACACATATCGTCAAAGACGACGGAACGACGGTGAACATTCTCGGATTTGACAAAGGAAAGATCAACGCAGCACTTTGATTATATTACAATTGGGTCATGTTTGAAGTGTTCTGGGACGCGGAGACTAAGAGTTGGTTTGATGAAACCAGCGGCAACGATCCGGGAAAATTGGGAGTGTCTATCGTGTCAGTGTATTGGAGAAATGAAAAAGAGTCCCGGATGCACAGCTTTTGGGAAAAAGATTTCGATCAAATGTGGAAACTATTCCGGGATGCGGACCGGATAATCGGCTTTAATACGTTGGGATTTGATATCCCGGCCATGAAACCATACGCCCCAGCAGATTTTGCCAGTCTGCCCCACTTTGATATTTTGGAGAGAATCAAGCTTGTGAATAGCGGACGGGGAGCTTCTTTGAATGCCATTGCCAGAGACACTTTGGGTACGGAAAAAATTGATTCCGGGGCCAATGCGGTAATGTATTTTAAAAAAGGCGATCCGGAGAGCTTAGCACTTTTGCAAAAATACTGCGAGGCGGATGTGGCAATTACCCGGGATATTTATGACTTCGCTATTAAAAATAGGTTTCTAAAGTTTACTGACAAATGGAACAATGCCCGGCGGGTGGAAGTAGATTTCTCGTACCCGAAAGAGGCAGCAGCCGCCAAACAATCCAGCCTATTTTAACAATTTACACTACCAGTTAATCCCATTTCTTCACGGCCGCGGAAAAAGCGGATTAACACAACGTTTGTTATTTTTCTCCTAATTGTTTTTGCAGAAGTTTGAGAGTTTCCTTTTTGGCTTCTTCCACGCTTTGATCCATGGCTTTGGCCGCCTCTTCGAAAGTTTTATCGGTAATATTTTGAGGATGGCCCATATCGCCATGGGGCAACTCACACCCGCAGTTGTAACACATAAAAGCT
Organism: Candidatus Amesbacteria bacterium GW2011_GWC2_45_19; assembly: GCA_001001555.1. Classification (GTDB taxonomy): domain Bacteria; phylum Patescibacteriota; class Microgenomatia; order CAZETR01; family Amesbacteraceae; genus GWC2-45-19. The sequence goes on along the minus strand of LCKS01000001.1, from coordinate 18,515 downwards.
CACCTCCGTTCGCAGTTCATAGTAAAATCATAATCATGATAGCTAGAATTATAGAGATTGTCGATGAAGCAAAAGATATAAAGTCGTTCAGGTTACAACCGGAGCAAGAAATGAAATATGTTCCAGGACAGTGGTTTTATGTAAAGCTAGATGAGA
>LCKS01000001.1:0-18289 GCA_001001555.1 Candidatus Amesbacteria bacterium GW2011_GWC2_45_19 | reverse complement strand
GTGGCAAAAAAGAGCCGGAGACAGCTTAGAGATTAACGGCCCGTTTGGCAGTTTTGTGTTGGACGAAAAGGATACCTCACCAAGGTTATTTATAGCCGGGGGGATTGGAATTACGCCGTTTAGATCTATGATTAAATATGCCACAGACAGATAAACAATTGGCGCTGCCGGTCACCCTTCTTTATTCAGTAAAAAATCTTTCTGAAGGGGTTTTTATAAGTGAATTAAGTAACTTAAGTGAATTAAGAATAATAGAGACCGAAACTGAGGGAAGATTAGATGAAACCAAAATCAAAAAATATTGTCCGGATTGGCGGAAGCGGACCTGGTGGATATGCGGTCCGCCGGCGATGGTAGAAGCTGTAACAATCTTTTCCCCTCCGGGGAAAGTAAAATCAGAGGAATTTACCGGTTACTGACACTCTTCAGCTGATTTTCAGGTTGGAGCGTATAATGTCGGGGTTATGAGAATATTGGTCGTGGAAGATGAGCACCGGATCGCCAACGCCATTAAAAAGGGGCTGGAACAGGAAAAATACGCAGTGGATGTGGCCTATACCGGAGAAACGGGCTGGGATCTGGCATCTAGCGAGGAGTACGACGCAATTATTTTGGATTTGATGCTGCCGGGTATCGATGGATTGACCATCTGCCGCAATCTGCGGCAAGCAGGGAAACAAATACCGATATTGATCTTGACGGCTAAGGACCAAACCGGGGATAAAGTGGAAGGATTAAATTCTGGAGCCGACGATTATCTGGTAAAACCATTTGCTTTTGAAGAACTACTGGCAAGAATAAGGGCTTTGGTGCGGCGCCCTAAAAATACATTGAATCCCGTTTTAAAAGTGGCGGAGCTGGAGCTAAATACTTCGACCTACGAAGTAAAAATGGGTGAAAAACAGATTAGCTTATCAAATAAAGAATTTTCGCTAACGGAATATCTGATGAGAAACGCCGGAAAAGTGCTGACCAAGGATCAAATTATCAGCCATGTGTGGAATTACGACGCTGATGTGCTGCCAAACACGGTGGAAGTGTACGTTAAAGCATTGCGGCGCAAAATCGGCCAAAATTTGATCAAGACAGTTAGAGGTTTTGGTTACAAAATGCATGTTTAAACAAGCCCGATTAAAACTGACTGCCTGGTATCTGCTAATCATTATTCTAGTGAGCGGGTTTTTTAGCGTGCTGGTGTACCGAACATTAGCCCGAGAAGTGGAAAGGTTTGACCGCAGACATAGATTCCTGGAATGGGCCCTGGTGGAAGAAACCAAGCACCGGATTTTGATAAATATTTTGAAGGCGGATGCGATGATTTGGGTAGCGGCAGGAGCTCTGGGATACTTTTTAGCCGGCAGAACTTTAAAGCCTATTTCAGACATGGTGGATGAGCAAAACCGATTTATTTCCGACGCGTCACACGAATTGCGCACTCCCCTCACCGCTCTAAAAAGTTCCATGGAAGTGTACTTGCGGGATAAAAAACCGACATTGGCTGATGTTAATACTTTGATCACTGAAAGCGTGGATGAAGTAAATAAGTTGCAAACATTATCCGATTCGCTGCTGCAGTTGGCTCAGTTTCAAAAACCTAACGGGGTAACACTGCGTGAAAGTTTATCTTTGGCAGAGGTTGTCCGCGAAGCAGTGCGCAAAATCCAGCCTGCCGCTTTGCAAAAAAACGTTTTGATAAAAACCAAACTGGAAAACGTAAGTATTAAAGGCGATAAGTTTAGTGTGATTGATTTGGTAACTATCTTGCTGGACAACGCGGTGAAATATAGTCCCGAGGGAAAAATGGTGACGGTTAAAGTATTGAAAAAAGACAGAACGGCTCAAGTAATAGTGAGTGATCAGGGAATCGGTATTTCTGAAAAAGATTTGCCTCATATTTGGGACCGGTTTTACCGGGCAGATGCTTCCCGGACAAGAGGCGGGTATGGGTTGGGACTGGCCATTGCTAAGAAAATCGCGGAGACAAATGGCGGAATACTTAAGGCCGAAAGCCAACTGAATAAAGGATCTACTTTTACAGTTAGTTTTCAGATATGAAACTTAAACTAGGAAACATGCGCACAAAAATTATCATAGTTGTGGTAATTTTGGGATTAGGGTGGTGGCTGGTCCCCAGACTGTTGAACAAAAAATCCCCATCTGCCCAATATCAAACAGCCAAAGCCGAGAGAGGGACTATCGTTTCTTCCGTTACCGCTTCAGGACAAATACTTACCGCCAATATGATGCATATCACTACCGGCGCTTCAGGGATTGTCAAACAGGTCTTCGTTTCTGAAGGAGACAAAGTTGCCAAAGGAGATAAAATCGCGGAAATCGAACTTGATCAGGCCGGCCGGGAACGAAACGCATCTGCTTACACAAGCTACATCGGCGCCATTAACTCCTTAAACTCGGCAAAAAATAGCTACCGCTCCTCACAGGCTTCACTGGCAGTGGTCTATGATGCGATCAAAGGGCACGATACTGACGAGACCTTGGCCATGAAAGAAACCCGCACCAAAGCCGAAGTGGCCAACGATAATGCCTATGACGGCATAAAATCCGCCCAGGCAAAATTGGCTTCAGCCTGGCTTTCCTATCAATTGACCTCGCCCATTGTTACCGCGCCAATCGCGGGGAATATAAACAGCATTGCCATTGTACCCGGAATGACGATAGACGGCAAAATAGCCATTATCCGCAACGAAAGTAACCCCCTGACCTCTTTTAATCTTTCAGAGATAGATGTTCCCCGCGTCAAAATTGGTCAAAAAGCCACCGCTATCTTGGACAGCCTCAGCGGCAAAACCTTCACAGGTAAGGTAGTGGCCGTGGACCGGATTGGAACTACCAGCAATAATGTAACTAGTTACTCTGTTATCATTCAGCTTGATACAGAATCATCCGAAATACTGCCCAATATGGCTGCCAATGCCAGCATTATTATTGAAACCAAAAGCAGTGTTTTACTCGTTCCATCCGCTGCTATACAGATTCAAGGCGAAGAGTCTTTGGTTCGAGTTTTACGAAATGGACAAGAACAACAGATGCCTGTTCAAGTAGGTTTATCGTCAGATACGCAAACAGAAATAATTTCAGGTATTAACGAAGGTGAGGAGGTCATAACGGGGACAGCAATTCAATCTTCAACTTCCCAAAGAGGCAGCTCTGTCTTTGGCGGGGGCGGTTTTGGTAGTTTTGGGGGTGGCGCTTTAAGACCCGGAGGCTCACGCGGGGGAGTAATGCAACATTAATTATGATTCAAATTTCTCATGTTTCAAAAATTTACCGTAACGATAGTGTGGAAACTGCCGCTCTTTCTGATGTTTCATTCGAAATAAAAAGGGGTGAATTTGTAGCCATCATGGGGCCTTCCGGATCAGGAAAATCAACCCTCATGCATGTTATAGGAGCTTTAGATACACCTACTAGTGGTGAATACATATTAGACGGAGAAAATGTTAGCAAACTAAAAGATGATGAGCTGGCTGATATTAGAAATCGCAAAATAGGTTTTGTCTTTCAGGCATTTAATCTTCTTCCCAGAACCACTGCCTTAAAGAATGTCGCTCTCCCAATGGCTTATGGCGGAGTTCCCAAAGAAGAAAGAGTCAAAAAAGCCCGGAAACTTTTAGAGATGGTGGGTTTAGGAGATAGACTCAACCATACCCCAAGCCAGCTTTCAGGAGGCCAGCAGCAGAGAGTAGCCATAGCTCGCAGTTTAGCGATGAACCCTTCAATACTTCTGGCTGATGAACCAACGGGTAATATTGCCACAACTCAAGCGGAGGAGATCATGGGGATATTCCAAAATTTAAATGAGGAGGGACACACCATCGTCATGATTACTCATGAACCAAACATCGCAGAACATGCAAAAAGGGTTATCCATTTAAGGGACGGAAAGATTGTAAAAAAATAATAAACTATGGATTTTGCAGAGCTAATATTTGAATCAATCAGCACGTTTACTCTCAATAAGCTGCGTACCGGGCTGGCTACTTTAGGTATTGTTATTGGTATAGGAAGTGTTATTGCGCTAGTTTCTTTGGGGCAATCTTCACAAAAGGCAGTTGCCGTACAGATTCAATCTTTAGGCTCGAATCTCTTAACAGTCATACCGGGTGCTGCCAGCACTGGTTTTGTCAGAGGTGCTCAAGGAGGAGCAACAACTCTTACCTATGAAGATGCGAAGGCCTTACAGACTTCCTCGCAAGTTACAGCTGTCAAAAATGTTTCTCCAGAACTGTCAAGACGCACACAAGTGACAACCGGCAGAAAAAATACCAACACGCAAATTTTAGGCGTTGTCCCGATCTTTGCAGAAGTTAGAAAGGTAAACCTGGCTTCCGGAACTTTTATAAGTCAAAAAGATGTTGAGGGAATGGGCAGGGTTGCAGTATTAGGTCCTCAAGTAGTCGCTGACTTATTCGAAGAGGGAGCAAATCCCATAGGCCAGCAAGTGCGAATAAACAACCAGTCATTTAGAGTAACAGGCGTTACCGTTCCCAAAGGAGGTACCGGTTTTCAAAACCAAGATGATATGGTTTTTGTACCACTTACAACTGCCCAAAAGTTAGTATTTGGCACAGATTATATATCTTCAATTTCCGTTGAGGCTCAAAATGAGAAAGTTATGACCCAAGCCCAAGATGAGATTGGATACTTACTTCTTGCTCGCCATAAACTAAAAGACCCCTCGCAAGCTGATTTTACTATCTTTTCTCAAAATGACATTTTGGGAGCCGCTTCTGCCGTAACAGGTACTTTTACTGCCCTTCTTTCTGGAATCGCTGCTATTTCGCTTTTGGTAGGCGGAATTGGGATTATGAATATTATGTTAGTTACTGTCACTGAAAGAACAAGGGAAATAGGGCTTAGAAAAGCTTTAGGCGCTAAGAAAAAAGCCATTATTACTCAATTTCTGACAGAGGCAATCATTCTGACGTTTGCCGGCGGAGTTATAGGAATGGGTCTGGGGACTGCCGCATCTTTTCTCATCTCTAATTTTATCAATCTTCCTTTTACGCTGTCACTGCAATCAATTCTGCTGGCTATTGGTGTTTCAGTAAGCATTGGAATTTTATTTGGCTGGTATCCGGCTCAAAAAGCGGCTAATTTACAGCCAATTGAAGCTTTAAGATATGAATAAAAACTTATTAATCATATTAGCGTTCGTGGTATTTATCGGCACGATCACAGTAGTGAATTTTTATCAGCGTATACGGCCGGAAATTGGGGAAATAACCAAAGTGCAAGAAAACATAGAGGTAATTGCCCAGAATCTTACTATTCCCTGGGAGGCGGCTTTTTTACCGGATGGTGAAATTTTAGTAACGGAAAGGCCAGGAACTTTACTCTTAATTAAAGGTAAACAGAAGATTCCAATCGATGGTGTTAAACATGTTGGAGAAGGCGGGCTTCTAGGTTTGGCCATTCACCCTGATTTTGCAAAAAATAAGTATGTTTATCTTTATTACACATATTCAAGTATCGAGAACAATACATTAAATAGAGTGGTAAGGTTCAAGTTGGAAAATGCCAAGCTTACAAATGAACAAGTTATAGTTGATGCTATTCCCGGAGCAGTCAATCACAACGGAGGCAGAATAAAATTTGGGCCGGACGGCTTTTTGTATATTACCACCGGGGACGCGCAAAATCCGTCTTTGGCCCAAGATAAAAACTCTTTAGCCGGAAAAATCTTAAGAATCACCGATGAGGGAAAGGTGGAAGTTTATTCTTATGGCCACAGAAACCCTCAAGGCCTGATCTGGGACAGTCAAGGCAGACTGTGGGCGACGGAACATGGCCCACAAGCCCTGGATGAATTAAATCTGATTGAGAAAGGCGCAAACTACGGCTGGCCGATTATTCAGGGCGACCAAAAGCAAGAAGGAATGGTTAGCCCTATTATTCAATCAGGACCAAATGTTACTTGGGCGCCGGCTGGAGCCGCTTTTTCTGATGGGAGTATTTTCTTCGGCGGACTTCGCGGTGAGGCGCTTTTTGAATATAAAATTGCCGATAAATCCTTAAAAAGACATTTTCAAGGGCAATTTGGCCGCATTAGAGTAGTAGTTCTGGGTCCTGATAACTATTTGTATATCACTACCAGTAATACCGATGGCAGGGGAAATCCAAAAGAAAAGGACGATAAGTTAATCAAAGTTAATCCTAAAGTTTTAAAGTAATGAAGTCTCTATACTTAACTTTAATTGTAATAGTTATTATAGGTTTTGCTGGGTATATGCTTTGGCAAAGAGGATTTTTTCGAGTAAATCAACAAATAAATACTTCTCAAACATCTGATAATGGTACTTTGGAAAGTACTACGCAAAATTCATCTTCATTTATTGAAAACCTACGCAGAAGGCAATATCAACGTGGCGAAATTAAAACAGAGGAAACACTATCTAAAGAAGGTAACTACACAAGCTATATTTTCTCCTATCCTTCTGATAACTTAAAAATTTATGGAATGATGAATATTCCTGATGGAGACGGACCATTTCCGGTTATTCTCTTAAATCATGGTTATTTTAACCAGGCGTCATTCCAATCAGGCGACGGAACTCACACAATGGCTGATATTTTAGCTACCCAAGGCTACATTACGCTCGCATCAGATTATAGGGGGTTTGGAAAGTCGGAAAGTGCCGGAAGTGTTTCCAGAGGGCATAATCCAGAATATGCAATTGATGTTTTAAATTTGATAGCCTCGGTTAAAAGTTTACCAAAAGCGGATCAAAATAGAATTGGAATGTGGGGTCATTCCATGGGAGGCGAAGTTTCATTAAGAACTGCAGAAGCAACAGACAGCATAAAAGCGATTGTTTTATGGGCGCCAACCAGCGCCAATAGCGCCGACAACTTCAATTTTTACAGTAGAAGGCACAGTTCACCTGCTCCGGAAAGATCAGGTTTGGAAGACACATCTCCCGTTAACTTCCTAAAATACATTTCCGCCCCAATCAGTTTACATCAAGGTTTGTCTGATACGGAGGTAAAACCGGAGTGGTCAAGAAACTTAGATGAGGCATTAAAAAAGGCTGGTAAACAAGTTGAATATTTTGAATATGAAGGACAGGATCACAATTTTAGAAATTTAGGTTGGGATGTTATCTCTCAAAGAACAATTGATTTTTTCGATAAATATGTGAAGGGAGGTGGTAATGAATGAAAGATCCTAAACTAATAATTATTGTTGTTGTCCTTTTGATTCTTGTTGGAGGAGGCTCATTTTTTGCAGGTACAAAGTATCAACAAGGAAGACGTGGGCAGTTTGCCGGACAATTTAGCGGCCAGCAGGGAGACCACACAAACCAATTCCGTCAGGGGTCAGGCTTTGGATTGCGGCCGGTAAATGGAGAAATTATCAGCTCAGATGATAAAAGCATTACTGTTAAGCTCCAAGATGGCAGCTCAAAAATCGTCTTACTGTCTGATACGACTACCTTTAGCAAATCAGCTGAAGGCGCTAAAAGTGACCTGAAGGTTGGAGAACGGGTTGCGGCCTTTGGCACGACCAACTCCGATGGAAGTGTAACGGCCCAAAATGTGCAGATTAACCCTGCATTTCGGAGTCAGCCTTAATTTTGTGGATGGTGCCGGCCGGGTGATGGGGAGGAGAATAAGTGGTGATGATTTTGAGATCGGTAGAACCTGTGTTTATGAAGTTATGCTTGGTGCCGGCATTGACTAAAACTATATCGCCGATTTTGTAAGGGGATTCTTCCCCATTTAGAATTACTTTCCCCTCTCCTGCTACTAAAAATAGCACCTGGTCGTTGTCGGTGTGAGTTTCTTCTCCAATGTCACCACCCACAGGAATACTCATAATGACAATTTGGGTGTGAACTCCACTCTCTAAAACTTGTCTGAAGTTGATATTGGCTTTGGCCTTAAAGGCAATATCTTGAATCATAAATTTTGGGAACGGTGAGTTAAAATATTTCCCCAGGTCATCATATCTTCCGCCCAGAAAAGCGGGTTTTGGGGTCCATTTAAACCCTCTTTTTCTAAAAGTGAATATTCTTTCGTAAAGTCACTGAAAGTACCGGCGAACGAGGGCGGAAACGAAGAGTCATCCAAACTTTTAATATAGGTCGTAGTGTTACCCAAAAAGGTTTTTATTCTTTCTTTCTTTCCGGCGTAATCATCGGCTGCCCAATTACCAACCCGGTTTAAATTCATGGCTATATCTAAAATGGTGGCTTTGATATTCATGCCTATACAAGAAGCGTCCTAACTATTGTGTCAAATTTTTTCCTAACTTCCTTAGATAGTATATCACGGGAGGGATTATCCTGGCCTGGGCGGAGATTAATAATGGAATTATAGTCTATTTCTTTAGTCTCAAAATCCAATCCTCCGCCCCATAGATCATGCTGACGGCAGCCATCCCCCAAGAGAGTTTGTTCTTCATCAACGTGCCTGTCTGCTCCACCGGCCAAAATTTCTTTTTCAATATCTACAACTATCTTGACATAACCCCTGAAGTGGTCAGCAAGTTTTTTCAGCTCCTCCTGGGATGCTTTTTGCCTAATTATTAATAGCATGACTTAATTCTAGCAAACCAGATCGCAACACTTCCCAATAACTGCGGCGGGCACAAACATTTTCTAGAGAAGTAACATCGCCGGGGGTAGCTGTGATTGTAGTTGAAGTTTGGGGATACATGATAGCTTGAGGATCATCGAGATGGCCCAGGCCCCGGGCGTGGCCAAACTCGTGGGCCAGAGTGTGAACTAATTCATTTTTGTCAGTGATGAAAAAGATATCGATGCTGTTGGTGCCAGAGTCGTAAATCCCCTCCTCCGGTTTGACCGATAATTTCTGGTTAAAGGTCTGAATGGTGTTGTTGATCTTTAAAATTCCGGCGTTATAGTTCCCGGTTTTCTGATTTAATGATTTGGCTAGTTGATTCAGCCTGTCTGCCTCTTGTTGCAAATCTTTTTGCCGGATTAGCAATTGATCATACACATCGGGCGGGGCTCCTCCTTGGGAATTCCATTTGGCAATTTCAGCATTTAAATCCTCGTTCTTTTTTTTAAACTGGGCAATCTGAGTCTCATAATTTTTGATTTGAGTATCCAAACTCTGATTTTGAGAGGTGAGATTTTTCTCTTGCTGGCCAATGTCTGTTTTTAAAGCCTGGCGGGTGTCGTAGACAAAATTGACGGTTAACGGCCCCTGGGGATCGTAGTCAAAAATATTTTTAGCGGTAGGTTTTTCCCAGATATTTTCGGCGGACTTCAAATCCTTGAGCAACTGATCTTCTTTTACTCCAAATTTGGGGTCAACGCTGCCGATTTTGTATAAGATAGGCTGGGCACAAGGATAAATATAAATATACCTGGAAGCAACCAATACCGAGGCCAGAAGCAGGACAAAGACTAGAAATTGTTTCCTCATCCCTAAATTTTACTATATAACTCACCCCCACCCCCTCTCTTAATTCGGGCCTACGGCCCGCGCCTTGCGTCGCAAGAGAGGGGCGTATACGTTCCACCTAAGAGGTGGAACCATTCATCTCACTTCTACACCGAGACCCAAGTCCGGGCGGCCGGCTTCTCCAAATCCTGCGATCCCAGAGGCGAAGAGTGATAAAATTAGCTTGCAATACTGGATCGTCTAATGGTATAATCAGTTATGCTTAAGCCATCTCCTTTTAAGATTCGCCCAAATTTGCTACCCAAGACCGATCCAAGATATATAAAATGGAGAGAAAGTTTAAAAAAGAGACCCCCGTCATGGATAACGGGGAAAACGAAAGGAACAGACGCAAGGGTCTTAAAAATATCGAAAACATTTAAAAAGAAAGGAATCGACAACTTTGCCGAGTGGAGAAACTACGCCAGAAAAATAGGAATGATTCCGGCAAATTACCCGTCATTTAAAAGGGATGAAAATCTGGCTTGCTTGATAGGGTTGGTGTTAGGAGACGGTCATATCGATAAATTTCCCAGAACTGAAAAATTAACGATCGCATTAGGTACGGATAAACCGGATTTAATTGATTTTGGAATCGAATTAGTTAAAAAAGTATTTGCTAAAAACCCATCAGTCAACAAGCCAAGCTATAGCAAGGTAGCTAGGATCAGCATTTATCAGAAGATGATATCCCGGAGGTTGGGAGTCCCTTCCGGAAACAGAAGGTGGTCTAAGAAAGGTATTCCCCCATGGGCCAAAAGGAAGAAAGCGTTGTTGCTGGCCTGTCTGAGAGGGTTGTATGAAGCGGAAGGATCATTGTGTATTCATCTGCCGACCAGCACTTATAACTTCGCCTTCCATAATTCAAATCCAAAGTTATTAGAGGATGTGAAAGATAGCCTACTCCAACTAGGCTTGCACCCTGAAATTAGACTAGTGGCAATTAGACTAAGGAAGCAGAAAGAGGTAGAATACTTTAGAAAATTGATCCAATTTAGAGACTATACTGCGGGGTGGAGTAATGGTAGTCTCGTCGCTCTCTGAAAGCGAAGATCTAGGTCCGAGTCCTAGCCCCGCAGCCAAGACGGGCACCCCAGTGACCGAGATGCCTCGAAAAGCCCAAGTAATACCTTCAGAAACGCTACTTTTTGCTTCAAACATCCGTACCACATGCTCGTTGTCCAGATTTTACCAAGGATGTTTTGTCCAACCACTGAAGTTTGGATCCTCAATCTTTTGAAGATCAACCCATAGTAGTTCAAGTTCTGTTTCTAGATCACCTTGTTCTTTTTGAATTTCTTTTACTCTTTTTAGTATTTCTTCTTTTGTCATTTGTGATGGCCACCCCTTAAAACACAAAAAGCCCGCCTCCTGGCGAGCTATATTGCTCCTATTGATTAATTATATCATAAGACACAATAATGATATAATCACGCAGTGAATAAAAGGAATTGGTCAATACTATTATTTGTATTAAGCGCCATAAGCTGGTTTTTTCCGCAATGAAACGGTTTTATGTTTGGTCCCTCTCTTGATGTAACCAGTGGAGACGGTCATATTGTATCGGCAATTTTTTTTGTCGGTGGATTACTTCTTTGGTATTTTCCGGAACATAAATAAGTCTGGACTATATTCATTTAAGTTATGACGGGAGAGTTTTCATTTCCCAAAAACTGGCACCCGAAACAACAAATTTATTGGGATAGAAACGTCTTAGACCTCTCGATTACACTCGAGGCTGTAGCTGGCCCCGCTCATCCGAAAGGAGCTTGGGTTTGAAAGGCGTGGCCTTTCTGATATAGTTCGATATATTTATGCGTTCCACCTCTTAGGTGGAACATCATCGCCTCTTAGGTGGAACATCATCGAAAGTGATATAATGTGATCTAGTGGTTACTTTGTGAATAAATTCTATGTCCTACGAATACGAAATACACACCAGGGGTGACGTCCAGGGTAATTTGTTTGAGAAATTGGTTCGTTTCTTTTTTGAATCAGAGCCTCATCATGATCAAGATGAGGCGGCTGTCTCAGCGGAGGCAATACTTGAGGGGGATGGAAATATCGTGCTCGCTATGGGCCCAGACGGGGGGGTGGTTGGGTATGGAACATTAACTAACGTATCTGATCGGGGAACGGCAAGAATGGAAGCCGCACATGTACACCCAGACCATGCCCAAAGGGGCATTTATAGCAATCTTGTTAAACTAAGGCTTGAAGAAGCCCAGAGAGAAGGCGCGGAGCAGGTCGCGGTAAACGCAGCCCACGAATTTCAAGTACGATTCCTGCAAAGATTAGGTTTTGAAATTGTTGATAAATATCCTTTTTCCGGTTGGGAGTTAAAAAAATGTTGTAGATGAAATTACATGGCTGGCCGGCATTGGCTAGAGGTCGAAAATCAAGAACGGGGCGGAGACGTGAAGGATCTGGTCAAGACCTAAAAGTTTCCAAAATAGGGGTGAGACCGGACCTTGGGTGTATTTACGATTTAGCTCGACCCTGATAATGTCCACATAGACTTGGATTTAGTGATTTCGGCCAGGATTTCGGCTTTGATCTTTTTAGCCTGGATTTTGATCTCGGATTCGATATCTGACCTGATTTCTTTTTTGAGGAAAGCCAGCAGCTCCGGGTCGGCCGGAGCGGATTGGAAACGAGTGAGAAAATTTTCGTGATGCTCCCGGGGCAAGTGATTAAGAATAACATTTAGGAGATGCTGGTGGGTAGTGTGGTGAACAAGTCCTAGAATTTCGGCCCGCTCGTCATCCGGCAAGCCGTAAACATCAAGCTCCGAGGTGATCTCCTCGAGAACTACTAAATGATCGTAGAAATAAGTCATGAGAGTAAAAGCGGCTTTTCTAAATTATATTCCAAAGGGCCAAGAGGAACTTGATCGGCGGGATCATTCACAAAAAACAATATTACTGGTCCTTTTTGTTTGCCGTCTTTCATATTTAAATACTCCATTACTTCCGGACTGCCGCCAAAATGCTTGCCGGTCCAGGAGGCGGGGCCGGAATCGGCCACTACCGCCACAATTAATTTACCGTTGGCCGGATTAACGACCACCACCTTGCGGTATTTGTACCAGTCACGCAGGTAGGCCAGACGGGTAGTCCAGTCGGGAAGATACAGAGTTTGGACGGCCACGTAGTATTTTTCTTTTTCAAAATCTTCAACATAGCCCCAGGCTCCTTTACCCGGGGCCATGTTTTCCACGACATCGCCGGGGAAGCGCATCAGGTGCTGTTCGGCACCGATTAGCCCGTACGAAGTATTCAGGCGGTTGCCTTCCAGTTCTGCTGTGGCATGAATGCCATAAGTAGTATGCAAAATCTGGGAAATTTGTGATTCCTGATCGATTGTTAGCGGTTGAACTTGGCCGGGTAATATTTCCTTTAACTTATCTGCCAGGTGTTGGCGCAAATCAAAAGGGGAAAATTGAGAAATGGAGCTTGACGGCAAGGCCGCAAGCGAAGGGGTGGATTGGCCAGGAGCTAGAAGCAGAGTGCCGGCCAGGGCGGAAGAAGCCAAAAACTTGGCCACGTGGGGATGATGGGCCAGTAACGTTGTCCTGGTGGTTAAATGTTTAAGTTTAAGTCTGGAACGAAGTTTTTCAGAGTTTAATTCGGGCAAGTGTTTCATCTTTACCTAAGATTAGCATAGATTCGGTCAGGGGCGGGGTGATTTTTGAACCGCAGATGGCCAGACGAAGAGACATGAAGAAATCGCCAACCTTCCAGCCTTGGTTTTTGATGTCTTCCGTTAGCTCACCCTTTATTAATTTGTCATAGTTTTCTATGGCAAACCGAAGATGGTTTGCGTCTACGCGTTGGGGCTGCGGGCGAGTAAAGAAGAAACCAGCGAGGTCGCGGGCCTGGACCAGGGTAGTCAGACGGTCCTTGATGAGAGGAATAATTTCTAAAGTGATCTCCGAAAGATATGGTTTAATTAATTGAAGTAGCTCTGTGTCAGATTTAATGCGGATATAGTGGCCGTTGAACCAATCTAATTTTTTCTGATTTAAGACCGGGTTGGATTTTTGAAAACCCGCGGGATCAAACGCTTTAACAAATTCGTCCAAACTATAGAGTTCGCGATTGTCTTTGGGGGCCCAACCTAGAAGAATGACGAAATTTAAAATAGCCTCGGGTAAAAACCCAAGCTCTAAAAACTGCTCTACCGAAACATTGCCCTTTCTTTTAGATAGTTTTCCTCCTTCCGGATCTAGAATATCCGTCAAATGGCCGATTTCCGGTGTTTTAAATCCGAAATATTTATATAAAAGCAAATGAATCGGGGTGCTGGGAATCCATTCCGCGGCCCGTAAAACGTGGGAGATGTTCATTTCGTGATCGTCCACCACTACGGCCAGATGATAGGTGGGAAAACCATCGGATTTAAGTAACACCGCTTCCGGAATGTCATTCGTAGCCCAGGAAATCGTCTTTTTTAACGCAAAATCGTGATATTCTATTTTTTCGTCTTTAGGAGTTTTTAATCTTATTGCACCCAAGTCGCGATAGGCTAATCCCTTTTCGACTAATTGTTGGGCGGCTTGTTTATATACGTTTGTTTGGGCTCTTTCAGATTGGATATAGTGTTCATCCCACCGCAAGCCAAATTTATGTAAAACACCCTGCAATTTTTCTCGCGCTCCTTTAATTTCCCTTTTCTGATCCGTATCTTCTATCCGAAGAATAAATTTGCCGCCAGAGTGTTTGGCCAGAGCATATGCATAGGCGGCTGTGCGCAGTCCGCCGATGTGCAAAAAACCGGTGGGGGAAGGGGCGAAACGGGTGCGAATCATGCTAATATGGATTGTAACATGGCTACACTTACAGAAGTGGGTTTCTACACCAGAAGAATTATTAAATGGGGAGCCGTGGGCCTGGTGGTGGTAATGCTCATCCCGCCGGCGTGGAAATTAGTCAAAAGAATTTATCTGGCCATCAATCCCCCGCCCCCGCCGGCTCCGACGGTCAGATACGGCAAGCTGCCAAAACTGGTTTTTCCGGAAGCTGATCCTAACTATAAACCCCAATATAGATTGGAGACGATAGAGGGGGCGCTGCCTAAATTGCCTAATGCAGCCCGGGTGTATTTTGTAACCATTAATAAGTCCAGGATTCTGGAACTGGAAAAGATTAAACCTAAGGCGAGAGCACTGGGTTTTGATCAGGAACCAGTAAAGGTAGATGATCAAACATATAAATTTATTGGCACTAACCGGCCGGCAGAATTGACTGTAGATATCATTTACAACAGCTACGCTTATAAATATGACTGGAGAAGCGATCCTCGGATACTGGATGAAAAGACCATATCCAATAACGAACAGGTGTTACTGGAGGCCAAAAACATGTGGCAAAATTTGGGACTGTTGGCCGCCGACTTGACTGAGGGAAAAGCCAAAATTACATATTTTGCCGGAGGAACCGGAGAACTGGTGCCCACAATTTCGCTGTCAGAGGCCAATTTTATACGGGTGGATATGTTTAGGGCAGATAAAGACGGATTGAAAGTGATAACACCGAAGGGCGAGGAATCGCCGGTGAATGTGACTCTATCCGGATCTAATGACAGAACCAAACGGATAGTGGAGGCCAATTATAGTTACTCACGGATCTTGGATAACGATTTTTCCACGTATCCGCTGAAGGGGGTAGACAAAGCCTGGACAGAACTGCAGGCCGGAGGCGGGTATATCGCCCGTTCGGAGGCAATCCAAGTTACAGTGCGCAAAGCGAGTTTGGCGTATTATGAATCGGGGCAACCGCAGGAATTCTTACAGCCGGTGTATATGTTTGAGGGTGACGGCGGATTTGTGGCGTATGTATCGGCGATAGACCAAGGCTATTCCCAGTGATAATTGCTGTAAACCCAGGTGATGAGTTTTTCGGAGTCGCCGAAGCGGTCCAGGCTGCCCAGGACTACCATAATAACCGGGTGATTGTCACGATTAATTAACGTCACTAGGGATTGACCGGCACCGTCGGTGAAACCGGTTTTGACTCCTAGAACGCCGGGGATTTTGCCCAATAATTGGTTGACGTTGGTAAGGACGTGGGTAGCTACAATGGTATTTTCGGTGGACACAATGCGGGCAAATTCCGGATTTTTCAGGGCCGCGCCGGCTAGCCGAGCCAGATCAGCTGCTGAAGAGTAATGGCCGGATTCGTCGACGCCAGTCGGGTTGGCAAACCGGGTGTGGGCCAAATTTAACTGGGCAGCTTTGGCATTCATCAGGTCGATAAAAACCTGTCTCCCTGCGGGAAGATTCTCGGCCAGAATTTCGGCGGCATCGTTGCCGGACTGGACCAGCAGGGCGTACAGCAATTGTTCCACAGTCAAAGTTTCACCGGGTTTAAATCCCACATTCTGGCCGATAGGATAACTTCTGATAACAGTAATGGTTTGATCCAGAGAAAAATTATCCAGGACTACCAGGGCGGTCATCATTTTAGTAGTGGAAGCGGGAAAAACTTCATCGTCGGCGGATTTTTGCAACAAAACAGTTTGGGAATTTTGGTCTAGGATGAAAACGTTGCGCGCGGAAATGGCGGGGACGGGTTGGCCTTGGGAAACGGGAATTGGAGTGTAACTCACCCCCACCCCCTCTCTTGATTCAAGAGAGGGGCGGAGCTTTATTGCCGCAAAAAAAATAAATATTAAACCTAAGATTAAGAATAATCTACTTAGGCTGGGAAAAAACGTGACCGGTGTCTTGGGCTTGAGCGAGCGGGGCATAGTCTGAATATGACATGATAACAGATTTAGCGCGGTCGCCGGCGTTGAAAGCGATTCGCTCTTCGGCAGATAAAGCCTGATCAATGTAGGTGGGCAAATTAAATAAATTACCAAGAGGGGGAATGGCGCCGATCTGCAAACCGGTTAACTGCAGGACTTCGTCGGGAGTGGCGAAGCGCAAATCATGAACTGAAAACAGCAATTTAAATATTTTGGGATCCAGTTTGCGGGAACAGGGTAAAACTATAAGAATGGGTTTTTTGTCCGCGTAGCAAATTAGGGCTTTGGCTCCCTGGCCCGGCGAAGTCCCGCGCACCCGGGCCGAATCCTCGCAGGTGGGCGTGGGTTCGTGCTCCAGCGTCTGATATTTTATATCGTTACTTTTTAGTAACTGAATTATTTGATCGTAAACGGACATTATTTGATTAAGGAGTTAGTCTGTTCACTCCTCTTTGACAACTTTAATGCGACCGCATTATTTTTGCTAATTTGATGATCATAAGATTTTTATACCTAATTTTTTGAGCAGGCCTGGGCTGGCTGTTACTTTTTAGTAACTGAATTATTTGATCGTAAACGGACATCTACTCGTTCCATGTCCCGGGGAAACATGGAGGCTTCTCTAATGTTGGATAATCCAAGGACAAACATGGTGATGCGCTCGGCACCAAAAGCAAAACCGCCCAAGGGGGGCATACCGTACTCAAAGGCCTGCAAATAGGTTTTTATTTTGGCGGGGTTTACTTTCCACTCTCTGGCATGCTGCAGAAGTATCTGGTAATCATGGATCCGCCGGCCGCCGGTGAGCCATTCCCTACCCCGACCTAATAAATCGAATCCTTGGTTATATTCGGGGTCGGCGTCATCGGGATAGGTATAGAAGGGGCGGAATTTGGTGGGATAATGCGAAATGAAAACTAATTCGGAATGGTGTTTCTCCGTGGCCCATTTACATATTTCCCGTTCGTCATCTGGGGCTAAATCTTTTTCGTGACGGCAGTCACGACCAGTGCGCTCAAAAATGATCTGCTGAGCCTCTCGCATTTTAAGATGCGGAATTTTGGCAGGCACCACGGGAATGGTGACATCAAATAAGGCCAACTCTTTGACGCAGTTTTTTTGCACCTCATCGAGAATAAATTTAATGGCGTATTCGGCCATATCTTTGACTTCTTCCCAGGAATCGATGAAGCCCATCTCCGCGTCTAAGCTTGTAAACTCGGCGATGTGAGACGTAGTTACACTAGGCTCGGCCCGAAAGACTTGGTTGACAGAAAAAACCCGCTCGAATGCGCTGACCAAAAGTGATTTGTATAGCTGGGGACTCTGAGCGAGATACGCTTTGTGCTCAAAATATTTAACTTCAAAAACTTCGGCGCCGCCCTCGGGGATGGAAGGAATAATAGAAGGAGCTTGAAATTCCATAAAATCTTTGGCTTTGAGAGCTCGATGGAAAGCATCAATAATTACTTCCTGGACCCTGAAAATGGCTTGAACCTTGGGGTGACGCAGAGTGAGGGCGCGGTTGTCTAAAAGCGTGGGCAATTCTAATTGGAGGGTTTCTTGGCCTAGGTCGAAAGGAAGCTTGGTGGCTTTGGAAACTAACTCGATTTTTTGGGCATCGATTTCGACCGTACCGGTGGCTAGCTTGAGATTGACGAGTTTTTCCGGACGAGCTTTGACCAGACCGGTAACATATATGACGTCTTCGGAATGCAGGCCTGCGACCAGACCCGGACTGGCAACTATTTGCACAATTCCCGTACGGTCGCGCAAATCGATAAAGACAATTTGGCCGTGATCGCGGCGAGTATTAACCCAGCCTTTGAGCAGGACTTCTTGGCCTACCTTAGAAATGGTTTCGGAAATTAGAGTTCGGTTCATAGACTTATTATAAACAAAAAAGACCCACTTCTTTCGAGATCCCATGTGCCATCTCGAAATCCGGGTCTTAATTACAGCTATTTCGGGCTTACCCGGCAAGCTCACCATTTGTCAAATGGGTCGTAATCTGACAACACATATGCGACAACAGGTTTAAACTGTTGTCATGAGAGTAAGACCAAAGCTAATAGTCAAATGTCTTCGGAAGAATAACTTTGAT